>NZ_KK073874.1:3299392-3959271 GCF_000585375.1 Cryptosporangium arvum DSM 44712
GTCCGGATTAATGCGCCGACCGAACCGGGCAGCGGTCTGGCGCTCGGACCACCACCGAAGCAGACCACCTTCGGAGCGACGGCGGCCGTCGGCGAGCAGCGCAGTGAAGAACGCATTCGTCGCGAGCGTGTGGTCAAGAATTCGGCTGGAGTAGACGCGATCCTGTCGCTCCCGGAGCGTTTTCAGCGTGGGCGGGTTCTCGTCGCGGGTCAGCGCGACGTACCGCGACGAAAGCAGCCCCGGTAGCCAGCAGATCGGCTGGTTTGAGCCGGGATAGTTGCGGGTGAACCGATCGATGAACCCGATGCGGCGCAGCAGATGGAGCCGATGCCTGGCCGTGCTAGCGGCATCGAAGAGCACGGAGGTCAGCTGATCGGTGGTCAGCGTGGTGTGGTCCTCGAGAAGCAGCGCGATGGTGTGATCGCGGGGAGTCAGACGACGGTCGATCTCGAGGAGCGTCGTCTGACTCCCCGCAGGAAGCTCCCCTCCGGGGGAGTGTCGGGGCGGGCGGCGGGTGACCATGCAGCCTCCTAGCTGCGGTGTTGGCTGGGCAGGGTTAGCCGTGCCCCCGGCAGTTGGCCGACCAGGGGTAGGGCTGCCGGTTGGGACGGGTCAAGGGCTGGGCACGGAGCCGGCGGAGACTCGACGTACTTCGTCCGCGTCGCCAACGACGGCCTTGGGTGGATTGGTGCGCAGGGTGAATGCGGCGGTCTCGCGGTTGCCGATGACGAGCCGGCAGGCGGCCTGGAACGCGTCGAGGTGCGACAGGTCGTGTTCCTCGAGCTCCGGCTGGGTGTGACGAGCGAGCTGCCGGGCGTCCTCGGGAGCGCAGTTGAAGAACACTTTCTGTCGTGCGTTTGCTGAGATCGCGAGCTGGGTTTCCCGGGGTAGCTGGGCGAGGTTCTGGTGGGAGAGGACCAGGCCGAGGTGGTAGCCGCGGGCCTCGGCGAGCATGTCGTCAACCGAGCCGGGCAGGTTGAGGAAGTTGTGTGCCTCGTCGATGTAGGCGAAGGCATCGCGCCGGTCGGTCTCCGGCAGGCGTGCGCGACCGGTGGCCGCTTGCCAGGCGGAGGCGACGACGAACGAGCCCATCAACCTCGCGGTGTCCTCGCCGACCTGCCCTTTGGGGAGACGGGCGAGCAGGATGCCGCCATCGAGGACGCGTCGCATGTCGAAGGAGCTGCGTGGGGATCCGAAGGTGGCTCGGGGGAAGGGACGGAGTAGGACGTTGCGCAGGCGGGAGAGCAGGGGAGCGATGACCTGGGATCGCAGCGGCAGGGGCGCGGTCTCGTACCAGTCCCAGAAGCCTTGCAGGCCTTCCGGGTCGTCGAGGTCTGCGGTGTAGGTGCGGCGGAACGGCCGGTCCTGCAGCAGTTGTGGGATGAGCGTCAGCCGGGCGTCGTTTTTGCGGAGCAGCGTCAGGCACGCGACCCGCAGGACGTCGTCCATCCGCGGTCCCCAGTGCTTGGCGAAGATGCGCCCGAAGATCGACACGACGTTGTCCACGGCGAGGTCGGGGTCCCCGCCGGAGAGCGGGTTGAGGGTGACGCCGGTCGGCTGGTCGGGGTCGATGAGTACGAGGCGTTTAGCGTGCTGCGGCGGGATCCGGTTGATCAGGTCGACTACGAGGTCGCCCTTGGGGTCGATGACGACGACGCCGCGGCGGGCGTGGATGTCGTCGAGAATCATGTTCAGCAGGAGCGTGCTTTTGCCGGAGCCGGTGGAGCCGAGGACGTGCACATGTTGGCGGGCATCGGCCACGGGCAGCGCGACGGCGTGGCCGCCGAGTTCGGCTCGGCCGAGGACCTTGGTGTCGCGTCCGCCGGTGGGTACTGCGGTCGGTACGGGCCGCGGGGTGGCTCGGGCGCGGTCGAGGCCGGGTACCGCGAGGTCTTGCGGCAATGTCGCCAGCGTCGCGAGTTCGGTGGTGGAGAGCAAGAACCCGGAGCGCAGCGAGCGGCCGGCCAGCACCGTGGCGGGGCGTCGTAGGCGCATGCGGCGCGGGTGGTTGCGGCTGGTCCAGAAGCTGAAGGCGGATGCGACGCCGTGCGCCAGCGTGGCCAGCCGCGGGCGGAGGTTATCGGGATCGACCCTGCGGGGGTTGGTGTGGGTGACGCCGTAGCGGAGCGCGACCTCCCACTGCGGCTCGGTGAGCTTGTCGAGAGCAGTGCGACGGTCGAGCTGCGGCCGACGCGGTGCGGGCGCGGCCTGACGCCTGGTCGGTCCGACGAGCTCGCCGACCACGTCCAAGACGATCAGAAGCCAAGCTGCCGGGTCGAACGCCCACCGGGGTGTCCGACCGGTCTGCAGGCCTTCCACTCCGGCGCGAAGCCGGCGGGTCTGCCGCGCGGTGGCCGGGCGCGCGAGAACCTGTACACAGATGGATTCGGCGGCATGCAGGCCGGACGCAGTCGCGAGCAGAACCCGCAGCGGGTCGTTGTCGTGGTCGGTCTTCAGCGCATACCAAGGCGGCAGCGCCGGAGTGAGCGCGCCGCCAGCGTCGATTGCGTCGAGGGGCAGGGGTGGGTCGGCGTCGGTGACGGTGCAGGTCGCTCCGGGCCAAGCGCCGCGGACGGCGGCTTGCACGGGGCCGGTCGGCACGGTGGCAGGCAGCCACAGGCAGAGGGACAGTTTGCGACCGGACCAGCGGTATTCCAGACCGATGTGGGCCCGGCCGTCGCGAAGCCGGCGGCGCAGCCTGGCGTACAGGATTCCGGTCATGGCGGCCCAGAACGCGGATGCCCCGGCGGGATCGACTTCGGGCGGCGGATTGATGTGGACGAGGTGAGCGTGGCGGGTCATCCGTCGGTGTAGTTGTCGGATGCGTAGCGTCCGGGCAGCCCAACCGACGACGACGAGCGCCACGATCCAGGGCCACAGGTGTTCGGCGACATCGAGCGCCCACTGCGAGGGCGCCGGGAGCGGCTCGGCGATCATGAGAGCTCCAGGTCACCGGTGCAGAGCTGGTGTTCGCGGGGAGAGGCGACGACGTCGAAGGCCACCCGGTGGGTTCCGGAGAGCAGCAGTCCCTGGCCGCGGCCGGCGCTGAGCAGTTGCCGGGCTTCTCCGCCGGTGAGGCCGAAGGCGTCGGCGACGAGCTCGATGGCCTGCGGGGCTTGGCGCAGCAGGATCTGGGTCGCCGCGTTGGCGATGACGATCTGACCGAGCTCGGAGCCCAGCAGGTCGCCGACGTCCTGGGTGATGACGGCGAGCCCGGCCCGGCGCTTGCGCGCGGACTTCGCCAGCCGGGCCAGGAACCGGGCGCCCTCGCCGTCGCGGAGCAGCGTCCAGGCCTCGTCGACCACGACGAGCCTGCGCGGGGCGGCGGTGACGGGTGTGTCGACGTCCCGCCAAATCGCATCGAGCGCGAGCAGCATGCCGGGGGCGCGCAGCTCATCGGGCAGTTGACGGGTCGACCAGCACACCAGCTGCCCGCTAGGCACGGTGGTGGTCGGGCCGTCGAAGAGGTGCCGGAACGAGCCGGTGGTCCAGGGCGCGAGTCGTGCGGCGAGCGTGGTTCCGGCCGCGGTGTCCTGCGCGGTGAGCGCGTCGGCGACATCGCGGAGCAGCGGTGCTGGGCGTCGCCACGTCGCCGGGTCGTTGGTGATTCCGGCGTTGTTGTAGGCGGTGTTAATTGCGCCGTCGAGCGCGGCGCGTTCGGTGGGCGGCGGCTGGTGGCCGAGGAGCACGGCGATGAGGGTGTGCAGGAACAACGCGCGGTAGGTGCGCGCCTGCGGTCGGCGGTCTCCGGGTGGGATGTCGAGCGGGTTGAGGCGGACGCCTTCGGCGCCGAGGGCCAGGGTGACGCCGCCAACGGCGTCGACGAGGCGGAGGTATTCGTTGTCCGGGTCGATGATCGAGACGTGCACGCCATCGGCGAGTGACCGGAGGATCTCGAGCTTGACGAGGTAGCTCTTGCCGGCGCCGCTGCGGGCGAGCACGACGCTGTTGGCGTTGTGTTGGGTCCACCGGTCCCACCAGACGACGCCGTGGGAGGCGGGATTGAGGCCGTAGAGCACGCCGCCGGCGGCGGCTGGTTCTCCCGGTAGCGGTGCGGGCAGGTCCGGGCTCGCGAGGGGGAACATCGCGGCGAGTGCCTCGGTGTCCATGACCCGTCGCATGTTCAGGCCGTCGGTGGCCAGGGGCAGGCAGGTGGTCCAGCCCTGGAGTTGCCGCCAGGTGGCTGGTTGGGTGTCCAACAGCATCGACGCCGCGGTGGCGCGCACGTCTGCCACCGCGTCGTCAAGTTCGTCGACGGACTGGGCGTGGACGCTCAGGTAGAGGCCGACGCGGAACAGTTTGGATTCGCCGCGGGCGAC
Organism: Cryptosporangium arvum DSM 44712; assembly: GCF_000585375.1. Lineage (NCBI taxonomy): Bacteria > Bacillati > Actinomycetota > Actinomycetes > Cryptosporangiales > Cryptosporangiaceae > Cryptosporangium > Cryptosporangium arvum. The sequence continues at coordinate 3,303,712 of NZ_KK073874.1, forward strand.
TCGGTCGGCGAGCTCTGCGGCGTCTTCGGCGGCGGCGTCGGTCAGCGGATCGCCCAGCCGCCCGGTCGCCGCGTCGTCGCGGCGGGTGGATTCCAGACGAGCACGTTGGCGCCGCAGTTGCGTCGCGGCGACCGGAGCGGGGAGCGGATCGAGGTGGACGACGACGTCGAGGCGCCCGGGCCAGGCCAAGAGCGGATCGAGCCAGGCCGGTCCGACTTCGGCGGGGTAGCCGGTCACGACCAGCGTCGCGGCGTACCCGTCGCCGACCTGGACGTATCGGGGCGTGTTTTCGATTGTCGGGGCTGGATTCTTCATCGTGGGGCGCTCCTTCCGGTGAGTACCGTTCCGGGCCGGGCACGTGGCCAGGTCGTGTCGGATGGGGTGTAGGGATCGGTGGCGGCCGTGAGGACGGCGGTCGCGCGGGTGCCGTCGAGAACCGCGGTGCGGGCGCCGAGCGTCGCCAAGGTGGAGGCGGTGTGGTCGGCGCGGCGCAGAACGTCGGATCCACTGCTGGTGACGGCGATGAGGACGGTTCGCTGGAGCGGATCCCGGCGGGCGGCGAGTTCGTCGAGGAAGGCGGCGTAGTCGTTGGCGACGCCGGCCAGGGCCCGGTTGGGCAGCATGCCGGCGGAGCGCGCGATGCGGTGCGCGTGGCCGGAAAGGTCGACCCTTTGGGTCGTGACGACGATCTGGACGGGGGCGGTCAGGCTGTTGAGCCACTGTCCGTAGGCGCCGAGGAGCGCGGCTTGTTCGTGGGCGGTGCGCAGGTCGATGTTGACGGTCGTGCACGCCACCAGTGCCATCGACTTGTTGATGACGCCGGATTCGGCGATCGCGTCGGCAGGCAGCCGCAGGTGCGGCACCGTTCGTGGTGGCCGCTCAGCGTGGGGTGCCCATGCGGGAGTCTGGGTCGGCGGCGCGAAGCGCTTCGGAGCGGGCAGATGGCGGAGCGCGGCGAGCAACCAGGTATCCATCGGGAGGCCATCGCGTTTGCCAAGCGCCAGGACGATCGCCGCGCCGGCCAGCGGAACGAGAACGGCGACAATGAAAGCTGGCGGTAGTAGTCCGTCGGTGACTCGGAACAGGCCAAGGCCGGCAGTGCCTGCGACGGCCAGGACAGCCAGTTGACGGGCGGTAAGGCCGAACGCGATGCGGTCGGGAATTTCGACGTCGGCGGGGATGCGGGCTCGGGGGCTGGTTTCGGGTTCGTGGTTCATCGGTGGTCTCCTCGTCTCTTGAGCGCGCGGGTGTAGACGTCGACGCCCCCGGCGAGTTCTTCGCGGGTGTAGGGGCGGACCGGGCGGCCGGTGGGGTAGGCGACGCCGACCCTGCCGGGGCCGGCACCGGACGGGCGAGGCAACGGCCGCTGGGCACTGGGCCGAGTCAGCAGTAGCCAGGTGCCGTCGTGGTTCGACCGGTCGCGGGTCGGTGCCACGGCACGGCTGAGGACCCGCTGGGCGTTGCGCGTCAGCTGCTGGATTACTGCGACCCGCACGATCGTCCCGATCGTCGAGGTGCGGGGTTGCGCCACGAAGCGGCGCATCAGCGCGGGGATGCGGATGATGCCCAACAGCAGGCACAGGATGACGAAGAGGTTTATGACTTCGCCCGTGTCGTCGCCGAGGCCGAGCATCGGCAGGTTGGCCTGGGGGTCGAGCAGAATCGACAGCGTCAGGTGCAGGGCAACGGCCTGCAGGACGATGACGGTCAGGGCGCCGAGGAGCGTCCGCCACCACGTCTTCGCCAGAGCGTCGGTTTGCGGTATTCCGTGCAGGGCCAGCGCGATCGGCGCGACACCGACGGCGACGATCAACAGGCCGAGCCGGACGATCCACTGCACGAGCAGCATCCCGGTGAGCACTGCGATGATCACGCCGATCGCGAGCAGCAGAAAGCCGCCGGGGCTGGTGACATCGTCTGAGGTCAGTGCCGCGACCGTCAGGTCCCTGAGTTGCTGCACGGCCCCGTTGCCGGCGATGGGCCGATCGGTGAGGGCAACGATCAACGCGTTGGATCCTTGGATGACTGCCGCGCAGATCTGGGTGGCGAAGTTCGCCGCGATCAGGCCGACGATCAACCGCGGGATGAGCTCGCCGGGGCCGACTGTGGACTGGATGGTGCCGCGACCGGCGACCAGGATCGCGACCCAGAGGAACGCCAGCACGTAGCAGCCGTTGACGATGTTCGTGCTCGTCCGGGCAAAGGCCGTCACTTGCGGCAGTACGGTGACGTCCGGGCTGACGAACACCGTGGTGGCCAGTAGGTCCCACAGGGTGTTGAGGATGCCGACGACGGTCTGGGCGAACCAGGTCAGTAGCGAGTCCACGATCCAGCTGCCCACGGCTACACCCCGAGCCAGGACTTGACGATCCCCAGCAGGATCGGCGCGAGGACCGCCAGGGCGTAGCCGATCAGCGCCGATCGGATCGCACTCTTGCCCTTCTCGGCTTCGGTGGGGTCGCCGCCGGCGGCCATGATGCGTAGACCACCGATGGTCAGGAACAGGGTGGCGACGCCGACGAGCAGACCGACGACCCAGACGGTGATGTTGGCGATGATCTCCGGTAGTGAGTTGACGGCGATGTACACGGTTCCTCCTTTGTGGGGTTGCGGGACGCGCCGCCGGGGACCGGGGCGGGGCCGTGGGAGCGCTGCTCCTTTCAGCCGTGGGTGATCGGGTGCGAACACGGCCACTCAGGCCGGCCGCGCCCCGATCCCCGGGGCGCTGACGCCGGCCCGGGGTCGGTCCGACGTCGTGCCCACCAAGGCGCGTGAACCAGCGCCAACCACGAGGCCGTCGGGATTGTTCGGACCCAACGGTCGGTCAACAGGTCAGGTCGTCCGGGGGCGTAGGGGTACGAGCGACAACTCGCCGTCGCTGATAGCGGTCACGAGGCGCCGTTCGGCCCGACGTCGCCAGGCGGATGCGAGGCCGGCGCCGATTCCGATTCGCGCGCCGGCCTCCGCGAGCGTGAGGCGCTCAAGGCGGGTCGCAGCGATCAGGTTGGCCTCGTCGGCATCCAGGACACCGGCCGCGACCGACCGGGCGAGGACCAGGTCGGGGTGGTCCGATGGCGCGATTGGTCCTGCCGTATCAGTAGAGATGGCCCGAGCATTGGATTCGGCGTCGCGGGCCTTGCGCGCGGCGCGAACGCCTGCGTCGATGAGTCGGCCGCAGATCCGTGGTGCGTCGAGATTGATGGTTTTGAGGCGGGCGACGAAGCCTGTGAGGAGCTCGGCGTCGAGGTCGCTCGTGTCGCCGCGCCAACCGGCCGCGGTCGTGCCCGCAGCGCGGCGGAGACCGGGCATGGCGATGCCGACTGCGACGACGACCCAGGTGGGTCCGTCTCGGCGAGCGCGGAGGACGAGTTCACGCCAGACGGAGTCGCGGGTAAGGAGGGTGGTACCGGGCTTGAGTAGCAGGCGGCGAAGCTGATCGAGTGGCACCGGCCCCTGCGGAAGGTCGGTGACTTCACGGCCGTCGAACTCCAGTGGAGTGGGCGGATGGACCAGAAGAGCGAAAGCACGATCGGCGGCAGCCAGGGGAGACGACGGCCATGAATGCGCAGGCATGAGCGACCTCGTGGGGGACCGGCGCCGCTGCTTCCGACGGCGCGAGGACCCCTATCCGCGCATGCACGCCGAACACGACGGCGGCATCGATGAAGCTGTTATGCCTCCTCAAGCCTGCTAGAGCCAACAGATCGTCGGTTGCGGACGGTACCGAGCTCACAGCAGCGAGCGCTAACGAAGCAGGTCCGCGACCCGTTGATCGCTGTTGCCCGAACTGCTCACCGCGCGGCGCTCGGGTCCCAACAAGAACGAGGGGGTGAGCTACTCGGGCGCCAGCATTGCCAGCGATCGACTGATGGATTCTCGGAGTTGGTCGGTGGCGGGGTCGGCGAGGTCATCGACAAGCGCGAGCGCCTCTTGCCAGTGGGATTCGGCGTCGCTGCGGCGGCCGGTCTTGACGAGCGCGGCGGCGAGGTCGTTGAGGGCGGTGGCGAGGTTCCAGGCCGCGGTGACGGTGCGGAGGATGAGTACGGCGCCGCGGTGGAAGTTGATGGCTTCGTCGACACGGTCCAACCGTTGGTAGATGTGGCCGGTGCCGTTGAGTGCGAGGGCTTCGCGGACTCGGTCGCCGAGCCGGCGTTGGATGCTGGCGGAGCGTTGGTAGCTGATCAGGGCGTCGGCAGTGTTGCCGGTGGCGAGTTGCGCGGCGCCGAGGTCGAGTAGCCAGAAGCCTTCCCACATACGGTTCTCTGCCTCAACTGCGATGTCGACGGCGGCGCGGGCGTAGCGCAGCGCATCCGAAAAGGTGTTTTCGCGGAGGCTGATGCGGCTGAGCAGGCGGAGCGCGTTGCCTTCGCCTTCGGCGCTGTTCTCAGCGCGGAATTGAGCCCTCGCCTGCTCGAGCAGTTCGACAGCTTGGGTGAGCTCGCCGAGCTCGACCAGGGTTCCGGCGAGGTTCAGCTGGGCGAACGCCTGCCAGGAGGCGTCGCCGAGTTGGTCGAAGAGTGCGGCGCTCTGGGCGAAGTGGTTGGCCGCGTTGGTGAGGTGGCGGGCGCGGAGTTTGGTGAGGCCGAGGGCATTGAGCGAGACGGCTTCGCTGAGCTGGTCACCGAGATCCCGTCGGATGTCCAGGGCTGCGGTGTGATGGCGGATCGCGTTGTCGAGTTGCTGGGTCGCGACGTAGGCCATGCCGAGGCTGTCGTGCATTTCGGCCAAGCCGTGCTGGTCGTGGATGGCTCGGGCGGCGTCCAGGCCGATGTGAGCGCTGGCGAACCAGGCGTCGAAGAGATTGTGGCGCATGTAGTAGCGGCGGGTCAGTGCGGCGAGCCGCCACGCGAGTTCTTGGAGTTCGGGCTCGCGTGCGGCGGCTCGGATCGACGCCAGAAGGTTGTCGTTCTCGGTGTCCATCCAGAGGGCAGCCGAGCGTTCAGCGTCAAAGTCCGGTGGAGGTGTCCTTGGGGCCTGCGCGGGAAGCGGGATGGCGAGGTCGAGGATTCCGATACGTGATTCGGCGGCGTTCGCTGTGTGGGCGTACCAGGTGATGACCCGGCGGAGGGCCGCGATCCGGCCGGGCCCAGCGTCGTCGCGGCCTTGGTCGATGGCGAAGGCGCGCAGCAGGTCGTGGAACTGGAACCGGTCGGGGGCGATCTGGTCGATCAGGTGCGCTCCGGCGAGCACGTCCAGGAGGTGCCGTGCTGTGCCGAGGGTGTCTCCGATCAGGGCTGCGGCGGCGGGCGCGCTGAATTGTGGTCCGGGGTGCAGGCCCAGGAGCCGGAAGAGCTGTGCGGCGGGTTCGGGGAGCGCGCGGTAGGACCAGGCGAACACGGTGCGGACGGCGTCGGATTCGTCGTCGTCTTCGGCGGACAGGGCGTCCCAGAGTGCGTATTCGTCGCGGAGGTCGCGGATGAGGTCGATAGGCATCAGTGGTCGGCTGGCGGCGCGTTCCGCGGCGACGCGGAGGGCGAGCGGCAGCCGTGCGCACAACCGGGCCAGCTCCGTGATCTGTTCCCGGTCCTCGTGGGGGCGGTAGGCGTTGGTCAGGTTGTCCAGGAGAGTGACGGCGTCGGTTTCGGGGAGGACGTCGAGGGTGATGCGTTGGGCGCCGTCGCGGACGGCCGGCGCGGACAGCCGGCTGCGGCTGGTGACAATGACGAGGCAGTGCGCGGTGCCGGGTAGGAGCGGGCGGACTTGGCGGACGGTGGCGACATTGTCCAGGAGGATGAGGACGCGTCGTTCGGCCAGGCGCGATCGGTAGAGGGCTGCGCGGTCTTCCACGTCGGTGGGGATCGCGGTCGGTGTGACGTCCAGCGCGCGGAGGAACCGGTCGAGTGCGTCGGCGGCGGTGAGGGGTGCGCCGGGGTCGTAGCCGCGCATGTTCAGGCAGAGTTGGCCGTCGGGGAAGCGAGGGGCGACGCGGTGGGCCAAGTGGATCGCCAGTGCGGTCTTCCCGACTCCCGCGGTGCCGGCGAGGACATAGACCCCGGTCCGGGGAAGCTCGTCCGGGTCGCTGGCCCACAGGGCGTCGATGATGCCCAGTTCGTGGTGTCGGTTGACGAATCCGCGGACGTCGGCGGGAAGCTGGCGCGGTGTCCCGGCGGGTGGGGCGGTCGGTGTGTGGAAGTGGACTCCGCCGTGGACGTCGCGGGCTTGGACGACGTCCCCGGCTGACCCGGACAGGTCGGAGCTGGTGGAGTCGTCGTGGGGTCGATCTCGTCCCGGCATGAGATCTCGACCGCGCTATCCGACCGGCGGGGGTAGTGGTGCGACCTCGCGTTCGAAGAACGTCTGGATGTCTTCGCCGGTGGCGAACATCTGGCGAAGTGACTGACGGCAGGCTGCGGTCAGCTCCCGGTCGATGTAGCGGGCCGCGCCCGCGGCGATGCCCTCGTCGTCGTAGAGGACTTCGTAGGTGACGTCCGCGCCGAGCAGCACCAGTTCTGGGAGTGGTTCGAAGGGCTGGGCGGTCTCGGGTCCGATGACGCGGACCTGGTCGGCGGTCTCGGCCACCAGCCGCAGGAGATGCAGTTCCCAGGCCAGGTACGGCGTCAGCGGGAGTTCGACGACCCGGACCCGGAACGCGTCGATGTTCTCCTCGGCCAGGCGACGGCCCTCGGCCTCCAGGTCGGGGCGTTGTTCCTCGATCAGCCGCAGCGCGGTCGGCCAGTCGCCTGTGTTGAAGGCGCGCCAGCTTTCGTCGCGGGGTTCCTGGAAGGTTTGGCGGCGTTCGATTTTCCAGAAGCCGTCGGGGCCGGCGTTCCAGAATCGGTCGCCGAAGTCCGCGCGGTACTCGGCGCTGGTCAACTGCGTGCCGTGGGCGTGGTTGAGCAAGTCACGCATCCGGCATGACCGCCTTGGCCGCCAGGATCGTGGAGCGGGGGATCACCACGAGACGCTCGATGGCGGCGATCCGCAGGCCTGGTGGGAGGCGGTCGCGGTAGGACTGCGTCAGGTCGTGGCCGACGACCGCGACGTCACCGTTGTCGAGTTCCCAGATGTCCGGGCACTCGGTTCGGCCGCCGGTGGTCCCCAGTTCCTCGGGGGACTCCCGAGGCGGCGGAGGAGCGCGGCAGACTCGTCCGGCTTCCAGGCGTGGGTCACGACGATTCCTCGACGGCAGGGCTGCGTGCTCAGGGTAATCGGATCGTATCGAGTTGTGACGGGAGTCGGCTGGTGAAGGGCATCATGGGCAGATGAGTGCTCGGCGGGTGGCGTTGCTCGGCACCGGCGTGGCCGTCGTCGTGGTGGCTGTGCCATTTGTCTTTCTCGGGTCGGCGCGGGCCGTGGTGATCGGGGCGCTGGTTTCGGCAACGGCGGGGGTCGCAGCGGTGGGTGTCGCGGTGTGGGCGGCGCTGCGGCAACCGACGGTGGACGACGCAATCGCGATCCAACCGGAACCGGGTGCGGTGTCGAACGAGATCTCGGGGACCGTGCACGGCGGCGTGGTGCAGGCTCGGGACATCGACGGGGACATCCGCTTCAACCGCCCGGGCTGAATGGCCGACACTACAAACGCGCTGGCCCGGTGCGGTTCTGGTGACGGAGTTCGGGCACCCGTCATGGCGCGCTGGCTCCGAGATCGTTGAGGGCCGCGATCGTTACGTCCCAGCAGATCTGGACGGTGTCGCCGTCCGGCCAGTCGTTGTTGGCCCATTGCTGTCTGGCGTGAACGTAGTTGCGGAAGCCGCGTAGGCGTCCGGAGAACTCCTGCGCGTCTTTCTGTAACCAGCCCTTCCGGTGGGCGTGGCTGATGAGCTGCGCGAGGCTCGGCTCGCCTGGTGTTCCGTCGCGCCGTCGGGGACACAGGCGGTCTAGTCCGTCTGGGTCGCGGGCCGCGATCACCTCGTACAGAAGCCCCTCCAGGACGCTGCCGAGCATGACGATCGCGGCGATCGGGCTGCCGTACTCCCGGCAGGTCGCTGCCTCGCTCAGCCGGTCGTTGAGCACCCGTCGCTTGATCGGGTCGTCAACCAGCAGGTCGAGCTCGGCGGTGAGCACGACGGGAGCGGTCTCGGCCGCTGCGACCAGCCGCGGGGTGATTTCGAAGACACGAGGTCGCCCGCCCTCGTAGCCGACTTTCAGTCCATCGAGCGCGAGGCACTTGTTCAACGCGTCGCGAATGGTTCCCGCGGCGTCGGGGTCGCCTGGGTACTCCCGCGGATCGCAGAGTCGGCAGAGAGCTCGGTCGATCGCGGCGGGGTCGTCGGCCCGACCCTCCAGACACCCGACGACCCAGGACACCTTGGGCGACCCGTCGTAGTCGGGCGGCTGTTCCCAGTTGGCGTGCCGGAAGAACCGGGCCAGCTGCCAGCCGGCCCGTTCATAGGGGCCCTCGATGTCGCAGATGATCTCAGCGACCGCGCGCACGGTATTTGGGTCGAGTCGGCTCACCGTGTCTCCCTGGCAGCCTGGATGGCGGTGCCGATCGCGCTCTTGATGCGGGGACCTTGCCGCTTGAAGCCCAACTCGGCCATCACCGCACGCAGAAGTTCCTCGTTGTCCCGCAATACGCCGTCGCTCTTGACCCATTTGACGATGCGCAGCAGGTCGCGCGGGGGGTACTCGGAGATGGGTTGCCCAGGCTGGAACTTCGGCCGTGGCAGGGTCCGCCGACGTTCGGCCGGCGCAGCCGCGGTGGGGATCGTCACCGGGGTCTCCGCTGGTGCGTCGGCCGTCAGGACGGCGGCTTTCCACGCTTCCTGGACACGTCCGACCTCGCCTTCCGGGTCGCGGAACCACTGCGTCGACCAGATCCGGTGGAAACGCCAGCCGAGCCGCTCCAGGTGCTCCTGGCGGAGTCGATCGCGATCGCGGGCAGATCCGGACGAGTGGTAGGTCGCGCCGTCAGCCTCGACCGCGAGCACCATTCGCCCCGGCTGATCGGGGTGGGGCAGCGCGAAGTCGATCGTTGCTCCGGACACCCCGTACTGGGGTCGAGGATCGAGGCCAGCGGCCGACAGGCGATCTAAGACATCCTGTTCGAATCCGTTCAGGACGCGGGGCTCAGTGGCGCCATCGCGGAGCACCGCCTCGCCGTGCTCGGCGTAGTGCAGAAATCGGCGAAACAGTCGAGCGCCGGGTTTGCTCAGCCGAGATTCGTCCAGGTCGGCGGACGAGAACGTCGCGACGACTGTCATGCGCCTCCGGGCTCGGCTGATGGCGACGTTCAACCGTCGTTCGCCACCGTCCTTGTTGAGCGGACCGAAGTTGTGGTTGACCGTGCCGGTCGCGCCTCGAACGCCGTAGCCGACCGCGAACAGGATCACGTCTCGTTCGTCGCCTTGGACCCGTTCCACCGGCTTGACGAAGTACGGTTGCCAGTTCCCACCGGGCTCGGCCGGACGGCCGAAGAAGCCCTGTAGGCCTGGGCGATCCTGCAGCACTTTCCGCAGCTTGGACTCGATCCGGTCGGCATGCTTCTCACCGAGGGTGATGATGCCCAGCGTCTGCGTCGGTGTGGTCAGCGCATGATCGACGGCCAGTTCCACCACAGCGTCGACTTCCTCGGTGGCGCCACCTTGTCCAGCGACGGCCGAACCATCGACCTGGTGGAACGAGATGGGGCGCTGCGCGCTGATTCCGGGGAAGGTGGTCAGCGCCCGGTCGTAGATGTGCTCGTTGGAGAAGGCGATCAGCCGCTCGTCGGTGCTGCGGTAGTGCCAGGTCAAGCCGTGCTGGTCGAGCAAGCCGGTGTCGAGTACCTCAAGGATCGACTGGAAGTCGGTCAGCGTTACGCCGTCGTCGTCGATTTCCTCGTTCGGACCACCGGTGGCGAGGGCCAATTCGAAGAAGTTCGTCGGCGGTAGCTGTCGCTCGTCCCCGGCGACCACGAGCCGATCACCGCGCATGATGGAGGTGATCGCATCAGCTGGGCGTACCTGGCTGGCTTCATCGAAGATGACCACGTCGAATAGCCGTTGAGGCGGTAGGACCTGGCTCACGACCAGCGGTGACATCGCCCAGCACGGGCGGGCCGCGAGCATGAGGTTCGGTGCGCCGTCGAGCATCTTGCGCAGTGGCGGGTGGTTGCGCACCTTCCGTGATTCCTTTTGGACCAGCGCCTTCTCAGCCGGATAGTCGTTTCGTGCGTTGTTGAGGTGTTCGGCCACCCGGTACCGCACCCGGGCGGCGGCCTCTCGGAGGTGGTCCCGGTCTGCGGTGCGGAAGCGCTCGCTGGCCGCGTCGTGAACCGGTGCCTTGAACGTCCGGTAGGCAGCCACTCCCGCCCGCATCTCGGCGAGGATGCCGGTGAGCCACGCGGCGCGCAGACGGGTGACGCCTTCGTCCACGCTGACCCCGAGTGGTTGCAGCGCGGCGAGCACCGGACCGAGTCCGGCGGCCTCGAGCCGGCGCCGTGCCTCGTTGAGCTGCGGCAGGTTGACCAGCGTTTGCTGGTCCTCGTGGAGTCGGCGGACGGTCTGCTCGGCGTCGGCATCGCCGAGATCGTCGAATCGGGTGGTCACCAGGACCGCGCCTACCAGAGTCAGCTCCCGCTGCGCGGCGTTGAAGTGGTCGAGCACCTCCTCCAGCCCCGCAACCGAAACCGGCCCGGCTCCGGTGGGGGAGAGTGTCTGCCAATCCTCCCGTTCGGAGATCGCCAGGAGCAGATCACGGTGCAGCACCGCGCGTTTGCGCTGTCCGTCACGACGCCGGTCACGGAGTTCCCGGACGAGTCGGCGCCGTGTGCGCCAGCCGGGTTGATCGGATCGGCCGCGGCGCCACCGCCGGGAACCGGAGGCGTCGGCGAGCTGCTCCAGTGGCAGTCCGAAGACCTCCGGCCCGAACACCTGAACGGTTCGTTGTACCCGTTCGAGTAGGTCAAGAGTCACCCGCCACGCGGAGAGGCTGGCCGGCCGGGGCAGCCCCGTCTGGTCGAGCGCGTTCTGGAGTGACCGCCGCGCGTCGGGGAGGGTGGAACCCACCAGATCGTCGAGAACTTGACGTAACTGCTCGACCTCGGCCGCGGTGTTGACACTGGCATCCGCCCAGGGAGTGGTGTCCGGGGTGATTCGCAGGCCGTCGAGTTCGAGATAGCGCCGGAGGTCTTCGCTGACCGCGTCGAAGGCCGAGCCACCGAGGTTGCGCACTGCCCGGAGCGGCATCGTCACTCCGGTCCGCAGCGCGGACGGGATGCCTAGGAGCTCGCTCTGCGCGTCGAACGGGCTGAGCCCCCATGGCATCACCGGCTCGTGCATCGTCCGCCGATAGGCAAGGAGGTCACTGCGATCACGGCTCAGCCGCGTGTGCAGTTCGCCCACCTGCCGTTGTTCGGCCTGCCCGATCCTCTCCATGCTCTCGCGGACCTGGGCGATGACCGACTTCCGGTCACCGGCACCGGAGTGCAGGTCGAAGACCAGATCAGCCAGGCCGACTTTGTTTAGCCGGTCGACCACCGCGTCGATCGCGGCTCGTTTCTCGGCGACGAACAAGACTGTCTTCCGCTCCGCGGCGAGGGCGGCGATGAGGTTGGCGATCGTCTGGCTCTTGCCGGTGCCCGGCGGACCCTTGATGATCACGTGCCGGCCGCCCAGAACGGCGTCGATCGCCCGGGATTGCGACGCGTCGGCATCCAAGACCAGGTGTTCCGCGCTGGGCGTGATGGCGTCCGGCCCTGGACGTGCGGTTCCGGTAGGGGCGGCCGCCAGCGCTTCTCTCGCCCCAGGAAGGCCAGCGATCGCCGCGATCACCGGGTGACCGGCCAGCACTGACGCCGAGGCCCGCAGGTCGCGGACGATCGGGAGCTTCTCGTAGCTGAAGAAACCCAGCACCAGAGCATCGTCCACCCGGAAGTCAGTCAGCCGACCCGCAGCGGTTTCCAACGTGGCCTGTACCTCGGCCAGCTTCCCGTAGGCATCAGTTCCGTCCGGCCCCAGCAGAGTTGACTCGTCGAGTTCCACACCGTGCTGGCGGCGAAGGAAGTAGGCCAGCACGAGATTCGGTTCGATCGGTCCGCGGAGTTCCAGATCGAAGTCCTCCTGCGTCGGCGAGCGCGGAGTGATACGGAGTGGGCAGAGCAGCACCGGCGCGTGCGGCTGTTTGGTGACACCGAGAGAGTCGGCAAAGCGCCAGCTGGCCATCCCCAGGGCGATATACCCCGCATTGATGCCCTGTTCCTCGTCGATCGTCCGGATCTTCTTGGCGAGACTTCGGACACGCGTCCGGACCTCGGATCGAGTGTCGAGGTCCGGGTAGAGAGTGGAGAGCCGAACGACCTGACCAGCTAATAGCCGCTCGATGGCCGCTGCTGACGCTTCCGCGAGGTTGAGCGTGCTCGTCCCGTTCTGTCGAAAATAGAGGAGGTTGTTCTTGTACGACAGGTCGATGAGCTGCTGTTCCCATTCGCCGATCTTCTGCTCGATCGCGCGTTCGAGCACGCCATCGTCCATCAAACTCTCTCCGCCCACCGAAAATGATCACCGGAGCCACAATGCTCAGGATTGAACGCTTCAGAATCAAGAAGAACAGCTGCAACGTCAAGGCGAATTCGCCGATTTACGGCCGACGCGCGGGCTACCCGTTTGGGCGGCAGGAGTCGGTACTTTCGGGTTGATCGGCTTCTGGTTCGTCACTTCAGCCCCAACTGTCCCATGTAGAACCCACTGTTTGTTGCTGCGCAGAGGTTCGTTATCTTCGGCCTGTGTTCGTGTTGTTACTAAGCTGGCGCCACGGTTCACGCAGATAGGCGTTCGAAGACACGAGGAGTGACCGGCGGTCATGGGTGAGGCCTTCGATCGGGTGGGTCGATACACGATCGCTCAGGCGCTCGGCTCCGGTGGGATGGGCGAGGTCTACCTGGGCTATTCGCCGGCCGGCGATCCGGTCGCGGTCAAGCTGATCCGCGAGGACTGCCTCAACACGCTGGTGCGTGCCCGGTTCGAGAAGGAAGCATTGATCGCGCGGACCGTAGTGGGTACCAACCGCGTCGCGCGATTCCTGGACGCGGAGCCGCTGGCCGACCGTCCCTGGTTGGCGATGGAGTACATCCCTGGCGCGACGCTCCAGGCCTGGGTGGACGCCAACGGGCCGTTACCGGACGTATTGGTCGCCAGCCTCGGGGCCTTACTGGCCGAAGGCCTCGCCGCCGTACACGCTGCCGAACTGCTGCATCGGGACTTGAAGCCGCAGAACATCATCCTGGGTGACTACGGTCCGGTCATCATCGACTTCGGCTTGGCGGCGTTCACCGACGCCGGGCTGGGGTCACTGTCTCGCCGCGGCATGATTGTCGGCACGGTCCGTTGCATGCCGCCCGAGCAGGCCGAAGGTAACCCGCAGGTGACGACCGCCGCCGACGTCTATGCGCTGGGCACCGTCCTGCTGTACGCGGCCACGGGGCACTACCCGTATGACGGGCCGACCTGGCAGTCGATCGTCCTCCAAGTCGCCAACCCTGCCCTCGAGCCCGATCTCACCGGCCTCCCCGGCGCGCTCCGGCCGCTGATCACCGCGATGTTCGCGCACGAGGCGACCGACCGCCCGACCCTGGACACGGTGACCAGCACCTGCGCCGACCTGCTGCGGCTGGCCGACGTGCATCCGGTCGTAGCACGACGCGCGCTGATCGACCGGACGACGGCCCCTTCCTCCCCCCGGGTGGTGAGCACCCTGACCCTGTCGATCGAGGATGCGCTCTCCGATCTGGCCGGCGGCTCTGCCGACGAGGGATTCCGGCTCGACCAGGAGGAGACACCGGCCTCCTCGACGGCCAGCGACGCAGCCGAGAGCCCTAAGCAGGCGTCGGATCACGAGAGACCGGCGCCGAGGTCGTCGCCCCAGGCGAGGATCGCCGCGCAACTGCGTGACGCCTACGCCGTCGGCGCCCCGTTCTGATCCGAACCACCGCCGAGCCAGCCACAGGAGCGCGTGTGACAGCCCCGACCGACGCCGAACCGTCGTCGTTCCCCCCGGGCGCCCAGGTCGAGATCCGAGACGAGATCTGGCTGGTCCGCAAGGTGACCGTGACCGAGCACGACGGTGCGATGCTCGAGGTCACCGGTGTCTCTCCCTTCGTGCGGGATGTCGACGCCGTCTTCTACGCCTCCCTGGACACCATCACTCCGCTCGACCCCCGGAAGACCATCCTGGTCCCGGACGACTCGCCCTATCACCGCCGCGCCCGTCTGTATCTGGAGGCGGTGATCCGGAAGTCGTTCCTCCCGCAAACCGAGACCGGACTGGCGCTGGCCGGGGCATTCCTCGCCGACTACCAGGTACACCAGGTCCGGCCGGCGCAACTGGCGCTCTCGATGCGTAATCCGCAACCCCGGCTGTTGATCGCCGACGTCGTCGGGTTGGGCAAGACGCTGGAGATCGGGATCCTGCTCGCCGAGCTGATCCGGCGCGGCCGGGGTGAGCGCATCCTGGTTGTGACCCCCGCGCCGGTGCTCGAACAGTTCCAGCGCGAGTTGTGGACCCGGTTCGGTATCCCGCTGGTACGGCTGGACTCCACCGGCATCCAGCGGGTCCAGCAAGAGATCCCGTTGGGCCGTAATCCGTTCGCCTACTTCAAGCGCGTGATCGTCTCGGTCGACACGCTGAAGAACAGCAAGCTCTACGGCCACCACCTGGAGCACACCGACTGGGATGCCGTCGTGATCGACGAGTCCCACAACCTGATCAACCGCGGCTCGCACCGCAACGAGCTGGCCCAGACGCTCGCGCCCCGCACCGACGCGCTGATCCTCGCCTCGGCCACCCCGCACAACGGCGACGGCCGGTCCTTCGCCGAGCTGATCCGTCTGCTCGACCCGGCCGCGATCGCCGATCCCGCCAAGTACGACGTCAGCGACCTCGAACACCTCTACCTACGCCGCTCGAAGAACACACCCGAGGTGCGAGACGCGCTGCGGGGTGCTTGGGCCGACCGGGGGCCGTCGTTGCCGGTCCGGGCAGCCGCGACACCGGCCGAGGAGGCGGTGTTCGACGCGCTGGCCGCCGAGTGGCTACCCGCCGATGGAAAGCCCTCGGTCAGCGCTGCGCGGCTCTTCCCGTACACCCTGTTCAAGGCATTCCTCTCGTCCCACAAGGCGCTGTTGGAGACGGTCGGCCAGCGGGAACAGACGCTGAAAGACCGAACGGACGCCGAGGCCGAGCGCACCGCTCTGGCCGAGCTCCGCCAGGTCGCGACGAAGATCGGCGACGGTGACTCCGCCAAGCTGGCCGCGCTCGTCGCCGAGCTGCGTGATCTCGGGGTGCGGCCCGGTTCGGACACCCGCGTCGTGGTGTTCTCCGAGCGCACCGCGACACTCAACTGGCTGGCCGACGTCGTGCCGCTCGCGCTCGGCTTCCCGGCCGACAGTGCCGAGGACGAGAAGCGCCCATGGCTGAAATACCGCGGTGTGGTCGAGGTGATGCACGGCGACGTCACGAACGACCAGGAACAGATGAAGGTCGTCGAGCGGTTCGGCTTGCGCGACGCGCCCGTGCGGCTCCTGTTCACCGGCGACGTCGCCTCCGAGGGCGTCAACCTGCACCAGCAGTGCCACTTGCTCGTCCACTACGACCTGCCGTGGTCGTTGATTCGGATCGAGCAGCGCAACGGCCGGATCGACCGGTACGGGCAGAAGTACCCGCCGCAGTTCCGGGCCATGATCCTCACCAGCACTGTGCAATGGCGCCCCCGCGCGGCCCCGATGCTGGACCAGCCCGAACCCGGGTACCGGCCGTTCGATGACCGGCTGGTCGGAGAGATCCTGCTGGCCCGGGAGGCCGAGGCGCATCGGATCGAAGGATCGGCCGACGCCGTCTCCGGTCTGTACCGGCCCCAGGACGAGGAGGACCGGCTGACCCGCGACCTGATCGCCGGGCAGACCGTTCCGGAGTCGCTGGCCGCCTCCGCCCAGACCGCCGGAGGCTTCCTCGCCGGCTTGCTCGGCCGCCAGGCCGGCGCCACGCCGCCCAATAGCGAGGTGCCGCGCGCCGTGGTCCCCGCGCTGTTCAACCACACCGAGGACTACGTCCACACCGCGCTGCGCCAGGTCTTCCACGACGCGCCCGAAGGCGCCCTGTCGCTCCGCTACGACGAAGACGGCGCGATTTCCCTCACCCCACCGCCCGATCTCGTCTACCGGCTACGCGCACTGCCGGCCAGTTACCTCTCCGAACAGCGGATCCTCGGCACCGCAGACGAACCGGGCCGGATGAGCGTGACGTTCTCCCGGAAGCTCGCCGGGCATCGGCTGGACGCCGCCCGTGAATCGTCGGACACGATGTGGCCCTCGGTGGTCTACCTGACCGACATCCATCCCGTGCTCGACTGGCTCACCGACAAGGTCCTGATCGAGTTCGGCCGCCACCAAGCGCCGGTGCTCGGGGCCGCCGTGAGCACCCCGACCTTCCTGGTCCAGGGCATCTACTCCAATGCGCTGGGCCGACCCACCGTGGTGGAGTGGATGGCCGTTGACGGGCTGCCCGGAACGCCGCGGGTGACATCGATGACCGAGGCGCTGGCCGCCGCCGGCGTTGGCGCCGACATGCCCGGCCGGCGCACGCCGCACGACCTGCCGGGCCTCCAGTCGCTGGTGCCATCCGCGATCGACGCCGCCACCGCGCACCTGACCGCTCGACGGGCCGCTTACGACGCCGAGATCGACACCGCTCTCGCGCCGTACCGGCGGCGGCTGGACGCCTGGCGGCAGACCGCGCCGCCAGGAACCACCAAGTCCCGACACGCCGAGGCGGTCAACCGCCGCGGCGACCTGGTCCGTGGGCTCGAGACCGTTGGCGCCCCGATGCTGCGGCTGCTGGCCGTCCTGGAAGGCGACGCATGAGCACGTTCGACGCCATCGGCAACCGCGGCGAGTACTTCGCCGCGCATTACTACGCCGAACGGCTTCCGCTCGACCTCCGCAAAGGGATCTTCGGCCGGTGGACCGACCGGGAGACCGACGAACTGGAGCAGCGGCCGACTACCCGCGAGCAGGTTCGCGCACTACGTGGCGAGTACTTCACCGACCCCGTTCGGGGCTTTTTCGTCGAGCACGCCCGGCTGGCCGCAGAGAGTCTTCCCGCCCCGGACGGCGTTGAAGGCAGGCCCGTCGCTGACCAGGAGTGGGCCAAGCGTTTGACCGCCTGGCATCACACCGTCCTGCGCCACTTCGGCTATCCCGTCGACCGCCCCGATCAGGTGACCGTCCATCGAGCCGGACGCGAGCACACCCTGCGGGTCGCCTTCGCCGGCGACGGGATCCTCGCGGTCGACTGCGGCTGGGCGGTCGACGCCGACGCGGCCCTGGACGCCCACGGCCCGGACCAGCTGCTCGGCCCGGTCCGGATCTCGGCAGGCGAGTCGTACGCCACCGGCTCGGCGCTGGCCACCTGGTTGTTCAACAGCCAGATTGTCTGGCCGAACCAAACCGAACCGGGCTCGCCACCCCGCTTCGTGCTGCTGCTCGTCGGTGGTGTCCTGGTGTTGGCCGATCGTCACTGCTGGGGAGAGGGCCGTTTCCTCACCGCCAACCTCGACGGTGCGCTCCAACGCTACGACCGCCGCCAGAACGGTGAGCTCGCCACGATCGCCGCGCTGTTCAGCTACGAGATGCTCCGCACCGGGGCCAACGGCGAAGACCCGGCGATCGACGCGCTGCTGAAGACGTCCACCGAGAACGCAGTGGGCGTCGACGGCGACCTGCGTCAGGGCCTGCAGCGGTCGGTGGAACTGATCGCGAACGAGATCCTCGACCGGCTCATCGAGGCCGGCGTCGAACCCGCGCAGGTGGCCCGGCCGGACAAGCCGCTCGGTCGGGAACTCCGCGACGAGGCACTGCGCTACCTCTACCGAATCCTGTTCCTGCTCTTCGCCGAGGCCCGTCCGGAGCTGGGCATCCTCCCCTCTGACGACGGTAGTTACGAGGCCGGCTACTCACTGGCCCGGCTACGGGAGTTGGTCGCTCGCGACGAAGAGCTCATCGAGGGGAACACCGCGCGCGGCTTCCACCTCTACGAGTCGCTGAACGTGCTGTTCTGTAAGGTCAATAAGGGCCACCGCGCCTACGGCACCGAAGCGGGCGACTACCAGCCCGGCGACGACGAGGCCACACGCAAGGCCAAGAAGGAACGCCGGAGCGAGGACCGCGGCCTCCGGTTCGAACCGCTGCGGTCAGCACTGTTCGAGCCGACCGCGACCCGCTTGATCGGTTGTGAGGTCCCCGACCCACGGTCCGACGACATACCTGCTCCCCGGTTGGACCTGCGACTGCGCAACGGCACCCTGCACCGAGTGCTGCGGCTGCTGACCATGAAGCGGCCCCGCGGCAAGGAGCGCGGCGGTTTCATCTCCTACCGCAACCTCGGCATCAACCAGCTCGGCGCGGTCTACGAAGGCCTGATGTCCTACACCGGCTTCCTCGCCACCGAGGAGCTCTACGAGGTCGCCAAGGGTGGCAACCCGAAAGACGGTTCCTGGATGGTGCCGTCATCCCAGATCGGCCAGTTCACCGACGACAGCGTGTTCGTCCGCTACGACCAGGCCGACGAACGGCGCGGTCTGCGCGGCTGGAAGCGGCACCCGCGCGGCTCGTTCGTCTACCGCCTGGCCGGCCGGGAACGCCAGGTCTCCGCCTCCTACTACACCCCGGAATCGCTGACCAAACTCACCGTCGAGCTCGCCCTCAAGCACCGACTCGACCAGGACCGCGACGCCAACGGCGCGACGGTCGAGACTCGCGCCGCCGAACTGTTGCAGTACCGGATCTGTGAGCCCGCGCTCGGCTCCGGTGCGTTCCTCAACGAGGCGATCAACCAGCTGGCCAGTGAGTACCTACGGCGACGGCAGAACGAGACCGGCAAGACCGTGCCCACCGCCGACGCACTCACCGAGTTGCAGCGAGTCAAGGCCTACATCGCGCTGCACAACTCCTACGGCGTCGACCTCAACGCCACCGCCGTCGAGCTGGCCGAGGTATCGCTGTGGCTCAACACCATGCACCCCGGGATGCGCGCCCCCTGGTTCGGCCTGCACCTGCGGCGCGGCAATTCCCTGATCGGCGCCCGGCGGGCGGTCTACACCGGCAGCGATGCGGCCGGCCGCAACTGGCTCGCGTCCAAGAACCCGCTGCCCCCGACCGAACTGCCCTTCCGCGCCGCCGTTGAGAACACCGACGCCGACGCGATCCAGCCGTTGCCGGTGGGCGCGATCCACCAGTTCCTCTTGCCGGCTACCGGCTGGGGCACCGTTGCCGGAGAGTCCGAGGCCAAGGCGCTGGCGCCGGAGGCCGCAGCGCGGCTGGGCCGTTGGCGCAAGGGCATCCTCAAGCCGCCGAAGACTACGGGCGGTCAGCGGTCGGAGCTCGCCCGGTTGCAGGGGACCGCCCGACGGGTGGAGTTCCTCTGGGACCTGGTGGTCGAACGGATGCGGATCTCGGAACGCGAGATCGCCCGCCGGATCGACGTCTGGGGCGCGAACCCCGACGACCACGAGTACGTCTTCATACAGCGTCCGGAGCACCCGGTCCCGAAGGAGAAGGTCTATAAAGATCTGTTCGAGAAGGTCGGCACGCCGTACTGGCGGCTCAAGACCCTGATGGACGCCTGGTGCGCGCTCTGGTTCTGGCCGGTGGACCAGGCCGCTCTGTTGGACGGTGACGATCCGGCCTATGAGCAGACGCCGGTGACCCCGGCGCAGTTGAGCGAGCTGCTGGGGGTCGGCCGAGGGGAGCAGGTGGCACTGTTCTCCCGCGATGTCGAGCAGATGCAGCTGTTGGAGCCGGTGGTCGAGGAGACGAAGCCGGACGGCAAGAAGAAGCGCAAGGAGAAGCCGAAGATCCTTCGTGACGCCCGCATCGCGATGAAGGAGCTGGCCAACTGGATCGACTTCGCCGAAGCGCTGGTCGGTACCGAGGACATGCCCGAGGACTCATTGGCCTCTGGCTTCAAGACGTTGAAAGACCTGGACTACTACGAGAAACTGATACCGGGGCTGACCGGCATGGACGAGGAACTCCAGCTACAGGCACGGTTCCCCTGGCTGGACAAGGTCGAGTCGATTGCCGAGGAGCGAGGGTTCTTCCACTGGGAGCTGCACTTCGCGCTGGTGTTCGCCGAGCGAGGTGGCTTCGACCTCCAAATCGGCAACCCACCGTGGGTGCGCCCGGACTGGGATGAACCGGCTGTGCTCGCCGAGTTCGATCCGTGGTTCAAGCTGGCTGAGAAGGCTGACGCTAAGGAGAAGGAAGCTCGACGAGCCGATGTCATCGCGCGGCAGGAGTGTAGGGAGTACGTGCTGGCCGAGCTGACAGGGACGTCGGCCTCTGTGGCTTGGTTACGTTCGCCGCACGTGTATCCACTAGCTGCTGGCACTAGGCCTGATCTTTATCGAGCCTTCATGTGTCAGACATGGGCTCATACCGCCGTTGCCGGGACGGTCGGCCTGCTCCATCCAGATTCTCATCTGGCCGGCGTCGGTATGGAACACATCCGGGCAGAGGCCTATCGCAGGCTGCGCGTGCACGGCGACTTCGTAAATGCAGGGAACAGGTTTTTTCCGCCACCAGTTGGCCGTTCCAGTCACTTCGGTTTGCACGTCTATGGAACGCCCGGAGAAACATCGTTCGATCACCTATCCTGGCTCTTCTCTGTTGATGCTCTAAGGCACTCTTACAGGCAAGGTGTCCCGGATGAGGGGATACTGCCAGGAATCCGATTTGACGGCGATTGGGATACCCGTCCGCACCCTAGTAGGGTGATTCATGTAAATGCTGAATTGCTTGCTGTTTGGCAGGGCCTTACGGGCGATGAGAGCGGTCCCGCCGAATACGTGCGTCTACTTTCTCCAGTAAGTATCGCGGAGAATCGTGGTATCGAGTCTCTTGCGGGATTCCCGGTCCGCCTGGCGACCCTCTTGCCGCAGATCTCAGGTGGGTACAACGAGGCGACGGCAAAGTCTAAGGGGCTCATCCGGTATGAGGTTTCAGAACCCAGCGACTGGAAGGAGGTAGTGCTCAAGGGTCCGCAGATCGGAGTGGCTACGCCGCTGTTCAAGCAGCCTACGCAGGGGAGCGGCGAGGTCCTGGGGCTCGACTTGACGACGCTCCCGGCTGATGCCTTGCCGGCGACCGAGTACCGCAACGCCACCGATCGCGCCCGATTCGAGGCGGCGCAGGATCGGTGGATCGACCATCCGCTGCTGGAACGGCTGCTCGCTGACCCGGAGGAGCTGTCCGCAGCCCGGGTAGTCCTCAGCGAAGCCGCCGGTATCGCCCTCGACGCCGTCCCCGATGGAGATCTCCAGCTATATCTGACCGAGAAAGCGCGTCGCCGCTGTACGGAGTTCTACCGCGTCGCCTGGCGCAAGATGATCGCGCCCGATACAGAGAGAAGCTTGTACGTTGCATTGCTGCCGCCAGGCCCTAGCCATATCGATGGGATCAGGAGTGCGGTCGCCAGAGATAACAGATCCACGACCCTTTTAGGTGGCTTTTGGTCAGCGCTTCCTGTCGACTACTTTTTACGCACCACTGGCATAGGCGATTTGCATGTGGCTTCGGCCATTCGATTGCCGGCGCCGATTCCGGATCATCCGCTGGCCAGAGCGCTGCTGATTCGTACATCTCGGCTCAACTGCTTGACGGCCGCTTACGCCGACCTTTGGCCGGAGTTGCACGACCGGGCCTGGCGTGACGAATCGTGGGCAAATGGCTGGGACGGGCTACCGCCGCTCGGTGACGTCAAGCCGGAGTGGGACTGGAACACGCCGCTGCGGACTGACCGGGCTCGCCGTGCGGCCCTCGTCGAGATCGATGCGCTCGTTGCGGTCTGGCTCGGCGTCGACGCCGCCGCCCTGGAGGCCATGTACCGAGCCCGCTTCCCGATCATGGCTGACTTCGACGAGGTGACCTGGTTCGACGCGACCGGTCGTCGGCTCGCCGGAAACCGGTACGCCTACGGCCACGGCCAGACCAAGGAGCACTTCGAGCAGCTCCAGGCATACCTAGCCGACCAACGTCGGCCGCCGGAGAGCCGCCAGAACACCCCAGCGCCCGACGGCTACACCCCGCCTTTCTACAAGGCCGACCGGGTGAACGAGATGAAGGCCGCACACGCGGTCTTCCAGGCCCGGCTCGACGAGGCGATCGCGGCAGGGGAGTGGGATCCCGTAACCCATTCCCGCCCTGGCGTCCAGAACAGAGCAGGCGCGTGAGGCCGACCTTGGAGGCCAACGGCCTCACCGCGAATCTGTTGCAGTACCTCTCCACGACCTACGCGCTCTCCGACGAGGGGGCCCGCCGGGCACTGGAGGCATTCCTCGGCGACACCGACGCCGGCATGTTCCGTGGCCCGTTCCTGCGGATCCGCACGCCGTTCCAACCAGCGCCCGACAACTGGCGCGACGGGCTGGACTGGCCCGACCGGGGCTTCCTGCCGCCCGGGTTCACCCCGTACGCGCACCAGGCGGCGGCGTTCCACCGGCTCTCGTCCCGCCACCACCCGCCGCTGCCGACGCTCGTGACCACCGGCACCGGCTCGGGTAAGACAGAGGCGTTCCTGCTGCCGATCCTGGACCACTGCCGCCGCGAGCGGGCCCTCGGCCGCGCGGGCGTCAAGGCCGTGCTGCTGTACCCGATGAACGCGCTGGCCAGTGACCAGGCCGACCGACTCAACCACTACCTCCAACAGGACGCGTTCTCGCAGGTCACCGCGGGCCTGTTCATCGGCGACACACCGGACACCCCCTACCCGCGGGTGATGACCCGTCGGTCGGAGATCCGGAACAACCCACCGGATCTGCTGGTCACCAACTTCAAAATGCTCGATCTGCTGCTGCATCGGGCCGACGACGCACCGTTGTGGGCCGATGCGGATCTGCGGTACGTGGTGGTCGACGAGTTCCACGCCTACGACGGGGCCCAGGGCACCGACGTGGCCATGTTGCTGCGCCGGCTGGCGGCCCGGGTGGGGGCGGCCACGGCGGAGATGCCGCTCGGCGGGATCTGCCCCGTCGCGACGTCCGCGACCCTGGCGTCGCCCACAGAGGCGGATACGCCCGGGGACGCGCCCGACCTGCTGGCGGTCGCCGGGCAGATCTTCGGCACGCGGTTCACCGCGGACGCCGTCATCAGCGAGAACCGCCGATCGGTCGAGGAGTTCATCCCGCAGCACTCGCTGGCCGCCGAGCTGCCGTTGCCGGATCCGGAGACGCTGGCCGCGCTGCCGGATCCCGGCCGCAACGACGAAGCCATGGCCAGGCTGTCCGAGGTCGTCACTGGTCAGCCGGAACTCACCCCCGAGCAGCTCGGCGCGGTGCTGCGAACCCATGTGCTGACCCGTGCCTTGCTGACCGCGCTCGCGGACGGCGTCCGTGACCCGGCGCAGATCTTGGACGTGCTCTGGCGGCACAACGCCTACTCGTGGGGCCGCGCGGTCACCGAGCGCCCCCAGCAGGCGGCCCTCGCGTTGGCCCGGTTCGTCGCGCTCTTGTCGGTAGCCCGCGATCCGGACGCCGACCCGGCGCACCCACGTCCGTTGGTCCACGTCGAGGTACATCAGTGGGCCCGGTCCGTGACCCGGCTTCTGCGTGGCATTCTGCCGTGGCCGGAGGCGGAGTTCCGCTGGGACGCCGCTGACCCGGCCGGAGCCACGGCTGTCGACGGTGACCGGGCCGCGCCGGTCACCACTGCCACCGGTGGGCAGCGGGCGAACGTGTTCCTGCCCGCCGTCTACTGCCGCGAATGTGGCCGGTCGGGGTGGGCGGCGTTCTCCCCGGAGAGCGACGACGCGGCGCTACGTCTGGATCCGGTGCTCATCCGCCGCGCGTCCACCAGTAGGGACAAGATGCGGGTCCGCGCGCTGATCGCGGCGACCGACGCCGAAGCGCGTGAAGGTGCCGGATCGGGCCCGATGGCCGTGAGTAATCGAGCCTGGGGCGGCACCGGGCGACCGGCGGCCGCCGGTCTCGGCGGCGTCCTCATGGTGCTTGACGGAGCAGGCGGACGCTTGCGTCCGCCACAGCCGAGCACCGATTACCACCCGGAGACCGGTGAGCCGACGTTGACCGCCCGGGACTCGGCATTCGTCCTGGTCATTCTCGGGCAGACGGCGAACACGGCAGCGACCGGCGACTGGTGTCCGGCGTGCGGGGAGCGCAACGCGATCCGCTACCTGGGTACTCGGACGGCAGCGCTGGCCGCGGCGGCGCTGACGCAGCTGTTCACCGGCGGCGAGCTGGACGACAAGCAGAACGAACGCAAGACGTTGATGTTCAGCGACTCGGTGCAGGACGCCGCCCACCGGGCCGGTTTCGTCGCCAACCGGTCGTACGTGTTCTCGCTCCGGGCGCTGCTGGTGGCGCACCTGTCGGAGAGCCGAGACACCGCGCTCAACGACCTGATCGCCGACGTGGTGGCCGCGACGACCGACCTACAGACGTTGGCCGCCGTCGTCCCACCCGACCTGCACGACCGCCCCGGGGTGGACGCTCTTTTGGCAGGCGAGAACGGCGGTACCGCCGGGGTGTGGCAGACGATCGGCGAGCGATTGGCCTTCGCCGCGCTGATGGAGTTCGGGTTCCGGTCCCGGCAGGGCCGCACGTTGGAACTCACCCGCACCGCCGCAGCGCAGGTGTCGATCCCGAACAAGGATGCGGCAATCGCGCTGGTCCGGCAGGCGTACCTCGCGGGTACCGAGTTACCGGCTGACGCCCCGGAAGACGCCCGCTACCTGGGCTTTCTCCGAATCTTCCTGGAACGGATGCGGTGGCGGGGCGCGGTGCGCCACCGGTGGCTGACCCGGTATGCCCTCGACGCGGGGGTCAGCCGGTATTTCGTCTGGGGCAGGCGCCCGGCCGGGATGCCGGCATTCCCCGCCTTCGTGGCAGCGCCGGTGTTCCTGCTCGACCGCCCCCGGCCGCGGAGCGAGTTCGACTTCGCCACCGGCCGGCTGTCGTGGCACGAACGATGGGCGCAACGCAGCTTCGGCCTCACCAGGGACGCCGCGGCGAAATTCTGGGAGCGGTTGCTCCCGGCCCTGGCCTCCGACGGTCTGCTCGCCACCCGGGTCACGCGGGACGGACAGACCCGGCTCTACGGACTGCAACCCGGGGCGATCCTGGTTCGCGGCTTGACCGACGACGAGGTCAACGTCGCCGCGGTGCGTTGCCCGGTGTGCGCGTGGGAGCAAACGGTTCACCCCGCGCTGCTCGACCAGTGGCGGGGTCAGCCCTGCCCGTCCTACCGGTGTGCACGGGGTCGGCTGGAGGCCGCGAATCGGCCCGCCGCGAACGGAAGTGACCCGCACCGGCGCGACCGGGACTATCGCGACGACTACTACCGGCGGTTGTATCGGGGAGCAGGCACCTACCAGATCGTCACCGCCGAACACACCGGGATGCTCACCCGGCCACAGCGGGAACGGGTGGAGAAGGCGTTCAAGGCCGGTGGGCGGTTCACCGATCCGAACGTCTTGTCGTGCACCCCGACGCTGGAGCTGGGGATCGACATCGGTGACTTGTCCGCTATCGTGCTGGCCTCGTTGCCGCCGAGCCCGGCTCACTACGCCCAGCGCGTCGGCCGGGCCGGGCGGCGGACCGGCAACGCCTACGTCCTCACCGTCCTCGGTCACCGTCAGCGCGATCTGTACTTCCTCGACCGCCCGGTCGACATGATCGCCGGTCGGATCATTCCGCCTGGCTGTTACCTCTCCGCAGTGGAGATCCTGCGCCGTCAGTACCTGGCGCACCTGCTCGACCTGGCCGCTGCTGGTCGGCTGCCTGCAGCCGACGGTGGTACGGAGCCACTGCGTCCGTTGCCACGGACCGCGCCGGCGCTGTTCGGCGATTCCGGCTACCTGGTGGACCTCGTTGCCACAGCGCTGGCCCACGCCGAGGAGTTGCTCGGTGGGTTCCTCGCGCTGTTCCCGGGGGACACGATCGAGCCGCGTGCCGTCGATGAGCTGCGGGCGTTCGCCACCGCGGGGCTGCGCAGCGCGGTGGATCGGGCCGTTCGGGAGTGGCGGGAGCGGCTAGCCATCCTCGCGGAACGGCTCTCGGCGATCACGGCCACCTCTGCGGCGCTCAACCCCGACGACCCGGAGCAGGCGCAGCAACGCGCGGAGCTGGACGGGGAACGCCGGGGAATTGGCGCTCTGCTGGCCCGGGCCGGTGAGAAGGATGCTCCCGGAGCGCTGGTGGAGTTGGGTCTGCTGCCGAACTACGCGTTGGTAGACACCCGGACGGTGCTCGAGGCGACGCTCTACGCAGAACGGAGGGCCGAGTCCGACGAAACCGAGCGTTCCAGCGCCGAGGTCCGGTATCGCACCGAGCTGCGTGAGTACGACCGGCCCCGCCGGCTCGCATTGACCGAGCTGGCCCCGGGGAACACCTTCTACGTCAACGGTTACCGGCACGAGGTCACCGGCCTGGAGATCGGCACCCGTGACCGGCCCGGCTGGCAGGTGTGGCGGTGCTGTCCGGAGTGCGGCTACGTCCGGACCACCGAGGCCGAGAGCGACCGGACGCCGTGCCCGCGCTGCCGCAGCGGACGCATCGCCGATGACGGTTCCTGTCTGCACCGAGTGGTGGAGCCGAGCCGAGTCACCGCCCGAGATCGGCGGGAAGACGCGCGGATCCGCGACGACCGAGACGACCGAGACCCTCGGTTCTACGAGACGGTCACCGCGGTGGACATCCCGCAGGATACCGTCGAGCTGTCCTGGCGCCACGAGCGGCGTGTCTTCGGCATCGACTTCACCCGTGATGCCACGATCCGGACGCTCAACCTCGGTCCGGCCCGGTTCGACGTGCCCGCCCGCGACCTGTTCGCCGGTCAGCTGACCCGGGTCAACCCGTTCACGGTCTGCACCGGCTGCGGCGCGGCCGGCGCGGACGGGGCACCGGTGTTCGACCAGGACTCCGATGCGCTGCTCACCTCCGGCCCGGACGATCCGCGGCTGCGCCACCACCGGCCGTGGTGTCCGCTCCGCCAGGGACGCCGGGACGATACCGTTCAGCTTCCGGTGCTGCTGGCCCACCAGCTCAAAACCGAGGCTCTGCGGATCCTGCTGCCAGCGGCGACGGTGCTGGTCGAGGAGCGAGTGCACTCGTTCCGGGCGGCGTTGCGTCTCGGCGTCGACCGGCACTTCGGCGGCGACCCGGACCATCTGGACACAGCAATCGCCACCATGCCGGACCAGAACAGCGGCGAGCGTCGCTCGTACCTGGTGCTCTACGACACGCTCCCCGGTGGCACCGGCTACCTCCATCGGCTGACCGATCCGGTGGCGTTCAAGGCCACCCTGGCGGCCGCCCGGGCCGTGCTCGCCGCGTGCCCGTGCGCGGCCGAAGGGCGCCGGGCCTGCCATCGCTGCCTGCACCGCTACACGCCCGACAACCTTCAGCAGCACGCCTCCCGGCGGACCGCGCTGGAACTTATCGACGGGCTGCTCACCGGCCCGGACGGCAGCGACGGCTGGGACATCTCGGACGTCGGCGGCACCGACGACATCGGACTCGATCAGCAAGTCGAGTCCGACTTGGAAGCACGGTTCCTGGCCCTGCTGCGGACCTGGTCCACCGTGACCACCGACACGGTCCTGGAGGAGAACAGCGCGACCAGCGGACACCTGCGATTCACCGGCGGCGCGGACGTCGTCCACTGGCGGCTCACCGCCCAGCAGCCGCTGGACAACACGCGGCCGGACTTCAGTTTCCACCGCGTCGACGGACCGCCCTGCGCGATCCAGGTCTACCTGGACGGCCGGCGCTTCCACGCCTCGACCGACAACAACCGCCTGGCCCGCGACGCGGTCCGCCGGACGCGGCTGCGCTCGACGGGCAACCTGGTTTTCCAGCTCACCTGGGACGACCTGGACCTGTTCGAGGAACGCGCCGACCGCGCCCAACCGGTGTGGCCGCCGTATCTGACCGGTGCGCAGGACGCGGCGAAGGCGGCCTATGCCGCCTACGAAGGTGATCGGTCCGACTTCGCCGACACCGTCCTCACCAATCCGGTCGAAACTCTGCTGGCCTTTCTCCGCGATCCTGACCTCACGCGGTGGACCAGACGGGCCCGCGCCCTTGTCGCCGGGGCGGCCGCCATGCCCGGTACGGTGCACGTCGGGACCGCCGGCGGCTCCCAGGAAGTCTCGGGCCTGCTTCGCCAGGCGCTGTGGGAGTGCATCCCGCCAAGCGACCGACCGGATGACCGTCCGACGACGGACGTCGCGCAAGTCGGCGGCTCCGTACACCTGTTTCGCGCCACCGACACCGCGGAGCTTCCGCTGGTGCTGGTGGTCGACGAGAGGTCGCCGGAGGCGTGGACCGCGTTAGCCGTCGTCAACGATCTGAACGCCGACTTGGACAGCATCACCGCGAAGCACACCTGGCGCGCGTGGTTGTACTGGTCGAACCTGATCCAGTTCCTGTCGTTGCAGGGACGGGCCGACGGGGTGCAGCTGACCGCGAGCCAGACGCTGGAGTATCCGGTGGAGCAACTGGCGATCGCCGGTGGTGTCGGCGAGCTCAGTTCGATGAAGGGCAGCGCCTTGGTGCCCTACGTGCCGGCGCCCGCGGAACCAGTGAACGACGTGCCCGCCGGACCGACGTCGGGCTCCGCGCGCGACCCCGGCTGGGACGTCGAGATCCTGCCCTACCTCGACGAGCAGGACAGCGCCCTGGCCAGACTGGCCAGGACCCTTGCCGAACGAGGCAAGCGCGTCCCGGTGTTCGGCTACGAACTGGGTCAGAGCGGCTGGCCGGCTGACTTCGCGTGGTCCGATTCGGGTGTACGGATCGCGGTGGTGACCGCCCCGCACGATGCGGACGACGACGAAGCGCGCCGTCGTGACGCTGCCTATGCCGAAGCGGGATGGACCGTGCGGACCGCCGCTGACTGGAACCTCCACCTGGAATCACTGCTGGCCGTGTTGCCGGATGCGGCCGAACCCACGGAAGCCGTTGAGGAGACACACGCATGAGCGCCCGGTTGAGCCTGTACCAGAAGGCCGAAGAGGAGCTCTACAAGCTCGACTCGTCGGTCAAGGCGAAGTTCTACAACTTCTCCCACCAGTTTCGCCAGGATCCGTGGAAGGGATTGAGTCTCAAGGCGCTCAAGGGCGCGCCCAACATCTATTCGGCGCGAATCGGCGCTGACTACCGGGCGCTGCTGACCCGAACCGGGATCGATGACAACGGGACGGAAAGCTGGCTGCTCATCGCTGTCCGGCACCGTAGCGCCGTCTATGAACAGCTGTCGGTGACGGTCAACCGGATCAGCGGTGAGATCGAGTTCGTCGACCTCTCGGTTGTCGGACAGAGCGCGCTGAACCGGGCAGGCATCATGCTGACGCCGGCCACGATCGACGACGACGAGGCGTCGGCACCCACGGAGGTACGCCCCCCCGAGGTGGTGGAGCCGGCTGCGGCCCTGCTGGCGGATTGTGACTTCAAGACACTGCACGACCTCGGCGTGGCCGATTCGCTGATCTCGCTGGCACTGTCGGTCACGAGCAGCGACGAACTCGATGATCTGGTCAAGGACGCGCCTCTGCTCTCGAAAGACGTCCTGTACGGACTCGCGGCAGGCATGTCGGTCGATGAGGTCAGGGCGGAGATCACCGGCAAGGTCGCGGCGGAAGGTCCCATCGACCCGGACGACTTCACCGCTGCACTGGCCCGCACCACCGTCACCTCCGTCGACGACAACGTGCGGAACGTCCTGGAGGAAGGCGACTTCCGCGCGTGGAAGGTCTTCCTTCATCCCACCCAGCGAGCGCTCGTCGACCGCAAGTACTCCGGGCCGGCACGGGTCAGCGGCGGGCCCGGGACGGGCAAGACCATCGTCGCGCTACACCGGGTCCGCCATCTCGCCGAGCAATTGCCGGACGGAAGCGACCGGCCGATCCTGCTGACCACGTTCACCAAGAACCTCGCCGCCGACCTGCGAGCCCGGTTGGCGTCGCTGCTCGACCCCGATGCCCTGGCACGCGTCGACGTGCTCCACATCGACCAGCTCGCGGCCCGGGTGGTGGGAGAGAACGCTGCCCCCGGTCAGGGCAAGAATCGGGTCGCCGATAGTTTGGTCGTCGACCGGATGCGGGCCCTCCTGGAGGCGTCGGGCGAGCAGCGCTGGGAAGCGGAGTTCCTGGTCGAAGAGTGGGAGCAGGTCGTCCTCGGCCAGTCGCTCGCCACCCGGTCGGACTACTTTCGGGCTCGGCGTGCCGGGCGGGGACGTCCCCTCAACCGGGCCGAGCGCGGCGACGTCTGGAAGCTGATCGAGCAGCTCACCGCAACGCTGGACACCGAAGGCGTGGAAACCTGGGGGCAAGCAGCCGATCGGGCGGCCCGGTTCGAGATCGAACGAGCCGCAGCCGGCAAGTACCGGTACGACCATGTCGTTGTGGATGAAGCGCAGGATCTGCGCCCCGCGCACTGGAAAATGCTGCGCGCGATGGTCCCGGCTGGTCCCGACGACCTGTTCCTCACGGGCGACACCCACCAGCGGATCTATGACAATCAGGTCGCGCTGGGCACGGTCGGTGTCCAGATCCGTGGGCGATCGTCCCGCCTGACGCTCAGTTACCGGACCACCAGGGAGATCCTCACGACGGCGCTGGAGATCATGTCCGGTGAGACGGTCGACGACTTGGACGACGGAACCGACACCCTGGAGGGATACCGGTCAGTGCTCCACGGCCCCGCGCCAGACCTGCGGGGCTACGCCAGCTGGAACGACGAGCTGCACGGTCTGGTCGAGACCGTCCGGTGGTGGCACACGGAGTTCGAGGCTTCGGGTCGTGATCCGCGAGGGCTGGTGGCAGTCTGTGTCCCCGATCATCGGCGGGTGGGTGCGGTAATCACCACGCTGACCGGTGATGGTGGGTTCACGTGCGCGGAGCTCACCAAGGACGGCCCGCGTGGTGACGGGGACATCCACGTGGGAACGATGCACCGGTTCAAGGGGCTGGAGTACCAGCGGCTGGCGATCGTGGGGGTTTCGGACGGGGTCGTGCCACGGGCCGCGATTATTCGGCTACAGGATGAGGATCCGGCGCGGTATCTGAGGGAGCGGCGGCGTGACCGTGCGCTGTTGTTCATGGCGGCGACGCGGGCGCGCGACGCGTTGGCGGTGAGCTGGCACGACAAGCCGAGCCAGTTCCTCCCGCACTGAGTGGTGGTCGGCGGGCCGGCATGGGGTTGCTGGCCCGCCGCCTCTCTCAGCCGACCGTGACCAGCGGTTCGAGCACGGATAGCGCGCCCCGACGGGAGAGTTCGTCGTGGTAGCGCCGGTTGCGGTATGACCGGAGGCAGGCGTAGCACGAGGTCTCCGCGCCGCACTCGCACTCGGCGACCCGGTTGCGCGCGATGCGAAGGACCTGGCCGATGTGCTCGCCGATGCGCAGGACGTTGCCGGCGCCTCCGGGCACGGTGTCGAACAGCCCGATGTCGGGACGCCCGTCACTGCGCGGATCGAGAGAGCCGTCGACGTCGTCTCGTGCGATCCGCAGTAGCTCGGAGGCGCCCTCCAGGATCGCGTACAGCGCAGACCTCCATGCGGAGACCGGAAGCTGACCGGAGCCCGGCAGGTCGAGGGTGAGCAGGTCTGTCTGGAACCGGTGCGCGAGGGAGCGGAGCTCCAGCGTCCCGTCGCACTGGTCGGATCGACGGAGGTCGGGATGGGAACGCGGCAGTTTGCCGATGCCCTGCGGGGTGCCCCAGCCGCATCGACGACAGAGTAGCCAGCCGGCGCCCCGGACGCCGTCGGCCACCACGACCAGCGTCCCTCGCGGGCCGGAGAACACTGTGGCCTTGTCTCCCGACGGGAGGTCGACGATACGTTCCGTGCTCTCAGGCGATTGATCGACGATGTACGTGGCGCCGTGCCAGCTCCGCCGTGGTGGGCTGTCGGACGTCGAGGTGGTCGCTCGGTCCGCGATGAACCCGAACTCGGGCACCAGGTACTGGCGGGGCTTGCCCCGTCGATGCGTACCGCACAGATCGCAGACCGGGTCCAGCGGGGCCAGCGACTCGCGGTACGCCCCGCACACGGTGCACTCGTCGTAGTACTTGGACGGAAGTTCCCTGCCGGGAAGACGGTAGATTCCGGCCGACCGCAGCAGTTTGCCGCCGGCGACGATCTCCGCGCCGGGCGCGTATTCGTAGATCGCGCTGCTCAGGTCGCGGCTGAGCTCCAACTGGCTGCGCAGCTTCTGGTCTTGTAAGTACTGCGTCCGTAGCTCGACGCTGTCGACCGGGAAACCGTACTTCGGCAGAACGTTGCGGGTGGCGAGCATGCCGAGCAGGTTCCGGCCGGCCAGTGTCTTCACCACCTCCTGGCAGCGCCTGGCCAGGGTGTAGTTCCGCTCGGCGCCGGCCACACGCTCGAGATCGGTGAAGAATTCGACGTCGGTGGCCACCTCGACTCGCACGGCGTCCAGCAGGTCGAGGAGCCGTTCGATCCATTCGCCGGTGCCGACGCCGATTTCTCGTGCGACGTCGGCCGGCAGAATCCGGCCCAGGGCGTCCACGACCGGCTGGGGCGGGGGGGCGAGGTACCGGGCCACCAGATCGATAGCGCGTTTCCCGTCCGGTCCGGCGAGCACGAAGTCACCGATAGTCGACCACTCCAGCCCGTGCTGCTCCTTCGCCCAGCGGAAGAACGCCGCGAGGACCACCGAATGAGCGTGGCGACGATCGATCCGTTCGTTGGCCAGCGGGATGTACGGGGCGCGCACCTGGCCGGCGATCATCTGCTCCGGCCGGGCGAACTGTGAAAGATCGTGCGACTGGCGCTGCGCGTAGGTGACTACCAACGCGGCCGAGCTGGTCCGCCGACCGGCACGCCCGGCCCGCTGAACGTAGTTGGCCGTGGTCGGGGGCATGTTTCGAAGCATGACCGCTTGGAGATCACCGACGTCGACGCCGAGTTCGAAGGTCGTCGAGCATGACAGGACGTTCACCTCGCCCTGGATGAATTTGTGCTGGATCTCGGCGGCGACCGTGGAACGCCACTGCGCGGTGTGCTCCATCGCGTGGAGTGGTACGGGGTCCATCGAGCGGTAGAGAGTCCGATAGTGGTCATCGTCCTCATCGTCGGGTGACCACGCCTGGAGCGCGCCGCTGCACCCGAGCGCGGGACACACTTGCCGAACAGACGTTGGGGCAAGGCGGGCGCAACGGTCACAGCGGAACAACTCGGCCGCCGCCGAGATACGCAGCGCCGAGTGATCGACTTGGTGGACGACTCCGAGAGAGCGATCGGACATGGAACTCAGGGCACCGTCGCGCTGCGCCGCGAGCCACCGGAAGATCCCTGCGAGCAATTCGGCGGGGTCGGAGTCGGCGCCGGTGGCGGCCGCGATCTTGGTGAGGTAGTCGATACGGCGGTTGGTACTGCTAGCCGGTGACCAGGCCAGCACCTTGCGCTTCGCGTCTGGTCCCTTGCTGCGGACGTAGATCGGGCCAAGCCTCGGAGCGAAGATCTCGTCTCGCGGATCGACGTTCTCCGGCATCGTCAGCACACCCTGGCGTACCAGCCCGCGCAGCAGCTCCGCCACGACGTCCCGGGCTTCGGAGTCGGTCAGCCCCAATCCGGTCATGAGCGGCGCCGGCAGCGCGCCGCGACCCAGATCCAGGGCGAGCCGCATCATCCCGGTGCCTTCCAGCGACTGCCGGTCGTCGGTCGACACGAGCTCGGCCATCAACCATCGCAGCGCCTCCCGCGCCTTGCCCTGGCCAGTCATCCTCCGGGAGAAGAACCCGAAGCGGTCGGCTTCCTTGGCGAGGTGAAATGCCAGGTCGTCCACGCTGACCGGTTCGTCGTCGAACGACCGGGCGCGCCGGAGGCCGAGAACGATCAGGCGCCTCCACTGCAGCCGCTGGTAGGTGCGGTCGAGGTACGGGGCGAAGAATGCCGCCGCTTGCCTGCTGTCGTTGAACAACAGCAGCTTGCGGCCCTCCCCCGGGTAGTCGGCGTCGTCTCCCTCGGCGGGCGGAAGGCTCTGGTAGACCGCCGTCGTCAGGACGGCGGTGGCGGCGTCGGAGCCGGTCTCGAACAGACGGATGCTGTGCTCCCCGCGCGCACCGCACGTGACGCACCCACCAAGAGTGCCTGACCTCCTGGTGGCGAGCCGACGTGTCGCGGTGACGACGCCGGAACACCCGCTCCGACCGCAGCGGGTTCGAGGAGCGGAGTGCAGGGCGCCGCAGCGCAGGCACAGTCCGGACTCCTCGTCGGACAGTGCGGTACCTGAGCCGTCGTCGAGCGTCGCGTCGTCCTCGTCCTCTCCGGATCGCCCGGCGGCGAGGGCGAGCCAGACCGTGTTCGGATCGGTCGCCCGTCGAGGCCTGAGCCGCCCGTCGTCCTCCGTTCCGGCGAGATACACCTCCCCGCAGCGCCGGCACGAACCGAACTCGAACATCGCGTTCTCGCACTGGTCGCACACCGTGTGGCGGGCCAGCGAGACGTGGGGTGCCTCGGTGCCGAGACACAGGAACGCTCCCTCGGTGGCACGGGCAAAAAGGTGGTAACGGGCGGAGAGCACAGCCGATCCGTCCGGATGACGCATCGCCGCGGCGAGCCGCACCATGGCGTCCAAAACGTGTGAGGCATCGGCGACGTCAGCGAGGAGCTCCGCGAGGACGCTTCCGACGTCCTGTGGCCCACGGGCCAGGAGCTGCTGGAGCGACGCGAAGCGTTTCTCGTGCGCGAGCGCCGTCGCGGCATCCGGGGCGGCGAAGCCGGCCGACGCCGCGTACGCCACCAGCCGTGCGTCGGCGTCCGACGCGTCGAGCAGCTCCGCATAGGCGGCTGTCGGAAGCGGACCCCAGAACGAGCCCGCCGGCGCAGGCAGACGGGACGGCCGGATCAGGTCCTGCGCCGACTCGACACCGGGCACCCAATGAAACGGCGTACCGAACAGATCCGTAGCGAACCGGACGGCGGCTGCTGCGTCGTCGCCGACCGTGGCGGACGTGGCGATGTACTGCAGTTCTCGCTCCGGAGCGACCCGGTCGCGCAGCCGCCGTAGCAACATCGCCAGCTCCGCGCCACGGGCACCGTCGTAGACGTGAGCCTCGTCGACCACGACGAATCGCCACGTATCAGCGAAGGGGCCGGCGAACAGCTCGACGTCGGCCGGCCGGAGCAACAGGTACTCCAGCATCGCGTAGTTCGTGAGGAGGAGGTGCGGCGGACTCGCCCGCATCTCCTCCCGGCTCAGGAGTTCGTTGGGGAGCGGCTCCGCACCCGGGAAGCGGGCAAGGAACTCTTCCTGCGCGTCGGCCCGGCGCTGCCGCGTCTCGCCGATGTACCGGCCGAAAGTCACCTCCGGCGCGCCGGACAGCAGAGCGCGCAGGCGTTTCATCTGGTCGTTGGCGAGCGCGTTCATCGGGTACAGAAGGATTGCCCGTACTCCGGGCGTCAGTGGGCCCCTGGCTGCCTCGGAGGCGAGGGCGTTCAGGATCGGCAGGAGGAACGACTCGGTCTTTCCGGAACCGGTTCCGGTCGCGACCACGAGGTTGCGGCCCCAGGCCGCTTTGCGGACGGCCTGCTCCTGGTGGGCGTAGAGCGGCCTGTCCGGAGGCAGATGGGGGCCGGTGAAGGCACGAATTCCGGGCGCCAGCACGCCAGACGCGACCAGCTCGTCTATCGATGCGGCCTGCACGTAGGGCGGAGTGGCCTCCAGGAACGGGCCCTTGAGGAGATGCCCGCCGGCGATCTGCTGAGCGAGTGCCGACCGGATCGCGGGATCCCGTACCGGCTGCATGGAGGACAGATAGCGCCGGTAGGCGGCGCCCACGTGGTGGGCGGTCTCCAGCGGGTCGATCGTGGCGGTCACTGCGGGTCTCCAGACCGTGGGGAGGGAACGGCGCGAGGAGCGCGCCAGCTACCGGGAGGGCGGGGCACGGGTCGAGCGGAGAGTTCGGACCTCTTCCGGACGCGGAGGGCCTCGGCCAGAACGAGATCGAGGGCGACCAGGTCAGGCGCTACTTGCGCGAGCGCTACCCACAGCGGCCGATGCCGCTCGGCGAGGCGACCGGCGTCTCGGTCGCCACTCCCGGCCGCTCGTGCGGTCAGCGCCGCTCCCAGTGAGAAGGCGGGCAGCCCCCGCCATCCGTCCATCCGCTCGGCCGGGAGCCGCGCACGGAGCGCCTCGAGCGGAGCCGGGTCGCCGGTGCGGGTCGAGAAGAAAGCCTTGATCTCGCGGACGAGCCGCGTCACGCCATGCAGGTGGGAGGCCAGTGGCGCGGCGCCCCGCGCGTCGAACAGGGCCAGAGCCGCTTCGGCCCGGGTGTCGGTATCGAGTAGACCACGGGGGACCAGTGCGACCGCGCGACGCAGCTGTCGGAGCTGCTCGGGGCTGAAATGGGCCATCTGTTCCTCGGACGCACCGGGCCTGCCGGTCGCGGCGGAAGGATCTCCCGCGCCACTCAGGACCGATTCGAGCCCTGCGCCGCACCGTTCCCGAGCGGCATGCCGCAACTCGAGCACTTCGCCGCCCTCCACGCCGGCCGATCCCACCAGCCGGCGGCCGGACAGCAGAGCCGCAGCCGGCGGCAGTGACGTCCACGCGGCGGCGACTGCGAGAAGGTCGTCGGTCTCCACGGCCGCCGACGGCAGACCAGAGCGGATCAACGCGACGATCTTCGCTTCCCGCTCGAACTCGGCGCTCACCAGCGCAAGGAGACTCGAGCCGGGGCGCGCGGAGAGCACGACGCCGATCTGCTCGGCCGCGGCGGCCAGCCGGTGCCGCGGAACGAGATCGGGCAGTAACACGAGAGCCGTCCAGAACAATTCCGGGCGCGTGGTGGCCGAGGGCAACTCGGACGCTCCGCCCAGGAAGGCCGCCAGGGTCCGCTCGTCGTCGTCACCCTCGGGGTGCCCAACACCGGCGAGCGTGAAGGTGTCGTCGCCCGGGCGCGGCCAGGACGGCCATCCGTCTGGTGCCCAAGGATCGTCGATCCGGACCACGACCCGGAGCGGCCCGCAGGTCGCCAGCCGCGGCGGCAAATCGACTTGCCCGTCGCGGACAGGTAGCGGCGTCACACCCCACCAGGGAGCGAGTGGGGCATAGACACCGGCTGTCAGCCCGACGCCCGCAGCGAACCGTCCGAAACGCAAGACCCCTCCCTCGCGGGTGAGGTCGTCAGCCAGTCGGCGGGGCCGAACGAGTGCGCAGAGGCTGACGGTGGTGGGCTCCGTGAGCCCGTCGGGACTGAACTCGAGTCGCAGATGCCCGTGGCGTCCCACCGTGTCGCCGAGCTCGGCGAGCGCGAACCGGGCGGTGCCTCCGCGTAGCGGGCCTTTCGGCGCGAGCGTCTGGAGGATCTCGCCGCTCACGGCCCGGGCGAGCAGCACGGGACCGGTGGCGTCGGGGCCGACCGTGACCAGCAGGCTTCCCGGCTGTCCGGTCATGTCCTCGGCGACCAGGTCGAGTGGGCTCGTGCGCCAGCGAACCGTCAGCCGACCGTGATCGTGTGCGACGGCCATGTGTGCCGGAGTGATCGACAGAGTCGCCGAGGCTCCGGGCGCGTGCGCGGAGACCTGGGCGCTGGTCTCGTCGGCGGGCAGCCTGAGTCTGGCCGGGCTGACCGTCAGGCCCCGAGCACCCTCGACGCGGACGTCGACAGGAACCAGGCCGCTCCTGGTCATCAGTCGCCGCGACGGCGATGCCGTCATCGAGAGGTCCTCGGCGATGGTGACGACCCGGCGTGCGCTCCGTCCGAGCGGTCCCCGGACGTGGATGACGAACGTGCCGAGCACCGGGCGAGGCAGCCGATGCCAGATCACGTTGGGATCGTCGCCACCCGATGTCGTCACATGAGCGAGGGGCACGTCCCCGTCGTCGCTCCTGACCTCGATCTCCCAGATCAGCGACTCGGCGCCGGGCGGTAGCACGATCGTGGGAAGGGAACGGTGGACCGGCCCCCCGGAAGCCGACCGAACCCCTCGGACAGAAGGTCCCACCTGGATCTGGGCTGCCGCGGTCGTCGCTACCGACCAGCGACGAGCACGATCACGCAGCCCGAGCGCCTGGACGTCGGTCAGGTCGAGGTACCGCAACCGCCAGCCGAACCAGCCGTACGGCAGCGGCGCTTCGGCGATCGAACGAGCGTCGCCCTCGACGAGCAGAACGTCCGTCTGGCCCTCCTCCGGGTGGAGGATCCACACGTCTGAGCGGGGTAGCGGAACCGTCGCGGAGAGCCGTCGGCCGTCCGAGTCGAACGCCAGCATCGGCCACGACCGATCAACTATCGGCAACTGGTAACTGAGCGACGAGTCGCCGAGCGTGATCATCAAGTCGCTCACCGGCCTGGACAGCGAATAGTCCGTGGGTGCCGCGACCGCTCCACCTTCTGTTGACCGAACGGTCTCGTTCGTGTCCTCGGTGGTCAGATGCCACAGCGCCGCACGGCCCAGGTCGTTCAGCGGAGGCAGGCGCAGAACCACCCCTTCGCCATACGGATCGAGAATGACGCGCGGGCGCCGTCCGGCATCCGAGCGAGAGGGGCGCCGGTCGCCGGATTCTGGGCGGTCCGCCGTCTCCCACCACTGCCGGGCCTGGACGCCGAACCGGGCAGGCAACAGCGTGGTCGAATCGTCCAGTCCGTCCACTAGCCGGTCGAGCAGGTCGTACACGCGGTCGACGAGGTCAACCGCGTAGCTCCCGCCGAAACGAAGGAAGCGTCCGACAGGAACGTCCACGTCGGCGAGTCGATCGATGGCAGCGCGTTGGGCAGCCCAGTCGACGAACTCCTCCGGGGACACGTGCGCGATCCGGCGGCGTTCGGCCACGAGACCGAAGAAGTCGGGAAGGCAGTAGTCGGGGATCCCGGTATGCATCAAGATCCGCGTCAAATAGGGGAATGCGCCCTGCTCGACCAACTCGTCGAAGGTCGGCAGCCCGAGACGGCGAAGCGCCTCGATGAACGCCAGGCTCCAGCAGGCCCGGTCCTCGGTGTCACCGCGATAGCCAACAGCCTCCCAAAACGCCGGCCAGAACGTCCCCCGGCGGTATCCGGTGATCGCGAAGCCGGCCGTGCCGACGACGAGCGCGTGTCGATACCGCAGCAGGTACTCGGTCGGGTCGATGCCCTTGACCCGCCGATTGCGGTAGAGCTTGCCCAGGGCACGAAGGATCTCGGTGCACTGAGCGGGATCCGGTTCGGCCTCACAGACCAGGGAGACCGCGCTCAACCGCGGGGACCACTGCGCGTCCCGGATCTCCAACAGCTCCTGCGCGCCGACTCGTCGCGGCGTCGCGCCGATCGAACTGGTGCCCCCACCATCCATCGAACTTCCCCTCCGAAGGCGCACGTCACGAAGGTGCGCTCAGCAGAACGCTCTAGAATGGAGTGAACTGGTGCCAGCGTCAAGAGTTGTTCTTGCGGGTCGGGGGCGCAGGTGTGATGATCTCGAGCAGCTTTCTGGCACGGCTCGCGCGGAGGCCCGGGATCCTGCTTCGCGCGGAGCGGCTCGTGTGTTCGCGAGGTCCGGACTCCGTCCAGTGGCAGGTCACCACGTCGCCGGAACTCACCCTCTCCCGTCTTGACGGTCCGCCGATCAAGGTGGTCATCCTGCAGCACCCCGAATACGGACCGTGCCCGCCGGGAGTCGTGACCTTCCACGTGGGTAGCGAGGACTCCGACTCGGTGTGGCCGCCGTACTCCAAGCGTGCACAGCAGCAGGCGGCGGAGGCCTATGCGGCATACGGCGGTGATCCTGCTGAGCTCGTGACCACCGTCTTCGCCGATCCGCTCACGTTGGTGTCGGAGTTCTTGCGCGACCCGGATCTGACCCGCTGGAGACGGAGAGCCCGGGCGCTGGTCGCAGGGGCAGCTACCGTTCCGCTCGCCACTGCTGGCACACGAGGTACCGCGGCCGACTCCGTGCGGGGCGCTTTGGCCGATCGATGGTCTGCCGAGTCGTACCCGCACGGACCCGGAGGCGATCGGCGGCCACTGCGCGGGGTCGTCCACGTGTTCCGAACAGTCGATGCGTCCGGCGTTGCACTCGTGCTGATCGTTGACGACGCGGAGCCAGAGGAGTGGACCGCGATCGCTGTTCTCGGCAGGGAAGCCGGTCGTGCTGCCCGAAACGCCTGGCTCCACTGGTCGGACCTGCTTCAGTTCCTCACCACGCCGGGTCGCGCGGAGGGCGTCTCGCTGAACGCCGAGGACCTCGACCCATTCGAGGTCGAGCGGCTCGCTGTTCTCGGAGGCGGCCAGAAGCGGACGTCGGCCTGGGATCGCGAGATAACGCCGTATCTAGACGAAAGCGACACAGCCTTGGTGCGGCTGGCCGGGTTTCTCGCACGCCACGGTGCGCAGACTCCGGTCTTTGGCTACGAGCTGGGGGAGAGCGGTTGGCCAGCGGACTTCGCCTGGCCGGCGGAAGACATCCGCATCGCCGTCCTTCCGGAGCCGGACGGAGACGATGACGAGGAGACCCGTCGGGGCGGCGAGGCGTATGTCGCCGCTGGCTGGCGGGCGCAGACCGCCAGTGAGTGGTGCGAGCAGATTGACGCGCTGCTGGCAGCGGTACCACGGGCTTCTGCCTGAACCAGGCCCGGCCTGCTCAAGTTTGCCTGTGCACGGTTGCCGGGCTCAAGCCGCTGAGTTGCATCTTTCGCCCAGGTCGTCATGTGCGGAGGCCGTCAGCTAACCAGTTGGTGAAGACGCGTCGGCGATGGTGCTGGCTGACCTACGTGGGTGAAGAGAGCCTGGCCGAGACCGGTGGTGCCCTGGGTGGGCGCGGCTGCTCGGTCGTGTACTGGATGGCGGTGTTGACCCAGCTCACGTCAAGAGTGTCGGATGTGGATGCCTGTCCTGCCTCTTGCTCCGCAATTGATACCAAGAGCGCGGTTCGGGAGCTGCCGCTGATTTCTCGCGGTGGACTCAAATTGGGTGGCGCGATCTC
The DNA here is from genome assembly GCF_000585375.1 of Cryptosporangium arvum DSM 44712. Taxonomy (NCBI): domain Bacteria; kingdom Bacillati; phylum Actinomycetota; class Actinomycetes; order Cryptosporangiales; family Cryptosporangiaceae; genus Cryptosporangium; species Cryptosporangium arvum. The sequence goes on from NZ_KK073874.1 coordinate 3,344,565, forward strand.
CGCGACCCACAAGCACCGGGGAGCCGCATCGAGCGTCGATCGGCATCACGCTTAAGCGTCGACTCGCGTAACCTTCGGTGATCGTCCGACTGCTTGGAAGATCGCTCGAGGGGGAAGCCTGGTGGGATTCTTGACGCCGATGTACGAGCTGGGCGAGTACCTCGCCTGGACACGGTCGGGCGAGATTCAGTTGCCGGACTTCCAGCGCGGCTACAAGTGGGAAGACGAGCGCATTCGTCAGCTCCTGATCACGGTGCTGCGCGGACACCCGCTGGGCGCGGTGATGCTCCTGAAGACCGGTAACTCGCAGGTGCGTTTCAAACCTCGGCGGTTGGAAGGTGTCGAGCTTCCGGCCGGAACCGAGGCGAAGTTCCTTCTCCTGGACGGCCAGCAGCGTCTGACGTCGCTGACGCAGGCGTTGAGCGGTGACGGGCTCGTCGCGACGAAGGACAGCCGGGGCAAGTTGTTCAACCGCCGCTATCTCGTGCACATGCCAACGGCGCTGGCCGATCCCAACCGGGTCGATGAGGCCGTCATCTCGGTCCCGGCGGATGGCGTTGTTCGCACGAATTTCGGCAAGGACGTCGTTCTAGACCTCGGCGATCACGACAAGCAGCGCGCGCAGGGATACTTCCCGCTGCACCTGCTGTACGGCGACTACATGAGCTGGATTCTTGAGCTGGACGATCGAGCGCTGGGGAAAACCTTCCACGAGCAGTTCATCAAACCGGCCGCGACGTATGACATTCCGGCCATCGTGCTCGACGAGAAGACCGACAAGGCTGCCGTCGCGACTGTGTTCGAGAAGGTCAACATCGGCGGACTCCCACTCAACGTGTTCGAACTACTCACGGCGGTCTTCGCCGGCGACGCCGACCACTACGCGCGGACGAAGGAGGACTTTCGGCTCAACGACGACTGGCGCGACACCCAGCTGAAGTGGTCGTCCTCGCCAGTGCTCGGCGTCGTGGAGAACACCGACTTTCTGCAGGCTGTCACGATGTTGACCACCCGCAAACGCAACCTCGCGGACGCCTCGGATCGTCCGCCGGCGATCTCGGCGAAGCGTGAGGACGTTCTGAAGCTCACGCTGGCGGACTATCTCGAGTGGCGGGACCCGCTGCGCGAGGCGTTCGTCTGGGCCGCGACGTTTCTCGCCGACCGGCACATCTTCGTGCCTCGGGACGTCCCCTACGCCAAGCAGCTGGTACCGCTCGCCGCGATCAAGGTGGTGCTGGGCAAGGACGCAGACCTGATCGGCGTCAGCGAGCGCTTGACCCGCTGGTACTGGTGCGGCGTGATGGGTGAGCTCTACGGATCGGCGATCGAGACGCGCTTCGCCCGGGACATCGAGATGGTGCCGGCCTGGGCGCTGGACGGGTCGGCCGTGCTGCCGCGGACGGTTGCGGATGCCAGTTTCACCGAGTCTCGGCTGCATTCTCTGCGGACCCGCAACGCGGCTGCCTACAAGGGAATCGCCGCAATGATCCTGGCCGTTGGGGCGCGGGACTGGATGGAAGACAAGGCTCTCGACAAAATGCAATACGTCGACCTGGCGGTCGATATCCATCACGTCTTCCCGCAGAAGTGGTGCTACGACCACGGAGTCGACGATGAGCACCGCGAGAGCATCGTCAACAAGACGACGATCAGCGCGCGGACCAACCGGGCCATCGGTGGCACCGCCCCCTCGATCTACCTGCAAACCATCCAGACTCGCGCCCAGATCGATCGCGCGAAGCTCGACGAGTTGCTGCGGACGCATCTCGTCCCGGCGGATCTGCTCGGAGCCGACGATTTCGACGGCTACTTCGCGGCGCGACGAGAGTCGCTGTGCCGACTGGTGGAGGCTGCGATCGGCAAGACGGTCCAACGGGATGTCGGGGAAGGTGAGGCGGGGGAGGACTCCGCCCACTTCGAGCCTGAGGAGCTGCGCAGTGAACTGATCGACGAGACCGACTGACGCGACCACCCGCTGCTGTACGACGTGGATGGCGCGCCCTGATGCCGACCCCAGAGCACGGTCGCTGACGGCTCGTGGTCAAGTTCGCTGCCTGCTGGGGACGATGAAAAATCCAGGTCTGAATGAATCTGGGGGCGTTGGCTGCTGGCTTATTCAGCGCGGGCGAGGTGCGGCGGCGAGGATTGGCTGAGTCCGACCACACGTATCCGACGCTGGTCAAGCGTCAGGCTGTCACCTATACGGGGAACGCTGGAGGCGGTGCGGCGGTTGTACGAGCAGCCGGCGGGTCTCGTCGCTGCCCGGCTCCTGTTGACGCAGTTGGTAGCGAGCGGCACCTTTCCCCACCGGGAGAGTTATGAGCCGGAAGAGGTCGCCGCGGCGTGGGCGGTCTCCGAGCTCAGCAGTCGCGGAGCACGCGCAGCAGCGGGCCGTGGGTTCGACCGTCCGTACCGGGGCAAGCCGGCCGACGCGGTGTACCCGGAACTCATCCCGGCAGGCGGGGCAGCCCGCGCCGCGGCGGTCGCCGAGCACGACGCACTATGTCGCCAGCTCCGTGATCATCTCGCTGCTGGCGGCATCGCGTCCGGCGAGTTGTTCGACGTGGCGGTGGATCTCACCTGGTGCGATCGGGCGGGTGGCAAGGTGATCGCCGAGATCAAGAGTTGCCTGGCCGGGATGAACGCCGATCGGCTACTGCTGGGCCTGGGGTAAGTCCTCGACTACCGGCAGCGCCTCGCCACACGGGAGGTGACGGCGAAAGCGGTGCTGCTGGTGTCGCGGATCCAGGACCCGATGTGGTTCGACATCTGCGCCAGCGTCGACGTGACATTGCTCGCCGGGGACGACGAGAAGGCCTGGCAGTTGACCTGAACCACGTGCCCGTCAGCCCGGCCCTTCTTTGTCAGCGCCGCGAGGGTACTTACGGACTCTGGGGTGGGCGACCCGTGGTCTCCGAAACAGGTGAAGCGTCCGGGGATGATTCCCTCGCAGTCGGGGTAGCGAGGTTCGCGGCGGCGAGGTGCGATCGTCGGGTCGTCACCGTTGAGTCATTCCCGTGGCGCTGCCGACGGCGCGGCTACCCGCGTCGATACCGGTCGCGGGCCGCAGAGAGTTCGATGTTGCACGCCAACGGCACCACGAGGCCGAGCGGCAGCAGGGGAGCGGCGGCTATCGACTTGTCGGGCGGAATCCGTTGGCTGGATGCGTCGGCCTTGACGGAATGGCCATCGCTCGTAGGATCGAGCGCATGCATACACACATTTGGTGTGTATGCCGTGCGTGGGGGTTCAACTCCCCCCTCTGAGTTGGAGCCCCACAAGTTCTCGTGAGAGTTCGCGGGTGAACTCTCGGGACGGACTGCGGCCCGCGACCGTGGCCGAGTGTTGGTGCTGCGGCGCGGCTCCGGAGCAGCCGTCCCCGCACCGATAGAAAGCGTTGACGGGTGGGGCGTCCTGCCCGCCTGCTCCGGAGCCGATGTCAAGGGTACGGAGCCGCGGGTTCGCCGGGCGATGGGAACGTGCGGCGAGCTGATCGAGTTGTACCCGGCGCTGCCGCACCGTCTCCGTCGTCGGGCGAGTCTGCTGGTTGGGTTTACGCCCGAGTCACGCGGCAGTGGCCGGCGGTCTGGACGAGACTGACAGTGGCGGACTCCCCGGGCGCTTCGCTGACGGCTCTCGGCATCTGCACTGGCGTGTGGCTGAGCTCGAGCCGAGCGAGATGATCGAGCAGGAGTGTTGCGACGCGTCGTCCTGCGGTTTCTCGGTCGGAGGTGTTGGTGATTCGGTCGGGTACGACCATGTCGTCGCGGTGTAGGAGACCGAGTGGTTCTTCCCGGAGTCGGATCAGCCTGTAGCCGCGCGTTGCTAGCTGTTCGTACCGTGCCCGATCTCGGGCGACCGTGTCTTGATGCCAGTACCAGCCGTCGTACTCGATGACGATGTTGAGGTCGGGAAGGACTATGTCGGCCCGAACTGGTCGGGCGGTGCCCTCGATCGGTATCGCTACCTGCGTTTGCACAGTCAGTGTTTCCGCGAGTGAGGCTGCGAGTGCCTGTTCGATGCGTGAGATGTTGCCGATTGAGCAGGTTGGGCATCCGGCGCCGCGGGATCGGTGCGCTATGCGCGCTGACCAGACGTGGCCGGCAGTGCAGCGCCAGACAGCGTGAATGTCGGAGAAGGCCGTGACGGTGTGTGGGGTGCGGTCACCGTTGAGTTCGGGGTGCCATTCGGCGGTGAGTGCGGGCATCAGGGTGGCGAGGCAGTTGTCGGCGCCTGCGCGTTTTCCGGCGCACTCGGGACACCCGGTGCCGTCGTTTGCGCGGTCTCGGACTGTCGCGGACCATCGGTGGCCCCGGCGGCAGCGCCAGGCGGCTCGGCGGCCTGAGCCGGCGCTGACCTTGTCGAGGAAGAACTCTTCGTTGATGTCGTTGTCGAATTCCGTGACGAGATGGGGGTGGGTCACGATCACGGTGTCGGTCGGGGTAGGTCGTCGACCGGAGCAATAGGGACAGCCTGATCCGGGCGGATTGACGCGGGTGCGGTTCGCCACCGTCGCCGCATAGGAGTGCCCGATCGGGCACAGCCACCAGCGCTCCTGGCCGGATCGAGGAGCCACCTCAGTGGGGTGGTCGAAGTTTTTCTCGGGGTGCCATTCGACGGCGATGTCGGGTCGCTGGCCGGCGAGAGAGCGGCAGGTCGGGCAGCCGAGCCGCCGCGCGGGAGTCATCCGGTCGGGGCGTGTGTGTCGTCGGACGCGGGCGCCGATCGTCGCGGAGTAGGTGTGCCCCTCCGGGCAAGTCCACCAGGCCAGGAACTCTGACGTTGGCGCCCGGTCGAACGGGGTGAGGTTTCCGTTGAAGTCGGGGTGCCACTCCGCCGCGAGATCAGGATGGTGGACGGCGAGCGACCGCTCGGGCGTTGCCCGTCGACGAGAACACCACGGGCATCCGAGTAAACGGTTGCCTTGCCAGCGAGCGTTGGGTTGCGCGCGCCATTCGTGCGTTGGGTCTGCTTGGCACTGCCACCAGCACTCGTAAGTCGATCCGAAGGACACATCGGTCGGGCCCACGGTGCCGTTGCGCGTGGGATGCCATTCGGCGGCCATCGCCGGATGCGTGTCGGTGATGCTGTGGCCGGGCCGAGGTGCCCTCGGACGAGGAGGGACGCGATTGCGGCCGTCGGTCATATTTGAACCTTCGTTCAAGCGGCTGTAAAAGGCGACGTCGCCCGGTCACTTCGGGTGGTTGAGGACCATCGTCCACAGAGGCCGCATGATCTCGCGGGTGGTGTCTGATGCGGGTTCGCGAGTGAAGGTGGTGTCGCGGTTCCAATACAGGCAGTCGATGCCGTAGCAGTGCAGCAGCTGGATGTCGGCTGACAAGGGCGAGGCCGGGAAGAGCGCGGTAAGCCGGTGGACGGGCTGGTCGGTGTTGACGGCGTAGTCCAGGAGTTGCCCGAGGGCTTGGCGGACGTAGCGGTGATCGGCTCCGCGTTTGGCTTCGATGATGTCGCCGTCGTCGAGGAGGTAGAGGTCGGTGTGGCCGACGGCTGTCCGGAGGCGGTGGTCGCCGCTGTGTCCGGGCAGGGTGTCGCGGAAGAGGTTGACCAGTTCGGCTTCGGCCCGATGGATGGTGATGGTGCGGGCGGGCTGGTTGTAGCTGCTTGTGGTGGTCTGATTGTTTTCGGCTGCTGACAGTTGGGAGGCGGGGGTGCGTGCGGAGTCGAGGGCGGCCAGCAGCTGGGCCTCGGCCTGGGCGTCCTGGGTGTCCTCGTCGGGGTGGATGGTCAGCCCGAGGCCGGTGATGACTGCGGCGGATTTCTCTGGTGATAGTCCGCGGGTGGCTTGGAAGATGTCGTTGTCGCTGGAGCCGACCCAGTCGCGCAGCTGGGGGTAGCCGACGCCGTGGACGAGTTGGAAGCCGACGAGGGTGTAGACGTTCAGCCATCCCTCGTGCCCGGAGGCGGGCGGCCAGAGGAGGTCGGCTAGCTGCCGGTTGCGCAGTTTGCATCCCAGTGCGGCGACGGCGACCACATGGTTTTGGCCGGTGAAGACCACGACGTCGCCTTGGCGGAGGCGGTCGATCGTGGTGTTGAAACGGGGCAGTGCCCCCCAGAATCGGGCGCGACCGTCGGGGTGCAGTCGTTCCAGTGACGCTCGTTCGCTGTCGCTCAGCGCGTTGCGCAGCCGGTCGTCGGTGTAGTCGACGGGTTGGGCGAGGGTGTCGGAAAATCGGCTCCGGGCGGCCTTGTTGCCGGTGGAGGGGGCAATCAGTACCAGTGGTGGCCGGCTGGCGTCGAGGCTCTCGGGGGCTGGGCGGTTAGGCCCGGTGGTGGCATCGGGCTTCGCGTCAACGTCGTCGATGGTGAATCCCAGCTGTTCGAGCCGTCGTACCACGGTGGCTTCGCCTCCGCTGAATTGCGCCGCGGCTAGCGGCGCGCCGGTCGCGTACTGATGGGCGACGCCCAGGATCGCCTTCGAGTCGTAGCGGCGGCCGTCATGCAGCACCTGGTAGCGCAGCGCGGGCCGGAATCCGTGGCGGCGCAGGAATTCCGTCTGTCCGATCTCGTCATGCTCGGCTATCGCCTTCCGGACCGCGGCACCATCCACATCAGCCAGACTCATGGCGGTGACCCTACGAGGCAGGTATGACAATCCGGCAAGGAGGAGGCGGCGGGGGCAGATAGAGTGGGCTTCTGCGGCGATGTCCGATTCCTGCACCACCCCTATCCGCACCGGCAAGGCCTGCTCGAGCGAAGGCTGGCGGCTTCGCCCGGCGAGCAGTGTCGGCGGACTCGCCCTTGGGTGTTACTCGACGTAATCGGACGAACTTGCCGAGGCCCTCTCTACTCACCGTCGATTTCGCCGCCTGGGTGCAGGACGGCGTCGAACGCGGAGAGGAGGCCGTCGATCGCGGCCGACCGTGCCGCTAACGGTCGCAGCGCGACCGTCGGGTATCGGCGGAGCAGGGCTTCATCTGGCTCGCTCAGGGCGGCGTCCAACTCAAGGGTGCGGCGGGCAGTCGTGAGGAATCGGCGTGCGACCTTCTCGTCAACCCAGAGCAGCGAGCCGATGCTGAGCGCGATCGACGGTTTGGCGGGTGTCAGGTATAGCGACCACAGCGACCGGCGCTCTTTGCTGATGTTCGGGTAATGCAGCCCGGCCGACGGGTCGGGGCCGGTGCCACCCTTGAAGCTCGCCCCGTGGGCGTCAGCATGCTCGAGGAGCCGGCGCACGGCCTCGGCCACGGCGGCGTCCCGCGTGGCGAGTTCGGCGACCGCGCTGTCCACGTCATGTCTGGTCCACACCCGTTTCCCCAGCTCCCGGGTCAGGTTGACACCCGGTCGGCGGAGGGCCGGTGCCTCGGGGGTCGGCCCGAGCACGTCCTCCAGCGAGGTGACCACCCGCAATAAGAAGTCGATCACATCGGTCACCTGGTCGGCGCTCATCGGAAGCCGCTGACCAGGGTTGCCCGGATCCCGGTCGGCCTCGTGGGCGATGTGGCTCCGCCGGTCCACGATCGAGCCGAGCCGGGCCTGAAGGTCCTGAGTCGTCGTGCCGAGCAGCTCGGCGACCGGTCCCCAGACCTTCGTAGGCCCGACGTGAGCCAGTGCCTCCTCGATCTTGCGGTAATTTTGAAAGGACTGATATCCGAACTTCCCGAGCAGGAAGTCGGTGAAGCGGTCCGACAGGTAGGCGCCGTTGTGCAGGACGTCCTCGAACAGGTCCATCGGGATCTGTAGCTTGAGGAACGCCTTGGGCCGCTGGGCCTTGGGCGCGACAGCGATCGCCACCGCCCGTTCGTACAGCTCGCGGTGTACCCAGCGGTCGACGGCGGTCATCGCCTGCATCCACGCTGCCCGGTAGAGCGCGGTGACCTCGAAGCCGCCGACCTTTCCTTTCTCCAGCCACTGCCCGCCCTGGACGATCTCGCGAGCGTAGGCGAGGTTCTCTTCGAACTCTCGAAAGGCAGCGGTCTTGGCGGTTTCAGTGGCGTCGTCGACCATGCGACGCATTCTGCCCAGCGCCGCGCCGCGATGAGGCGCCGATGACCGAACGGTTGGCGGGAGCTGACCGGTGCGAACGAAAGGTCATTGCCGGGGCGAGCGTCGCGGTGGGTGTCCTTCGGCGTTCTCGTCGGTGCGGCGCTGGCTAGCTGGGCCATGCGTGCTGAGTCCTCTACCTAATCTGTGGCTGTTCAATCGTCGACCCGATGTGCCAGCGTCCATGGCTGTAAGTTGTCCCAGCGCGAGGGCGGTCAAGGTTGCCTCGACGAACCCATGTGGTCATGGGGAGGGAATCCGGCTGGGCTCATACCGGTCTGGCCGGGGAAATGAAACGACATAAGCGACGTCCCACTCCTCGTCACCGACGAGGCAAGTAAGCCGAATCCGCGTCGACCCAGTCCAGCCGTGCTCATCAACGGCGACATGCCAGATGCGTTCGTCGCCGACCCTCACAGGCCCAGGCACCTCGCCACCAATGTCCGACACCGCTAGAGCACAGTTGGGTTTCGTCGAGCGCGGCACTAACCGAAGACCTTCGCGGCGAAGGATGGTCAGTGTGTACCCGTCAAGCTTCCGGGCGGAATCGAGCCGGACATGTAGGTAGTCAGTGCGCTCATACTCCACCTCTTCGACGAAGACCGTAAAGCGTGGAGTGCGAGCGTCGTAGAGCGCGGCCTGGGCGATGCTTGCCGCATCTCGCGCCGCCCGGTTAGAAGTAAAAGCCACAGCAAGACTCCCGATGGCCGCCGCACCCGAAATTCCTGCAATCACGTCACCCACATCCACGCTCGCAGCGTACGGCCGACTGGACGTATGGGCGGCGACTTCGGCAGCAGCCTTGCAGAGCGCGAGTCTCGCAGCCGGCTGGACCGACGAACGGCAGCCTCTGGGGAGCTCCGGTGGTGCTGCAGCACCACCATTTTCATCTGAGTTGTCGCCCGGCCGAACGGACTTGACTACTCGTCGCCCCGGGGTAAGTCCACGTCCCCGATGAGCGGTAACGCGTAGTGTTGGGGTTGAAGTCGGTCCTCTGAGTTGGAGCCCCACGAACTCTCGTGAGAACTCGCGGGGGAATTCGCCGGATCCTCGGTCTGCGGCCGGCAAGACGGTGCCTCGTTGAGGGTGTCCTTCTCTTCTGCTCACGCTGTTGGGTGTCTCTGGCGCGGGTGGCTCCGGAGCAGCCATCCTCGCACCGATAGAAAGCGTTGACGGGTGGGGCGTCCTCCCCGTCTGCTCCGGAGCGGATGCCAAGGATAGGAAGCCACGGCTCTCCCTCGCGATAGTCTCGCGCGGGGGAGCGTTCGAGCGGTGCTTGGGGCGGACCACCGAGAGTCCTCTGTCCCGGCGGGAGGTGCGGCGGGCAGTCGTGAGGAATCGGCGTGCGAGCGTCTCGTCGACCCAAGCGCGGAGCACAGAGCACGACTGAGTGTGATCGACGGCCTGGGGGTGTCAGGTACATCGACGACAGCGATCGGCATTCTTTGCTGATGTTCGTGTTTGTGCCGCGCCGCGTCCAGGATCACGGGGCAAGGCCCCACGTGGGCATGAGCGAGCGTCTGCATGTCGCTGTCGGGGAGCGACTCGGCGTTCAGCGAGCGATCACGTCGATTCTGATGCTGTCGTCAGGCGCCAGCATTACCACCGCGTCGATACCCCGGCGCCATCCCCAGGGCACGAGCAGAAGGCCATCCGGCCCGCGCACGATCAGTCGCAAGCCCTCATACCGATAGTGGAACGCACTGTTTGCTACCACATCAGCGCTCGCCCCGGCGTCTAGGTTTGTTGCGACCACGCCCGGGCCGCGGATCGACAGTCGCTTCTCGCTCCAGACGGTGACCTCGCTCTTGCCGGAGAGGTCGGCGGCATAGCTGCGGGCCGCGCTCCAGCCGCTCTGCACACCGTATAACGCCAGTGCCCACACCAATCCGGTCACGGCAAGCAGCGCCAGGAGCGACGGCACGATGTCGGCCTCATAAGAGAATCTTTCATCTTCCATCGCAGCAACGGCCCGGCCGTACGCCACGACGCCAGCGGAGGCCGCGAGGGACAGCGGAAGGCCGTACCCGAGCCGTCCGTCGAGCCACGCAGGCGCGATCAGCCAAAGTGCCGACGGGAAGAGTAGAAGTCCTCCGATGCCCCACAGGCCCCAGGACAGTCGAGTTCGCTGCGCGGCTGTCCAGCGGCTCAGCCATGGTGCGGCGAACAGCCGGTGGACTGTAATGCTGCACACCGCCAGGACCGCCGAGACGACGATCGCTGGGACTACGGTGGAGACGCCACGCAGGATGTAGTCCGTGGTGGAGAAACCGAGCGTGCCGACGTCTATGCCGTAGTACTGAAACGCCTGGTTGGCGCGGGCCCAGCCGAAGTAGTACAACAGGGCCGCAATCGCTACCGCCTCTGACGCCAACGCGCCGAGCAGACCCCACGGCTTTGCCGGGCGCCGATCGGTTCGCGCGGAGGGCGCCGGCTGGGATGACGGTCGCTGAACGACCTGGGCCGCGCTCGGGGTACGCCGCCGCACGCGGGTTGCTTGCCGACTCATTCGCTCAGCAACTCGGGCTCGGCGAGGGCGCCTGCTGCGAAGGAGTACACACCGGTGCGGGCTTCGGCTCCGTGACAGGCGACGGGGGCTTCGTTAGCGTCGGGCCTGGTAGCGCATTACGCTCAGTGTTCGAAGGTACGGGACTAATCTTGGGGCCCGGTAGGGCGTCGGTGGGCTCGCGCGGGGTTGTGCGCGCGGAGGCGGAAGTCGTCGCGCTTGGCGCGCGGGAGTTCGTCAAAACCGGTCTCGATCTGCCGGCGCTTGGTTTACCGCTTGGCTTTGTGTCGCCCGATCGTGGCGTCGGTGACCGCTTCTGGCTCGGGTCTCTCGGCGTGCTCTTCGCGCTCGTAGACTGCCCGGGCGACTCAGACGGCGGAGGCAACGAGTCACCACCTATTAGCGGGGCCGGGGTCGCATCAGGTGTGCCCACCGATACGTCGCCGCTACCGCACCCGCTGATTATGACCGCCAACAGGGCAGCCATCCCCCACATCACCCAGCGCCTCATGCCACCCCGGCTTTCGTCCCCACCAGGCCCCACGACAGCGCGAGCCCCCCAATGGCATGCGATTCTTCCGACGCCAGCAGCTCCCGCGACAGCCCTGTTCGGGTGTCGCAGTCGGGCGGAACGCTCTGAATCTCCACACGATCCGGTAGCCGCCGTACGAGTGCAGTATGGACGAACAGGCGAGTTCCGAGTGGTCAGTGGGGCTGCGGCCAACTACAACAAGGCGTTCGGAAGCCGCGCTCGGCGGCATGAGCGGATGTTGCTCAGCGGTGAGCGCGGCGGGCTTCGATGAGGGTTCGGGTGGAGTGGGCGACGAACGGCCCGCGCTCGCGAATGTTGGTATCGAGCGCCTCGGACGACAGCTCGAAATTCCCCGCGCGTCTTCGGGCTGCGCCGGCCTGATCGGCAGAGCATCAACCAGAGCCCGCTGTGACCAGCCGGGGCGCTACTGGGCACCGGGACGGCGTCAATGCGGCAGAAGAGGTCTTTCGCGAGCCGGTGTGAACGCGGTGGCTGGAGCGGTTAGTTTGTGTTCGATATGCAGGCCGAATTCGGTGACGCCGCCGTACACGAGCAGCGTCATAGCAGCAACGGGTGCGGCGATTGCCAATCTCATAGCAGCTCTGCATATTACCTGTGGCCTCATCGGCCGTACAGTCAGGGCTCTGAATCCTCAGCAAGGATGTACTCCAGTATTGATCGTACGCGTGTGACCTGGTCAGAGGCCTGATCTTGTAGTTCGAGTGCGGCTTGCGCCAGATCTCGAGCGTGGGCCACACGTCCTTTACGAAAGAGCGCTATGGCCGCATTTGTGCGAGCAAGGGCCAACGTTCCAAGTTCACCAAGCATCTCAAGAAGTGCGCAAGCCTGAAGAAACCGTGCGGCACCTAGATCGCCCATCTCCAGGTCAAGGTAGATTGTCCCTACGTTATTGTGCGCCGACGCCGCTATATTGGGCACCGCACCCTCGGATGCAAGGTCAAGATAGTAAACCGCCTCTTCGACGCGTTGAGCGTTATTGGCATCAGGCGAAGATTTGATCGACTCCCAGATCGCCGATCCGACACTTAGACAGCAAGAGGAAAGGAGGTCCCCAGCAATATTCCCCATCGGGAGCGCGGCCGCGAGGGCGGATCGCGCATACTTTTCATACAAGACCGAGTTGCGAAGCGCGGGCACATTAAAATATGCGCGAGCGATTCCCAAGTAAGCATCAGCGGACCTCAAAGGGTCTCCTTCAGCCAATTGGAGAGCCTTATGGTACCAAGTTAGACATTCCGGTGAGCCTACACCTCTGAGTTCATCCCCTCTCCTCATATTCGCGGTTATGAAGCGATTATTCCGCATTCTTGGATTATCATCGACGGCTATGGTCTGCCCCTCGGCGGAGAATGTTCGCGCTAGAGCCTTGTTGTTCCATTGAGCCTCTGCAGCGAAGTCCTTACGTCTATGTGCTTCGTCTGCTTGGAGTCGAAAGTACAAGACATGGGGATCTTCAACGCCCGGCCGAAGCGCATCCTCGGGAGTAGACTTGAAGTTCAAATCAGCCTCTTGAAAGGCCGACTCCCACTCGCTCAGACGACTTTGGTCGAGGAGTCGCCTTCTCAGAGCGCGGAGAAGGGGAAAAGCATGCTCCCACCAATACCCCGCAATAGAGATATCGAGCGCGCGCCACACATTCTCTGCAGCACCTAGTACAACTTCTTCGTTCTCCGAGCCAGTCTGTGATCTAACTCTCTCTGCAACAGATATGGTCATGGTAAATGTAGCCCAGTGATTCCTAAGTAGATCCGGAAAGTCTAGAGAAGTGCCCTCGGCTATGAAGTCAAGAACCGCGTCATGCGCGTCTCGAGCAGCAATTGATGCGAGCGGATGTAGAGCAGCACTCCCATCCTCCTGAACGGAAACGAGGCCCAAACTCGAAAAGAGGTCGATCTGCGAAGGAAATAGATTACCTAGATCGTCCGCAAGGCCTGCGAACCCATTCCTTTCTTGCAATTGCCGAAATAGGTCCCACTCGAATTCGGTCAAGTGCGATTGGAACAAAGCCGCCGCAATGGGAACAGCAGCTGAGGTTATAGTCGCCGGCTCGATTCGCTTCAAGCTAAACTGTTTTAGGATGGTCGCCGCGTCGTCGGTAGAGGCTGGCCCGCCGGCGCGGATCTGCGCTAGAGACCGCGTCTCGCTCGAATTTGCGTCCGCCAGCGAGCGCGTGCTGAGGAAGTCAGGTAGTGCATTAATCACGGCAGGCAGCCCGCGACTCCAATCTAGCCATTTCTCAAAATCGGGAACAGACCGATCTATCCATCCAGAACGAACGGCTACGTCTCGCGCAGAAATGGGATCTAGTCCATTCAAGGCGATCACGTTCTCTGCCCTACTGTTGACCGTTGCTCGTCCCGATAATATTACATACACTACGCCGCGTTCAATCCCGAAGAACTCCTCCACATTCTCTACGAAGTTAGTTACCCGTCGGTGGCCTTGCTCGTCATTTATGCCGTCTATGGCAATTAGTACTCGGCTCACTTCTTTCTGGTGGAGATGCGCGCGCATGATGCGCATGGACTCCATTAGGCCTTGTTCTAGTTCTACAACATGAGCCTCTTGTGCCAAATCAGTAGCTACTGCCCAATTTGAGAACTCGCGGACGAAGGACGACTTCCCCGAACCGGCCAATCCGGTAATTCGAGCACGAGCTGTACGAGTTAGTGCTCGATCGACCGATAGGAATTCTCCGTCATATCCAATGAAGTCCAGATCTGCATCGATAGCTCTACTTTGCCCATGCTCGCCGAGATTTTTGATCTGTCTGTTGTTGTGGGTGGTTTCGAGATCCGAAGCGGACTGACCTCCGAGCGTCAACCCCTGATATATGATTGGGACCGCCCAACCCAAGGGTTGCGTCTCATGCGTGGGATTGCGCTGGAATTCTAAACGCCGAGCGATCTGGGTAGCGCCGACTAGGGTTTCGCCCGCGGCAAGTCTGTCGTAAACATCTGCGATTATTCTTGCCGCGGTACTAACATAGATGCTAAGTGACATTGCCATTACGTCGCGAACACCAGCAGTGAGAAGTTCCGCTGCGAAGGAGTCGGCAGTACGATTTTCTAGTGCTGACGAATCTTGTTCCCTATACGCGGATCGGCACGCATTGAGTAGGACCGATTGAATTCCGTATTTGGTGAGCAATTCCCCCATGGTTCGTCCATCGACTCGATCCGCGCCACCTTCGGCGGTTTCCGATTCAAACAGAACATATCCACGCGAGGAACTATCGTCAGATTTGCTTTCATCGAAAAGCCCGTGACCATCGAAATGAACTGCATCATACTTTATACCGTTGCGGGCGGCGGCTTCCAGTTCGCTTTTTAGTGCCGACCAAGTCGGCGGCCTAAGCATTCGGACGTTGACTTCGGTACCAGGTTTTCCGATAGTTCGAACGACTCTGCTAGCGATAGATCGGAATGGAACGTCCTGTCTTCCTTCTGGCCTGGAAACAACCATAAGGACTTCCAATTTGCCGCTTGCAGGATTCGCGTTCTTTGAAACTTGACTTTGTGCCGAGGTGTGAACGAACGAAGCCGCCTGAATAGATAGAGGTATTTCGCTCCCTGGGCCTGGGATTATTTCCCAAGGTACCCAGGGGTCTCGGTCATCGGTTCGAACTTCAACCCGCAAAGCCGCAATACTGGCAGGGTGGCTAATCGCCGCGCGAATCGATGTTAGGCCTGGACCATTAAAAATAGCGCGGCTTAGTTCGATAGCCAGTCGATCTATTCGGGCTTTTTCTCGTTCGGCTATTCGGTCAGCAGATGGTCCACGCAGTTGCAAGTAGTCCTCGGCTAACCATCGAAACGCATCCCTATCCAGATCGGTAATAGGGGAGGGGAATGGATTCTCGACAACTGCGGGGCAGGGGCCCGAGAGTTCAACGCGAATCCTTGTTCCCACCGGGTGGTGGACAAGTGCGAGGGATAGAATCGCCTGGTCCTCAAGACCTTCTTTCATGTTATCCATGTCTCCTTCAATAAATTTTAGGGTGGGCAATCGACGCCGTGCACCGGTCGAAGACCAATGCGGTCGACGTGAGCCAGTTCCAGGGCTTAGAACGCGAATGCCGTATTCGCAGGCGTCTCGACCCGCACGGTGGTCGGTGCGGCGTCAACGACTTCCTGGCTGAGCGTGACCGAGTACAAGGAATACTCCCGTTTAGGCACCGATCCGGTCGAGAATTTGGGCCTCGCTCGATCCGCCCATCAAGGCTGCGTGGTAGCAGAGGCGACCGTGAAGGTCGATGAACGCAACTGCGCCGGCGTCGCGAATCAGGACGTAAGTCCGCGTGATCGGCCAGCACAGCGCCGCTGGACTTGTGGACGATTAGCCCCCGCCACCGCCGTGGGGCCTCGACGTCGACCGCCTGCCGCACCAAGCCCATCGACACCCCCGCTCGCCGCCAACCGCAGGCGCACACGGTAACGGGGCCTTACAGCCGATGCAGTCCCCCAATCAGTGGCCACCTCGAACAAGGCGTGGTCACGATGAAGGCTGCTGCCGTAGGCCGACCGTCTACTCTGCCTTGTGTGGACTCACGAGATCGGATGGCCGGCGACAGGCCGCGGAGACGGTGTCCGCTGTGCAAGGCAGCCTCGGGTGACCGGCACGAGACGGGCGCGGAGTGCTCGCCGGGCTACTGGACCGACACCGCCTCGGAACGCTTGCGAGTGCTGGAAATCATGATGCAGCAGAATCCTGATTCGTCCCCGGCGTGAACCGCTGGCCGTAGAGCCAGCGACTGGCCCAATCGAGGCGCTACCCAGGAACGGTCGGGCCGCGGAGGATAAGCATGTCGAGGCGGACTCCGCCAGCCCTCCGATGCTGGTGAGTGCCGCTGCGAGCCACCGCCAGCTTGCCTCCTGGACGTCGTTCTTGGGAATGGCGGCGACGGCAAGCGAGGCTCACATCAGGAGCACGTCGAGCCTGAAGGCGATCGTGCCCCTGCCAGCCCAGACCCGCTGGCGCTCGGCGTAGATTTCTGGTCCTGGAGAATCGCCACCTCCCGGGCTGGATTGGGATTCGGCCACCACTGGCGGATGTCCGCGGGCGCAACTGCGTTCTGGCGGGCCCACATGCCGCACTGCACTGCGGTCACGAGCATCAGTTTGCGCCGGTCAACGCCAGAAGAGTGACGCCGGGGTTCGCTCGACGAGGTCACCCGCGGCCGTCTCACCGGCGGCGGTCGAGCGTCTACCTGCCGTGCGTGGACTCGGACTCGCGCGGTCGGATGGCCACACCCGGCCCAGGCGACGCTGCCCGCTCAAATCGGGCTGCGCACAGCCACCGCACGAGGCGAACTCTGCCTGCGCCGGGATATCGGCTGGATTCCGTCGCCGGGCGACTTCGTGCGGAGGAAATCATGAAACGTCAGAACCCGGACCCGCCGGCGGCGGAGTGACAGGCTTGCCGTAAAGCCACCGGCTGGCCCAACCCAGGCACTGCCCGGGAACGACCGGGCCGCGAGCGACCAGGGCGATCCAGGCAGCCTCGGCTAGCACGCCGAGTGCAGCGAGCGTTGCGGCGCCCCACCGCCACGCCGGTTCATGGACGTCGCTCTTAGGAGCGACGGCGACGGCCAGCGCTATCCATAGCAGCAAGACCCCGAGGTTGAACGTGAGCGTGACCCGGACGGCCCAAACTCGATGCCGGTGAGCATGGAATTTCTGGTCCCGGAGGATCGCTGCCTTACGGGTTAGGTTGGGATCAGGCCACCACTGTTGGATGTCGGTGGGCGCGACGGCGTACTGGCGTGCCCACATGCCGCACTGCACGGAGGCGACGAGCATTAGTATGGCGCCGACCAAGACCAGCAGGACGACGCCGGGGTAGCGCAGCGCGTCCTCCTGTTGCACCACGACGCCCGCCAGCGCCAACGCGCCGCCGGCAAGGAGCGGCGCCGCGACTCCGGAAGCCGAGGCGCTGCCTTCGGTCTGTCCGTAGGGGTCGGGTATCTCGAATGGCGACCCGCTGGCGGGCTCCGGGCGGCTGCCGCTTTGGTCGTGTCGGTGGGCCATGCGGGCAGCGTAGAGCCGATTATCATGTCGAGTGCATCCTGACCGCCTGGGAAGCGGCCAGGATAATTTCAACCCTCAGCACTCGTCCGTCACTGGGAGGCTTGGGGGCCAGTCAGTGTTGACGCTGCGACTGAACGAGCATCCAATCGGCAACGACTGCTGGCGTGTCGAGGTCGCGCTGGCAGGCGACGGCGCAGGCCAGGCCATGAACATTGAGTTTCACATTCGCTGTGGCAGAACATCCGCTCATCGGCATGACAGTGAGTTCCCGCGCCGGGGGAGTGGCCGTCGTTACCTGGGCCGACTACGAGGCTCTACAGGCTTGACTACTCGGCGTCTACGGGTACGTCGACGTCCCCAAACAGCGTCAGAATGTAGGGTTGGGGTTCAAGTCGGTCCTCGGACACAACTCATAAGCACATGGCCTTCGGGCCTGGCTTCGGCCGTGACGGTTCGCCGGCTGGGATGGTGAGTCAAATCCAGATTCAGGCTCCGGTAGACCTGTGCCCGATCGATCGGGTCGGGGTCGATCAGGATTCGGCGGCTGCCGCCTAGCGCGCTGACCAGCGCGTATATTTCCTCGCTGGTCATCCTCGTTCGGCCGGTCAGCTCACGGACCTGCGCATCGCCTGCACACGCTCGGCCTGGATCTCGGCAGTACCGGGTCGGTGCCGGCCTCCAGCGCGGCGCGGTAGCGCAGGAGGCGCTGTCCACAGGACTGGATGGCCTTCTTTTGCCGCGGCGAGCGCGGCGTCGTCGGTGTTGTCCTCGGCTTCGCTCATCGCAGTGAGCGTCTCGGTTAGCTTGGCCGGCGCGAATGCCTGGGTGAGCCACTCGTCGACCGGACCGGCCAGCACGGTATATGCCGGTTTCCCGCTCTCTGAGCCAGGTCTGGTACGTGTGCTCGAACGCGGGGTCGTCGATCGGCCGGGCGCGTCCGTCGCCGATCGCCTCGAACCGGTACGTGGAACGCATCCCGGACTGCCGGGAACCGTCGGAGGGAACGGCGATCTCCAAGTCCTCGTGTTCGTGCGGCTGGCCGCCGGGGAACAGGTCCACCGCCCAGCCGCCCGCGACGTACCAGGGAACGCCCGGGCGGCCCGACTGTGAGGTCGGCCGCCGACCTCTGGCGCCCATGCCGCTCCTTACCTACGGTGCGACTCCCACGGAGGTGCGGGGTCCGCCGCGCGTCGGGCAGCGCGCGGCGGACCCCTGCCCCCGCTGCCTCACTCGAGGCGTTCGGGGCGGCCGAGTGAAGCAACGTCCCTCAGAGGCTGAATCCCCCCGAGACCTCGATGTCCTGCGCTGTGATCCAGCGGCATTCCTCGCCGAGGAGCATCGCGACGACCATTCCGATGTCGTCGGGCTCACCCAGCCGACCGAGAGCCGTCCTGGCCACGATCGGTGGGATCACCTCCGGAAAACGCTCGAAGGAATCATCGGCGATTCGGGTCCGCGTTGCTCCCGGAGAGACCGAGTTCACCCGGATCCCACGAGCGCTCAGCTCTTTCGCGAGGTAACGCGTCAGAACCATCAGGCCGCCCTTCATCGAGCCGTATGCGGAATATCCCGCCTCCAGGCCGGAACTCCGGGCCGCGTTGCTCGTGGTGTTGATGATCGCCCCACCATCGGTCATCAACGGCAGCAACGTCTGCGTCAAGAAGTAGGGCCCTTTCAACAGGACCCGCATCAGCGAGTCGAACATTTCCTCGGTGGTGTCCTCGAAGAGCGCCATCCGGCCGAATCCGGCGTTGTTGACCAGGAAATCGATCCGGTCGCGCTGCCAGACGACACGGGCGGCCTCCGCCACGGAATCGCGAAAGGCAGCGAAGGTCTCGGACTCGCCGACGTTCAGCGGCAGCGCCACGGCGGTGCCGCCCGCGTCCGAGATCGTCGAGACCGTCTCGCGGGCACCATTTTCATTGCCGTGATAGGTCAGGATCACGCCCGTCCCGCGGCTCGCGATCTGAATGGCGGCGCTCTGCCCGATTCCGGAACTGGCGCCGGTGACGACAGCGATCTGCATGGTGGATCTCCCCATCAGTGTGGCTGGCGGCAGTGGTAGACGAAGGCGGGCGGCAGGTTGGCCCACACCGTCCGGCTGAGCACGACCTCCTCGAACCGGTCACCGAGCAGACGCCGTAGCCGACGGGCAGATGGAGCCCACTGCGCGTGTGTGTACGCGAACGTGGTGAAGGTGCCGTGCGGAGCGAGCACCGCGGTGACGGCGTCGAGCAGGTCGTCCTGCTGGTCCGGCGTGAACGCCGCCCACGGCAGGCCGCTCACGATGACGTCACCGGAGCCTTGGTCTGCGACGTCGGGCAAGCGGCGTGCATCAGCCACCGCCACCTCGATCTGGGGATAGCCGGCCGCCAGCCGCTTGGCGAACCGGGGGTTGATCTCCACGGCGAGGTGCCGTCCGCGTCCGGCGAGCCGGCGTTGGATCGCCGCGGTGAACGAACCTGTGCCGGGGCCGAGTTCCACGATCACCGGATCGCCGGTCGACGGTACGGGCGCGGTCACGACCTCGCTCAGCATCGAGCCGCTGGGCGTCACCGATGCGACCGTGAACGGGGCACGGAGGAACTCGCGCAGGAAGGTCGTGCGCTCGAGGGCGGCGGCGGTCACGGGGCGAGCACCCGCTGCAGCCAGTTGTTGCGGGTGCGACGTGCGGCGGCCGCGATCCGTGCGTGTGGGTAGAGGGCATCGAAGCCGTGGAACCCGCCGGCCCAGACGTGTAGTTCGGCCTGGCCTCCGGCGGCCCAGATACGGGTGGCGTAGGCGACGTCCTCGTCGCGGAAGACCTCGGCCGTCCCGGCGTCGACATACGTCGTCGGTAGGCCGGAGAGGTCCTCGGCGACGGCCGGGGAGACGTAGCCGGGTACGTCGTCGGGGGCGAGGTCACCGAGAACCGATCGCCAGCCGAATTCGTTCATCTCCCGCGTCCAGACGCCCGGATCCCCGGAGAACTGGTGACTCGACGTGGTGCCGTTCCGGTGATCGAGCATGGGACAGATGAGCACCTGAGCTGCGATCGACGGCGTACCGCGGTCGCGTGCCAGTAGCGTGAGACCGGCGGCCAGCCCGCCACCAGCACTGATTCCGGCAACGATGATGCGGGCGGGATCGATGCCGAGCTCGGCGGCGTGCTCCACCGTCCAGGTCAGTGCGCGGTAACAGTCCTCGACCGGCGTCATGCCGGTGGCTTCCGGCGCCAGCCGATAACCCACCGTGGCCACGACTGCGCCGAAACGGTCGAGCCATTCGAGCGGGATGTCGATCTGGGAGTATCGGTCTCCCATGACCATCCCGCCGCCGTGCAGCCACAGCACGCACGGCGCGGCTTCGGACTCCGGAGGGCTGAAGATCGACACGGGGATCGCCGCCCCGTCCGCGGCGGTGACGGTGACGTCGCGCAGGCCCGCGGCCCGGCCCCGCAGATACGTCTCGACCGGCGGCGAGGGGTAGGCACGGAACTGAGCGAGCAACTCCGCGTCGAGCACGGACGAGAGGGGCACGTCGGCGAGGAGCGCGCCCAGCTCCGGGTCGAGGCCGGGCCGGTTCATTTGCCGCTCGTCTCGAACGCGGGCTTGCCACCGACGGGAACCGCGTCGGAATAGGATGATTCGCCGTCCAGCAGCGGCTGGAGCTTCGCGACGAAGGTCTGCGCCGCATCGCCGGCGAAGAAGGCGGCGTGCGCCTGTTCGCTGCTCCAGCCCTCCGCGACGGAAACGACGTCCGGGTTGCCCGCCGAGCGGCTCACCAGGAACACGAGACAGTCCTCGTCAGGGAGAGAGGGTGCGTCGAGCAGCAACGCGACCAACTCGTCGCCCCGTCCGGGCTGTGCGGTCATGACGGCGTGGAAGCCGTGGGTGATGGTCACGGCAACGACTCTCAGGTCTGCGGCGGCTGCGCTCATCAGTCATCCTTCTCCGAGCTCACCGCGTGCCGTGCCGCCTACCGAGGCCGACGACGACTTAGGAAGAGAGGGCGTCCCGGAGCCCGGCACGGGACGCGATGCCGAGCTTGGGATAAACGCGGTAGAGATGTGCGCCGACCGTGCGGTGGGAGAGGCGGAGCCGCTCGGCGATCTGCCGGTTGGTGAGCCCCGTGGCCGCCAACTGCGCGATCTGGAACTCCTGCGGTGTCAGCACCGCCGGGCCGCCCGCCGGGATGTCAGCGACGCGGTATTTCGTGGCCCGTAGCTCACCGTTGGCGCGCTCGACCCATGGCTCGGCGCCCATGGCCGCGAACCCGTCCCGCGCGGCGAGCAGATGGCGGCGGGCGCGAGCCGACGACCGGGTCCGGCGCCACCGTTCACCGAGGGCGAGCCGGAGTCGCGAGGCTTCGAACAGCCACCGGTCAGCGGCCGGGCTCGCCAGCAAATCCTCCAGCCGGGTGGCCGGTCGTTCCTCGTCGACCAGGAACTCGGCACCGGCCTGGAGGAGTTCCATCCGGGGCGACAGCGAACCGATCTTGGCGGTGCGCAGGGCGTCGACGTGTGCTCGGGCTTCGGCCGTGCGTCCGGTCCGCAGGGCAGCCTCGACCAGATCGAGTATCACCCATGTGCAGTGCGGCACGTGCGAGGCGAGCGCGCCGGGTGGGCTCAAAGCACTGGCGTGCAGGAACGCGCCTTCCCAGTCGCCGCGGCCGACGGCGGCGAGCGCCCGCGGATGGTGCGCGAACAGAACCGCGGCCCGCACGCCGCGGGGGAGCGCCCAGTGCGTCATGTCGTCGGCGAGAGCACCCGCCTCGTCGAATCGTCCGCGTCCCGCTGCGACGATCGCCCGGTTGTACTGGAAGTACCACGCGAAGAACGAGAAGCCACCGGCGGCGCAGACCCGCTGCCCCTCGGCCGCGAGCCGTTCGGCCTCGTCCCACCGGCCGACGAGATAGTCGTCCAGGCAGAGGTGCATGAGGGCACCGAGGTGGCGGCGAGCCGGACCACCCTCACGCCCGTGCCGGACGAGCCGCCAGGAGGACTCGCGACAGTCACCGAGCCGGTCGACGTACACCGAGGCCGTACCGATTCTGACGGTGCGACTTAAGTCGGCCTCGTCGGACAGCCCGTCGAGGAACGCATCGACGTCCGGCAGCGCTCGTGCTGCCGTGCGGACCGGATCGGGGAAGGTCCGGCTCGTCAGCGCGAGGAGTTCCGGCGGACCGGGCCGCAACCGTCCCAGCGCCTGGTAGTAAGGCTCCCAGTACTCCGGTGCGCCGCCGTACCAGGACAACAGCAGCAGGGTGTGCATCGCCTCGATCAGCGCGGGATCGTCGGCCCGGTAGCCGTGGCCGCCGGTCTCGATCGCGCCGACCAGCAAACGGTGGGCGGTACTGACGTCGCCGTCGCCGTTGAGTAGTAAGAAGGCGGCGGCGTTGGCCGCGTGGAGTGAACCGGCGGAGTCCGGTGCCGCCCGGCGTGCGTCGAGCAGCAGGCTCTGCGCGTGGTCGACGGTACCGCTCGCTTCGGCTCCGATGTAGGCGGCTTCGGCGAGCCGGCGGCCGCGTTCGGTGCTCGCCGGGCTCAGTTCGGCGGCGCGGACGAGCGCGGCCACGGCACCGAGTGCGTCCCCGCGCACCATGACCCGGCGCGCCACCCGTTCGAGCAGGTCCGAAACCGCCTCGTCCGGCCCGGCCGCAGCCGACGCCAGGTGCCACGCCCGCCGCTCCTCGTCGTCGGGCAGCGCCGCCGCGAGATCGATGTGCGCGCGGCGGCGCTCCTCGTGGGCGGAGACCGCCACGACCGCGGAGCGGATCAGCGGATGCCGGAAGACGACGCGGGCCGTGGAGTCGTCGACCCGGACCAGTCCCGCTTGTTCCGCCGGGGCGAGATCGACCAGACCCTGATCGAGCACCAGACGCAGGACACCGGTGTCGCCGGTTCCTTCGAAGGACGCCAGCAGCAGTACCCGGCGGGTCGGCTCGGGAAGATCACCGATCCGCGTGGTGAACATCGCCTGGAGACGCTCGCTGAGTGGCACCACGTCGACCGGGTAGCGAGCGTCCCCCAGCGTGGACGGCAATTCCACCAGCGCCAGCGGATTGCCGCGGGCGAGGTCGAGCAGCCGCCGCCGGGACCTGGGCGGGAGCTGGGGGAGACGGGCGTCGACCAACTGGCCGGCCGCGGCCAGGTCGAGCGGTGCGACCGTGATCTCGGCCGTTCCCCGCGGATCCAGGAAGGTCGCCGCTCCGGTCCTGGCCGACGCCAGCAGCCCGGCGCGGCACCCGACCAACCGGCGCGCGATGAACCCCAGCGCGACGGCGCTCGCCCGGTCGACCCACTGGACGTCGTCGATGAGGAGGAGCACCGGCGTATCCACGGCGACGGCCGTGACCAGCAACAACGCTGCGTTGCAGACGAGCAATGCGTCCGGTGCCGGGCCGACGCCGAAACCGAGCGCGACCGACAGTGCTTCCCGCGGGCCGGGTGTGAGCCGGTCGAGATCCGCGTGCAGGGGCAGGAGCAGCTGGTTGAGCGCGGAGTAGCTGACGTCCGCTTCGAACTCCGACCCGGATGCCCGCAGCACCCGGACCCCCGCCGGACCGGCGAGCTCCGCCGTGGCGGCCAGCAGTACCGATTTGCCGACGCCGGGCTCGCCCCGGATCAGGCGCGCGCCCCCGCTGGGCCGATCCGGGCCGGTCAGGCCGGTCACGAATTCTGAGAGCCGCTCGAGCTCCGCTTTCCGCCCGAACAGTTCGATATCCACCAGGGCCTCTCCGGTCGCCGTCTGACCCATCGAAACAGGCAGTGAGCGACGTGTGCTTGCCCAAAAATCGCGATCTTCGGCCGGATCCTGCCGAAGTCGCGCTATTAATCGGATCATGGCCCTCGACGAGCTGTCCGTCCTGCTTGCCCGGCACGCCCGGCCGGATTTCACCACCGGTATCGACGACCTCCTGATCGTTCGGGCGGACCGGCCGTACGCGCCGAAGGCCGTCACCTACGGCCGGATCCTCGCGGTGACCGTTCAAGGCACCAAGCGGTTGGCGATCGGCGATCGCGTCTACGACTATCGCGCCGGGCAGTACGTCGTCGCCTCGGCGGAGTTACCGGTCGGCAGTAACTTCACCGAGGCGGGTCCGGAATCCCCCGGTCTAGGCCTGGGCCTGAAGCTCGACCCGGCCGACGTCGCGGACCTCCTGTTGCAGATCTCCCCGCACGATCAGCCTGATCCCGGCGTCGCAGCGGGTCTCGCCGTCAGTGATGCCTCGCCCGAACTGCTCGACGCCCTCCTACGGCTGGTGCGTCTGCTCGACCATCCGGAGGACGTTCCGGTTCTGGCGCCGCTGATCAAGCGGGAGATCCTCTGGCGGCTCCTCACCGGTGAGCAAGGTGCGATGGTGCGCCAGCTCGGCCTGCCCGACAGTAACCTCAGCCACATCGCGCGGGCCGTCCGATGGCTGCGGGCCAACTACACCGAGCGTGTTCTCGTCGAGGACCTGGCCAGGATCGCCAACATGAGCGTCTCGGCGTTCCACCGCAACTTCCACGCGGTCACCGCGATGAGTCCGATCCAGTACCAGAAGCAGATCCGGCTCCAAGAGGCTCGGCTCCAGCTCTCCGCCCGGGCCGGTGACGTCGGGGCCGTCAGCCGGCGCGTCGGCTATGACAGTCCCTCGCAGTTCAGCCGTGAGTACCGTCGGCAGTTCGGCACGCCCCCCAGCCGCGATACCACACACCTGCTCACCGCCGAGCCGTCCGCCCACTGAGGGTCGGCGTCGCGCGGCCGGGACCCGGAGAGCAAGACTCTCAGCCATCCGGTCGCCACTACGGGTCATCCCGTGCCGGGCGACCTGTGGGGATTGCCCCCTACGCACCCTTCGAGCTGCGCAAGGCTGAACTCGTTTGCCGCTCCGCGAGGTGCATGAGCATCGCGACCGACAGGACGCCCATCACGGCGGACGGTAACAACGGCGAGGAGTCGAACAGCAACGGCCGCACTCTGCCGTCCGGTTGCCGAATCATCGCGACGGTGTTCGATGTCCGTAATCGATCCCCACCCAGGAGCCCATCACGGGGCGTGAGCATAGGGCCCACCCGTCATCACGCC
Source organism: Cryptosporangium arvum DSM 44712 (assembly GCF_000585375.1). NCBI lineage: Bacteria > Bacillati > Actinomycetota > Actinomycetes > Cryptosporangiales > Cryptosporangiaceae > Cryptosporangium > Cryptosporangium arvum. The sequence continues at coordinate 3,369,705 of NZ_KK073874.1, forward strand.
GCGCGGGCCCGCCGGTACGGCTGATCGACCGACCTCGATCAGCCGCCGACACTTCGTCGAAGCCGATCAGAACAAGCCGTTCCCGTGGGGCAGGGTGGCCGGGATCTCGGGGGTGACGTCCCAGTGCTCGACGATCCTCCCGGCGTCGACGCGGAAGAGGTCGTAGAACGCGGTCCGGGTCGGACCGAAGGTGCCCTCCGACACCGTGAGCACGAAGTTGCCCTCGGCGATCACCCGGTGGACGGTGTCGTAGACCATCGCGATGCCCTGGTCGGCCAGCGCTTGGAGCGCCGATCCGAGCCCGTCGAGGTCGTCGCCGATGCCGACGTTGTGCTGGGCGTAGCTCTCGGTGCTCAGGTACTCGGTGAGCAGGTCGACCTTGCCGCCCTTGAGCACGTTCTCGACGAAGCCGGCCACCAGTTCCCGGTTGGCGTCGGTCTGGTCCAGGTCGGTGACCTCGGTGGGGCCATCGGTCTGCGAGCGGCCGGACACCGTCTCGGCGACGACCGGAGTGAGCGCGTCCCAGTGCTCGGCGAGCTTGCCGTCGACCACCCGGAAGATGTCGAACGCGACGAGCGGGTCGGGACCGAAACCGTGGTAGGTGCCGTGCAGGGCGACCAGGTCACCGTCGGCGACGACCCGGTGCAGGTCGTAGCGGAAGCCGTCGGGCAGGTTCTCGACGAGCCCGCGGATGCCCGCGGGGCCGTCGGCGGCGAGGCTGCTGTGCTGGACGTAACCGGGGGAGACCCAGCGGTCGACGGCGGTCGCGTCCTTGTCGCCGAACAGCTCTCCGGCGGCGGTCAGAACGACGTTCTTGGTGGTGGTCATGATTTCACTCTCCTGTTCCGTTGGTCCCAACATAGGAGAGGGACAGTGATGTGACCGGGTACGGTGGTGACTTGTGATGGTCAAAAACCGACAGGCTATCCGGGAACTCGGTTTCGCCGCGCCGGCTGGGATCCCCCGTGGCGTCGAGGTCCTGAGCTTGGCGCAGTTCCGGTCCCGGGTCGTGTCCGGTCCGCCGCAGCGGCCGACCTTCCATCACCTGCTGACGATCGAGCGCGGTTCGTTGCGGCACACGGTCGACTTCACCGGCTACACCGTGGCATCGGGAGGCTGGCTGTGGGTGCGGCCGGGGCAGGTGCAGCAGTGGGGCGAGCTCGGTGACGTCGGCGGCACGCTCATCCTGTTCGAACCCGATTTTCTCGACTCCGGCACGGTGACGGCGGCGCGGCTCCGGGACGCCCACGCCCCGGTCGTCTACCAGCCGGCCGAGGACGACCGGCAGCGGCTCACCGACGCGATCGTGCACCTCACTCGGGCGTTCGAGGCGCCGGGCAGTCTGCCGCTCGACATCCGTCAGATCGTCCTGCGGCACCTGCTCGCGGTACTGCTGCTGCGGCTGGCGTTCGTCCCGGGCGACAGCGCGCCGGAGCCGAGCGACACGTTCCTGCGCTTCCGCGACGCGGTCGAGCACGCGTTCGTGCGCACCCGGCGGCTGGAGGACTACGCGCGCCTGCTCGGTTACTCCAGCCGCACGCTGTCCCGCGCCACCCGGGCGGCAGTGGGAATCAACGCGAAGGACTTCATCGACCAGCGCGCGGTGCTGGAAGCCAAGCGTCTGCTCGCGCACAGCGATCAGACCGCCGCGCAGGTCGCGGCTCGGCTCGGCTTCAGCAGTGCCACGAACTTCACCAAGTACTTCCACCAGCGAACGGGGACCACGCCGATCGCCTTCCGTGCCGCGCTGCGCGGCTAGGACCTGGTGGGAAAGCTGGTCGGCATAGGCGTTCGTTCGCCCACGCCACGGTAACCGGCGGTCCCCGTGTCGCCGACCCGAAGGGCGTCGTGGTTCCCGCCCCGGCGACGGGCGCAGTCGGTGAGGTCTCCTGGGTGGCGGCCCGGGGTCAGGAACCGGCCACGTTCGTGGGCGCGGTCCAACCCGTAGCTCGGATCCGCTGGGCCATGTCCAGGGCGGCCGGCTCGATCGGGCGCACCACCGCGAGGTCTGAAGGGTGTTCCGGCAGTGACGCGAACTGGCGGAACATTGCCCGGTCGAGCTCCGGAACGCCTACCGTCGCGCCGTCCCAGACCTGAGCAGCCGGCCCAAGCCGGGAAACGTGTCGAACGGCGTGCCGACGATCTCGCCGCGCGCGAATAGCCCGACGTCGAAGCTGGTAAGGAGTAGACCGTCGCTCAACTCGCTGCCGGAGTAGTACAGCCCGTACGCGTGAGCGGCCCGACGTGATGCCCTCCGCGAGGGTCAGGCCCAACCGTCGAGGTAGCCCGCCGGTTTCCGGGTCGACGCCGAGCGCAGCCTGAACGGCGTCCTGGTGCACGCACGTTTCGAGCAGGGCAGTTCCCCACGTGGTCTCGCGGTCGTGGGCTCTGGCCGACTGGATGCGTACCCGGGGTGACCGCGCGGGACCGAGCGAGAGGTCTCTGGTCAGGAGCAGCGGCGGTGTGCCCATGGTTCGGCTCGGACCTCGGACACAACCCATAAGCACATGGCCTTCGGGCCTGGCTTCGGCCGTGACGGTTCGCCGGCTGGGATGGTAAGTCAAATCCAGATTCAGGCTCCGGTAGACCTGTGCCCGGTCGGCCGGGTCGGAGTCGATCAGGATGCGGCGGATGCCGCCTAGTGCACTGACCAGCGCGTTTATGTCCTCGCTGTTCATCCTCGTTCGGCCGGTCAGCTCTCGGATCCGCGCCTCGGCTCGCACACGCTCGGCCTGGACTTCGGCGGTCCACTGCTGGATGAGTACCGGGTCGGTGCCGGCTTCCAGAGCGGCGCGGTAACGCTGGAGGCGCTGTCCGCACGACTGGATGGCTTCCTTCGCCGCGGCGAGCGCAGCGTCGTCGGTAGTGTCCTCGGCTTCGCTCATCGCGGTGAGCGTCTCGGTTAGCTTGGCCGGTGCGAATGCCTGGCTGAGCCACTCGTCGACCGGGCCGGCGAGGACGTCCTCCCGGAGGTAGACCGTCTTCGGGTGCTCAACGTGGTTGGCGGCGGCGTAGTCGGCCGGGTAGCGACACCGGTAGTGGTTGCGGCCGTTGTTGAAGTTGCCCTGCATCAGCCGGCCGCATAGCCCGCACCGAACTCGGCCGGAGAACAGGTAGTGCCGCTGCATGGTGCGTGTCTTGCGAACGTTGGGCCGGCGGGCTCCCGCGGCCGTAAGCGTTTGGACGCCTTCGAAGTCCTCGGGCGTGACGATCGCGGGATGCGTCGGCTTGGTCGACCAAATCCAGGTGTCCTTGTCATTCCAGCGCATCTTGGTCTCGTGGCCGAGTGCGACGTCTTCGACATCGATGAGGACCTCGTCTTTGCGCTGCTTGTTCCAGACCTCACGGCCTGTATACCGAGGATTCAGCAGGATCGCGCGGACGGCGGATTTGCTCCACGCGACTCCGGTTCGGTGGCTGTTGCGCTTCCGGTCGTGGGCGGAGGGGCACGGGATGCCGTCTCGGGCGAGTCCCTGGGCGATGGCGAAGAACCCGCGGCCGTCGAGGTACTCCGCGAATATGCGGATGACGACGGGCGCGGCGACCGGGTCGATCTCCAGCACGTGTAGACGCTTGCCGTCGGCAGCCTTCGCGGGATTCGGGTGCGGGCCGGCGTCGCCGAGCCGGTAGCCGTAGGGCGGGCGACCCGCGAGATAGCGGCCTTCGGTCGCTGCCTGCGCAGCCATCGTCGAACGAACGCGAATCTTGATCCGGTTGCGCTCGCCTTTGCTCATGCCGCCGTAGATCTGCATGACGAGGTCGTGCGCGTCGCTTCCTGGGTCGATCGCTCCGCCGACCTCGGGCACCCACAGCTCGACGCCGTAGTGCACGAAGAGCGGAAACGTCAGCCCGAACTGGTTGCCGTAGAACGCGCACTGCGGTTCGCCGATGACGACGGCCTCGAAGCCTCGTTTCGGGTCCCGGATCGCCGCCAGCAGCTCGGCGGCACGGGGCCGGCGCGACCATGGCAGCGACCGGGACATCCCGATGTCGAGGAACTCGGCCACGATCTCGCCACCGACCGGAGCGATCAGCGCCTCTGACCGCGACCGCTGCCAGAGTCGAGACGCTTCCGGGTCTTGCTGGTCCTCGGTCGAGACTCGGCCGGCGAATGCGAACCTCACGCGGACTCCTCGGGTCGGCCGCGCCGTGCGGCGGCTGAGCGGATGAGGCGAAGGAGTGCTGCGGCGGCCCGGGGCGACAGCACGGGAGGCTGATCGGGCATCGTCACCCGGATCAGCATCCCCAGGTCGAGGCGAGCTACGTGGCCGATTCACGTTTGCCGGTGGACGCTCTCGTCGCGCAGTCCGGCCACGCCGACCTGCTCGTGCTCGGTACCCACGGGTGGGGAGGGCTGGCCGGCCTGGTTCATGGCTCAGTCACTCAGGACGCGTTCGCACGCGCGAATTGCCCGATTGTGGTCATCCGCGAACCGCACGACAGAGTCGTCTGACGTATTACTGCGGAAATCCGCTGCGGACAGGATCGGTTGCGGGGCACCTGCCCAGCGAACGGAGGCTCCGATGGCGAATGCCGAGAACGAAGACAACCTGTTCAGCTCGCCCCCCGTGTGGTGACAGGCGATGCTGCGATTCACGATTCTTGGACCGGTGAGTATCCGGCACGGGGATGCCGAGGCGGAGATCGGCGGGCGGCAGCCCCGGGTGGTGCTCGCGCTGCTGCTGTCGGCGGCCGGTTCCAGCGTGAGCGTGTCCGAGATCGTCGATACGCTCTGGGAGGAGGATCCGCCCCTCAGTGCGGTGAACGTCGTCCACCGGTTCATCGGGATGTTGCGACGCGTGATCGAGCCGGACCTACCGGTGCGGACGGCCGGCAACTACATCGTGCGCAGTGCGGCGGGATACCGGCTCCGGGCCGATGCACAAACGCTGGATCTGCTTCGCTTCCGGGCGCTGGCCGGCCAAGCGAGACAAACCGTCGAGCCGGATGGGGCGATCCGTCTCTACGCTGAAGCGCTCAGATTGTGGCAGGGACCGTCGGCCGCCGGGCTCGAGACGGTCTCCCGAATCCATCCAGCCTTTCTCGCGATCGATGCCGAATGCTCACTGGTCGCGCGCGAAGCCGCCGACCTCGCGCTGCGCCACGGTCTGCTGACCCCGGTGATCCCGGCGTTGCGCCGGGCCGCGCGGCTCAGCCCGTTGGACGAGGCGCTACAGGCGCGACTCGTCCTCGCGTTGGCGGCCGACGGCAGGCAGTCGGAGGCCATGGCGACGTTTCACGCGGTGCGTCGACGATTGGACGACGAACTGGGCATCGACCCGTCGCCGGAATTGCTGGACGCGTACGAGCGCCTCCTGCACCAACGAGCCCTACCGCCGTCAGCGCCGGCGGACCGCCCGTCCGTCCCCATGCAGCTGCCGGCCGATCATCCGTTTTTCAGCGGCCGGGCAGCGGAACTGGTCCGGGCCAGGGCACTCCTCGGAGAGGATCAGCGACAGGCCCGGCCCATCGTCGCGCTGGCGATCGATGGGATGCCCGGCGTCGGGAAGACCACCTTCGCTGTGCATCTCGGGCACCAATTGACAGCGGACTACCCGGACGGTCAGCTCTATGCCGACCTCCGCGGCTTCAGCGACGAGGGTGCGGCGATGGCGCCGGCCGAGGCGCTCCGGGGCTTCCTGGCTTCGCTCGGTGTCCCCCTGTCGGACCTGCCGCCGGAACTGCACGCGCTGGCAGGGCTCTACCGCAGCATCCTAGCCAATCGGAGAATGCTCATTCTTCTGGACAACTGCCGTGATTACGATCAGGTACGCCATCTGCTGCCGTCCACGCCCGGGAGTTTGGCGATCGTCACCAGTCGGACTCGGCTGACCGGCCTCATCAGCAGTGGAAGCGGTCAGCCGCTGCCGTTGGACCTGCCGGACAGGGACGAGGCCAGGACGTTCCTCGCTCGCCGGCTGGGCGGTGAGCGGGTAACCATCGATCACGTCGCGGTGGACACGATCGTCGATCGCAGCGGTCGGTTGCCGCTCGCCCTGGCGCTCGTGGCGGCGCGGGCCGCGATGGCGCCCGGCACCCCGCTGGCGGAGATCGCGGCCGAGCTCGCCCCGGCCCAGGATTTCGTCGGGTTCGGTCCCGCTTCGGCAACCCATCTGCGGGCCGTCTTCTCGTGGTCGTACCGCGCGCTGACCGCGGAGGCGGCGCGCCTGTTCCGCCTGCTGCCCCTCCATCCCGGACCGGACCTGACCGTGCTCTCGGCCGGTGCCCTCGCCGGCGTCGATACGCGCACCGGGGCCCATCTGCTGGGCGAGTTGACGTCCCACCTGATGGTTCAGGACAGCGACGGGCGATACCAGGTACACGGTCTGCTGCGCGCCTATGCCGAGTACCTGAGCGAACGACACGACGCTCCGGCGCAGCGCCGGGCGGCGACGCTTCGAGTGTTCGCGTATTACCAGCACTCGGCGCACGCCGCTCACCTGCGACTGGACCCGCAACTACCGGAGCCGGTTCCGGCCCCGGCCGACGTGACACCGCTCCAGTTCCGTACTCAGGACGAAGCGATGGCGTGGTTCACTGCTGAGCGGCAGGCGTTGACGGACGTCGTGCGGACGCGAATGGACGACGCCCGCGGGCTCGCCTGGCGAACCGCCTTGACCATGCAGGACTTTCTGCACTCCAGCGGGCGCACGCCGGACTGGGTCGACATCGCCCACGCCGGTCTGGACGCAGCGACCCTCGACGGTGACGTCGGGGGTCAGGCCCGTCTACTGCGCAGCCGGGCGGGGGCGCTGTTCATGCTCCGTGACTTCGGGGGTGCCCTGAGGCACCTTCGCCGGGCCCGTCGTATCGTCGAGTCGGTAGGGGACGACGCCCAGCTGGCCGCCATCGATATCAATGCTGCCTACGTGCGCGGCGCGCAGCGCCGCTACGCCGATGCGGTCGGGCACGGCGAGCACGCGCTGGCCGCCTATCGGCGTCTCGGTGACGTCCGGAATCAGGCTGCCGCGCTGCGTGTCATCGCCGCGAACATCGCCGGCGAGGGGCGGCGGGACGAGGCGGTCCGGCTGCTGCGTGAAGCGCTGACGCTGTCGAACAGTGTCGACGACACCAGAGGCGCCGGCCACTGCTGGGATCTGCTCGGCACGATTCACCGGCAGGTCGGCGACCGTCGGAGCGCCGTCGTTCACTGGCATCGCGCGGCAGCGAACTACCGCCGGGCGGGGGCTCCCGCAGCCCGGGCCGCGGTGCTGCTGGCGATCGGTGACCTGCACGAACAGAGCGGCGATCGTGGGGCCGGCCGGGCGGCCTGGATCGAGGCACGCGCCGCGCTCGGCGATTCGGCTGGCCCTTTGGCCCGCGTCGTGCAGTCGCGGCTCGTCGTCAACGCCCCGCTCACACTGGACCCACACTGGTTCGGCACTGCACCTTCCTAGCGTCGTTCTCGACAGCCACTAGGTCGGGAGGCACCAGTGTCCGAAGTCGTTCTGGAAGCGGCCGCACAGGAGTTCGCGGATGCCACGTCCAAGCCGCCGTTCATCTATCAACTCTCGCCGGTCGAGGCCCGCAAAGTTCTCGACGACGTTCAAGCGGGCCCGGTCGACGCGCCGCCCGTGGACGACGAGTGGGTTCTCGTGCCCGCGTCGGTGGGTGACGTCCGCGTGCGCATCGTGAAGCCGCAGGGCGCCAGCGGTGCACTCCCGGTCGTCCTCTACATCCACGGGGGTGGCTGGGTGCTCGGCAATGCCGGTACCCACGACCGGCTCGTCCGGGAGTTCGCGGTCGGGAGCGACGCCGCCGTCGTCTTCGTCGAGTACACGCCGTCGCCGGACGCGCACTACCCGGTGGCGATCGAACAGGCCTACGCGACGGCCCGCTGGGTGGTCGCCGAGGGCGCCGCCCACGGCCTGGACGCCACCCGGATGGCTGTCGCCGGTGACTCGGTCGGCGGCAACATGACCGCGGCGGTCGCGATCCTCGCGAAGCAGCGGGGCGACGTCACGTTCGTCCACCAGTCGATGTACTACCCGGTCACCGATGCCCGGCAGAACACCGAGAGCTACCGCACGTTCGCCGACGGGCCGTTCCTCACCGCCGCCGGAATGGCGTGGTTCTGGGACAACTACGCCCCTGACCACTCGGTGCGCTCCGAGATCACCGCGTCGCCCAACCTGGCCTCGCCGGAGGACCTCGCCGGTCTGCCCCCGGCGTTCCTTCTCGTCGACGAGGCCGACGTGCTCCGCGACGAGGGAGAGGCGTACGCCGGCAAGCTGCGCGCCGCCGGCGTGCCGGTCACGACGGTCCGCTACGACGGCATCAGCCACGACTTCATGATGCTCAATCCGCTGAAGGACACGCACGCCGCGAAGGGCGCCACCGCCCAGGCGATCGCGGTGTTGCGGCAGGCACTGGGGCGGGCCTGACATGGCTTCGAAGCCCACCGTCGTGCTGGTCCACGGTGCGTTTGCCGACTCCAGCGGATGGGGCGGCACGATCGTGCGGTTGCTGGAGACCGGCTATTCGGTCGTCGCCGCGTCGAACCCGCTGCGTAGCGCCGCTACTGACGCCGCGCAGGTGCGGGCACTCGTCGACAGCATCGACGGACCGGTCGTGCTGGTCGGGCACTCGTACGGCGGTGTCGTCGTCTCGGCTGCCTCGGTCGGGGCACGGAACGTCCGGGCGCTGGTCTTCGTGGCGGCGTTCGCTCCCGCGAACGACGAAAGCGCAGCGACACTGTCGTCGCTGTACCCGGGCAGCACGCTCGGCGACGCGCTACGACCGGTGCAACTTCCGGACGGCGATCAGGATCTGTATATCGACCAGGAGCGCTTCCACGCGCAATTCTGTGCGGACGTCCCAGACGACCTGGCGACACTGATGGCCGCGACCCAGCGTCCGATCACGGCCGGCGCGTTGAACGAGGCCGTCACTGGGCCGCAGGGGTGGGAATCGCTTTCGAGCTACTTCCTGATCGCCGGCGCCGACCGGAACATCCCTGCGCCGGCGCAGCACTTCATGGCCGAGCGCGCGAAAGGCGTCGTCCGTGAGGTGGCGAACGGCTCGCACGCGGTGTTCGTCGCGCACCCCGACGTGACCGCATCGCTCATCGACCGGGCCGCGGGCGAGTCGGCCTAGCGATCCCAGGGGTGGCGGGCGATGCCTCCCGCCACCCCTCGGTGGGTAACTGTGGACGAACTAGATGCATCGCTGCTACCGCTACTCGACCGCCTGACGCCGCACGAGCAGGTCGCGTATGTCCTCCGCGAGGCGTTCGCCTGGCCCTACCAGCACATCGGCGTAGGGCTGGGACTCCCGGAGTGGACCGTCAGGCAGGTCGTTCGCCGCGCGAGGGCGCGGCTCGAGGACCTGCCCTGGGTCCGTCCTCCGGTGACCGCGACGAGCGTGCTCCACGCGGCCCTCGCCGAGGCCGACCGGACCGGCGACCCCTCGGTGCTCATTGCTCTCGCCCATGCGTCGTGAAAGGACGGACATGACCATCGCGCCGATCGCCCCCTCGGAGGGCGACACCGAGGACCCCGACTACTCAGACCATTCCGCGGTCGCACCGCTGTTTCGTCGCTTCGCGGCGCTGACCGACGTTTCATCAGAGAAAGCCCTGCTCCGCGAGCGGCTGATCCTCATCCACCTACCCTTGGCCGAGCACCTCGCGCAGCGATTCTCCCGGCGTGGCGAACCGGTCGACGACCTGGTCCAGGTAGCTCGGCTGGGCCTGCTGAAAGCTGTGGATCGCTTCGATCCTCGCCGCGACGTACCGTTTCTGGGCTTCGCCGTACCGACGATCGCCGGAGAGATCCGGCGCTACTTCCGCGATCACGCGTGGTACGTCCGGCCGCCCAGACGGCTCCAGGAGCTGCACCTTCGCCTCAACACGGCGTCCACGGAAATGTTCCAACGCGATCACCGCGCACCGACAGCTCGCACGCTCGCCGAGCACCTCGGCCTGCCCACCGACGAGGTGCACGAGGGACTACAGCTGACGAATTCCTACGCGCCGCTGCCGCTGGACGCTCCCTCGTCGGCGGGATCCGACGGCCCGTCGGTGATCGAGTCGCTCGGTGCACTCGACGAAGCGCTGGCCCTGGTCGACAACCGTGAGGCGTTGAAGCGGCTCATCGCCGACCTGCCCGAGCGGGAGCGCCGAATCCTCGGCCTGCGGTTCTTCGACGAGCGGACCCAATCCCAGATTGCTTCCGACATTGGCGTCTCCCAGATGCAGGTCTCCCGTCTGCTCTCGGCAACGCTCACCCGCCTCCGCCGGCAAATCCTGGCCGACGCCTGACCACCCGGAGAAGAAATGTCGCACCACCTCGACTCACCCCTGTCCCGGCGCGATCCGCGGCTCAACATCACCGACCAGTACCTTTTCGATGACCGCGACGGGACGGTCTTCGTCCTCAACACCCGCACATCGCTGGCCGGCGACACGGCACCAACGGGATTTCACGAGGAAGGCCGCTACGAGTTCCGAATCCACCTGGACGGTGCCGAAATCGAGAATCTGACCTTCCGCTTCGCCTTCGACGAGGAAGGGAATGGACTGCAACCGTACCGCCTGTGCCGTCTGGAGGGCGATGACGCGGCGGACGACGGTGCGACCGGCACCGAGATCCTCTACGGGCACACGGACCGGACGAGCGACTCGCCCGACGGCATACAGGCCTGGGCCGGGCGTGCACTCGACCCGTTCTACCTCGACCTCGGTCAACTCGACCTGGTCAACCGGTTGATCCTGCGAGGCGCGGATTCGGATCCGACGGAATACAAAGCGGTCAACACCTTCGCCGGGGCGACCGTGCAGAGCATCGTCCTGCGTGTTCCTCACCGGGACCGGGCGCTCTTCGCCGAGCGCGACATCCGGGTGTGGAGCACCACCCGGCTCGCGACCGACGCCGGGGGATGGCGGCAGATCGGTCGGGCCGGTCTGCCGACCCGCCCAGAGGCATACGCGGACCGCGTCGTCGACCGGATCATGCCGGACACGCTGCCCTATCGGGTCGGCAGCCCGGCCACGTTCGGCTTCTCGGTATTCAATGGCCGCCACCTCGCCGACAATGCCCCCGAGGTGATGTTCTCCCTGGCCATGAATTCCGCGATCAGTACCGGCCTGGCACCCGCGTCGGCGGTTGAGACGCGATCCCCGCGCTTCCCCTTCGTGGTGCCGGCGGGGGACGCCAGCCGACGGCGAGATGGGTAACGCGAGCTTGTCGAGCGCCCTCCGGAGCCCACCTCGTCGAGCGGAGCGCGCCAGTCGGCGCGCTCCGCCCAGGACGGTTCGAGTGGCCGGAACACGTCACGCTGACTGGCGTTGTACGGCGGTCGACGGCCAGCAGCCGTCCGCGGACTTCGAGGAAGTCGACGAGACCCGTATCCGTGCTCATGCCGCGGACGCTAGGAAGCGGCAGTGCCGAACGAGTGTCAGTCGCCGGCGGCCCGTTGCCGCAGGGCATTGCGCGCGGTGACCTGCTGTGTGGTTACGACGGCTTCCGAGCGGGTCCGGCCCAGAAAGCTGATAGCCCAGCGCAGCAGGACGGTCACCTTGTTGCGTAAGCCGTACAGGTACCAGATGTGCACGCCCGACTAGATGAACCAGCCAATGGCGCCGCTGAGCCGGACCCGACCGAGATCGGCGATGGCGGAGAATCGCGACACTGCCGCCAGGTTGCCCTTGTCGAAGTAGGAAAACGGTTTGCCCAGACGCTTACCGGCCAGCCGTCGGGCGATGACGCGACCCGCTACCGCCCGCCTTGAATCGCGACCTGAGCCACCCCGGGTAGCCGGTCCAGGCTCATGGCCTCGCCGAGGACGAAGATCTCGGGATGACCCGGCACCGTGAGGTCGGGGTCGACCAGGATCCGCCCGGCCCGGTCGATCGGGGCCGCCAGTAGTTGCGGCGAGGCGGACGTCCACGCCGATCCGGAGCAGCCGTCGTTCCGCTTCGGCGGACAGCCGTGGGTCGAAGGTGGGCAGGACCCGATCGACCGCGTCGAGCAGGACGATGCGCGCCCGGCGCGGGTCGATGTGCCGGTACTGACCGGGGAGCGTGCGGTGGGCGATCTCGGCGATCTGTCCGGCCATCTCCACGCCGGTAGGGCCGCCACCGACGATCGCAGACGTCAGCCGGTGGTCCCGCTCGGCGAGGTCGGTACTGAGCTCGGCCATCTCGAACGCGCTGAACACCCGTCCGCGGATCTCGAGCGCGTCGTCGACCGTCTTCAGGCCCGGGGCGTAGGTTGGCGTACTCGTCGTGCCCGAAGTACGACTGCGTGGCGCCGGCGGCGACGATGAGCGTGTCATAGTCGACCTGGTAAGTGGACGCGCCGTCGGACGCGGGCATCGTGACGTTCCTGGCCGCCGGGTCCACGTCGGTGACGGTGCCGAGCACGAACTCGGTGTTCTTCTGGCGCCGGACGACTTCCCGCACCGGAACGGCGACCTCGCCGGGGGACAGGATGCCGGCGGCCACCTGGTAGATGAGCGGCTCGAAGACATGGGGATTGGTCCCGTTTATCATGGTGACGTCCGCCGGAGCCCGCTTGAGTGTCCGGGCGGCATACAGGCCGCCGAAACCGGCGCCGACGATCACGACGCGGTGCCGTACCTGCTCTGCCATGGTGGTGCTCCGCATCCGTCGGCGCTGGTGACCCTGTGGGTTAGACGCCGAAGGAGTTCCCGATGTGACGCGTCACTGGATTCGCACTGGGCGCTCCTAGCGTTGTCGTCATGACTGATGAGGCAGCCCAGAACCCCCTGACCGTCCTGCAGAAGGTGCAGCCGCCCTTCGTGCCGGCCGACGCGGAAGGCGTCACCTTCACCATCGAGTATCCGCCGGGCCACCCTGGTGCCGCGCCCCACCGCCACCCCGGACCTGCCTTCGGTTACGTACTCGAGGGCGAGATGCGTTTCGAGCTCGAAGGCGAACCCGAGCGCGTGATCCGCGCCGGTGAGGCCTTCTTCGAGCCCGGCGGAGACGTCATCCACTACCAGGACGGCAACCACAGCGACAGCACTCGGCTGCGGTTCCTGGTGACGTTGCTCTGTCCGCCGGGTGCACCGATGCTGACGTTCGTCGAGGAGTCGGAACTCGCGGCCCGCCGGGCACGCCGGATCTTCTAACTGCCGGCGAGTTCGCGGTCATCACCCAGGAGCGGCACGAGCTGGTCGCCCTGGAGGATTCCGTGGTGCTGCTCACCGTGGCCGTGCCTTGACCTGAAGCGCTTCAACTTCTGCAGACTCAGGGCATGGTTCCGATCCAGGAAGTCGCGCGCCGGAGCGGGCTGTCCGAGGCGACCCTCCGTTACTACGAGCGCATCGGGCTGATCGCGCCGGTGCCGCGGGACGAGAGCAGCGGGCATCGCCGCTACGACGAGGACACCGCGCAGGCGATCGAAGCGCTGGCCTGCCTCCGCACTGCCGGTATGGGCATCGCCGACATGCGCGCCTACCTGCGAGGAATGTCGGATGGTCCGGATGCCGCACGGCAGCAGGCCGAGCTGTTCGAGAAACACGCCGCCCAGCTGGCCGAGCAGATCGAGACGCTGCGCAGCCGACAGCGGTACCTCGACGCGAAGGTGCTGCTGTGGCGGGCCCGCGAACACGGTGACCGCGGAGCCGAAGAACAGGCGATCGACGCGGTCACCCGGGCCGCGTCCGAGTTGAGGTGAGATCGATGGCACAAGTATTGGTCACCGGCGGTAGCGGTTTCGTCGGCGCGCACACGGTGGTCCGGCTAATCGACGCCGGGCACAGCGTGCGGACTACGGTGCGGTCGCTGCGCCGGGTCGACGACGTCCGGGCGATGGTGGCCCGGCCTGGCGCTGCGCTGACGTTCGTCGAGGCCGATCTGGCCGCTGATACCGGGTGGGCGAGGGCCGTCGACGGCTGCGAGTACGTGCTGCACGTGGCGTCTCCGTTCCCGGCCGGGGAGCCGTCGGACGCGGACGAGGTCATCGCTCCGGCGCGCGACGGCGCGCTCCGGGTGTTGCGCGCCGCCCACGCGGCCGGTACCCGCCGAACCGTGCTGACCTCGTCGTTCGCCGCGATCGGGTACGGCACCACGCTGACCCGGCCGTACGACGAGTCGGACTGGACGGATCCCACCGACGACTTGCCGGCCTACATCCGCTCGAAGGCAATCGCGGAGCGTGCGGCCTGGGACTACGCGGCTGCGGCCGGCGTCGAACTCGCCGTGATCAATCCGACCGGCATCTTCGGCCCGATCCTCGGACCGGACTACTCCACGTCGATCGGCCTGGTCCAAGCCATGCTGAACGGCGCAATGCCGACCGTGCCCCGCGCGTCGTTCGGCGTCGTCGACGTGCGCGACGTCGCGGATGCGCACATCCGGGCCATGACCGCACCGGACGCCGCGGGAAAACGGTTCCTGTGCACCTCGGAGGCCACCGACGACCCGTTCGCCGGAGCGCAGTGCAGCTACCTCGAAATCGCTCACATCCTCCGTCGTCGATTCCCGGAGCGCGCGGACCGGCTCCCGGCCGGGGAGGCGCCCGGGCCGGAGGCGCCCGCGAAGGCGTACCGCATCGAGCGGATCCGGACCGTGCTCGGCTGGAAGCCGCGGTCGGCGGAGGAAGCGGTCGTGGCGACGGCGAAGAGCCTTCTCGCGCTCGCCGTTTGACCCACACTGCACAGGTCTTTCCCCAGGCTGCGGAGAAATCCGGCTCAAGAGGCAAATCCGGCGCGGCGTGCGGTCGGCTCTGCGAACGTCGTGATCGTGTACGGAAACGCGGTTTCACATCGGGTGGACGCCCCAGCCCGTGGCCATCGGATCTTCGGGCGAGACGCCGAGCTGAACGTCCTGCGCGTCATGCTGTCCGAGGCGGCCGAGGGTCGGGGCGCTGCCCTGCTGATCCGCGGTGCGGCCGGGGTGGGCAAGTCGGAACTGTTGCGGTCCGTCGGTGCGACCGCCGCCGCCGAGCAGAACCTCACCGTCTTGTCGGCCGCCGGCGCCGAGCCCGAACGATGGTTTCCGTTCGCCACGCTGCAACTGCTGCTGCAACCGATGGCCGACCGGATCAACACCGTGCCGGGAACGCACCGGATGGTGCTACGCGGCCTGTTCGGTGGTGCTGAGGCCATGCCCGACGTCTACCGCGTCGGGCTGGCCGTGCTCGAACTGCTCGCCGAGGCCGCCGAGCGTCAGCCCGTTCTGCTGCTGATCGACGACATGCATTGGGTCGACTCGTCCAGCCGGGACGTGCTGGGTTTCGTGGCCCGCCGGGTCAGCGCCCACGCCGTCGTGGTGCTCGCCGCATCGCGATCGACGGAGCCCGCTTTCCCCGAAATGCACCTCGAGCCGCTCGCGCCAACCGCGGCCGCCGACCTCCTCGACGCGAGCGGACGTGACCTGGCCGCACCGCTGCGGACACTCATCTTGGAACGGGCCGCGGGCAATCCGCTCGCACTCGTGGAGCTTCCCAAGGCGGCACCGGATGCGCCGCTCGGACCGGACGACCTGCCGCTGACCCGGCGGCTGGAGACGGCATTCGCTGATCGCACCACCACCATGAGCCCGACCGGCCGGACGTTTCTGCGGGTGCTGGCGGCCGCGCCCACTGCCCCGACCGATCGGCTGCTGGAAGCCACCGGCCAGCTGACCGGTGAGCCCGTGGGTATCGACGCCATTCAAGAGGCCCTCGATGCGGACTTGGTCAGCGTGGACAGGAACACGATCGAATTCCGGCATCCGTTGATGCGCTCGGCAATCTACGAGCAGGCGTCAGCCGCCGAGCGGCACGCCATCCACCGGACTCTCGCCGCTGTGCTGAGTGACGACATCGAGAGTCGACTCGTGCACGAGGCGGCAGCGACCATCGGATGCGACGACGAGCTGGCCGACCGCTTGGTGGACTTCGCGGAGCAGTCGCGATCCCTCGGGCGTCTCGCGGCGTCCGTTCAGGCGCTGCGGCGGGCGGCCGAGCTCATGCGTGACGCGCAGCGCCGGACCACCGCCCTGGTGCTGGCCGCGGAGCTCTCGAGTCAGCTCAGCGACCGGCACCGGACTCAGGCCCTGCTGGCCCGTGCCAATCTGTCCGTGGTCGGTCCGGTGGAGCGCGCCCGCCTGCTGATCATGTCCGACAGCGCGGCGTTCGAGCCGGACGAGCCGCATCGCCGCATCTCCGACATGACGATCGCGGCCGGTGGGGCATTCGACGCCGGGGCTCGGGAAGTCGCGGAGGACCTGCTCTGGAGAGCAGCGGCCCGCTGTTTCTTCCAGGATGCCGATCGGTCCACCCGGGCGAAGATCACCGCGGAACTGGCGAGATGGCGGCCGGACCCGGCGTCGCCGCACGCGGTGATCATTCGTGCGTACGCCGAGCCGTACCTCCACGGCTCGGAAGTGATCCGCGGGTTGAACACGGTCAGCCCGGGCTCGGCCGACGGTCGCCTGACGCATTTCCTCGGGTCCGGCGCGATGGTCATCGGCGAGTTCACCGGCAGCACCCGCTACCTGGCCCGGGCTGCGGCGGCGCTTCGTTCACAAGGCCGGCTCGGATTGCTGGCTCGCACCTTGGCGGGTGCCTGGCCTCGGTTCTACCTCGGTCAGCTCGACCGTGCCCGCGCTGACGCCGAGGAGGGCCTGCAGTTGGCCCGCGAGACCGGGGAAACCATCGCCTCACTGGGCCTGGGGGCGTCCGCCGGGCTGATCGCGGCCATGCGAGGCGACCATGAAACCGCCACCCAGCGGGCTCAGGAGGTCCGCGCGAGCAGCATGTTCGACGGGATGCCGTTCGCGGCGGCGATCGTGCGACAGACCGACGGGCTGCTCGCGCTCCAGGACGGACGCGCTACGGAGGCTTACGCGATTCTCGCCAGCGTGTTCGACCCCACCGATCCGCATCACCACTCGGTGAGTCGTTGGCTGCTCGTCCCCGACTTGGCCGACGCCGCGGTTCTCGCCGGAACCGTGGAGCACGCGCGGGAGTTGCTCGGCGAACTGCCACGCCTGACCGGACTGCTGCCCTCGGAGATGATGCGGACGGCGCACGCTTACGCCACCGCGGTACTCGCCTCGGACGAGTCAGCCGAGCAGGCGTACTCCGACGGAATCGCCGCGCTGCCGTCCGGAGTCGCGCTGATCCGAGCACGACTGCAGCTGCACCACGGCCGGTGGCTTCGCCGCCAACGACGCTATACGGCCGCCCGTGAACCCCTGCGTGCTGCTCGTGACGCGTTCGACCGGCTCGGCGCGCGGCCGTGGGCGGAGACGGCGAGCAGCCAGCTGAGGGCCAGCGGGGAAGTGGGCAACCGCCGCCGCCCGAGCCCCGGTGAGCAGCTCTCACCGCAGGAGCTACAGATCGCGGTGCTGGCCTCGCAGGGGTTGACCAACCGGCAGATCGGCGAACGCCTGTTCATCTCGCATCGCACGGTCGGCGCACACCTGTACCGGATCTTTCCGCGGCTCGGTCTGACCGATCGGCGGCAGCTCGCCGCGGCCTTGGCCGCCGGTGGCCTAGAACTCACTGACGCCTGACGCCGACTGGTTCTCGGCCCGCCAGTGGTTCTCGGCTCGCCACTGGGACGGCGTGACGCCGTATTCGGTCCTAAACCGCCGACTGAAGTGCGCGGGATTGCGGAATCCGAAGGATTGGGCGAGCGCCGCGATCGGCTCCCGGCGCCGCCCCGGGTCGGCCAAGGCCGTCCGCGCGGCGCGCAGCCGCGACCGGATGATCAGTTGCTCGATACTCACCGACTCCCGCGCACACGTCTGATGGAGGTGGCGGACCGAGACGTTGAGCGCGGCCGCGATCCGCGCCGGCCCGATGCCCGGGTCGGTGAAATGGTGCGAGACGTACGCCCGTACCTGCACCACCAGCGAGGAAGGCTCGTCCGCGCGGTCCGCGGCCGACATCAGCAGTGCCCGCGTCAGCGCGATCGTCGACCGTCCGACCGCAGCTGAAACCTCGGCGTCTGCGGCCAGCCTGTGGTCGCGGCCGATCGAGATCACGTGGGTGAGCATCAGGTCGTAGAGCGGGCTCCGCTCGAGCCGCAGCGCGGCCCGCCGGACGATGGCGGGCGGTAGGTCGAGCGCCTCGGTCGGAACGTGCAACGCATGCCCGTTGTTGTCGGGGGCCACCGAGAATCGGTAGGGCTCGGACAGATCCAGGAGCGACAACGTGCTCGGCGACACGGCCCGCTCGACGCCGAACTGCGAGCGCCTACCTCCGGCGTTGCCGCGGAAAGCGAGCGAGATGACCGGGTGAGCGCCGCTGTTGACCTGACGTGGCGTCCGAAGGAATTCATGACGGAACGAGGCGCGGTTGTGGAGCACCTGAACCGCACCCAGGCCCCAGGACTGGATCTTCGCGGAGAAGGGAGATCCCCCGGACGACGAGTCGAGCACGATGGTGGAGGGGGCCGTGGCGTCGACGAGCAGAGCCCGGAAGGCGTCGACGCGATCACGCGGCGTCACCTGATCGGTGTCGAAGGCGAACGCAGTGTCGTCGGTCACCATACGGGCGGCCGCAGCCACAAGACGAGTGCGTCCTCCGCCTCGGCCGGAGGCTTCGTCGGAGCGTTCGTGTCGTCCGGCGACGTCACGGTGTCCGCTGCGCCGCTGTCCGGCGCGGCGGGGGAAAGCTGCTGTACAGAGGGCATACGTCGACGCTAAGCATGTTGTCGCCGCCGCACATCACCTCGACCTCGCGGCTAGTACTCATCCCTGTTTCGCACCAACTCCGCGAGCTCGGCGCGGTTGCGTACACCAGTCTTGGCATAGATCCGACGCAGATGGACCGCCACCGTGTTGGGGGAGAGGAACAGCGCATTCGCGATCGCCCGGTTGGTGCGTCCGGCGAGGACTTCGCGTACGACGCGTTCTTCGCTCGGCGTCAGTCCGAACCCCAGTTCCGGCTCAGCGGCGGTGACGGCGCGTAGGCCAGAGGAGCGGAGCAGCTTGTCGATCCGTGCTGTCTCGCGGTACGCGCCGCACGCGAACCACTGCGCCCGGGCCTCACGCAGCGCCTCGGCGCGCTCGGCCGGGTCGGCCGTCGCGTCTGCGAGGTCCTCGGACGCCTGCGCGGTGAGCATCGGGCGCCCGAGCTCGCGGTAGGCCTCGCGGGCGGCTCGCAACGTTTCGGCTCGCCGCGCCATCACCCCGTCCGCGTGGAGCGCCGCGGCGTTCGGCAGCGGAGCGTCGGTGCGCGAGGCGAGTTCGGTCAGGAAGGTGCCCAACTGGCTCGCGTGCGCCGAGAGGCCGTGCCGCACCAGGATCCGCAGACGCAGGATCTCGTCGGTGACACCCCGCGCGATCGCGTAACGAGAGTGTCCGTCGAGTCCTTCGGCGAGCCGGGCCCACTCCGCGACCTCATCGGCGGACGTCGCCTCGACGGCGACGAGAAGGCCGACCGCCGCTGTCGCGCGTCGCGCGCTGTCGGCGGCCAACCGTTGCTCGAGGATGGGCCGGAACTCGTTCAGATCCGACGTGTTCCCGCGCAGATGGGCGATGCGGACGAGCAAGTTGACGGTGTTGGTCTCGATCCGGCCGGGCGGCCCGATCAGGTGCCCGAGCTGGCGGGCGGCCCGGAGGCCGGCTGCGGCGTCGGTCAGCCTGCCGGCCTCGATCTCGCAGGTCGCCCGCACCATGAGCAGCGGCGGGACAGCGAAGACGTGGCTTCGGCGCTCGGCCTCGTGTGCGCAGGTATCCAGGACATGGATGGCTTCGTCGAGTCGGCCGAGATCGGCGAGCAACTTCGCCCGGAAGATCGATCCGATCCACCACTCCGGTCCGTGGCTTCGGTCCGTGGGGATCTCGCTCGCGGTCGAGGCGTGCCGCAACGCCTCGACGAGATCGCCTTGCGCGCTCACACTCAACGTTCGCGCGAGGTCGACCAGCGCGGTCGTCCGGGCGTCGGCCGCGCCGGCGGCCAGGTCTGTGACCTGTGCGATCTCGTCGGGATCGAACAGGTTTCGGTAAGCCCGGCAGATCATCCGCACGGCCTCCAGCCGTGCGTGCTGGTCCGCGGTCGCAGGTCGGCTCAGTGCCCGCTCCGCCAGATCCTGGGCGGCCTCGGTCCACGAGGAGAAGAACAGCTCGGCGAGCGCGAAGCTCGCCGCCGGCGGGTGGTCTTCACCGAGCCGTGCGACCAGTTCCGCGGCCGCAGCCGGGTCGCCGGACTGCACGGAGTACGACATGGCGCGCGCAGTCGCCTCGTCGATGTCCGCCGGCGATCGGGCCGCCGCGGCCTCGCGCCGGGCGAGGAGCGCGGCCGTCGGCAGGTCGCGCCGTGCGACCAGTGTCGAGAGATCGCGCAGAACGGCCGGAGCGAGGTCGGGGACCCCCTGCTCCCGGAGTACGGCGACGAGCCGGGTGACCGATTCATCCCGGACGAGCGTCGTCACGGCTCGGGAGACGAGATCGTCGTCGGCACCTGGGGCAGCGAACATCCGTTGCACCACCCGATGGCTGAACCGGAGGTCGGGTCCGTCGTCAACGAGCACCCCGATCTCCACTGCGGCGAGCAGCGGTGCCACGATCGCCCCGATCGGCCGGTCGAGGACCGCAGCGAGGTCCTCCGGGGAGAAACTGAGGCCCAGGACAGCGGCTGCGGTCAGTGCCGGGTGGTGTTCGGGCGGCAGGTCGTCCAGCAGCGCTTCCGGCCATCCCCGGCCGGTGTCGCGTTTGGCGGTCTCGATGACGTACCGGGGAAAGCGGGGCACCGTGTCCAGGACTCGGGGTGCGGCGCCGCTGCGGACCCGGAGCGCGAGCGTCTCGGCGTCGCCGCGGGACAGCTCGCCGAGTCGGTACCGCCGGTCGGCCGGGTGCGCCCGGATGCCGGGGCCGATCGAGTCGCCGGCGACGACCCAGAGCACGGCCGTGTCTCCGAGCGACGACGGAGCCAGCTCGGCCACTCGTCGGGTAGTCGCGTCGCAGTGTTCGACGTCGTCGATGCAGACGACGATCGCACCGTGAGGCTCGCTGGACTCCGCGGTCCGGCGGCGTGACCTCGCCAGACCGTAGAGCGAGAGCGGAAGCCCCGGACCGGCGTCGACCCGCGTGATGCCGGCGGCGTCAGCCGCCTCGTCGACGACTCGCAGGAGCGTCGTCCTCCCCGACCCGGCTGGGCCTTCGACGATCACCACGCCCCCGCGCCCGGTCCGGAGCTCCGACAGGGCCTGGGCGAGCGCGGCGAGTGTTTCCGCGCGACCGGACTCCAGAAGCTCTGCTCGGATCATCGGGCGCGCACCCACTCGTTCAGCTCCTTCCGGGATCGAATGTCCAGTTTCGTGTAGACGTGACGGAGGTGAGTCGTCACCGTGTGCGGCGACAAGCCGAGTTCGGACGCGATGCGGCGCACCGAGCCACCCCGCGCGGCGCTGTCGACGATCCGGCGTTCGGTAGGAGTGAGCGTCGGAGCACCGGTTCGCTCCGGCACGATCACATGTCCGTGAAGGCCGAGATGCCATCGGATCCGCCATGCGTCCCGCTGCGCTCCCAGCGCGGTGAGCCGACCGTGGGCCTCTTCCATCAGCGCTGCCCCGGCGGTGTCTCCCGCGCCCAGCAGGACTGCTCCGTGGTCGGACAGCGCAGCCGCTTCGAGGAGCGGTCGCCCGAGCAGGTGCCAGCCGTGGCGTGCGCGTTCGAGCGAGCTCGCGTCCACTCGTACTACTCCGTGGAGATGATCGGCCACGGTCACCGCCAGTACGTGGTTGCCGCTGCCGTCGAGGCGTGCGGCGGCCCGGTCGACGAGATCCTGGCCAGCCCGCTCGTAGCCGTTGATGCGGAGGGCCCGGCCGATCAGCACCTCGTCGGCCGGATCCAGCCAGGGCAGCGGCGACAGCGTGTCAGGGTCGATCGAGCGACGATCGGGCGCGATCGATCCCTGCGCGTCGTCCAGCAGGAAGTACCACCAGGCCCGGCGGCCTTCGGCCTCGCTTCCCGCCTCGACGTGCGAGCGGTCGAGGACCGCGCGCAACTCGTCGAACTCCGCCAGGGCGCCCTGGTGCAGGGCGACTTTGAGCCTCACCGAGAAGGCGATGGCCTGCAGTCGGTCGTGGACACCCCACTCTCGCTGCGACTGGGTCGCCGCGAGAACCGCGGCGTCTTGAGCGTCGTCCAAATGGCCGAGAGCCAGATGCGCGAGCGCCCGCTCGCCGTGCAGGAACTGAGTAGCCAGGGGCTGGTCGGCCGTCGCGAGGTCGTCGAGCAGGCCGTGAACGCGTCGCAGACCCTCGTCGGGATCGCCGAGCACGGTGGTGAGGTGCGGACTCCAGATCATCTCTGGCATCCACTCGGCCGTCGGGGCACCAGAGCGGCGCCAGGTCGCATCGGCGAGCGCGGTCAGCGAAGCCGATCGCGTGTACTCGCCCCGGTAGAAATGCCGAATCGCGTCGCACGTCTGGAGGCGCGACAGCGCTTCGTCGTCACCACTGGCCCGAGCTTCTGCCAGTGCCGCCGGCAGCTGGGCGTCGACATCATGAACTCGGCCGAGGGTCGAGAGACACCGCATTCGGACACCGTGCAAACGCGCGCGGATCGTCAGGGGGACCCCGGGGATGGCTAGCGCGGTCGTGGCCAGCTCCAGGGCTCGCTGGGGTGTTCCTTCGAGGCGGGCCAGCCAGAGCAGCACCTGCGCTTCGACTTCGGCGCGGCCGCTCTCGGCGAACACCCGCTTCGCCAGCAGCCTGGCCTCGTCGACGCGGGAGGTCTGCCACAACAACGGCAGGAGCCGCCAGGCCAGGTCGGTGAGCTGCTCATCGGGATCGGTGAAGAGCGCCACCGCAGCGTTGCCGTAGTCAGCCGCCGCCTCGGGTTCGACGTCGACGAGCTCGTCCATCGCCTCGGTGAGGATGCTGATCGCCACGGAATCGCGGGGCCGAGCAGACGACATCGCGCGCTCGGCGGACAGCGTCGTAGTGCCGGTCCGTCGGCGCGCCAGGCGCAGTGCACCTCGCTCGAGAGCGGATCGTATGGACGGCGGAAGCTCCGCGTTCAACACCTCACGGTGGTAGGCGTTGCGCAGCACGTAGCGGCCGTCGTGGACCGCGGCGATCCGGCATTCGGACAGTGCATCAGCAGCAGACAGGCAGGTCCGGGGGGTCTCGTCGCTCAATTCGGCCAATTCATCGGCGGTAAGCGCGAAATCCGACGCGGCGAGCAGGCGCGCGATGAGCAGTTCCCGGCTGTCGAGCTGCTCGATGTGCCCCGAGGGCAACTCACTGCGTCCCGCGGAGGTCCGCACGATCCACGCCGGGGAGTCGTCCTCGGCGTGCGCCGCGGTATCCAGCCACTGCCGGGTGACCGCATCCAACGACTCTTCGTCATGTGCAACCAGCAGAACCCCGTCCAGCTCGTGGACCTGTCGCCGGATGGCACGAACGAGTCGGCGGGACGTGCGGACGGGAAGCCCGGCGGCGCCCATCAGCGGGACACCGGGCGGGTGACCGACCCGACGGAGCCCGCGGATGAGCGGGCCGAGTGCGAACGCGCGGAGCTGTGGGTCGGGCAGCAGGTCGACAACGAGCAAGCCGGCGTCACGCCCGGCTTGTGCCATGGGGCGCAGATCGTCATCCGGAGGCACGACGAGCACGCGCCCTCGGCCGTCGGTGAGGTCTCGAAGCAGAGCATTGAGGGCGTCGTCCGGGACGCTCATCGGAGCTGGGCGGCGGACAGTCGCCATAGCCGTTGGGCGTTCTCGGGATCCAGTGAATAGGCGGCGACCGACGCGGCCAGGCCGGCGGGTTGCTCAGGCCGGCGATGCCCGACGGTGGTCGCGGCGCCCTGCGCGGGCGGCTTGTCGCTGTTGAACGCGTTCACCGTTATCCCATCGGATTCCCAGCGTGCGGAGGCACGGACCGCGAAGAATTTCACGGTGGTTGTGGACTGCGCGTAGGCCAGCATGGGGTCGTACGGACGGAAGTCGAAGTCTATGTCGTCGAAAACCATCGGCGAGAACAGGTGCGTGCTCGAACCGGCCGCAACGACCCGGGCACCGCGTGCCGCGACCAAGGCGGGGCGCAGTCCGACGGTGAGTACGAAGTGCCCGAGGTAAATGGCTAAGAATCGTGCATCCCACCCGCGAAACGTGTTGGCTGGGGGCTCGCCATCGCCTCGGCGCTGCTGACGAGTAGGTGCAGCGGGCCGGACCGCCCATTGACGAATGCCGTGATCGAGCCGCGGTCAGTGAGTTCCAGTGCCCGTACCTGGATACCTCGATTGTCGGTCTCGGCCGCGATGAGATTCGCGGCGCGGCAGCCGGCGTCGCGGATCGGCCAGCACCACCCGCGCGCCTCGACGGGCGAGCGTCCGGGCCGTCTCGACACCGATCCTGGAGGTGCCGCCGGTGATCAAGGCGCGCTTACCGGTCAGGTCGACACCCTAGCTCCACAGCTTCCTCACGCTCGGCATAACCGCGCGCTCCGAGCTGGCTGCCGCGCTGGCGCCCCCTTCTCGCGTCGATGCGCCTCCTCGCTGACGACTGTCGATGCCGGACTCTCGCCGGACGGAGGCCTGGCCCCGCTGGACCGAGCCGGACCAGGGTTGGCGTCCGTGAGGCCGTCTTACGTCGCGCGGATCTTCGCGGGCATTTGCAGAGGGGCGCCGAAGCGGTTGAACGCGTTGATCAGCGCCACTTGGACGACGAGCGCGCCGAGTTCTTCGTCGGTCATGACGTTGCGGACGCCGGCCCAGATTTCGTCGCTGACGCCGTGGGGGCTGAGGGTCGTGGCGGCCTCGGTGTATTCGAGTGCGGCCCGTTCGACCGGTGTAAACAGGGCCGATTCGCGCCAGGCGACCAGTTGGTAGATGCGGTTCGGGGTCTCGCCGAGTTCGAGCGCTTCGTGGGTGTGCAGGTCGACGCAGTGCACGCAGTGGTTGATCTGTGAGGCGCGCAGCTTGACCAGTTCGCGGATGGTCGGGTCGAGCGGGGAGGTCCGGATGGCTTGTTCGGCGGTGTAGAGGGCTCGGGCTGCCTGGGGTGCTGCTTTCGGCAGGTTGAGGCGGGGCTGGACGTTCACGTTGTCTCCAGAGTTGTGGTGGACCAGTCTTCAAAGGTCGTCCGGCCGAGACGGGCCGGACCGAGGGGGACGAGTGAGTCCGGCACGATCGGGACGCCGAAGTAGCCGGCCGCGGCGTCGGATCTGACGGGCCGGTGATCGCCGTGAGCGGCGAGGACCGGTGCGATTAAGCGGGTGAATGCTCCGCGTTCGGGACCCGCGATCTCGACGACGCTGTTGAGCGGGGCGGACGTGGCGACATCGGCGACCGTGGTGGCGACGTCGGCCGCGGCGATCGGCTGCAGGTCTGCGGTCGGGAGCACGATGACGCCGCCCTGGGCCGCGCCTGTGCCCATGGCGGTGAGGTTCTCGAAGAACTGGGTGGACCGCACGGTCGTAAATGGGACGCCCGAGTCGGCGACGAGCCGCTCCTGCGCCTTCTTGGCGTCTAAATAGCCCGGGTAGGAGAGCCGGTCGACGCCGACGATCGAGAGCACCACGTGGTGACGCACCCCGGCCTGGCGTTCGGCGTCGAGCAAGGTGTGGGTGGACGTGGTGAAGAAATCCATCACGACCTCGGGGTCGAACACCGCGCGGTTGGTCACGTCGATGACAACGTCCGCTCCGGCGACCGCGTCGGCGACACCTTCGCCGGTGGTCGTGTCGACGCCGGTTTCCAGCGCGGCGGTCACCACGTCGTGGTCTCGCAGTAATGCGACCACTTTGGCCCGATGAGTCCGGTTCCACCGACGACGACGATGCGCATCTTCAGCCCCTCAACTCGGATATTTCTTGTCCGTGATCGTACTCGGACAAACTTTGTCCGTGTCAAGTAGGCTGGCGCGGTGAAGATGTCCGGCGGGGTCGAGTGGGGGCTGCACTGCTGCGTCGTGCTCTGCGGGGCGGGCGAGCCGGTGCCGGCGGCGAAGCTGGCGAAGTTGCACGACGTATCGCCCAGCTACCTGGCCAAACAGCTGCAGTTGCTGTCGAAGGCCGGGCTCGTGCGCTCGACGCAGGGGCAGTCCGGCGGCTATCGGCTGACCCGAGACGCGGCCGAGATCACGATGCTGGACGTCGTCGAGGCGATCGACGGGCCGCAGCCGGCGTTCCGGTGCACGGAGGTGCGTCGGCGCGGGCCGATGGCCGTACCACCGGAGCGATGTGCGACCCCGTGCCCGATCGCACGGGTCATGGACTCGGCCGATCGAGCCTGGCGGGAGTCCTTGCGCGTGGTGACGATCGCCGACCTCGCCGCCGAGGTCGACACCACGACACCGCGCGAGTTGCTCGATCGAGCCCGCGCGTGGCTCTCCGCCTGAATCCAGCGATCGCGAGTGTCGGGCCGGACAGGGTGGCCCAGGTCAAGGTCCGGTGATCAGGTCCGGCTGCTGTCGGCGATATTGAACGGCCCACTGAGCAGGCCATCTGGTTGAGCCTCGGTCTCGGACTTAAGGCGGCGGCGCCGTTAGCGCTGTGATCGCGTCACACAAGGCCGTGGTGTCTGCGATCGCTCGCCGGCAGTCGGCTTCGGTGAGAGTGAGTCGCTGGCCGAAACGGGCGGTGCTAGTGGCCCCCAGTGCGTCGAGAGCGACGACCTCGGGCGGAAGTGGTCCGCAGGCCGGGCAGAACCGGTGCTCCCCGAATACCGCGTACCGCACTCGGCAGCCGGCGCACTGCCGGATCCGGACGAGGTTCTCCTCGTTGATGCCAGGCAACGGAGCAGGGAAGAACGGCTTCGGCCGATAGGTCATCCGGACACTGACCATCGACGATCCGCGGGACCGGATCGGTCGCTTGAACGCCTGCCCGAGCGCTTGACTGATCATCTGCGCCCCGACATCCGCGGCGGCGCGCTTGGCCCGGGCGAGCTGCTGCCGGGTCAGGAAATGGCTGTGGCCCTCGTGATGGCCGCAACGTGGTCGTCGCCGGGGATTGCGACGTTCATCCGGACCCGGTCGCTGTCGCTGGAAGTGATGCGGGCACCGTCCGGTAGTCGGAAGCACCCAGCTTCGTTCCGCATGGGCTCGGTTGTGCCCGGTGTAAATCGGAAGTGACATTCAGTTACCGCCGCGAGCGGTCATCTGGTGCATCCGGCTGGACGCCCGGGCAGGACGGCCGGTGATCTTCAGGCCGACGCGGTGGCCTCCACCGGCGCGAGTGCGCGAGCAGCAGCAGCCAGCGCCTCGGGGACGATGCGGTAGTAAGCCCACTTGCCGCGCTGTGTGCGGGTGATCAGGCCGGCCTCGGCGAGCAGTTTCATGTGATGGGAGACGGTCGGCTGCGCGAGCCCGACGGGCGCGGTGAGGTCGCAGATGCAGGCCTCTCCGTCCGGGGACGCGGCGATCAGGGACACGAGCCGCACCCGCGTCGCGTCCCCGAGCGCCTTGAAGACCTTGGCCAGTGCCGCGGCGGCGTCCTCGTCGAGCGCTCCGCCGGTGACCGGCGAGCAGCACGCGGTGAACGCCAGCGGTAGCGGAACTGAGGTAGCGGCCATGTCATCCAGTCTGACATCTCGGATTGACGGATGTCGATACGAGCGGCAGGCTGATCGTATTCAAGTTCGTCGATGTGGTGGAGGTGTGTGGTGTCTGATCTCCCGGTGGTCGTCGTCGGTGGAGGCCCGCAAGGGCTGGCCGCAGGGGCGTACCTGCTCGAGCGTGGTCTGACGCCGCTGGTCCTGGAGGCCGGTCCGTCGCCTGCGCATGCGGTGAGCCAGTGGGCGCACGTCCGGCTGTTCTCCGGGTGGAACGAGCTGGTCGATCCGGCCGCCGCGCGTCTGCTGGAGCCGACCGGCTGGACCGCCCCGACCGAGGGCTACCCGACCGGCGGCGAGTGGATCGAGTCCTACCTCGCTCCCCTGGCCTCCGCGCTGGGCGACGTGGTGCGCGTCGGCGCACGAGTGACCGGCGTGTCCCGTAAGGGCCGCGACCGGCTGGTCGACGCGGGCCGGGACGAGCAGCCCTTCACCGTGCACGTCGCCTACGCCGACGGGCGGGAGGAGAGGATCGACGCCCGCGCGGTGATCGACGCGTCCGGCACCTGGACCGCCCCCAACCCGGCGGGCGCCGATGGTCTCCCGGCGCTGGGCGAACGGGCTGCGGTCGAGGCAGGCCTCGTGACCTACCTTCCGCCGACGCCCGAGCAGGTCGAGCAGTTCGCGGGGAAGCACGTGGCCGTCGTGGGCGCGGGGCACTCGGCGATGACCGCGGTCATCCAGCTCGGTGCGCTCGCCGAAGCCCACCCCGGCACCCGAATTTCCTGGGTCGTGCGGCGTGGCGGCACCGGGATCTCCTTCGGTGGTGGGGCCGCCGATGAGCTTCCGCAGCGCGGCGCCCTCGGGCTGGGCGCGAAGGCAGCGGTCGACAAGGGCTTCGTCGAGCTGGTCACCGGGTTCCGCACCGACCGGATCACCGTCGCCGACGGCCGGTCGGTCCTCACCGACGAGAACGGCGTCGAGCTGGCACCGGCCGACTACGTGGTCGTGCTCACCGGTTTCCGGCCCGACCTGTCGTTCCTCTCCGAGATGCGCCTGGAATTGGACGCCACGTTGCAGGCGCCGGTGCGGATCGCCGCCGAGGTCGACCCGAACCTGCACAGCTGCGGCGACGTCCGGGCCACCGGCGCGGCCGACCTGGCGCACCCGGAGAAGGACCTGTACCTCGTCGGGATGAAGTCCTACGGACGGGCGCCGACGTTCCTCGCGATGACCGGCTACGAGCAGGTCCGCTCGGTGACCGCCGCTTTGGCCGGGGACCACGAGGCCGCCGCACGCGTCGAACTGGTCCTGCCCGACACCGGGGTGTGCGGCGGGAGCGGCGCGTTCGACGATCCCGAGGCGGCCTCCGGTGGCTGCTGCGGCGCACCGGCGAGCCCGCAGATCGTCGAGCTGACCGTCGGCGCCCGCTGACCGATGGCTCAGCGTCCAGCCCTGTCCTCCCGCCGTGAGATCGGCACCGCCTCGCGACGAGAACTGGGCTGGGCGCTGGGCGTCCTGTGCCTCACCGAGATCGTCTCCTGGGGCGTCCTCTACTACGCCTTCCCGGTGCTGGCCGCCGACATCACCGCCGACACCGGCTGGTCCACCGCGGCCATCACGGCCGCGTTCTCCGCCGGCCTCGTCGTCTCGGCCCTCGTCGGCATCCCGGTCGGACGCGTGATCCACCGGCACGGGCCGCGTTGGCTGATGACCGGCGGCTCAGCGCTGGCGGTCACCGCCGTCGTGCTGCTCGCGGTCGCCCCGTCGTTCCCCCTGTTTCTCGCCGGGTGGCTCCTGGCCGGTGTCGCGATGTCGTGCGTCCTCTACGCCCCGGCGTTCGCGGCCGTCACCGTCTGGTTCGGACCTCGACGCGTCCGGGCACTGACCGCGATCACGCTCGTCGCCGGGTTCGCCAGCACCGTCTTCGCGCCGCTGACCGCAGTGCTCGATCAGCACCTATGCTGGCGAGCCACGTATCTGGTGCTCGCGGGAGTGCTCGCCGTGCTGACCGTCCCGACGCACTGGTTCGGGCTCCGGCCGGCCTGGCCGAACACCGAACAGACCGAGAACACGACGTCGACCGACGACACCCGGGCGAACAGTCGACCCGTGCGGCCGCTCGAGTTCTGGGTCCTGGCAGCGGCGTTCACCGTGAACACGGTCTGCCTCTACGCCGCCGTCATCAACCTCGTGCCGCTGCTGCACGGACGTGGTTACTCCCTCACCGCAGCCGCCTGGGTGCTCGGCATCGGCGGCGTCGGCCAGGTCCTCGGACGCCTCGCCTACGCACCGCTGGTCCGCCGCACCGGTCTGACCGCGTGTACCCTCGCGGTCTTCACCACCGGCGCGGTCACCACCGGTGTGTTCGCCGTGCTGCCCGGACCGTATGCGGCCTTGATCGTGGTCGCCCTGATCGCGGGCAACGCCCGCGGCCTGGCCACACTGCTCTCGGCCACCGCCGTGTCCGACCGGTGGGGCACCGCCCGCTTCGCCCGCCTCAACGGCGTGTTCAACGCCCCGATGATGCTCGCGACGGCAGTGTCGCCGTTCATCG
This sequence comes from Cryptosporangium arvum DSM 44712, assembly GCF_000585375.1. Lineage (NCBI taxonomy): Bacteria > Bacillati > Actinomycetota > Actinomycetes > Cryptosporangiales > Cryptosporangiaceae > Cryptosporangium > Cryptosporangium arvum. Next base: position 3,399,665 of record NZ_KK073874.1, read on the forward strand.
GTGCCTGGCTGGCGGGACCACTCGGCGGCTACCCCGAGGCCTTCGCCGCACTCGCCGTACTCGGGCTGGTGGCGGTCATGCTGGCCGCACGGCGTGCCCCCACTGAACCGCGCGGATAGCTCTGGTGGTCACACGCGAACGTCTCGGTGGCCGGGTCGGTGCTGGCGGCTCCAGAGCTGCGCGGCCACTTCGACGGCGTCCCAGGGCGAGCTGAGTGGCGGGGTGTAGGACAGGTCGAGGTCGCTGAGGTCTTCGACGGTCATGCCGTGGGCGGTGACCCAGGGCAGGAAGCGGCCGACACGGTCGAAGATGTGGTCGTAACGCCGCGCGCTGATGGGCCGCCGGTTGCGGTAGCGCAGAAGCTGGGCGTTCGGGTCACCGTCGCCGCGGGTGTCGCGGTGGTGTTCCAGGCCGCGCATGAGCGTGGGCGAGACGGGCTGCTCACGGATCGTTTCGCCCTTTTCGGGGAGCCGCACGGCACACCGTTGGGTATCGAGGTCGGCGGGGCCGTAACGCGAGGGCACCGCCGCGACGGCAGGCGATTTCGAGGTGGATCCGCAGGATCAGCCCGTCGAGTTCGGGATCGTTCCCAGTCGTGGTGGCGGTCCGCACTATCGCGGCGACCTGGGCGTCGGCCAGTGCGTGTCGGGTGCTGGTCGGCCGGCGTGGTTGCTTGGCGCGCGCGGCGGGATTGCGGTCGGCGGCGATGTCTCGGTTGCCCGGGAACCCGGTCGCGGCCCGGTCCGAATCATCCGCGCGGAAGCCCGTTCGGATCGCGGGTCCAGGGCTGGCGTCAACTGCGCAAACGCACCGGCAGCAGGACGGGCCGTTTTGCACATTGCCGCCACCGGCCCACCGAGAGTCCGCTAGTGATCTCTCGGGGGTCAGTAGTCGTTAGCGACGAGATGATCCCGTGCGGCGCCCGGACTGATGAGGCGGCAATGTGGGCTTCGGCCGCGGGCTGCCGTCGCTGCGTTGGTGGGGATGACGGTCAGGGTGCAGGGTCCGCCGCCCCGGTGCGCCTCCGGCCTGGCCCCGCCAGTGGGCCGGGTTGGCCCGGGTGGTGTGGGGGTGGCTGGTGGTGGTCGGGTCAGCTTTTGAGCGCGAAGGCTCCGAGCCGTGCGAGCGTTAGGCGGCAGCGTACGGGTGCTCGGCACCATCTCGCTTCGTGTAGATGTCCCAGTAGTGTTGGGCGATGGCGTCGGCCTGGGTCTCGGGGCCGCCGGCTCCGATCCAGGCGAAGATCGGCACGTGCGCGGCGTAGACGCCGGTGCCGGCGGTTGCCTGGTGCAGCTTCAGCGTCCAGGTGCGGAGAGCGGCGGCGCCGACCGCGACGGTGGCGAACTCGGGTGGCGCGGCGAGCGGATCCACCGAGGATCCGCCGGTCGTGAACAACAGGGTGCCCGAGTCGCGTTCGATCATGTCGGGGAGTACCTGCTGCGCCGCGGCGATGCCGCCGTAGAGGTAGTAGTCGAGTTGGGGCTGGAGGTTGTCGACCGTCACGTCCAACGGCCCGGCCATGGTGATGCCGGGTACGGGGTTGTGCGGGGCGGGCGAGTACTCCAGCACGTCGACGCGGCCGAACCGTTCTTTGATGCGGACGAGCGCGGTGGTGAGGGACGGCCGGTCCATGATGTCGGCGGCGAACCCGGCGGCGTCGATACCGGCTTCGCCGAGTTCCGCGGCCAGGCTGTCAAGCTTCTCCTGGGTCCGCGCGACGAGCGCGACGGAGAAGCCGTTGCGTCCGAACACCTTGGCGATCGACAGCCCCAGTCCGGGGCCGGCACCGATGATGGCGATAGTGGGCATGGCGAACTCCATTCAGATTCAGCCGAACGACGGTGAGGACAGCCCTCGCAGTTCCGCTATGACCTGGCGATAGCCGGCCTGCCGCCGCTGGCCGGTACGCGCAGCCCGCATAAGTGGAGCTTGTCCTTCACTTCACCGTAACACGGAAGTGGTGGCCCGGCTCCACTTATGAGATCGTTGAGGTGTGACCACGTCGAGGCCGCGTGACCGGCCGCTACGCACCGACGCCGCACGTAACCGCACGGCAATCGTCGTTGCCGCTCAGGGTGCTTTCGCCGAGTGCGGCCTACAGGTGCCGTTCGACGAGATCGCCCGGCGCGCGGGAGTCGGCGAGGCCACCGTGCACCGCCGCTTCGGGGACCGGGCCTCGCTGATCGCGGCCGCCTTCAGCGACAAAATGGCTGGCTACGCCGAGGCAGCCGCGCAGGCCCTCGCGGACCCGGACCCGTGGGAAGGATTCTGCGGCTACGTGCGTCGGGTGTGCGCCATGCAATCCGGCGACCGTGGCTTCGCCGACCTGCTCACCCTGACCTTCGCCGCGTCCGATCCGGCCGTCGATGAACTGGAGCACCGGCGTAACCGCGGGTTTCGCGACTGGGTCGCTCTCGTGCGCAGGGCCAAAACGGCGGGACGGCTCCGCCGGGACTTCCACCCCGATGACCTGATCGTGTTGCTCATGGCCAACGCCGGCGTGGTTGCCGCTACCGCCACCACCGCACCCGACGCTTGGCGACGGCACGTCGAGTACATGCTGCAAGCCTTCGCCGCCGACAACCTCCAACCCCTACCGGCGCCACCCGCCCGAACCGCTCTCGTCGATGCCATGCGACGCACGCAGGGCAGTCCATGAGCCCGTCCGGCGAGTCGCCCCGGTGCGACTTCTTCTGCGGAGGACGAGCGGTCAGAGGTCCAACACCAGTCGGCCACTCCGCGATCGGCTGACGCAGATCATCATCGTCTGGTTCTTCTCCCGCTCAGCCTCGGAAAGGACGGTGTCGAGGTGCTCGGGCTCGCCCGCGAGAACGACCGCCTCGCATGACCCGCAGGAGCCTTCCTCGCAGGAGTACAACACGTCCGGCACGACGTCGCGCGCGGCCTGGAGCACGGTGCGGTCGGCCGGCACCGTCAGGATGGTTCCGGTACGCCGCAACTCCACCTCGAAAGCGTCCTCGGCCGAGCCCTCTCCCGGGCCGGCGACGCCTTTCACCAGTATTGCAACAGTCCTCTTGGAGCGGTGGGGAAGTGCCCGGGCATCCCTGAGGGCGAGCAGCATGGTTCCCGTTCGGGTTCGGTCGACCGGACCCGAACGGGCGACCGCGTCGGGGATGTGCCCTCCCCGCGGGACTGTGGTCTGGTGACCGGCCGTCCGGAGGGCCGGCAGGTGTATTGCTCGCTGGCCGGCCGGAACTGCTGGACCTCGAGCGGCTACGCGACTGTGAGCCGGGCTTGCCATGCGGCTGCGTGTGCGTACGGTGCGACTTGATCCTCGGACACAGTTTCGTCGCAAATGCGCGACTCCAGACGTACTCGTTCTCAAGCGCACTTGACCACGCTGATCCAGTAGTGGTGCGCCCCTCGGCAGGCCGGGGGTGCTTGAGGTGACTACTCGTACCGTTCCGGCGCTGATTCCCGGCGGTGTGGTTGGACCAGAATCCGCGGTGGTGGGCCAGCGGCCGAGCCGGGCTCCGCTGCCCATGCCGGCCCTGGTTCCCGATCGTGCTCGCTCGGGGTTGGCCTTCGGTTTGGCGGCGTTGGATTGTCACGGCCGGGTCAACGACCGCCTCATCCTGGCCATGCTCGGCTGGGTGGGCGGGCAGCGGCTGGCGGTTCGTGAGGAGTCGGGCCTGATCGTGGTGGCCGCGGACTCGGGTGGCGCGTTCCGCGTGACCCGGCAGGGCCAAGACGTCAACACCGCGCCTGCCCGCCTCCGCGGCCCCGGCGAACGAGCCAACGCCGAGCTGAAGAGCTGGAAAGTCCACCGCATGATCCGCTCCAGCCCCAACCAAGCCGGACCGCTGATCAACGCCGTTCAGACCCTCATCCTGGCCAACTGAAATCAGCTCACTGTCCACAGTGTCAATTAGACGACGCTTCCTGGGAATGCGCGGGAAGGCTCGACATCCTCGGCCGAGTCACCGGAGAGACCGGTGAGAATCGGGGTAAACAAGTGATTCGTGTGCGCGCGCGCATCTTCGCGCTGCTGGCCACTGCGGTCGGCATGCTAGCGGTTCTTGCGCCGTCGGCGGCCGCCGCGGCCGAGGACGAGCCGCCGCTGTCCGCGACCCGCCAGCCCAGCCAGTTCAACTGGGCCGACGCGACGATCGACCTGCCGTGGACCGCGGCCGTGCTGAAGGACGGCACCACGTGCCCGGGAGGTCGGATCAACTTCACGCCCAGCGAGGAGAACCCTGCCTACGGACAGGCCACCGCGAACGGCATGACCTACCACATCACGCTGCGGGAGTTCGGCAACGTCTCGGGCACCACCGGGTTGTCCTCCCCAGAGGCGATCGTCTCGATCGGCTGTGGCTACACCTCGGGGACGAGCACGATCGCAGCCTCGTATGAGTACCTCTTCTACTTCAAGTGGAGCGGTTCGGGAAACAGCTCGAAGGGCGCCTTCTACCCGAAGGTGCGTGACTTCATTACCTCCAGCGATTCGTCGGGGAGCTCCCGCTACCTCGTGCAGCTGATCGACGGCACCGGCCCGGTCGACGGGCAACCCGGCAAGGTCACCGTCCGGCACTTCCTTTACCAGGTCGGCACCCACACCCGGACGTTCACCTGGACGGACGAGGGCTTCGTCGCGAATACGCCGCTGATCCGGTACCCCGAGGCGGACACAGCCCCGGTGTGACCGTGAGGTCGACCTGATCGACCTCCGTGCGCGGAGACCGGCCGCTGGCCGGTCACAAGGGCTCGCTCTCCGAGAGCGAGCCCTTGTGCACGTCCGCGGGCGACAACGCCGCGATGGAAAGCCTCGTCAGCCTGCTCCACACAACGTCCTCGACCGCCGCATCTGGACCACCCGCGAGGAACTGCGGATCGCGATCGTCACCTGGCTCGAACGCACCTACCACCGCCGACGCCGACAAGACCGCCTCGGCCGGTTGACCCCCCTCGAATACGAAATCATCCAGAGCCAGGCCGTCGAACAGGCCGCTAAAAGACCACGAGACATCCTTTAGACCGGATGCCCGCTACGGCGGATCGGTCGCTGTGGCGCTGATCGCCGCGGTGATGTCGTATCGGCACATGGCCGGGTTGCTGACCGCGTATGGGGAAGACCGGTTCAACGCGCATTTCGATCCGCTGGCCGTGGACGGGTCGATGGTGGTCAGCGGGTTCGCTTGCTGGCACTCGCTTCCGGGCAGCGCAGAGCTCTCGCCAGGCTCCCGGATCGCCGATCAGCTGCCGGCATCAACCTCTCCCGGTCGAGGACCGACCAGGTGCCGTCGTCGACCCCCGACCGGGCTGGCTCGGCTGCTCGGCGACCCAGCTCAGAAGCACTGCGAGGGCTTCGGCGGTGGGGGTGGCAGGGCGGGGCAGATAGGTGATCAGTGACCGATCCGGGCGCGCGGGCACGGTCAGCACCTGGTAGTCGAATTCCAACGCGCCCGCCACCGGGTGAAGGAGCTGGGCTGTGCCGAGCCGCTTCTCCCCGACGTCGCCGGTGGCCCACAGGTGCCGGAACGGGTCGCTGCGGATGGACAGCTCGCCGATCAGGGCGGCGAGTCGGGGGTCGTGGGGCCGGCGTCCAGTGGCGAGGCGCAGCTGGGCCACGGTCTCGGCCGCGACGGCGTCCCAGTTCACGTACAGCGATCGGGCCTCGGGGTGCAGGAACAGCTGGCGCGCGGTGTTGCGGGGCCGCGGCATGCCATCGACGTCGAAGACGGCCTCGGCCGCGGGGTTGGCGGCCAGGATGTCGAGGCGGTCGTTCATCAGCAGCGCCGGGACATCCGTGATCGCGCGCAGCAGCCGCACCAGCGGTTCGTCCGGCATTGCTGCCGCCGTGCGGGGCAGCGTGGTGGCGCGAGCGGGGCGGGCCAGGTTGCGCAGATGCTCGGTCTCGACGTCGGACAGCCCGAGGGCCTGCGCGACGGCGTGCAGGATCCGGTCGGAGACGTGCGCGGTGCGGCCCTGCTCCAGGCGTGTGTAGTAGTCCGGGCTGACTCCGGCGAGCAGCGCGACTTCCTCGCGGCGCAGGCCCGGCACGCGGCGGCGGGTCACGCCGGCAGGCAGGCCCACCGCACCGGGCTGGATGCGTTCGCGTCGCGTACGCAGGAATTCACCGATCGTCGCCTCCACCTGAGCGACGCTACGCCGCGTCCGGAGGCCCAGCGTGGTCCTGCGGGAACCAGGTAACGGCGCCCCTTCCTGGCCGCCGGTCGATCGGCCACCGTCAGGGACGCGTACCCACCATGGGGGCGCAGGACGAAAGGGGCGCAACGGATGCGCGCAGCAGTGGTGAGAGAGTTCGGCGGACCCGAGGTGCTCGAGGTCGTCGAGGTGCCGACGCCGGCGCCGGGCCCCGGTGAGGTGCTGGTGGCGGTGGCTGGTGCGTCGGTGAACTTCGCCGACGTCATGGTCCGTGCGGGCATGAACGTCCAGTACGGCGCCACCGGCGCCCGGGAGCAGTTCGGTCTGGGTTCGGACGTCGCCGGCACCGTCGCTGCCGTCGGTACGGGAGTCACCCGATTTGCCGCCGGACACACGGTCGTCGGCACCCAGGAGCGGTTGGACAGGTCGCTGGGCACCCAGGCGCAGTACGTTGTGCTCCAGGACTGGGAACTCGCGCCCGCCCCGGCCGGCATCGATCTCGTGGAGCTGGCCACCCTGGGGTTGAACGCGACCACCGCCGATCAGGCGCTGGACGCGCTGGCGCTCACGCACGGGCAGTGGCTGCTGGTCACCGGCGCCGCCGGGGCCGTGGGCCTGTTCGCCATCGAGCTGGCCCGGCTGCGAGGGTTGCGGGTGGTCGCCCAGGCCGGGCCAGGCGACGAGAAACTGGTCCGTACGGCGGGCGCGGACCTGTTCGTCTCCCGCCACGAGGACCTGGTGCCGGCCGTGCGCCGGCTGGTTCCCGGCGGTGTCCACGGCGCCATCGACGCGGCCAACCTGGCGGCCGGGGCGGCGGACGCCGTACGGCACGGCGGCGCCTTCGTTTCGTTGCTCAACTCCGCCCCGATGGCTCGCCGCCAGGTGCGGATGATCAATCTGGCCTGGCACACCGACGCGGAACGGCTGGCGAAGCTCGCCGCGTACGCGGGCACCGGCCTGATCAGCCTGCGAGTCGCGAAGACCTACCCGCTGGAGCAGATCCGCGACGCCCACGAAACCCTCGCCGCGGGCGGACACCGTGGACGAATCGTACTGATCCCGTGACCACTGCAGAAAAACCCGCGGCGGCCCGACCGAAGTGGTCCAGCCTCATCCCAGCCCCGGAGGATGGAAGGTGCCGTGAGTAGCACGAGCCACGTGTTCATCGACGGTGCCGACACCAGGCCCTTTCGGAGAACGAGCATGGCGTGCGGGCCGCACGAGCGCGGAGACGGCGATCGTCTCCCACAGTGCATCCCAGGCGACGAGCGCCCAGAGCGCCGCCGGCGCCGGCGGACCGCCGGATCCGATCAGGACCGGGGTCATCACCGCGACGATGTAGATCCCCAGTGCCAACGGGGCGAACCTTTGCCACGCCGGGCGCTGCCAGCGTCGCGCGATCACCACACCGGCACCGATCAAGCCGACTGCGGTCAAGATCGGGCCGACACCGAACAGAACCTCGCCGAGCCCCGGGCTGTCGACCCAGATCACCTCTGCGGCCGCTAGCACGGCCTGCCCCAGCGCCGCCGCGCCGAGGCCGGCCCGCGCGGTCCGGCTCCCGCCGGCCGCACCGGCCCGGCCCAGAGCGACCACCGCGAGCATCTCCCCGAGGTGGATGGCTGACTGGATCACCCAGCCGAACGACAGTACCGCGCCGGTCAGCGCCATGGCGGCGGTGTACAGCACGCCGATCGCGCAGATCGCGACGGCGACGAGTGCGGTGGTGCGAGGTCTGGTCATGGTGCGCTCCGGGCTACTCGGTGGATCGGATGCCGTCACGGTGCCGCCGCGCCCGGTTCCCGGGCATCCAGGCTGGTACGCGTTCGTGAACGAGTGCTGGCACGGTTGTCGCTCCGCTGCCGCCGCTGTCACGATCCGGGGCATGCCACGAATCGGCCCCGCGTCGTTCCTCGGGCTCAACGTCGTGATGTCCGTGGTCGCGTTGCTGCTCTCGATCGGCCGCGAGGAGATTTCCGACCTGATCGCCTACCCGCTCAACGCGGTTGCGCTGGGCCTGGCCGGCGCGCTGGTCGTCGGCTATCAGAGGTCGAATCCGATCGGCTGGGTGCTGAGCGGGATGGGCTTCGTAGCGGTGTTCGCGGAGGTCACCGAGGGGTACGGGTATCACGCCGCCTGGCCGGCCGCGGCTACCCTCGAGTGGCTGGCGAACTGGACGAACCAGCTGGGCATCGTCTGCACCGCGCTCGTGGTGCTGCTGTTCCCGACCGGGCGAGGGCTGAGCCGCGCCCGCCGCGCCGGGGTCTGGGCCGGCGCGATCGGATTGGTTCTGTCGGCGTTCGGCGCGGCGTTCAGCCACGCATCGGATCAGCTCTTCGAATCCGCGGTCAACCCGCACGCGATCGAGGGGCTCGAACCGGTGTTCGTGGTCGGCCAGGGACTGTTCCTGGTCAGCCTGCTGGGCGCGATCGGGTCGGTGATCCTCCGGTTCCGGCGCTCGACCGGCGTGGAGCACCAGCAGTTGAAGTGGGTCGCATACTCGCTCAGCTTGTTCGCGGTCGTCGGCCCGCTGGCGATCATCTACTTCAACGACAGTGCGTTGGTGCGGTTCGCGATCGCACTGGTCGTCCCGACGCTGCCGGCGGCGATCTGCATCGCGATCCTGCGCTACCGGCTTTACGACATCGACCTGATCGTCAGCCGAACGCTGGCCTACGGCGCGCTGACCACACTGCTGGCCGTGGCCTACCTGGGAATGGTGTGGGTGCTCGGCGCGGTGGCCGGTGGCCGGTCGTCGTGGACGACCGCCGGCGCGACCGCGGCGGTCGCACTCGCGTTCCGCCCGCTGCGCGGCCGGCTGCAGGGCCTCGTCGACCGTCGCTTCCGCCGCGCTCGCTACGAGGCGCTCGCCCGCGTCGACACCTATTTGGACGATCTGCGGGCGGGCCGAGCGGAACCGGAGGCACTGGAAGCGCTGCTGCGAGACGTGCTCGAACAACCCTCGATCGAACTGCGGTACCTGCCGCCGGGTGCGACGGAGCGGGCGGTGAACGACGACGAATTCCTGGTCGAGCGGGCCGGAGTGCCGGTGGCGATCGTCGCCGGTGGGTCGGGACCCTTGCTGAGGGAGGTGGTCGCCCGCGCGGGGCTGGCGATCGAGATCGTCCGGCTGCGCGCAGAGGTGACGCTGCGGCTGGCCGAGGTCGAAGCGTCCCGGGCCCGGATCGTCGCGGCCGGGTACGAGGAGCGACGGCGTCTGGAGCGGGACCTGCACGACGGGGCGCAGCAGCGGCTGGTCAGCATCGGGCTGGCGCTTCGCAACGCCCAGTTCGCACTCGGCGACCAGGCGCCCGTCGTTCGCATCATCGACGCGGTGGTGGACGAGCTGGGCGTCGCCATCGACGAATTACGCGAGCTGGCCAACGGGATCCGCCCCGCGTACCTCGACGACGGCTTGGCCGTCGCGCTCCGCGATCTGGCCGAGCGCACGCCGTTGCCGGTCGAGGTGCACACCACCGGCGAGCGCTACCCCGCCGACGTCGAGGCGACCGCGTATTTCGTCGCCTGTGAGGCGCTGGCGAACGCGGTCAAACACGCGGACGCGATCGGTGTCACGCTCAGTGCGGAACACGCGGACGGAGAATTGGTGATGACGATTCGAGACGACGGGGTGGGAGGCGCCCGGCCGGCGGACGGCACCGGCCTTCGCGGGCTCCACGACCGGGTCGCTGCCCAGGGTGGCCGGATGCGGGTCGACAGCGAGCCCGGAGCGGGCACGACGGTGGTCGCGGAGTTGCCGTGCGCGTCCTGATCGCCGAAGACCAAGTCCTGCTCCGCGAGGGCCTGGTGCAGCTGTTCACCGCCCGCGGACACGACGTTGTCGCCGCGGTCGGGGACGCGGCGGGGGTGCTTTCCACCGTCGAGGCGCACCAGCCCGATCTGCTGCTGATCGACGTCCGGATGCCCCCGACGTTCACCGACGAGGGCACCCGTGCCGCGCTCGACGTCAAGCACGCCCACCCCGGGATCGGTGTACTGGTGTTGTCACAGCACGTCGACACCACGCACGCGCCGAGCCTCGTCGGACTCGGCGGGTTCGGTTATCTTCTGAAGGATCGGGTCCTGGCCGTCCAGGAGTTTCTCGCGGCGGCCCAGCGAGTGGCCGACGGTGGCTCGGCGCTGGACCCGACGGTGGTTGGGGCGCTGATGGCGGCGCATCCGCTCTCGTCGCTGTCGGCACGGGAACGGGAAGTGCTGGAATTGATGGCCGAGGGCCTGAACAACCCCGCCATCGCCCGACGGCTGACGGTCAGCGAACGCACGATTGAGAGCCATGTGCGGCACGTGATGCTCAAACTCGACCTGTCCGAATCCGACGACGGACACCGTCGGGTCCTGGCCGTACTCGCCTATCTCCGCGCCCACCCCGCCTGACGAGAGCGCCGACGACCTGGCCCGGCTCACCGCACTGGCGCTCAGCCGCGGCGGACGGCTGCTCCGCGATCCCTACGACACCACGTACGGCTCGCGCCAGGTGGTGCTCGCCGGGATCCGGCGGCACCGGCTCGATCCATAACGGGCTGCTGCACCACGGCGGCTGCGTGCGCGCCCCGGACGTCGTCCACGGCACCGCGGACGCGACGCTGGTGCACGTCGAGGGGGACACCGCACAGGCTTACGTGCACAACTACGGGACCACGGGCATTCTCGCCCGGGTCACGCTGCGACTGGAACCGGCGCAGGACTGGTCCGCGTTCTACGCGAGCTTCGCCGGCCTCGAGCCGGTGCTGCCGCTGCTGGCCGCGTTCGCCGCGCTGGAGCCGACGCCTCGGTTGGTCTCCGTCGACCCGGCCGGGCTCGTCGCGTCGCTCCCGCCCGACCCGGCGTTGCCCGACGGCCGGGCGAGCCTGCGGGTGATCCTCGACCGCAGCACGGTGGAGGTGGCGAGCGCGCTGGTGCTCGCGGCCGGCGGTCGGGTGGAGGACGTGCGGCCGGGAGCGTCGGCGGCGATGCGGCTGAGCACGCTCAGCTCCGGCCGGGCGGAGTGATCTCAGTGCGCGCACGGGATCCTAACCGAACACTCGGAGCACACGATGAGCACTACCCTGACCGGCACCACCGCCCTGGTCACCGGCGCCAGCGGCGGCATCGGAGCCGCCACCGCCCTCTCACTCGCCGCCCAGGGCGCGAACGTCGCCCTGGTCGCCCGCCGCAAAGACCGTCTCGACGAGCTGGCCGAACGCATCCGCACCGCGGGCGGCACCGCACTGGTCATCGAAGCCGACCTCACCGACCAGACTCGGGCCGCTGCCGCGGTCGAGCAGACCGTGCAAGCCTTCGGGGGGCTGAACATCCTGATCAACAACGCCGGCGTCATGCTGCTCGGCCCGGCCGAGAGCGCGCCGCTGGACGAATGGGACCGGATGCTGGCCATCAACATCCAGGGCCTGCTCTACACCACCCACGCCGCCCTTCCGCACCTTCTGGACGCGGCCGCGAGTGAGCGCGCCAGCGCGGACATCGTCAATGTCGGCTCACTCGCCGGCCGGGTCCCGATCGCCGGGTCGGCCGTCTACAGCCTCACCAAAACCGGGCTCAACGCGTTCACCGAGGCGCTGCGCCAAGAGGTCACCGGCCGGCACGTCCGGGTGTCGCTGATCGAGCCGGGCCCGGTCGCCACGGAGCTGTTCACGCACATCCGTCCGGAGATCCTCGCGGCCGGCCAGCAGGCGTTCGCCAACGCCACCCTGCTGCACGCCGAGGACATCGCCGACACGATCACGTACGTCGTCACCCGCCCGGCGCGCGTCGTCATGAGCGAGATCCTCGTCCGTCCCGACGGCAGCCAGTGGTGAGGCGATCACGCGGTCGAGGACTGCCTCCGGCGGGCTCGGGACGCTCGCAGGTTCAGCGTGTTGCCGCAGGTCTTCATGTCGTGCCAGACACGGGTGCCGCTGCGCGACCGGTCGTAGAACGCCGCTCCGCAAGCCGGGTTCTGGCAGGTCTTGAGCCGGCCCAGCTCGCCGGTGCGCGAGGCGAGCAGCGCCTCGAGCGCGACCAGCGAGGTGATGGCGGCAGCGCCACGGCCGCGCGGCCCGTACACCAGGTCGCCGTCGCGGACGGAGACGTCGGCCGCCATCGCCAGCGACCCGTCGTTCTCGGATTCGCCGGTGACCCAGCCGCGGACGCGGCCGCGGAGAGTGCGCAGAGCGGCGAGGTCTTTTTCGGTGAGCGAGATCGACGGGGTCGTGCGGCCGGTTTGCCGGGCCCAGGCCCGGAGCGTCCCGTCCAGCCAGCGCTGGGCCGTGCTCGTCTCGTCGAGCAGATCGGGGAGCGAGGCGACCGGCATGCCGGCCGTGTTCAGCAGATCCTGAACCAGGCGCAGGCCCCCGGGGGCTTCGGTCAAGCCCAGGCGTCCGGTGCTTCCGGCGGTGTGGTCGTCCGTCGCGGCCGCAAACCTACCTCGGCCGACATCACCCTGGGCTGTACGCCTATGTCACATGACGCTCGACTCGCTGATCCGGGAAGCGCTGTGCACGCCAGTGACGTCTGCTCGTCACCCACGGGTTCGGGGAGACTGAGCCTCCGGTTTCGAGTCGTCCCCACCGAGCGTCCCAGCCGCCTGGTCGTACAAGCGGCACGCTCACGCGGATCTCGTCCCTCGGCGCAGCACGAAGCGCTGGATCTTTCCGCTGGCTGTCTTCGGCAGCGACTCCACGACGTGGACCTGCCGCGGATAGGCGTGGGCGGAGTACCTGGTGCGGACCAGGTCCTGCAGCTGGGCCAGGAACGTCGGGCCCGGCGATTCTCCGTCGGCGAGGACGACGTAGGCGACGACGATCTCGCCGCGGAGCTCATCCGGTGCTCCCACGACCGCGACGTCCGCGACCGCGGGATGCGTGACGAGCACGGACTCGACGTCGAACGGGCCGATGCGGTACCCGGCGGCGAGGATGACGTCGTCGTCGCGGGCCGTGAAGTAGAAGGCCCCGTTCTCGTCGACCCGTCCGGTGTCACCGGTGAGGTAGTACCGGCCGTCGGCGGTGAAACGCTCCCGGGTGCGCTCCGGAGCGTCGACGTAGCCCTCGAACCACATCAGCGGGCTGGCTTCGACGTCCAGTGCGATCTGACCGTCCAGCACCGTTGCCGTGAATCCCGGTAGAGGCCGGCCCATGGAACCGGATTCCACGACAGAGCGAACAGAGGCGTGCCAGCCGTTGAGGATCACCATGCCCTGCTCGGTTTGCCCGTAGTGGTCGCGCACCTCGGTGCCCAGCGCGTCCGGCGCCCAGGCGGTCACGTCCGGAGTGAGTGGTTCACCCGCCGAAGACGCCCGGCGGAGTCTCGCCGTCCCGACACCACGCAGCGCGCGGTACATCGTGGGGGCGCCGGCGAAGTTGGTGACGCCGCAGCGGTTCATGACCTCGAGCGTCCGCCGCGGATCGAAGCCGCCCTCGACCAGCAGGTTCGCGCGCCCGTGCGCGAGCGGCCCGAGGATCGCGTAGTAGAGGCCGTAGGCCCAACCGGGGTCGGCGGCGTTCCAGTAGACGTCGTCCTCGGTGACGTCGAGGCCGTAGTGCAGGTAGGAGCGGAAGGCCGCGAGGGCGCGGACGGGGACGGGGACCGCTTTCGGGGCGCCGGTCGTGCCGCTGGTGTACAGCTCGACCAACTGGCCGCCGCCACCGATCGGACGGCGGTCCCGGAGCGGCTCGGCGGCACGGATTCGCGCGTCCAGCTCGTCATTGACCGAAACGACGGCGACACCCTCCAGCTTGGCGGCCTGCCCCGGCTCGCTGATCGCCAGCCGGACCCCGCTCGCGGTCAGCCGAGCGCTGATGGCATCCGGTGCGAACGCGGTGAACAGGGGCACGTGGATCGCGCCGAGCCGCCAGATCGCCAGGAGCGCGACCGGTAGCTCGAGCCGCTTACCCATGAGCACCGCCACCCGGTGCCCGGCCTCGACCCCGGCCGACCGCAGCACGGTCGCCAGGCGCCGCGACCGGTCGGCCAACTCCCCGTAACTCAAGGAGCGGATCGAGAGGTCCGCCGCGACGACGCGGAACGCTACGGCGTCGGGGTCGTGCCGGTCGCAGAGCAGCCAGGCGGCGTCGGCGTCGGCCGTGGCCGCTTCGTGGAGCCAGTCGTTCATCATGCCTCCAGCGGAAGGACGGCGGGTGCGGGCGTGATGCGGGCACGGACCGTGCCGAGTCGTTCGATCTCCACCGTGACCTCGTCGCCGGGGCGGAGCCACGGGTAGGTGTCCGGGCCGTGCAGCGACGAGAGCTCCAGTAGGCAACCCGTGCCCACCGTGCCGCTGCCGACGACGTCGCCTGGGCACAGCTGTGTGCCGCGCGAGGCGTAGGCGAGCATCTGGCCGAACGACCACCGGATGTCGGCCCAGGTGCCGCCGCCGTGGGGCCGGCCGTTGACCGCGGCCGACATGCGCAGCGCGTAACCCTGGCCGTCGCGGCGGTCGGCGAGTTCGTCCGGCGTCACCAGGAACGGCCCGAGCGACGTGGCGCCGTCCTTGCCCTTCGCTGGGCCGAGCCCGACCCGCGACTCCTCCTGCTGCACGTCCCGGGCGCTCCAGTCGACCAGAACGGTGTAGCCGGCGATGCACTCCTCGGCCTCCGCCGGCGTCAGGTCCGCGCCGGGGCGCCCGACGACGGCGGCGACTTCGATCTCGTAGTCGAACCGCTCGCTGCCGGGTGAGATCGGTACGTCGTCCTCCGGCCCGCGGATCGCCGCCGGGTTCGTGAAGTAGAAGACGGGCTGGCGGTACCAGACCGGGTCGACCGACCGGCCGAACGCCGCAGTGGCGTTGCGGGCGTGCTCCTCGAACGACAGGAAGTCCCGTACCGACGGCGGTCGCGTGATCGGCGCGTGCAACCGCGTGCCGGCGAGCGGCACGATTTCCGCCGGTGTCCGCGCGGCGGCCGCGGTGAGGTCGCCCAGGACGTCGATCAACGGGACGTCGAAACCGTGGACGAGTTCACCGACGACCAGCCCCGCCCGGCGGTGCCGGCCGTACGTCACCCACCGCATGTCAGGCACGGCTCCGGATCGGGCCACCGTGGAAAGCGGTCATGTCCGGCCAGATCGTGGTCAGGTCGAGGCGGGTGCCCAGCGGCTGCCCGTCCAGCTCGCTGTAGGCGCGGTGCAGGTTCCCGACCATGCGCTCGGCGTCCTTCCAGCCGGCGAACGGGTTGTCGGTGTGCCGCAGAGCGGTCTCCAGCGGTGTCCACCCGGCCGTGTGCCCGGTGCGCGCGATCTCGTCGACAAAAGCCGCGTAGGACCCCAACGCGTCCAGCAGCCGGGGAATGTCGGAACCGCGGCAGACCGGGCCGTGCCCGGGCACGAGCACCTCCGGGTCGAGGGCCCGGATCGCCGCGAGTGCCTTCGGGTAGCCGGCGAGGCTGCCTTCGGCCAGGAACGGCTGTCCCCCCGCGAACGCGATGTCCCCGGCGAAGAGCACGCGCGTCTCCGGTAACCAGACGATCAGGTCACCCCGGGTGTGCGCCGGCCCGACCTCGTGCAGCTCCACCACCTGCGAGCCCAGGTGCAGGGTCATCGACCCGGTGAACGTGACGTCGGGGGCGCGTACCTCCAGGTGACCGTAGTCGGGGTCGGTGAGCACGGCCGCCGCGACCAGCCCGGCCGCGACGACGTCCTCCCGGCACAGCGCGTGCCCCACGATCGGGGTCGACGACGGCAGCAGCCAGTTGCCGTAGGTGTGGTCGCCGTGGTGGTGGGTGTTGACCGCGGCCCAGGTGCCGCCGGGCGCCACGCTGGCGGCGGACGCGAGCAGCGCCCGGTTGCGGACTTCGGTGGAGGTGGTGTCGATCAGCAGCGCACGGCCGGCGGGACCGACGATCACGCCGGTGTTGTTGATCATCCACGTGCCGTCGGGCTGGACGTAGGCGTGCACACCCGGCGCGACCTCGAGCAACTCGGGTGTCATCGGGTGCTCCGGCGCGCGTCGGCCAGGAACTCCTGGGCCATCGGCTCGATGGCGGCCCAGGCCCCGGGCGGTGTGCCCGGCAGCGTCGCACCGGCGTCGGTGACCCGCGCGAGGATGCCGGCCGCGGCGGCGTCGGCCTTCGTGGCCAGACCCGCCAGGTCGTGGTCGACGAGCTCCCCGTCCTGCTTGACCACCCGGCCGTCGACAAGCACCGTCCGGACGTCCGCCACGGTCGTCTGGAAAACCAGCGTGCCGTACACGTCGGTCCGGGGATGCTGCTCGAACGAACCGCCACCGACGATGACGACGTCGGCCCGCTTGCCCGGTGTGAGCGAACCGATCCGGTCGCCGAGGCCCAGCGCATCGGCGCCGTTGACGGTTCCCCAGGTCAGGGCGTCCTTCGCCGTGCTGATCACCGCGTCGGGCATCTCGCCGGCGAGATTCTGCTGGTGGGTGGCGTCCCAGCGGGCGAAGCCGAGACCGAATCGCATCTGGTGCCACAGGTCACCGCTGTTGAGCGAGATGACGTCGGCCGAGAGCGTCGGCGCGAGCCCGTACTGCCGGCAGGCGGCGAACACCGGGCGGCCCATCCCCATGTTCAGCTCGGTCTCCACCGAGATCGACACCTTGCCGCCGGTGCGGGCCAGTGCCTTCCACTCGGGGTCGGAGAGCGCGTTGCAGTGCACGTGCACGATGTCCGGGCCGAGCATTCCCAACGCGTCGAGCTCGGTGACGCCGAAGGTCAGCGCGCTGCCCCAGACGCAACCGGTGTGGTTGACGATCAGCGCACCGCGCTCCCGGGCGATGGCCAGCTCGTCCAGGGTCTGCTGCCACGGCACACCGAACGGCTCGCTCAGGGAGACACCGAGGGTCAGCAGACCGTCGTTCGTCGGGAAGTACGTGTCGGCGATGCGGTGGTAGTCACGGAGGCGGTCGGCGTGGGTGCCGAACTTCGGGGCCATCGGTGAGCTCTCGAAGAAGCCGTGGCAGTGCGCGGCTCGGATGCCGGCCTCCTGCAGACCCTGCACGGCGGCGTCGGAGTGATCCGGGGTGTTGTTGCAGTGCGAGAAGTCCAGCAGCGTGGTCACGCCGGCGTTGAGCGCATCGACGGCCCCGAGCAGTTGGCCCAGGCGGACGTCGTCGGGCGTGTAGGCAGGCGAGATCGCCAGTCGGATGCCGAAGTAGTAATCGCCGAGCGTCCAGTCGCCGCAGATTCCGCGGATGAGGGACTGCCAGGTGTGGCGGTGGGTGTCGACCAAGCCCGGAAGCACGATCTGGCCGGTCGCGTCGATGATCTCGGCGTCGGTGACGTCCAGCTTCGGGGCGACGGCGACGATCTCGCCGTCGTGGATGAGGACGTCGCCGACGGGGAGGTCCCCGAGCGCCGGGTCCATGGTGACGACGTGGCCGCCGGTGACGAGGGTGCGCATGATGGCCTCCGCAACAGTGGGGATGAACCGACCACCGCAGCGCACCACGGCCGAGCGCCGGGATCATGTACCTAGTCGGTCATGATCCCCGGGCGGCGACCGCGGCGACCGCGGCGGCCGCGCGGCGGAACGCCTGCACGATCGGCCGATCGTCGGAGTCGCGGAGGACGGCGGCCACTTCCACCGGCGCCCCATCGAACGGGACGAACCGGACGTCGGGTCGGGCGTAGTAGCGAGCCGCCGCACCGCCGTGCAGGCCCAGCAGGCCGCTGGTGGCCACCGCCGACGGGATGCCGCCCGGCGTACGCACCGCGGGCGCGCGCCGCGGGCCGTGGCTCGCGGGACCAGCCCAGTCGGCCATGCGGGGATGCGCACCTGACAGCGTGATCCAGCCGGCGTCCGCGACGTCGTCACGGGTGAGTCGCGGAGCGTCGGCCAGCGCGGACGCCACCGGCACCACGACCACACTCGGGCTGGTGAGGACCGGCTCGAAGACGAGCCCGTCCAAGTCTCCGAGGTAGTGCACCAGCCCCACGTCGATGTCGCCCCGGCGAACCGCGTCGTACTGGTTCCACAGGTCGAGTTCCTCGTGCACCAGACGCACGCCCGGGACCACCGCGCGGAGCAGAGCCCGCAACGCCGGCCAGCGGTCGGCCATGCCGAAGCCGAGGACACCCACGCGCAGGACGCTTTCGTCGGTGTCCCGGACGATCTCGGCGGCGGACCGTAGCTCCGCGACCTCGGCGAGCACCGTCCGGGCGTGCGCGACGACCCGTGCGCCCTCGGGCGTGAGCGTGACCCGCCGGCTCGTCCGCTCGAACAACCGGACACCCAGCTCCCGTTCCAGCCGTTGCACGCGTCGCCCGAAATGGCCGGCTGCCACGAAATGCTCCGCTGCGGCCCGGCCGAAGTGAAGTTCTTCGGCGAGCGTGACGACGTAGCGCAACGCATCGAGGTCCATCGCAGCCTCCCGCCAGCACTGTAAACGGGTCGGCGCCACTTGCTAGTTGTGAAGCTCTACTACACATCCGCCATGACGCTAACGCAGCCCGGTCAACCTGCATAGATCTATGACATCTCTTGATCGTTTTTGAATCTCGAACAGCCGCGGTTTACAGATGTGAACTAATGCTTGACACCTCGTTGTGACACGGGCTACTTTTCGGCCACCGAGGCAGCACCCGGACCCAGCGGTCGAGCTGCCCCATCCACCGACGCGACGATGCGGCCGGTCCGGTCGGACCGACAGTCGCTCGTGCGTGAGCTGACTGGAGGTCCGCTGTGCCTTCCCGTGAGATCGAGTTCCTCAGTGGCGGCGAAACCGTGCGGGGAGACCTGCTCCTGCCCGAGGGTGAAGGGCCGTTTCCCGTCGTCGTCATGGCCGGTGGCTGGTGCTACGTCAAGGAATTACGCCAGCCGCAGTACGCCGCGGACTTCGTCCGCCGGGGGTTCGCCGCGCTGATCTTCGACTACCGCCGGATGGGCGCCAGCGAGGGCACCCCCCGCCAGCACATCAACCCGTGGGACCAGATCGAGGACTACAAGAACGCGATCACGTTCGCGGCCGGCCAGCCCGAACTGGACGCCGACCGGATCGGGATCTGGGGCATCTCCTACAGCGGCGGCCACGTGCTGATCGTCGGGGCCATCGATCCGCGCGTGAAGTGCGTCGTGTCCAACGTCCCGGTGATCGACGGTTACCAGACCATGTGGCGGATGCACGGCACCGACCGGTTCCGCAAGCTCAAGGCGTTCGTCGCCGAGGACAGGGCCAAGCGCACCGAGACCGGTGAGCCCGGCTACATGGCGATGTCGGGCGTGCCGGCCAACCCCGACGACGCGTTCTCGGTCTGGCCCGACAACGACGTGCTGGCCGTGTTCAACGAGTTGAAGGCCACCCAGGCGCCTCGGCACGAGCACCGCAACACGGTCGAGTCGCTCGAGTTGCTGATGGAGTACAACGCCGCGCCTTATGCTCCGCGCCTGCTCGACAAGCCGGTGATGATGATCGTCGCCGACCAGGACGACATCACGATGTGGGACCAGGAGATCGGCGCGTTCACGGCGATCCCGAGCTCCAAGAAGGAGCTGGTGGTGCTGCCCGCCACCGACCACATGACGCTCTACAGCAACGTCACCGCGCTCGACTACGCCGCCAAGGCCGCGGGTTCCTGGTTCGACCGGCACCTCAAGGAGCTGCCGACGGTCGCCAACCAGATCGTCAAGTACGCCTGAGCGGGAGCACACGATGTCGGGTCAGTTGAGCGAACGGACGGCCGTGCCACCGGGCTCGTCCCGGCAGTTCTGGGCCGACCTGCGGTGGCGCGGGGCGCCGGTGGGCGTGCCCTGGCTGGTGGCGCTGCTCATGCTGGTGGTCAGCGTGATCCTGTACCCCAGCAGCATCGGCTTCGGTGGCCTGGCCACGATGACGCCGCTGCTGGGCGTACTGATCATCGCCTCGCTGGGGCAGTCCCTCGTGATCGGCACCGGCGGCATCGACCTGAGCGTGTCGTCCGTCGTGACCGTCGTGGGCGTCATCTTCGTGCTGGAGGCGGGGACGCCGGGCGGCTCGATCCCGCTGGCGCTGGTCTACTCGCTGGCCGCCGGCCTGGTCTGCGGTGTGGTCAACGGTGTTCTGGTCGAGTACCTGGCGCTCAGCCCGCTGGTTTCGACGCTGGCCACCGGCCAGATCATGGCCGGGCTGGCCAACATCTGGTACGGCGGGGGCGCGAACCGGCTCGCGGTTCCGCCGGACTGGCGCAGCTTCACCGGCAGCACGTTCGGCCGAGGCATCAGCTACCTCCTGCTCGCCGCGACCGTGCTCGTCGTGTTGGCCGGCGTCGTACTGAGCTACACGGCGGTCGGCCGGCGGCTGACCGCGGCGAGCACCAGCCCGAAGGCCGGGCGCTACCAAGGCATCGCGGTCCGGCGCTACCGCGCCGCGACGTACGTCCTCGCGTCGCTGCTCTACAGCGTCGCGGGCGTCTTCCTGGTCGGCAGCATCGGCACCCCGACGCTGTCACTGGGAGACGTCTACCAACTGTCCACGATCGTCGTCGTCGTGCTCGGCGGCGCGGCGCTGTCCGGTGGCCGCCTGCACCCCGGCGCCACGATGGCGGGCGCTCTGTTCCTCTCGCTCATCAACCAGGACGTGGCCGCGACCGGGGCCGCCGCCGGTACGCAGGGCGTCATCCAGGGCGCCGTCCTGGTGCTCGCGATGCTCGCCACGTCGATTGGTGCACTGCGGATGCTGCTCCGGCGGCGCCGCGGAAGCACCGCACCCTCCTAATCCCACCCCTTCGAAACCCCCGTGGTTCCGCGCTGCCCGAATTTCGCCGGAACCGCCCAGATCCGCACTGACTCATCTGGAGAGAAGAGGACATCGTGGGCGCACTGTCGAGACCCCGCCGGCCCCGCTTACGGGCGCTGATCGGCCTCACCGCACTCGTCGCCGCCACCGCGCTGGGCGGCTGCACGTCATCGACGACCAGCAGCAGCGACGCCAAGGGCGACGCGTCCGAGTACGCCGCCGCGCCGCTGGAGCTCAGTGACGCGCAGCGCGACGAGATCCTGAAGAAAGCGTTCCTGACCGACGAGATCAAGGCCGCCGACCTCGACCCGACCATCGTGCAGGGCCTCGAGGAGGCCGGACGCGACTACTCGGACGAGCAGGTCAAGGCAGCCGCGGCGTGCCTGGACAAACCGACCTGCACGATCGGCAAGGGCGAGCAGACGCTGGCGATCCTCGACGGCGCGGGCTCCGACCTGTGGCGGCGCATCACCCGGGCCCAGATCACGGTGCAGGCGACGTCGTACCCGAACATCGGGACGGTCATCTACCTGCAGGCCGACGGCAACCTGCAGACCATGCAGGCGAACCTCCAGACGCTGATCGCCCGCAAGGTCACCGGCATCGTCACCTACGACGACTTCGGACCGGCCATGACCGCCGCCTACCAGCAGGCCACCAACAAGGGCATTCCGGTCGTGGCCTACGGCGGCATCCCCGGCAAGGACGCCACGAAGGCAGTGGTCTCCCAGGTGGCGTCGGACTTCTGCGACGACGGCAACCAGATGGCGCAGACCACGGCCAAGATGCTGAACAACACCGGCAACGTCGCGTTCTTCACCGGAACGCCGGGCAACCCGCAGGGGGCCGGCTGGCAGGCCTGCGCGGAGACCTGGTTCAAGCAGAACGCGCCGAACATCGCGGTGGTCAACCGGTCCAACACCAGCTGGACCGAGGGCGGCGCCGTCTCCGCGACGACCGCGCTGATCTCCACCGGCAAGAAGGTCGACGCGGTCCTCTACGACTACGCGAAGCAGACCGTCAACATCGTCCAGACCTACCAGCAGGCCAAGCAGAAGGTTCCGGCCCAGGTGACCTGGACCTCGGACAACTCCCTGCTGCAGATGTGGGAGAAGGACCTCGGCACGCCCAACGAGTGGCAGCTCGCCTACTCCAGCAGCATCAACTTCGAGGGTGCGATCGCGCTGTCGGCGCTGATGAATCACCTGCAGGGCAAGGACGTCCCGTCGATGTTGATGTTCCCGCTGCCGTTCGTGCCGGCCAAGAAGGGCGACTACGTGGCCGACCAGCCGGCCAACGCCCCCGGCCCGACGCTGATGCCCGACGCGCTGCTGAGCCAGGTTCTCGGCGCGGCCTGATCCGGCCGGAATCCAGAGGAGGGAGTGGCGATGAGGTCGGTGGAGAGTACGAGCACGTCCACGCTCCTCGGCGGTGCTACCGGCACCGGTCTGACCGCCGAGGGCCTCACCAAGACGTTCGGGTCGACGACCGCGCTGAACGACATGTCGGCGACGTTCGCCCGCGGGGTCGTGCACGGGCTGATCGGCGAGAACGGCTCCGGCAAGTCGACGTTCGTCAAGCTGGTGGCCGGTATGCACCGCGCCGACGCGGGCCGGGTGGTGCTCGACGGCGTGCCCGTCGCCGACACCTCCGGCACCCACCGGTCGGCCGCCCGGATCGCGTGCGTCTACCAGGACGGCTCACTGATCGACGAGCTCACCGTCGCACAGAACCTCGACGTGATCGTCGAGCCGGCGCTCCGGCCGTCCGCTCCCGACGGTTCCTGGCACCGGCAGGTCCTGGACGCGGCGCGGCTCACCGACGTCGAGGAGAACACCCGCGCCGGCGACCTGCCGAACAACGAGAAGCGGCTGGTCGAGATCGCCGCGGTGCTGGCGCGTCGGCCGGACGTCGTGCTCTTCGACGAGTCGACCTCGACGCTCGACGAGCGCGGCGTGGAGTGGGTGCTCGCCCGGATGCGCGAGCTGGCCGACGGTGGCGCGTGCGTCGTCTTCGTGACCCACCGCCTGCACGAGGTACTGGCCATCACGTCGCACGTCACGGTGCTGCGTGACGGGGTGCTGGTCGCCGAGGTGCCCACCGAGGGCGCCACCACCGAGCAGCTGGTGCGGCACATGGCGGGACGGGAGGTGGCCGCGTTCACCCGCCGGACGGGCGCGGCCCCGGCCGACGCGGAGGTGGCGCTACGGGCCGCCGGGCTGCGTGCGGCGCGGTGCGGCCCGATCGACCTCACCGTGCGCCGCGGGGAGATCGTCGGCATCGGTGGTGCGGCCGGGAACGGCCAGGCCGAGCTGATCCGGGCCCTGGCCGGCGACGGTGTCGACGCGGGGGAGGTGATCGTCGACGGTGCTCCGCTGCGCGGTGCCGGGTCCGCCGTCGACGCCGGCACCGTGTTCGTGAGCTCGGACCGGCGGTCGGAGTCGCTGTCCAGCCTGTTGTCGATCCGCGAGAACTACACGCTGGCGCTGACCGCGACGTCCGGCCGGTGGTGGCGCTGGCTGCGTCGCCGCCCGGAGGTGGCCGAGGCCGACGCGCTGGCCGACCGGTACGACCTCGCACGCTCCTCGATCGAACAGCCGGTCGGCACGCTCTCCGGCGGCAACCAGCAGAAAGTCGCGATCGGGCGGATGGTGGCCCGGGACCCGAAGGTGCTGCTGATCGAGGAGCCCACCGAAGGCGTCGACGTCCGCGCCCGCTTCGACATCTACCGCTCGCTGGTCGAGGTCGCCGATCGGGGCACCGCTGTCGTCTTCACCTCGAGCGACGCCGGCGAACTGCGGCTGCTGGCCGATCGGGTGCTCGTCCTCGCCCGCGGGCGGCAGGTCGCCGAGCTGTCCGGCGACGAGGTGACCGAGGAAGCGATCGTGCACGCGTTCACCACGGCCAAGGAGCAGCAGGACGCCCGCTCGGCCGCGGCGGTCGCCGACGAGGCCCGGGAACTCGACGAGAAACCCGAGGTCGTCGCCCGCCGCCGGGCCGGTCTCCGGCCCCGCCGGCAGCTCACGTTCACGCCGGCGACGTTCGGCCTGCTGGCGGTGCTTCTGGTCGCGCTCGCGGCCTACGGCACCGCCCGGGACGCCCGGTTCGGCACGATCGACAACCTCGGTTCGATCATGCAGCTCAGCGTGCCGCTCGCCCTCGCCGCGCTGGCCCAGTTGCCGGTGCTGCTGGTGGGGGAGATCGACGCGTCGATCGGGTCGATGATGGGGCTGATCGTCGTCCTTCTCTCGTTCCGGCCGGACGGGTCGCCAGCGGTGTTGTTCGTGCTGGCGGTGCTGGCCGGGGCGGTCCTCGGTGCGGTCAACGCGCTGCTCGTCGTGGGGCTGCGGATCACCGCGGTCATCGCGACGATCGCCACGCTCGGCGTTTATCTCGGGGTTGCGCGAATACTGCGGCCCGAACCCGGTGGGTTGATCAACAACGACCTGGCCGTGCTGATGGGTCAGGGCGTCGCGTACATCCCGCTGATGTTCCTCGTCGTGGTCGTCCTCGCGATCGCGGTCGACGTCTACGTGAACACCACCCGGGGCGGTCTCCGGTCGCGCGCGGTCGGCTACTCGGCGCTGCGGGCCTCCCAGCTCGGCGTGCCGTCGTCTCGCCTCCGTGCCGCGGCGTACGTGCTCGGCGGTGCGATCGCCGGCCTCGGCGCCGTGACGCTCGCGGCCCAGACCGGGGTCGGCGACCCCAGCTCCGGCTCGGGCTACACGCTGCTCTCGATCGCGGTCCCGGTGATCGGCGGCGCGCTGCTCGCCGGTGGGCGCGGCTCGGCGATCGGCTGCGTCCTGGGCGCGCTGTTCGTCGCCGAAGTGCAGACGTTCATCCCGTTCGTGAACTTCCCGACCGGCGGCTACCTGATTGCCGTCGGTGTCCTCACCGTGCTCGCGCTGATCGTCGGCTCGGCCCGGCTCTCGGCGTGGACGCTCCCGATCCGCAACATCCGGCGACTCGGAAAGTAGGAGACATGGCTGATTTGACCGGACAGGTCGCACTGGTGACCGGAGCCGCGCGCGGACAGGGCCGCGCGCACGCGCTCGCGCTGGCCGAGGCCGGCGCCGACATCATCGCGGTGGACGCCTGCGCGGACGTCGAGACCGCGCCGTACCCGCTGGCCACGGCGGAGGACCTCGCGGCGACGGTGAAGGAGATCGAAAAGCTCGACCGGCGGGTCGTCGCGGCGGAGTGCGACGTGCGCGACAGCGCGGGCCTGGACGACGTGGTCGCCCGGGGCCTGGCGGAGTTCGGGCGGATCGACGTGCTGGTGGCCAACGCGGGCATCTGGGCGCTGGGCCGGCTCTGGGAGATCACCGAGGCGCAGTGGCAGGAGATGCTCGACATCAACCTGACCGGCGTGTGGCGCACGGTGAAGGCGGTCGTGCCGCACATGATCGAGCAGAAGCGCGGCGCGATCGTGCTGACCTCGTCGGTCAACGGGTTCGAGGCCGGCGGCGGCATGACGCACTACGTCGCGGCCAAGCACGGCGTGCTCGGGTTGATGCGTAACGCCGCGATCGAACTCGGCCCGTACAACATCCGCTGCAACGCGGTGTGCCCCGGCATCGTCGACACGAAGATGAACGACTGGCCGGGTGCGTACGACATGATGGCCGGCCACGAGGGCGGCACGCCGGAGGACCGCAGGCACAACGCGTACGGCTGGTCGGCGCTGGCCGGCCGGGGCCTGCTCGACCCGCGGACGGTCAGCCGCTCGGTGGTGTTCCTCGTCTCCGACGACGCCCGGGACATCACCGGCGTCGCCCTGCCGGTCGACGGTGGACACGCGGTGCTGCCCGGCTCCAACCCCGACCCGATCCGCTCGCTGTGAGCTCGTGATGATCTCTCCCACCTGGGTCTCGCCGGTGCGCTGGGACGAGGCCGAGGCGTTGGTCGAGCCGACCCCGGCGGAGTTGGGCCGCATCGCTCCCGATCGGCTGCACGTCGTCGACGGCGACGTGCGGCTGGACGGCGCGGCGCTGCTGGCCGCGGTGGCCGGGGCCCAGCACCGGCTGCGCGCGGTCGGCGTCGGCCGGGGTGACGTGGTCGGCGTCCAGTTGCCGAACTGGTGGGAAGCGGTCGTCGTCGCGCACGCGGTCTGGGGGATGGGCGCGGTGCTCTGCCCGGTGCCGGTGAACTACCGGGGCGCGGAGCTGGACCGGATCCTGGCCGCCACACCGGTGGCGGCGTTCGTGGTGCCGGCCCGGTACCGGGGCGTGAACCATCCGGCGCTGGTCGGGGACGTGCTGGAGCGCCGGGGAATCTCGGCTCCGGTGGTCGAGGTGCGTGGCGCCTCGCCGTTCCCGGGAACCGGCGCCGCGCCGGAGCTGGACGCCGCGCTGGACGACGTCTGCGTCCTGATGTTCACCTCCGGCACCACCGGCACGCCGAAAGGCGTGCTGCACAGCCACCGCACGCTGCTGGCCGACGCCTGGTCGATCGCCCGGTTGTTCGCGCTCGACGGCGACCTCGTCTACATGCCCTCGCCGGTCGGGCACGTCACCGGGCTGGTCTACGGCGTGATGATGCCGCTGCTGGTCGGCGGGGCGGTGCTGCTCCAGGCCGAGTGGGAGGCAGCCGTCGGGGCCGACCTGATCGAGGAGCACGGGGCCACGTTCTGCGTCGGCGCGACGCCGTTCCTGCGCGGCCTGACCGACGAGTACGCCCGGCGCGGCACCGCGTCGGCGCTCACCGGGTTCGCCTGCGGTGGCGCGGACATCCCGGCGGCGCTGGTCCGGCGGGCCACCGACGTGCTCGGCGCGGCCGTCACCCGGGCCTACGGGCTGACCGAGATGCCGACCGTCACCTGCGGCGGGCCGGACGACCCGGAGCGTGTCCGGTTCGAAACGGACGGACGGCTGACCGGGTCGTCGCAGGCCCGGCTGAACGACGACGGCGAACTGGAGGTCCGGGGCCCGGAGCTGTGCCTCGGATACCTCGACCCGGAGCACACCCGGGCGTCGTTCACCGACGACGGCTGGTTCCGGACCGGTGACCTGGCCCGGCTCGGCGCCGACGGCAGCGTGACGATCACCGGGCGGGCGAAGGACATCATCGTGCGCGGCGGCGAGAACATCGGCGTCAAGGAGATCGAGGACTACCTGCTCGACCACCCGGCGATCCGGGACGTCGCCGTGGTCGGTGTGCCGGACGACGTGCTCGGTGAGCGCGCCTGCGCGTTCCTGGTCACCGCGGCGCCGCTGACGCTGGCCGAGATCGCTGAGTTCCTGCTCGCACGGCGGATCGCCAAGCACAAACTGCCGGAGTACGTGCTGGTCGTCGACGGGCTGCCGCGCACGCCGAGCGGCAAGATCCAGAAGTTCCGGCTGCGGGAACAGGCCGTGGCCGAGCTGGCCGCCGGGCGGGGTGAGCGCCGGTGAACCGCGCCGAGCTGCTGAGCGCCTACCGCCGGATGCGGCTGATCCGGGTCACCGAGGAACGGGTCGCGGTCCTCTACGCGCAGGGCCAGGTGCCCGGGTTCGTGCACACGTCGGTCGGGCAGGAGGCGGTCGCGGTGGGCGCGCTGTTCCGCGTCCGCCCCACCGACGTCATCACGTCGACCCACCGCGGCCACGGGCACGTGCTGGCCAAAGGCCTGCCCCCGGAGCGGATGTTCGCGGAGCTGATGGGTAAGGACGCCGGCGCCAACCGCGGCCGGGGCGGGTCGATGCACGTCGCCGACCCGGAGCTGGGGATCTTCGGTGCCAACGGCATCGTGGGGGCCGGGCTGCCGATCGCGACCGGGGCGGCGTACGCGCTCCGCCCCCGCGGCGACGTCGCGATCGCGTTCTTCGGGGACGGCGCCGTGTCCACGGGTGCGTTCCACGAGTCGCTCAACCTCGCCGCGCTGTGGCAGCTGCCGGTCGTGTACGTGTGCGAGAACAACGGGTTCTCGGAGTTCTCGCGCACCGGTGACCAGCATCCGGTGCCGGTCGCGCAGCGAGCCGTCGCGTACGGGATGCCGTTCCAGCAGGTCGACGGCAACGACGTCGAAGCGGTGGACGCGGTGATGGACGCCGCGCTGGCCGCGGTGCGGTCCGGAGGCGGTCCGCGGCTGGTCGAAGCGGTGACGCTGCGGGTGCGGGGCCACTACGAGGGGGATCCCCAGCGGTACCGGGGCGCGGCGGATCTGCCCGCTGACCCACTGGTGGTGGCCCGCGAGCGGCTGCTGGCGTCCGGCGTTCCCCGGCCGGAGATCGACGAGATCGACGACGAGATCGCGAGGGTGGTCGCGTCGGCGGAGAAGTTCGCGGTCGACGCGCCGGAGCCGGACCCGGCGACGGCGCGGGAGTTCGTGACCGCCCCGCGGAGGTTCGTCGCCGTGACCGATCCCGGAGCGGGCACCCCGGTCTCCACCTCCCGGATCATCCGGCAGGCGCTCTCCGACGCGCTCACCGACGACCCCACGGTGTTCCTGGCCGGTATCGACGTCGCCGGCGGCAACGTGTTCGGGCTGACCCGCGGGCTGGCCGAGCAGTGGCCGGACCGCGTGCTGGACACACCGATCGCCGAGACCGCGATCATGGGCCTCGGCGTCGGCGCGGCGATGGCCGGGCTGCGCCCGGTGGTCGAGCTGATGTACCTGGACTTCCTCGGTGTCTGCCTCGACCAGCTGATGAACCAGGCTGCCAAGCTGCGGTTCATGACCGGCGGCGCCGTCACCGTGCCGATGGTCGTGCGGACGCAGTTCGGGTCCGGCCGCTCGTCGGGCAGCCAGCACTCGCAGAGCCTCGAGGCGCTGCTGGCCCACCTGCCGGGCCTGACCGTCGTGATGCCCAGCGACCCGGCCGACCACTACGGCCTGCTGCGCAGCGCGATCGACGACGACAACCCGGTCGTGTTCATCGAGAACCGGCTGATCTACGAGCGCAAAGGCCCGCTGCCCGCTCGCGGGTACCGGGTGCCGCTGGGTTCGGCGCGGGTCGTGCGCCCCGGGACCGACCTCACGATCGTGTCCTGGTCACGCATGGTGCACCTCTCGCTGGCGGCCGCCGCGCAACTGGCTTCGGAAGGCGTCGACGCCGAAGTGGTCGACCTGCGCACGATCACACCGCTCGACCGCGACGCGGTGCTGCGCTCGCTCGCCCGCACCAACCGCCTGTTGATCGTCCACGAGGCGGTCACCGACTTCGGCGTCGGCGCCGAACTCGCCGCGCTGGCCGTGAACGAGGGCTTCTGGTCGCTGGACGCGCCGGTGCGGCGGGTCGGTGCGCCGGCCACGCCCGCGCCCTACGCCCCCGCGCTCGAACGCACCTGGATCCCCACCGAGAACGACATCATCCGCGCCGCCCGCGAGCTGACCGCGGACCGCTAGGTCCCGACGACAGAGGAGCAGAAACATGAAACTGGACGGACGTATCGCGATCATCACCGGCGCCGGGTCGGGCATGGGCCGGGCGATGGCGCAGGAGTTCGTGGCGAACGGCGCCACGGTCGTCGCGGTCGACGTGCGCACCGACCCGGTCGCCGAGACCGTGAAGCTGCTCGACGACGGCCGCAGCGTCGCCCAGACCGCGGACGTGTCGAGCCGGGCCGACGTCGAGCGGGTGGTCACCGAGGCCGTCGAGCGCTTCGGCCGGGTCGACATCCTCTGCAACAACGCCGGTGTGCTCGACGACTACACTCCCGCGCACGAGACCACCGACGAGCTGTGGAACCGGGTGATCGGGGTCAACATCAACGGTCCGTTCCTGTTCTCACGCGCGGCGCTGACTCCGATGCTCGAGCAGGGCAAGGGCGTGATCATCAACACCGCGTCGATCTCCTCGTTCGTCGCCGGTGGCGGCGGTGCGGCCTACACGTCGTCGAAGCACGCGGTTCTCGGCCTGACCAAGCAGCTGGCGTTCGACTACGGCAAGCGCGGGGTGCGGGTCAACGCGATCTGCCCCGGTGCGATCCACACCGGGATGACCGGGCACCTGATGACGGCCGACGGACGCAACCCGCACGTCGACGCGGCCATCGCCGCGACCCCCGCGGGCCGGTGGGGTAAACCCGAGGAGATCGCGCACATGGCGCTGTTCCTCGCGAGCGACGAAGCCGATTTCATCCACGGCGCCGCGTTTACTGTGGATGGTGGCTGGCTCCTGCCGTAGGGAATTACGACGGCGGGTCGGTTATCGGGAAAGGACAACGGGGTGACAAGCGATTCAGCGGCCGAGCAGGCCGGAGCATCTCCGCTGACCGGCGTGGGTGAGCAACTGCGGCGGGCGCGTCAGGCGGCGGGCATCTCGGTGCGCGAGATGGCCCGCCGGGTCGACGTGTCGCCGAGCTTCATCTCGCAGGTCGAGCTGGGTCGCACGAAGCCGTCGGTCGGCACGCTCTACGCGATCGCCAGCGAGTTGGGCGTCCCGCTGGACGATCTGATGCCGATCGGCCAGGCCCTACCGGAGCCGGCGGCCCCGCCGGCGCGTCCGGTGCCGGAGGGGGACGACCGCCTGCAGCTGATCCGCCGCGGCGTGTTGCGGCCGTTCGACGCCGAGCCGGAGAACACCGGCTCGGAGGCGCCGGTGCAGCGGGCCGACCGGCGCCACGAACTGCGGATGGGATCCGCGGTGTGGGGGCGGCTGACCGCCGACCACGACCCCGACAACGACTTCCTGCACGTCGTCTACGCACCGGGCGGCGAGTCGTGCCCGGCCGACAACATGATCCACCACCGGGGCCACGAGTACGGCTACGTGATCGCCGGCCTCCTCGACGTCCAGGTCGGGTTCACGCACTACACGCTGCACGCCGGCGACTCGATCAGCTTCGCGTCGACCACGCCGCACCGGCTGTCCAACCCCGGTGGGGTCGACTCCGTGTCGTTGTGGATGGTCGTCGGCCGGGGCGGGACGCCTGTTCTGTAGTACCTCTTCTCGTTTTCGCAAGGAGGTTGCCATGACGCGTGCCCGGAACAAGGTCGCGCTGGTCACCGGAGCCGCCCGCGGGCAGGGCCGGAGCCATGCGCTCCGGCTCGCCCGGGAGGGCGCCGACATCATCGCCGTCGACATCTGCCGACAGATCGCCACCGTGCCCTATCCGATGCCGACCGAGGAGGACCTGGCCGAGACCGCACGGCTGGTCGAGGAGACCGACCGGCGGATCGTGACCGCCGTCGCCGACGTCCGCGACCTCGACGAGCTGACCGGCGTGGTGGACGACGCGGTCGAACGGCTCGGGCGGCTCGACATCGTCGCGGCCAACGCCGGTATCCACAGCGGGGGAGTGCCCACCTGGGAGATGGACGACCAGATGTGGCAGGACCTCGTCGACGTCAACCTGACCGGCGTCTGGATCACCTGCAAGGTCGCCGTCCCGCACCTGATCGCGGCCGGCGGCGGCAGCATCGTGATCACGAGCTCGGTCGCCGGGATGCGGCCGTTCGGCGGTATCGCGCACTACGTCAGCGCGAAGCACGCGCTGATGGGGCTCACCAAGACGCTGGCGCAGGAGCTGGGGCAGCACAACATCCGGGTCAACGCGGTGAACCCGACCCAGGTCGACACGCCGATGATCATGAACCCGCTGATCTACCAGCTCTTCCTCCCTGACGTCCCGGAGCCGACGAAGGAGCAGTTCGCGGTGGCGTCGCAGGAGGGCATGCTGCTGCCGACGCCGTGGGTCGAGCCGAGCGACGTCAGTGACGCTCTCGTCTTCCTCTCCTCGGACGAGGCCCGGTTCATCACCGGCATCGGGCTGCCGGTGGACGCGGGGGTGCTGGCGAAATGAAGCTGGCCGGGAAAGTCGCGTTCATCACCGGGGCGGCCCGGGGGCAGGGCCGCAGCCATGCGGTGACGCTCGCCGCCGAGGGCGCCGACATCATCGCGGTCGACCTGTGCGCCCCGCTCGACACGGTCGGCTACCCGCTGGCGACCGAGGAGGACCTCGCCGAGACCGTGCGCCAGGTGGAGGCGCTCGACCGGCGCATCGTCGCCCGGGTCGCCGACGTCCGGGACACCGCCGGCCTGCGCGCGGCCGTGGACGAGGGCGTCGCCGAGCTGGGGCGGCTGGACATCGTCGCGGCCAACGCCGGCATCCTCTCCAGTGGCTCGACGCAGGAGCTGACCGAGGCGGCGTGGCGCGAGATGATCGACGTCAACCTCTCCGGCGTCTGGCGGACCTGCAAGGTGGCGATTCCGCACGTCATCGCCGGTGGCCGTGGTGGTTCGCTGATCCTCACCAGCTCGGTGGCCGGGCTGAAGTCGTACCCGAACGTGGGGCACTACGTGGCGGCGAAGCACGGCGTCGTGGGGTTGGCGCGCACGCTCGCCACCGAGCTCGGGCCGTACGGCATCCGCGTCAACACGGTCAACCCGACCCAGGTCGACACGGACATGATCCAGAATGACGTGATGTATCACCTGTTCGTGCCGGACGAGGACAATCCCACGAAGGAGCAGTTCGCCGCCGCGTCCCGCGCGACCGGCCTGCTACCCGTCGACTGGATCGAGTCGCGTGACGTCAGCGAGGTCGTGTTGTTCCTCGCGTCCGACGCGGCCCGCTACCTCACCGGGATCGCGCTCCCGATCGACGCCGGGGCGACGCTGCGGTGAGTCTGCTCGACCGGTTCCGGCTCGACGGCCGGGTGGCGATCGTGACCGGGGCGTCGTCCGGTCTCGGGGTGGCGTTCGCGGCCGGCTTCGCCGAGGCCGGCGCGGACGTCGTGCTGGCGGCCCGGCGCGCCGACCGGCTGGCCGGCACCGCCGATCTGGTGTGCGCCGCCGGCCCTCGCGCGCTGGCCGTGACCACGGACGTGACCGACCCCGACCAGTGCGCCGCGCTGGTGGACGCCGCAATGGCCGAGTTCGGCCGCGTTGACGTGCTGATCAACAACGCCGGCGTCGGCACCGCGGTCCCGGCGCTGCGCGAGACGCCCGACCAGTTCTCGGCCGTCGTCGACCTGAACCTTAACGCGAGCTACTGGGTCGCCCAGGCCTGCGGGCGCGTGATGCGACCGGGCAGCGCGATCGTCAACGTGTCCAGCGTTCTGGCGATCACGACGGCGGGCTTGCCACAGGCCGCGTACACCGCGAGCAAGGCCGGCGTGATCGGCCTGACCCGTGATCTGGCGCAGCAGTGGGGGAGCCGCCGGGGAATCCGGGTGAACGCGATCGCGCCGGGTTTCTTCAAGTCGGAGATGACCGACCAGTACCCGCCGGGGTACCTGGAGAGCCTGCGAGGCCGCATGCTGCTCGGCCGGATGGGCGACCCGCAGGAGCTGGCCGCGACGGCGGTGTGGCTGGCGTCGGACGCCGCGGGCTACGTCACCGGGCAAACGGTGGTCGTCGACGGCGGCGTCACGATCACCTAGCGCGGTGCGGACGGGCGCAGCGTACGGAGACACGTCGAGCCCTCGCGGCACGAGCGGGCACTCGCTGCCGGTACCGAACCGGCCCCGCCGAGGCCGGCCACCCAACCCGGCCAGCCTCCCGGTACGCCGGGGGTCACGTCGCCCCGTCGTCCGGTCCTGCTCCGGTCGCGCCACGCCGACCGGTGGCGAACCGTCTCACCGCGAGCTCCGCCATGTCGATCCCGGTGAAGGTCGGCGGCACGATGTGCGGCGGGAGATCGGAGTGGTCGACCTGATTGGCCGCGACGAGTTCGCGGACACCACCCACCGCGGCAATGGTGCCCAACACCAGCGGCGCTGCTACCAACGCAGCCCGGACCACCGTGCGCAGCCGGGCCGGGAGCCGCAGCGCGGCCGGGATCGGTTGCGCCGGCGTGATCCGCCACCAGCGCCACAGCCAGACGAGGAGCACGGCCAGGCCGAGTACTCCGCTGGCCAGGTCCACCTTCGTCGACTGATTCTCGCCCAACGCCGAATCCAGGCGGTCCCACGCGAGGTGAGTCGCTGCTCCGATCATCAGCGAGACGGCGATCCACCACACCGCGGTCGCCCGGCGCCAGACGAACCGTTCGGCGGGCGGCCACGCGCGCCCCGCGGCGGCCGGCGGCATGAGCGCGACGGCGGGCCGTTTGAGCAGCACGTGGAACACCACGAGCAGGGCCAGGGCGAGCAACGGGTCGAGCCAGAACACCGACGACGTGTGGTGGGCGGCGGTGAGCAGAGTAGTGCCGGGAGGTTGAGCCAGGGCAGCGCGACGTAGTACGTGCGCGTCTCGGCCGGCGTCGTCGTCCTCGGCCGTCGCGCGTTCGTGCCTCACGACGTCACTACCCGGTCAGGCCTTTCAAAAGGATGTCCAGAACGGCGTCGATGCCGGCCTGACGTTCGTCCGATGACATGGCGGTGGACAGGTTGGGTAGCAGTGTCGACAGCCCGTGCGCGGTGGCCCAGCAGGCCAGGGCCGCCCCGGGGACGCTCTCCGGGCTGAGTGCTTCCACCTCGACGAGGCGATCGAGGGCCGCCATCAGGTAGTGGTCGGGCTTCGGGCGGCCGTCCCAGTCCGGTCCGTGGTCGGCGTCCGGCGCGGGGAGGGCGAGGGCGGAGGGCTCGCTCATCGCCATCCGGAACAGGCCGGGCTCCTCCAGCGCGAACAGCACGTAGCCACGGCCGACCTCCCGTAGGTGGGCGATCGCCGCCGCACGTGGATCGTTCGGCTCCGCCACCACCACCCGGTCGAGATGCGCGGCGATCGCCGCGCCCATCTCCGTGAGCGCCTTCAGGGCGACCGCCCGCTTGAACTCCGACAGAGTGTCGAAATGCCGGTAGGCGGCGTTCGCGGTCACACCGACCGACCGGGCGACCTCACGCAAGACGACAGCCTCCGGACCGCCCGTGGATGCCAGCCCCATCCCGGCGTCGATCAGCGCCAGCCGCAGGTTGCCGTGATGGTAGGTCGACCTGCGTTCGCCGGTGGGTCGTGCCATCTATCGTGCCTACCTGTCCGCTGCTCGCCGGCTCCCCACGATAGAGGCAGCGGGAGAAGCGCCGGGCGTCAGACACCGGCATGCGGGGCGGGCTTCGCCTTCGCTTTGCGGACGATGTCGCGAGCGAAGCCCACGGTCTCGATCCGGGTGTGCCGGCGGATGGCCGGACTGAGCCCCGACATGCCGCCCAGCACGCGGAGCAGCGGGCTCAGGATGAGCTCGACCGTGCAGAGGAACTCCGAGGTCTCGGCGGTCTGCTCGGTGGCCGACATCGTCCAACGAACCTGGAGGTGCGCGGGAACCAGGTGGAACAGGTAGACGCGGCTGCGGCGAGAGTGCATCTCGACGTGGGTCGGCGAGGCGGTGACCTCCCGGTAGTGCTGGATGATGAGGTGACCGCCGATGGCCTCGACGTTGACCGTGCCGCGGACGCCGTCCTGGACGGTGATGCCCGCCGCGCGGTGCGCGGTCGGAGCGGCGGCCTGGTATTCGGCGTCGGACAGGGTGAAGAGCCAGTCGCTCAGGTCGACCCGGTCGAGGGGAACGTCGAGCGTCGTCCGTCCGGTGTGCTTCATGGGGGCAAGGAAAGTGCTTGCGCGCGCGTGGCACATCACTCGATCGAGTAATGTTCACAGCGTATACTTTGCTTTCTCCGTGGCCCGAGAGGTGAAACGGATGAGTGATCCCGCCCTGCGCGGCCGGGAATCGCAGCTTTCCGTTCTGCGCGGCCGACTGGATGCCCTCGTGTCGGGCCAGGGCGGCGTCGCGGTGATCCACGGTGCGGCCGGCATGGGGAAGACCAGGCTGATCCGCGACCTCGTCGCGCTCGGCGACCAGCGTGGTGTCGTCGTGCGATACGGAAGGTGCGACGTGCTGGCCCGGTCGGTGCCGCTCGGCACGCTGCTCGCGGCACTCCTCGATGGTTCCGATCTCGATCCGGAGCCGCTCCGCTCGGTCAGCCACCAACCTTTCTGGCTCATCCGTGCGATGCAGGACGCCCTGAAGAGAGCTACTGCCGACGGCCCGGTGTTGATCGCGCTCGACGACCTGCAGTGGGCGGATCCCGACACTCTCTCCGCGCTGATCGCCCTGACGGAGAGCTCGAGCGGGTATCGCGTCCTGTGGTTGATCACGGTGCGCGCCGGGAGCACGACCCCGCTGGTGGCGGCGGCGCTGGAGCGGTTGGCGGCGAACGGGGCGATCCGGGTCGAGATCGGCCCGCTCGACCTGCCTGCCGTCACGGACATCACTCGCGACCTGCTGACTGCCGAACCGGGGCGCGGCCTGCCGGCCGCGGTGGCCGGCGCCGAGGCGCAGCCGCTGTTTCTGGTCGAGTTGTTGCGCGGGCTACGCGAGGACGGCTCGATCGCCGTGGCCGGCGGCGTCGCTGAACTGACGACCGTCTCCCTTCCCCGCCGGGTCCGCGTGCTGGTCGACGGACAACTCCGACAGCTGACCGAGAGCGCTCGGCACACGGTTCAGCTGGGGGCGGCGCTGGGCCGCCGATTCACCGGTGCTGAACTCGCCGAGCTCGCCGAGCGCACACCGGCGGCCATGCTGACCACGATCGAGGAAGCCATTTCCGCGGGCCTGTTCGTGGCCGCCGGTGACGACCTCGGCTTCCGCCACGAGCTGGTGCGGGAGGCCGTCGAGGCGAGCGTGCCGGCAACGGTGTTCTCCGCGCTGCGGCGCGACGCGATCGGCGCGCCGCCGGCCGAGGCTCCCGCGATGGCTGCTCGCCGCGGCCGCCGTGCCTCACGGCCCGGCCGGGCGGAACGGGACCTGCTCCTGGTCCCGAGGGCGTTACGAGCGATGGAGCGTCTCGAGTGGCGACATTCCCTCGAGCTGATCGGCGACGCGGTGGCGGTCGTCCACGCTCAGGGGCCCGGTGCACCCCACCTCTGGCGTGCGGACGTCTGGCAGGCGCACTTGTACCTGGCGTGCGCGCGGCCGAGCGACGCCCTCGCGCTCGCCGATTCAGGTCTGGCCGCCGCCCAGCACCAGGGACTGTCCGGGCTCGCGCCGGCCTGGTCGTCCGTCCGCGCTCGCGCGTTGCTCGACGTCGGCCGGCTCGCCGATGCACGGATCGCGGCCGAGGATCTGCTCGCCGTGTCAGCGGACGCGGGCCATCTCCACGACGTCGCTCTCTACGTCATCGGCTGCATCGGCCTGCACACGGGTGGACCGGCCGACATCGAGCGCACCCGCGCGGCAGCCGAACGTCTCCGCACGGCGGCGCAGCCCTCGACCCGTCGGCTGGGGGCCTCGCTGACCGCACGACTCGACGGCGTACTCGATCCGCTCGGCGAACTGGTCGATGCCCCGCTCCTGGCGGTGACCACGCCCTGGTCGTATTCCGACGCCGTGTGGCAGGTTCGGTTGCTGCTCGCCGCCGGCGAGGCGGATGCCGCGCAGACCGTCGCGGCCCGGCTCACCGGGATCGCCGTCGATCGTCCCGACTTCCCCTACCTCCGCGCCTCCGCGGCCCACGCCCGAGCGCTCGTGCACGACGACGCGGCCCTGGCCGCCGAGGCCGCCGCCGGCCATTCCGACGATCCTCGGCTGCTCGTCCGCGCGGCGGCCATCGAGGACGCCGGCCGGCTCCTGCCGTCCACAGCGCGCGACCAGGCGATCGCGCGCCTCGCCGAGGCGCTGTCGCTGTACTCCACCGCCGGGGCCGACCTCGACGTCGCCAGGGTCCGCGCGCTGCTGCGGCAGCGGGGCGTCCGGCGCACGGTCGGCTCGTCGGTCACGTCCTGGCCGGAGCTCACCGACGCGGAGTCCACGGTGGCCCAGTTCGCCGCGGCCGGCTCGACGAACCAGGCGATCGCCGCGCGCATGCACATCTCCCCGCACACGGTGAACTCACACCTGCGGCACATCTACGACAAGCTCGGAGTCCGCTCGCGCGTCGAGCTGACCCGGCTCGTGACCGAGCGGGCGCACCGGGCGCCGTAGCCAGGTAGCAGTCACTTCACGTAGAGGTTGTTCAGTCCCGTGTTGCCATTGGGTGCGCTGAGGTAGATGCCGCCGATCTTCGACCCGTACACGGTGGTCTGCCGGTCGTAGAGCATCGGAACGATCGGAACGACCCTTGTCATGATGTCCCGGTCGAGCGCCCCCCACCGTTGGTTCGCCCGGTTGAGATCGACCATCGAGTGGATCTCGTCGATCGCCGTGTTCGTCTCGGCGTCGTCCATGTAGGCGACGTTCAGATTGCCGGTCGGAGTGATGGCCCGGCCATCGAATATCGGCGACAGGATCGTCGTCGCCGGCTCGCTGACGCCCGCGCCCCAGATCTTCTGCAATCCTTCCCGGTCGAGGGCGAAGTTCATTGCCTTGCGGACGTTGACGTCGGTCACCCGTCGGGTGTTGAAGATCAGCATCCAGACGAATTGTGTGTAGCCAGTGAGGAGTCGTTCTCGCGCGTGGCCGTCTGCGACCACCGTCGGGTAGAGGTCTGCCGGGATCGACGCGTCCCGGAACGTCAGCGCGGACCGTGCTGAGCCCTGATCGGCCAGCAGGAGCTCGGTCGCCTGCGCGGCGGTATTGGTGAACTCCACGACGTAGGAGTCCGGGTAGTCGTGCCGGATCGGATCCGTCTCGGCGTTCCAGTGGGTGTTCCGGACCAGCGTCAGCTTCGCCGAGTGGTCATAGGACAGGACCTTGCACGGCCCGGACGAGAACGGCCGGTTGTCGTACTGCGTTCCGGTGTCCTTCGCCGCGGGAACCGGCGACGACGTCGGTAGCGCCATGACGAAGGGCGTGTCCGCGTGCGGCAGCGGGAACGTGAAGACGATCGTCTTCGCGTCCACGACCTCGACATTGAGTGGGATCCGTGCTCCACCGTCGTAGGGGCCTTTGTAGACGGCGTCGTAGTCTCGAGGGTGCCGTCGTCGTTCTCCCGGTACTGGGTCAGCGTCCGGTGGATCAGGTTCGAACCGGTGTCGTCTGCGCAGGCACCGTGTAGGCCCGCTGCGGGTCCAGATGGTGCTTGCGGCCGGTTGGTCCAGGGGCGGCGGCGGGAGCAACCGACGTCGATGAACTCCGCAGAGATTCGTCCGTGGCCGGTGACCAGATCGATGGCGACCTGGCGCTGCCAACCGGTCGAAGACTCCGGGTCTTGAAACTCCCGTGTGGATACGCGTGCGTAGAACGCGAACCGCAACCCGGCGCTGCCCTCGGATGGACGCGGTTGCTTCGGGTTCTGTTGAAGCCAGGCGCCGGGCCACCGAAAGGCATGCGGCGGCGCAGCCAACGCATTCGGTCTCTTGACACTCCGGGGTGATTCACTCCACAAGTTTGCCCGTCGTCGAAACCTCACGGATGAGCGCCGCGATTTCCACGGGCGTCTCGGCGATCGGCTCCTGATCGATCTCGCCGGGCCCGGACCACACCATGTTGACGCGCAGCGACTCGTCCGGCTCGGGGAAGTCGGAGCGATTGTGGCAACCACGCGTCTCGCGGCGCTCGATCGCGGCCTCGATCGTCGCCCTGGCCGAGAGCAGCGAGGACCGAAGATCGAACGCGTGCGCGAGGTCCTGGAAGCCGGCGAGGTCGGGGTGGACGCCGATGCTCTTCGTCGCGCTCTCGATGTCGTCGAGTTGGACGAGGCCCGCTCGCAGGCCGTTGTCGTCGCGTACCACACCGGCGTGCTCGGTCATCGTGTCCCGGATCGCGCGCTGGAGAGCCCGGACGTTCTCCGGTCCGTCCGCGGCGAGCAGTTCGCTCACTTCGTCACGGGCCAGCGCGACGGCGGCTGCGCTGCGCGGTTGGGCCTCGATGTCGGCGGAGTAGTCCGCGGCGGCGTCGCCGACGATCCGGCCGTAGACGAGCAGTTCGGTCAGGGAGTTGCCGCCGAGCCGGTTCGCGCCGTGCAACCCGCTCGCGGCCTCGCCGATCGCGTAGAGCCCCGCCACGCCGGTGCCGTGGTCCTCGGGCCGTACCCAGACCCCGCCCATCGAGTAGTGCGCGGTCGGCGCGATCTCGATCGGCGTCGTCGTGATGTCGAGCATCTGCAGCTCGATCAGAGTCTGGTAGACGCGGGGGAGCCGCTGCATGATCGTTTCCCGCGGTAGGTGGGAGACGTCGAGCCATACACCACCGTGCGGGGTGCCCCGGCCTTCCTTGATCTCCGTGTAGGCGGCAAGGGCGATCCGGTCGCGGGTGGAGAGCTCCATCCGGGCCGGGTCGTAGCGCTCCATGAATCGTTCACCGAGCGCATTGCGGAGGATGCCGCCCTCACCGCGGGCAGCCTCCGACACGAGAGTTCCGGCGGCGCTTTCCGGCTCGATCAGGCCCGACGGGTGGAATTGGACCAGCTCGGGGTCGCGGATGCGCGCGCCCGCGGTGAGCGCGAGCCGGAACGCGTCGCCCGTGTTCTCGTCGCGCCGGGACGAGGTTCGCCGCCAGATGCGGGTGTGGCCGCCGGCGGCGAGAATCACCGCGTCGGCGTGCACCAGGTAGCGGGCGCCGTCGTCGATGTCGAAGCCGTAGGCGCCGAACACCACCCCGTCCCGGGTGAGGAGGCGGGTGACGTACAGGGTGTCGATGATCGGCACGCCGAGTTGCCGGACCCGGTTGACCAGGGTTCGCTGGATCTCCAGCCCGGTGTAGTCGCCGGCGAACGCCGTGCGCCGGTAGGTGTGCGCGCCGAAGAAGCGCTGCGAGATACGGCCGTCGGCTTCGCGAGCCAAGGGCATGCCCCATCGTTCGAGGTCCGCGATGCCCCTGGCGGCGTTCTCGGCGACGATCCGGACGGTGTGCGGGTCGGCGAGGAAGTAGCTCTCCTTGAGCGTGTCGGCGGCATGCTGCTGCCAGGTGTCCGCCGGGTCCATCGTGCCGAGCGCCGCGTTGATGCCGCCTGCGGCAAGCGTCGTGTGCGCGTCGGCGACCGGGCGTTTTCCCACCAGCAGAACGTCGGTGCCGCGCTCGGCCAACTGGATCGCGGCACGCAATCCGGCGCCACCGGACCCGATCACCAGCACCGACGTCGCGAGCCGGCGCTCGGACGGGCTCATCGGAGGCACCGGCTGACGCGGAGGGAACCCGGAAGGTGGGGGATTGTCGCCATGTGTGTCCAATCGCGATGTGCGCCGCTGGTGCCGGATGACACGGCGAGCGGCTCGGGGCGGCCCGACGCTAGCGGCGCTCAGTGACGAATCAGTGCGCTCGCGGGCGCACTGATCACGCATCCGGCCTTCCTAGCGTCCGGCCGAACGTCTCCCGCCGGTGTGCATCCCGGTGACCCCGCCGAAAGGTGCCTCGCATGGCAACGAAGTACGCCCACGTTCTGGTCGGCACTGATGGATCGGAGAAGGCCGACCGTGCCGTGCGGTGGGCTGCCAGGGAAGCGGTGCTGCGCGGCGAACCGCTCCGCATCGTCCACGCGTTTCTCTGGCCGTATCTGCGCGTGTCGACCGCTCCGGTGCCCGGTCTGCCGGGCACCGGCCTCCGGCAGGCGGCCGAGGATTTGCTCGCGGCGGCCGTGACGACAGCCCGTGGGGCCGCCCCCGGAGTCGACGTGACGACGAGTCTGCCGGTGGGCGCACCGGTCGGAGTGCTGCGGGCGGCCGCCGAAAACGCGGAGCTGGTCGTGGTCGGTAGCGACGGACTCGGGCGCGTTGCCGGGCTGATCGTCGGGTCTGTGAGTACGGATCTGGTTGCGCGTTCCCGTTGCCCGCTCGTCGTGGTTACCGGTCATGCCGGCGAACGCATCGGCGAGCCCCGGGTCGTTGCGGGTATCGACGGATCGGACCACCACGAGGTGAAGGCGGTGCTGGATTTCACGTTCCGGGAAGCGGCCTGGCGCACAGCTTCGGTGACCGTCGTGCACGCCACCCGCGGCCGGCGCGCGGACAGCGAGGGCGATACCGCGGTCCCGACTGCGATGGCCGCGTGGTCCGACCGGTATCCCGACGTTGCCGTCCGCTACGTGGACGACTCGCGATCGCCCGCTACTGCCCTCGCCGCTCAGGCTGATGACGCTGATCTGCTGGTGCTCGGTACCCGCGGTCGGGGCGGGCTGGCCGGTCTGGTGCGCGGCTCCGTCGGTCAGGTCCTTCTTCAACACGCACGCTGTCCGGTCGCCGTGGTCCACGGCGACACCTGACGCTCCGGCCGGTGGTGACTCCTCTCCGAAACAGGTTGAATGTCCGTATGACGTCACCGCCCATCGTGATCGGCCGCGCCGCCGAACTCGGTGAGCTCGACCGTTTGATCCGGGAGTTACCTCGGGGCGGAGGTGTGCTGACGCTGGAGGGCGAAGCGGGAATCGGTAAGACGGCCCTCGTCCTCGCCGCGGCAAGGCTCGCCGGGCGCGCCGGTTATCGGGTATTGAGCTGTGGCGCCGTCGGCGTCGAGGCCGCTGTCGGCTTCGACGGGCTCCGACGACTGTTGGAGCCGGTGCTCGGCCGCGCCGAGGCTCTGCCCGAGCGACAGCGCGTCGCACTGTTGACAGCGTTGGGTCGCTGCGAGGGCCCGGCGCCTGACCTGCTGTTACTCGGCCTCGCGACGCTGAGGCTCCTCGAGGAGGTCGCCGCCGAGCGGCCCTTGCTCCTGGTGGTGGAGGACATCCGCCAGATCGACCCCTCCAGCCTCGACGTGGTCGGTTTCGTCAGCCGCCGATTGACCAATACGCCGATTCTTCTGCTGGCCACCCAGCGTCCGGCTGCTGGAGCGGATGCCCCACCGCTCGCCGGGCCGGTGCTCCGGATCGCGCGATTGAGCGAGGCCGCAGCCGGCGAGGTCGCCGACCAGTTGGGTGTCACGCCGGACACGCGGCGGATGCTGCTCGACAGGGCTGCCGGAAATCCGCTCGCACTCCGCGAACTGGCCACCGCAGTGCACCAGCATGGCCTGACGAGCGTTACCGGCGTGCCCGAGCACCTGCCGATGACCGACCTCCTGGAACGGACGTTCGTCGGTCAGATCTCCGAGTTCCCGGAATCCACCCGTCGGATGCTCTTGGTGCTCGCGGCCGCGGAAGATCTCCCACTCATCGACGTGCTCGCCGCCGCCCGCCGCTTCGCTGTCGAACCGGAAGACCTGGACGTCGCAGAGACCGCCGGACTGATCCGGATCAGCGGTGACCGGGCGGTCTTCCGGCATCCGCTAGTCGCGTCCGCGGTCTATCGTGCCGGAGACGCCGCGGAACGCGACGCGGTCCACCGGGCATTGTCCGAGACGACGGTGGACGCGGACCGCGCCGCCTGGCACCGCGCGCTGGCCACTCATGCCGAAGACGAGTCGGTCGCCGCCGCGCTGGCCTCGGCCGGGCAGCGTGCCCGCCGCCGGGGAGCCCTGGCCGACGCCGGCCGGGCGTTGTGTCGTGCTGCCGCGCTCACCGCGTCCGGCGAGGTTCGCGCGGCCCGTCTGGTCGAAGCGTCCGAGGCGTTCCGGGGTGCAGGGAGATGGTACGACGCCGTCCGAGCCGGACAGGAAGCCATCCCGCTGACCACGGATCCCGCGCTGCTGGTTCCACTCGCGCAGACCTACGCGATGATGAGCGACCTCGGCGTACCGGGCGACGTCGACCAGGCGGTTTTCGACGAGATCCTGGGCCGGTTACCCAGCGATCAGGGGCGCGTCGGCGTCCTGAGCGCCGCGGCGATGGCGGCGGTCTCGCGGTTCGAACCGCGGGCCTCGATCCGCGAGGCTCTGGAACCGGTCGGCCGGTCGATCGACGATCCGCTGCTGATCGCGGTGCTCACCG
This sequence comes from Cryptosporangium arvum DSM 44712, assembly GCF_000585375.1. Classification (NCBI taxonomy): domain Bacteria; kingdom Bacillati; phylum Actinomycetota; class Actinomycetes; order Cryptosporangiales; family Cryptosporangiaceae; genus Cryptosporangium; species Cryptosporangium arvum. The sequence continues at coordinate 3,442,996 of NZ_KK073874.1, forward strand.
TTCTCGATCCCGTGCGCTACGCGACGAGGTTCCGGCAGCAATTCTCCGGTGCGATACGCAGTACGGACGACCCGGTCCACTTGATGGTGCTCGGTCGGGCGGCGGAGGCCGTGCACGACGTGCCCGGCTCGGTCCAGGCTCTGGATCGAGCCGTCGATGGTTTCCGCCGGGCCGGTTCACCGCGTGACGTCTGCCTCGCGCTGGCCCGCCGGGGGAGGGTTCGGCTGGCCGCCGGGCTGTTGACCGCCGCGGACGGCGATCTGCGCGCGTCGCTCCGGGTCGCCGAGGATCTCGAGCTGACGACGATCGTCGCGTCCGCCGTCGTCGCGCTCGCCCGGCTGCGGCTGCGGCGCGGTGATTCCACCGCGGCCACCGACGCGCTGTCCAGGGAGGCAGAGCTGGTGGGTGTACACCCGCGCCGTCCGCTGGCGGCGGATTTCGCGTGGACTCGCGGCCTGCTCGCTCTGGCCGAAGGACGCGCCGGCGACGCGTGGGAGCGCTTTCGCGCGGTGTCCGTCGACCGCGAGACGTCACGCTGGGCCCTGGCCGATCTGGTCGAGGCCGGGATCGCTTCCGGACGTGGCGACGAGGTGCAGGACTTCGTCGAGGACGCCGCTCGGGAGGCCGCCGTTTTCCGGTCGCCACACCTGACGTCGAGCGTCCACCGTAGCCAGGCGCTGCTAGGGAGCGGCGTGGCCACCGACGCCCTCTACCAGGAGGCGATCCGGATCGGCCGGGAAGGCGTGGGTGGTCTCGAGTTGGCACGCACCCATCTGTTGTACGGCGCGTGGCTCCGTCAGCAGCGTCGGGTCGTGGAGGCCCGCGAACCGCTCACCGACGCCCTCCAGGAGTTCGACCGGTTACGCGTCGCTCCCTTGGCCGAACGCGCTGCGGCCGAACTGCGCGCCGCCGGTGTCAGCCCGGCTCGAGACGGCCGGGCGGCGACCGTTGACGCGGCAGCCGTGTTGACGCCGCAGGAGCTGCAGATCGCGCGTCTCGCTGCGGCCGGACTGACCAATCGGGAAATCGCAGACCAGGTCTTCCTGTCGCACCGCACGGTCGGAGCGCACCTGTACCGCATCTATCCGAAGCTGGGCATATCAACCCGCAACGAGCTGGCGGGCTTGCTCGGGCGATCGGGCGTGGCCTGAAGCCCGCCGTCGTCAGAGTCGTCCGACGTATTACCCCGCGCCTGCGCTGCGGACAGGATCAGTTCCCAGGGCAAGTGCAGACGGGACGGCCCGGCGGACGGAGGTTCCACAGTGACGAGCCAAGTCGAAGACGACGCTTTCATCTCGCCGCCGGTGTGGTGACAGGGCTGTGCTGCGATTCACGATTCTCGGGCCGGTAGGCGTTCGGCGCGGCGACCTCGAATTGGAGGCGGGCGGGCGGCAGCAGCGGGTGGTGCTCGCGTTGCTGCTGGCCAGGGCGGGTTCGAACGTGAGCGTGTCCGAGCTGATCGACGCTCTCTGGGAGGAAGACCCGCCTACGAGCGCGGTGAACGTCGTCCACCGCCACATCGGCATGCTGCGTCGAGTGATCGAGCCGGACCTGCCGGTGCGCATGGTGGGCAACTACATCATTCGCACCGCGGCCGGGTACCGGCTCCGGGCGGACATCGAGTCGCTGGACCTGCTCCGCTTCCGGGCACTGGCCGACCAGGCGCGGGACGCCACCGCACCCGGCCGGGCGATCCGCCTCTACACCGAGGCGCTCACGCTCTGGCAGGGTCCGTCCGCCGCGGGACTCGAATCGATGTCTGGCGTCCACCCGGTGTGCGTCGCGATCGACGCCGAGTGCTCGCTGGTCGTCCGCGAGGCGGCCGACGTCGCGCTGCGCGACGGGCCGGTGGGCCTGGTGATCCCCGCACTGCGGCGGGCCGCACAGCTCAGCCCGTTGGACGAGGCCCTGCAGGCGCGGCTCATCCTTTTGCTGGCGGCCGACGGCAGGCAGTCCGAGGCCGTCGACCTGTTCCGGACGGTCCGGCGGCGTCTGGACGAGGAGCTCGGCGTCGAACCGTCGCGGGAGCTGTTCGACGCGTACGAACGTCTGCTGCACCAGCGGACCACACCGTCCACGCGACCGGCACGCCCCGTGCCGATGCCGGCCGGGCCGCAGCCGGTTCCGGCGCAGCTCCCGGCGGACCACCCGTTCTTCAGCGGCCGGGGCGAGGTGCTGGCGCGGGCCGAAGCTCTCCTCGCGGAGGACCGGCGGCACAACCGGCCGACGGTCGCGCTGGCGATCGACGGGATGCCCGGCGTCGGCAAGACGACGGTCGCCGTGCACCTCGGCCACCGGTTGGCCCTGGATTATCCGGACGGCCAGCTCTACGCCGACCTCCGGGGCTTTGCCGACGAGGGCGCGGCGATGGCCCCGGCCGAGGCGTTGCAAGGCTTCCTAAGTTCCCTCGGCGTTCCACTGTCCGACATCCCGACGGAGCTGCACGCGTTGGCCGGGCTGTACCGCAGCATGCTCGCCGGTCGGAGCGTGCTGATCGTTCTCGACAACTGCCGCGACTACGAGCAACTGCGCCACCTCCTGCCGGCGGCGCCCAAGAGCCTGGTGATCGTCACCAGCCGCACCCGCCTGACGGGCCTGATCGCCGGTGGCGGCGGTCAACCGCTGCCCTTGGACCTGCCGAGCCGAGCCGAGGCCCAGGCGTTCGTGGCGCGGCGGCTAGGCCACGAGCGGGTGGCCGCGGAACCCGCTGCGGTGGACGAGATCGTCGACCGCAGCGGCCGGTTGCCGCTGGCGCTGGCGCTGGTGACCGCACGGGCCGCGGTGTTGCCCGGCACCACGCTCACGGCGATCGCCGCCGAACTGGCCACGACCCGGGAACTGGTCGGCTTCGGGCCGGACGCGGCGACCGATCTGCGGGTGGTCTTCTCCTGGTCGTACCGTGCTCTGACGCCGGACGCGGCCCGCCTGTTCCGGTTGTTGCCGCTTCACCCCGGACCGGATCTGACTCCGGTCTCGGCCGCCGCCCTCGCCGGCATCGACACCCGCACCGGCGTCGCCCTGCTGGGTGAATTGACGTCCCACATGATGTTGCACGGCCGAGACGGACGGCACCAGCTGCACGGTCTGCTACGCGCCTACGCCGAGTACCTGAGCGAGAAGCTCGATGACCCGGCGTTGCGCAGGGCCGCGACGCTCCGCGTGTTCGAGCACTACCGGCGGGCGGCGCACGCCGCCCACCGGTGGCTGGAGCCGCAGCTGCCGGCGCCGCAACCGCCTCCGGCCCCGGACGGCGTGATGCCGCGACGATTCCTCGGGCAGGACGACGCCATGGCGTGGTTCACCGCCGAGCGGCAGGTGCTGGCCGCGATCGTCACCCAGGCCCAGGACGCTCCTGCGCTCGCCTGGCACACCGCGCTGGCTATGCAGGACTTCCTGCACTTCAGCGGCCGGACACCGGAATGGGCCGCGATCGCCCGCGCGGGTCTGGACGCCGCGATGGCTGACGGTGACGTAGAGGGACAGGCCCGGCTGCTTCGCAGCCTGTCCGGCGCGCTGTTCATGCTCCGCGACCTCGACGAGGCGATGACGCACCTGCGGGAGGCCCGCCGCATCGTCGAATCGATCGGCGACGACACCCAGCTGGCCGCCGTCGATCTCAACTCGGCCTACGTGCAGGGTGCCCAGCGACGCCATGCCGACGCCATCCGGCACGGCGAGCACGCACTGGACACCTACCGCCGGACCGGCGACGTACGCAATCAGGCCGCTGCGCTCCGCGTCATCGCGGCGAACGTCGCCGCACTGGGGCGGCGGGACGAGGCGGTGGATCTGTTGCGGGATGCGCTGGCGCTGTCGAACGCCGACGATGACGTGCGAGGTGCCGGCCATGGCTTGGACCTGCTCGGTAAGACGTACCGGCAGGTCGGTGACCGCCGGAACGCGGTCGTCCATTGGCACCGCGCGGCCGAGAGTTACCGCCGGGCTGGCACCCCCGCGGCCCGGGCCGCGGTGCTGCTGGCGATCGGCGACCTGCACCATCAGACCGGCGACCGCAACGCCGGACGCGCTGCCTGGATCGAGGCGCGCGACGCCCTCGGTGACGCGGCGGGACCGCTGGTCCGCGCGCTGCAGTCCCGCCTCGTCGAGCCGGCGTGATCAGGGTGTCCCGTGAAACCGGCGTAGCGCCGCCAGCGTGGCCGCAGGGTTCTGCTCGGGGATGAAGTGCCCGCTCTCGATCGCTTCGCCGGTCACGTCGTCGGCCCAGTTCCGCCAGACGGCCAGCGGGTCGTACCAGGTACCCACGGCCCCGCTGCCTGCCCAGAGCACCTGCACGGGGCAGGAGATCCGGTTTCCGGCCGCGCGGTCCGCGTCGTCGTCGGCGCGGTCGCACGTCGCGCCGGCCCGGTAGTCCTCGCAGATCGCGTGGACGACCCGCGGATCTCGGACGTGTCGGGCGTATTCGCCGACGGCCGGGAACGTCCGCATCGCGCCGCCGAACTGGGCGTCGAAGAAGAACCACTCGGGGTCGGCGGCGATCAGCGTCTCGGGCAGCGGGTAGGGCTGGGCGAGCACGGCCCAGTGCCAGTAGCCCAGGGCGAACCGGTCGTCGGCGCGAGCCCACACCTCACCGGTCGGCACGATGTCCAGCACGGTCAGCCGACGGACGGCGGCGGGACGGTCCAGCGCCAGGCGATATCCGACCCGGCCGCCGCGGTCGTGCCCGGCCACGTCGAACGTCTCGAATCCCAGGTGACGCATGAGTGCGATCGCGTCCCGGGCCATCGCGCGCTTGCCGTAGGTCGAGTGGTCGGCGACCGTGGCGGGCGCGCTGCTCTCGCCGTAACCGCGAAGATCCGGGGCGACGACGGTGAAGCCTTCGGCGAGTGCGTCCGCGATCGGATTCCACAGCTCGTGGGTCTCGGGGTAGCCGTGCAGGAGCAGCAGCGGCGGGCCGTCGCCGCCGTACCGCACTCGTAGCTCCACGTCGCCGACGTCGATCCGGGTGGTGGTGAATCGGTCTGCCATGCCGCGAAGTTAGGCCCTCGCAGTGACGCCTCAGTGCGGTTCGGTGCGCACTGGTTCGGCACTCGGTCTTCCTAGCGTCAGCGCCGAAAGCCACACCGCTCAGGGAGGCATCAGTGTCCGAAGTAGTTCTGGAACCGGCCGCACAGGATTTCGCGGACGCCACGTCCAAGCCGCCGTTCATCTATCAGCTCTCGCCCGTCGAGGCCCGCAAGGTTCTGGACGACGTCCAGGCCGCTCCGGTCGACGCACCCGCCGTCGACGAGCACTGGGTCCTCGTGGCCGCCGCGGTCGGCGACGTCCGGGCGCGCATCGTGAAGCCCCAGGGCGCCACCGGCACGTTGCCGGTCGTCCTCTACGTCCACGGGGGTGGATGGGTACTGGGCAACGCCGGTACCCACGACCGGCTCGTCCGCGAATTCGCCGTCGGGATCAGCGCCGCGGTGGTCTTCGTCGAATACACGCCGTCACCGGACGCGCACTACCCGGTTGCCATCGAGCAGGCCTACGCGACCGCGCGCTGGGTGGTCGCCGAGGGCGCCGCCCACGGCCTGGACGCCTCCCGGATGGCCGTGGCGGGTGACTCGGTCGGCGGCAACATGACCGCGGCGCTGGCGATCCTGGCCAAGCAGCGGGGCGACGTCACGTTCGTGCAGCAGTCGATGTACTACCCGGTCACCGATGCCCGGCAGAACACCGAGAGCTACCGCACGTTCGCCGACGGGCCGTTCCTCACCGCCGCCGGGATGGCCTGGTTCTGGGACCAGTACGCCCCCGACCACTCGGTGCGCTCGGAGATCACGGCGTCGCCGAATCTGGCCACGCCGGAGGACCTCGCCGGGCTCCCGCCCGCGTTCCTGCTCGTGGACGAGGCCGACGTCCTCCGCGACGAGGGCGAGGCGTACGCGGCCAAGCTCCGCGCGGCCGGCGTGCCGGTCACAACGGTCCGCTACGACGGCATCTGCCACGACTTCATGATGCTCAACCCGCTGAAGGACACGCACGCCGCGCAGGGTGCCACCGCCCAGGCGATCGCGGTGCTGCGCGAGGCCCTCGGGGTGACCCGATGACGCGGCCGACGGTGGTCCTGGTCCACGGCGCGTTCGCCGACTCCAGCGGCTGGGGAGGCACGATCACCCACCTGCTCGACGCCGGCTACCCGGTCGTCGCCGCGTCGAACCCGCTGCGCAGCGTGGCCGCGGACGCCGCCCAGGTGCGTGCACTGGTCGACAGCATCGACGGCCCGGTCGTCCTGGTCGGGCACTCGTACGGCGGCGTCGTCGTCTCGACGGCCTCGGCCGGAGCCACGAACGTCCGGGCGCTGGTCTACGTCGCGGCGTTCGCCCCGGCGGAGGGCGAGAGCGCCGCGTCACTCGCCGCGCTCTACCCGGGCAGCACCCTCGGCGAAGCGCTCCGTCCGGTACCGCTGCCGGACGGCGGTCAGGACCTCTACCTCGACCGAGGGCTCTTCCACCAGCAGTTCTGCGCGGACGTACCCGAGGACCTGTCGACGCTGATGGCCGCCACCCAGCGTCCGATCACGGCGGCCGCCTTGAACGAGGCCGTCGCCGGGCCGCAGGGATGGCAGTCGATCCCGAGCTACTTCCTGATCGCCGGGGCCGACCGGAACATCCCGGCGCAGGCGCAGCACTTCGTCGCCGAACGGGCGAAGGGCGTCGTCCGCGAGATCGCGGACGGATCGCACGCGACCTTCATCGCGCACCCCGACGTGGTCGCGGCGCTCATCGACCAGGCCGCGAGCGAATCGGCCTGATCCGTCCGTGGGTGGCGGGGACACCCCCGCCACCCACACGACAAGAAAGGCACCCCTGTGTTCGGACGTACCACTCGACGGCTGGCGGCCCTCGCCACCGCATTGCTGGCCGTCGTCTCGGTCGTGACGCTCGGGCCGAGCGCCGCCACGGCGACAGCTTCCGCCCCGAAGCCGACGATCGTGCTGGTCCACGGCGCGTTCGCGGACTCCAGCGGATGGAACGGCGTGACAGCCCGGTTGTTGCGGGCCGGCTACCCGGTCGTGGCCGCCGCCAACCCTCTGCGTGGCGTCGCCTCTGACGCCGCGCAGGTGAAGGCGCTGCTCGACCGCATCAGCGGCCCGATCGTCCTGGTCGGACATTCGTACGGCGGCGCGGTGATCTCCCGAGCCGCAGTCGGCGACAAAGACGTGAAGGCACTCGTGTACGTGGCCGCCTTCGCGCCGGCCGCGGGGGAGAGCGGCGCCGACCTGTCCGCCAAGTTCCCCGGCAGCACGCTCGCCGACACCCTGCGGCCGGTGCCGCTCCCGGGCGGCGGAGAGGATCTCTACGTCGACCGGAAGCTGTTCCACCGGCAGTTCGCCGCCGATGTCCCGGCGCGCGATGCCGCGCTGATGGCCGCCGCACAGCGTCCGATCACGTCGGCGGCACTCGCGGAGGACGCGGCGGGGCCGCAGGCCTGGCAGTCGATCCGCAGCTACTTCCTGATCGCCGGCGCCGACCGGAACATCCCGCCGCGCGTCCAGCAGTTCATGGCCCAGCGCGCGAAGGGCGTCGTTCGGACGGTTCCCCGCGCGTCACACGCGGTGTTCGTCTCGCAGCCCGGCACCACCGCATCGTTCATCATTCGGGCCGCGTCGAGGGCCTAACCGATCACCGCGCCGGCGTGCCGGGCCCACGCCGGCGCGGTCAGGGAAGGACAGAAATGACTCTCGCGTCCCTCGCTCCCGCCGACCACGCCACCGAAAACATCGACTATTCCGACTACCCCACGGTCGCGCCCCTGTTCCGACGCTTCGCGGAACTGACCGATGACGCCCCCGAAAGAGCGGTGCTCCGCGAGCAACTGGTTTTCATCCACCTCCCGCTGGCCGAGCACCTCGCGCGGCGGTTCGCCCGCCGGGGCGAACCGACGGTACTTCCGTGACCACGCGTGGTATGTCCGGCCGCCCCGGCGGCTGCAGGACCTGCACCTCCGGCTCAATGCCGCGTCCGCGGAGATGTTCCAGCGTGATCAGCGGGCGCCGACGGCGAGTGCGCTCGCCTCGCACCTCGGAGTATCGGCCGCCGATGTGCACGAAGGGCTGCAGCTGACGAACGCCTACGCACCGCTTCCGTTGGACGCGCCCGTCCCGCAGCATTCGGACGGTCCGTCGCTGGTCGAGTCGATCGGTGACTACGACGAGGCGCTGGCCCTGGTCGACAACCGCGAAGCGCTGAAAAGGCTGCTCGCCGATCTGCCCGAGCGGGAGCGCCGGATCCTCGGCCTGCGGTTCTTCGACGGGTGGACCCAGACCCAAATCGCACTCCACGTGGGCGTCTCCCAGATGCAGGTCTCCCGCCTGCTCGCCGCGACGCTCGCCCGCCTCCGCCGGCAAATGCTGGCCGATGCCTGACCCGACTTCCGAACGGACGGTTCATGTCACATCACCTCGACTCACCCCTCGCCCGCCAGGACCCGCGGCTCAACATCACCGACCAGTACGTTTTCGACGACCGCGACGGCACGGTCTTCGTCCTCAACACCCGCACGTCCTTAGCCGGTGACACGACACCGCACGGCTTCCACGAAGAGGGTCGCTATGAGGTCCGGATCCAGCTGGACCAGGCGGACGTCGAAGATCTGACGTTCCGCTTCGCGTTCGACGAGGAGGACGAGGACGCACAGCGGTACCGGCTGTGGCGCCTGGAAGGCGACGCCGCCGGAGACGACACCGCGATAGGGGCCGAGATCGTCTACGGGCGCACGGGGCAGGTGATCGACTCCCCGGACGGTATCCGCGTCTGGACCGGGCGGGCACTCGACCCGTTCTTCCTCGACCTCGACCAGCTCGCCGCCGTCGACCGGCTGTTCCTGCACGGCGAGGACGCTGAGCTGACCGGCTATCTGCCGGGCAAAGCCGCCAACACCTTTGCGGACGCGACCGTGCAGAGCATCGTCCTGCGGGTTCCCCATTCGGATCGTGCGCTGTTCGCCGAACGCGACATCCGGGTGTGGAGCACGACCCGGCTCGCGACCGACGCCGGCGGCTGGCGTCCGATCGGCCGGGCGGGCCTGCCGATGATCTGGCCGATCTTCCGCGACGCGAACAGCGACGCCGCGAGTACCGCCAACGAGACGCATCCGAGCCGGGACGCGGCGAACTACGGCTCGGCGATCCGGGAGCTGGTCGCCGCGGCGGTCCGGCGCCTGGGCACGTCGTCCCGCCCGGAGGCGTACGCCGCCCGCGTCGCCGACCGCATCGTGCCGGATTCGTTGCCGTACCGGGTCGGCACGGCGGCGACGTTCGGCTTCGCGGCGTTCAACGGTCGCCACCTCGTCGACAACGCACCCGAGGTGATGTTCTCCCTGGCCACGAACTCGGCGGTCAGCACCGGCCTGCCACCGGAGCTGTCCGCCGGGACACGATCGTCGTCGTTCCCCTTCGTGGTGCCCGTCTAGCCCGTGACCTCGGAGCGCAGCGCTTCCGCCAGGTCACGCCGCGATTGGACGCCGCGTTTCAGGAAGACCTTGCGGAGGTGATACTCGACCGTCCGGACGCTGAGGAACAAGCGTGCGGCGATCTCGCGGTTCGTCAGACCGTCGACGACCAAGTGCGCCACGTTCGCTTCCTGCACCGTCAGCGCATCGCCGGGATCGACCAGGCGGCTCCGGGCCGTTTCTCCGGTGGCTTCGAGTTCGCGCTGTGCCCGGGCGGCGAACGCGGCCGCTCCACGGCTCGACAGCAGGTCGTGCGCAACGCGGAGCTCGCTCCGGGCATCGACGCGGCGGCGCTGCCGGCGTAGCCACTCTCCGTAAGCTAGCCGCGCACGCCCCTCGTAGACGGCGAGCCCGCCGCGTCGGTACCGGTCGATTGCTTCGGAGTAGTACTTCTCGGCCTCGTCGCCGGCCAACTGGGCCCGGGCCGCTGCGAGCATGCCCAAAGCCCAGTCTCCGCCGATCGGCGCGGTGAGATCGGTGAGATCGGCGAGGGCGCGATCGGCGGTCGCCCGATCACCTACCCGTACGGCGGCCTCGATCACTTCGGCCAGGATCCGTGACGTGTAGGTGACCTGACGGATGTGTCCCATCTCTTCGCGCCCGGCCCGGAGCGCCCCGGCGGCGTCGCCGGTGCCGTTCGCGAGGATCGCTTCGGCGAAGTTGGCGATGCTCAACGCGGAACCGTCACCGTGCGCGATCGCGGTCCGTCGTAGCTCCGCCGCGAGCGCCTCGACGGCCGCCTGGTCGCCGCGCCAAGCGGCTATCAGGAGTCGTTGATGCCGTGGGAACGGATGACCGATCGCCTCCTTGATCACGTCGATCTCGTCCACGATCAGCTGGGCGTCGTCCAGCCTTCCTTGGACGAGCAGAGCGGAGCCGGCCAAGGACAGGACCATCGGCAGAACGGTCAGCAGCCCGTCGGCTCGCGCGAGCTCGATGTGCCGCTCGTTCAGGGCCAGTAACGCGTCCGCGTCCCAGACGTCGATGGCGGCGACGCCGTCCAGACCCGCGGTCTGAGGTGGGATCAGGGCTTCCGGCGCGTCGAGAAGTCCGGCGATGGCCGACCGGAGCACCGGAATCGCTTCCACCCGTGCCCCGAGCCCGATCAGCGCCTGTCCGCGGAGCAGGAGGTCGACGGGGTTGGTGGAGTCGGGATCGGTCGCGTCGTACACCACGCGGCAGACGTCGCTCCACGGGTAGACGTCACCGTCCGCGTCGAGGTCGGTGAGGCCGCCGGCGAAGATCGCCGCGAACAGCGCGTCGTAGTAGGCGCTGCGGGCGAGGGCCGGGTCCAGCGGGCTCAACCGCCTGGCGACGGCGAGGATGTCGCGAGCGATGTCCGGGCTGCCCCGACGGGCCCAGTCGACCTGTGCTCGGAGGAGATCGACGCGGGCCGCCCCGAGCGGGTCGAGCGCATCGGTCGGCAGGACGCTCAGCAACGTTTCAGCCGCGTCGGGAGCCCCGGCGTCGAGCTTCGCCTGCGCCGCGGCCAGCAGGCGGCGGGCCCGGTCGCCCGGTAGGGGACTGAGTGCGGCCGCACGCTCCAGGAACGCCGCCGCAGCAGCGACTCCGCCCCGGCCGCGAGCCCGCACCGCCGACCGGTCGAGCGCGTCGGCGATGTCCTCGTCGGGCTCGACGGCGGCGTGACCGCGGTGCCACGCGCGCCGGTCCGGATCGTTCTCGACGGGCGTCGCCTCGGCGAGCGCGGCGTGTGCCTGGCGACGGTCGGGCGGTGGTGCATCGCGATAGATCGCCGACCGGACCAGCGGGTGCCGGAATTCGACGCGCGCGCCAACGGTGAGTGCGCCGGAGTGTTCCGCCACGTCGATCGCGTCCGAGCTGAGCGACAGCGCGCGGACCGCCAGCCGGAGCAGATGAGGATCACCGGTCGGGTCCGCCGCGGCGACCAGGAGCACTCGCCGGGCGGCCGGCGGTAGATCGCTGAGTTGATCCAGCAGGCTCTTCTCGATCCGGGAGGCCAGTGGCGCGGTTGCCGCCACCGTGTAACCCCCGGCCATCTCGGTCGGGCCCAGCGCCGACGGCAGCTCGCGGAGCGCGAGCGGGTTACCGCGCGCCTCGGCGACCAGACGGTCACGGACCCGGGTGTCGATCTGCCCGGGCAGGAGCTGCTTCAGTAACCGCCGAGCGTCGTCGTCGTTCAGGCCGGTCACCGCGAGCCCGGGAAGTCCTCGGAACGACGCGTCGACCGTCCGCATCACGAAGACCAGAGCGATGCCCTCGGAGCCCAGCCGCCTCGCGCTGAAGGCCAGCGCCTGGCGAGATGCCTCGTCGAGCCACTGCGTGTCGTCGATCAGGCAGCAGACCGGTCCGTCGGCGGCTACCTCGGTGAGCAGCCCGAGTACGGCAAGACCGATCAGGAAGGAGCTCGGCGCGGCGCCGGTACGGAAGCCGAGGGCCGTCTCCAACGCGTCACGCTGGGGTGCGGGCAGGCTTTCGGCCCGGTCGAGCATGCCCGCGAGCAGTTGGTGCAGGCCGGCGTACGGCAGCTCCATCTCCGATTCGACGCCGACCGTGCGCTCGACCCGGATCTCGTCGGTGAACCGGGCGAGCGCGGCCTGGGCAAGCGCGGTCTTCCCGATGCCCGGGTCGCCCTGCACGACGAGTGCCGAGCTGGTACCGGCACGGGCGTCGTCGAACAGAGTGCGGAAAACCCCCAGCTCCGCGGCGCGGCCCGGCAGGTCCGACTCGTTGTGCGCGCCGACCGTGGCACGCCGGATGCGCTCAACCACGGATGCGAACGCAGTGTGTCGGCTGTGGGACCACGGATGCGAACACGAACGAACCCTATCGACGCCGGGGTCTTCCTGTGACGCGGGGGCGGTGCGGTGTGCGACATCGTCGGAACCGTTGGCGACAGCGGTCAGGAGGGAACGTGCACGATGAGCTGGTAGGCCGCGAGGCCGAGTTGGCAGTCATCGACGAGGTGCTGAACCGCACCCGGCCGGGGCTGTTCTTTCGAGGTGAGAGTGGGATCGGCAAGACGGCGCTGCTACGCGAGAGCACACACCGGGCGGGACAGCAGGGCTACACGGTGCTGTGGTGCCGCGGCGTCCAGCACGAGCAGGCCCTGCGCTACAGCGGGCTTCATCAGGCGCTCCATCCACTCTTGTCCGGGACCCCAGAGCTGCCGCCGAGCGAGCGGCAGGCCATGGAGACGCTTTTCGGGATCTCGGACGGACCGTCACCGTGCCACTCGCTGGTCCGCCGAGCCGCACTCGGCCTGCTCGTTCGGGCGGCCTCCCGGACGCCCGTGCTGCTCGTGCTCGACGATTTCGATGCGCTCGACCCCGACAGCGTCGATGTCGTCGAGCACGTACTGGAGCACCGGGGAGAGGCGCCGCTGGTCGTGCTGGCGGCGGCAGGCACCGGCACTGCCGGCCCGCTGGGGGTGGCCCGGTGGGACCTCGCCGGGCTGTCGGACGCCGCCGCGTCCGCACTCGTCGAGGCCGTGGCCCCTCGGCTCGCCGCGGTCGATCGCGACGTCGTGCGGGACCTCGCGCAGGGCAATCCGCTGGCACTGGCCGAATGGTCCCGGAACCTGATGGATCACAACGTACCCCTGGGTACGTGCCGGTACGACCTGATCGATTTCCCGGTCCGGCTGACGCAGGCTTTCGGGGTCTCCCGGCACAAGTTTCCTCGCCGGACGTCGCGCCTGTTGCTGCTCGTCGCGGCGTTTGACGGCGACATCGCTGATCTTCCGGGTGAGGAGGGCGAGCTCTGGCGCGCCGCCGCCGTGCTCGGGCTGACGCGTTCCGACCTGTGCCCCGCCGAGCAGGCGGGCGTGGTGACCGTGGAGCGCGGCGAGGTTCTTTTCTGTCACCCGCTGACCCGGGCAGTGCACTACGGCACGGCGTCGCCGGCGGCGCGGGTGGAGGTGCACAGGGCGTTCGCCGATACCCTGACTCCCGATTCGGACCGGGTGGTGTGGCATCGCGCCGCGGCGACCGAGGGCCGCGACGATCTGCTGGCTGCGCGCCTGCACGCCATCGGCGAAAAGGCTAGGAGGAGCGGGACCGTCGCCAGGGCCGCGACTGCCTACGAGTGGGCGGCCCGGCTCTCCACCGCGAGTGACGCCGCCGCATACCGTCTCGGCCTGGCGGCCGACGCGGCGCTGCGTTCCGGGCATCGGCGGCTCGGCGCCCAGCTGATCTCGGAGGCCCGATCGCTCGCCGACGGCCCGGCCGCCGTTCCTGATCTGATCCTTCCGGAGTATTACGCGCGGCTCATGAACGACGTCCCCGGTCTGAGCGCCGACGACCTGCTGGACGGCCTTCCCGAGCTACCGTCCACCCACCGGGGGCTCGCCACGATGATCGCCGCGATGGACGTCTACAACTCCGGTGACCCGGGCGGGAAAGCGGAGCGGATCGAGGGAGCGACGCTTCGGCTCGGTTCGGCGGCGGACGATCCGCTGCGCGTCATCACGTTGTCCGTGGTCGCACCCCAGCGACACGCACGCGAACTGATCCCGATCGTTCGACGGCTCAGCGGACCGGCCGCGGAGCTCGAGTCCACGTATCTGATGGTCGGCATGGGGGGTGCCGCCGAGGCGCTGCGGTTGATCCCCGAAGCGGAGCGGTGCTACCGGGCCGCAGTCGCGGCGTCAGTCACCGACAGTTCGTTGCTCGAACGATGCATGTCGATGGTCCGCCACGCATCGCTGCTGACCCTGACCGGCGCGTTCGCCGAGGCGCTGGCGGAGGCGGAGGATGTCCACCGACTCGCCGTCCGACTCGACCTGACCGAGGTCGCGGCCTCGTCGGCCGCGACCGCCGCCCGGGTGTACGCCTGGCAGGGCAACGTTCCCGCTGCTGCGGAGGCCCTCACCCGCAGCACTCGCCTGGCCCATCTGGCACATCCCCATCCGGCGACCCTCACCGAGGTGGCGTCGGCGCGTGCCGCCGTCGCCCTGGTCCAGGGTCGACCGGCGGACGCCGTACACGCGCTGCTCGGGGTGGCCGAGCACCGCATCTGGGCCGGAGCCACGATCGGTGACCTGGCCGAGGCCGCGAGCAAGCTGGACAGGGGATTCGCCGTGGTGGACACGGTGAAGAGTGTCGCCGAGGACGCGGATGTCTTCGCCTCGGATCTGCTGCGCCACCTGACGCTGCGAGCCCGCGCACTCGGCGGGGAGAGCGCGCTGTTCGACGCCGCTCTCGCTGTTCCCGGCGAAGAGCGATTTCCGGTGGAGTGGGCTCGGACGCGCCTGGCCTACGGCGAATGGCTGCGTCGAGGCCGTCACAAGATCCGGGCCCGCTCGCATCTCGCAGCGGCGATGGCGGTGTTCGCCCGGGTGGAAGCGGTCCCCTGGCGTGACCGCGCGGCGGCGGAGATGCGTGCGGCCGGCGGCGCCGTGGAATCGTCCGGCATGGATTCGGACGGCCACCCCGGCCGGGTTGTCCTGACACCGCAGGAGCGACAAGTCGCCCGGCTGGCGGGCGGCGGCCTGTCGAACCGGGACATCGCGGGCCGCCTCGCGCTGTCGCCACGCACTGTCGGAACCCACCTGTCGAACGCCTACGCGAAGCTCGGAATCCGTGGGCGGGCCGAGTTGGCAGCGCTCGTTCGGGATCGCCCGGAGCCGGAGACAACGGGTGTTGCCGCGCAGACCCGCAGCTCACGCTGACTGCCGCTGGGCGGCGGTCAGGCGCCTGGCGACCACCGCGACGACCTTTCCTCGCACCCAGGCCAGAAACGGGTTGGACGGCACGAAGAACTGCGCCTTCAGATGGGCGAGAAGCTGATGCTTGCGGACCAGCGGTCGCATCCGCTTCTCCCAGGCGGTGAACGCTGCGGGGAGGTCGTCCGGATGCGCGGCCAGCGCGTCGCCGAGCGCGACCCCGCCGATCATTCCCGCGCTGGCGCCCATGCCGGAGTAGAGCGTGAGGCACCAGGCCGAGTCACCCAGTAGCACGACCCGCCCGTCGTGCCAGCGCGGCATCCGTACCTGGTGTACGGAGTCGAACAAGCGGTCGGGTTGACGCCGCAGCTGATCGAGCGCGTAGGCGACCATGCCCCCACCGTCCAGCCCGGCGAAACGGGAAGTGAGCGTGGTGATCGCGTCGTTCCGGAACTCCGCGTCGACGTCTCGCGTCCGGTAGGCGAACAGCGCGGTGGGAGTGCGATCGCGGAACGGGAAGATCCACAGGGAGCGTCCCGGTTGGGCGAGGATCACCTGGTCGCTGTCGGGGTAACCAGGCACCTGATGGCCGAGGGAGAACGCGCAGACGATGGCGTGCATGGACCGCATGAACTTCTCGTCCGGGCCGAAGACCAGCCGGCGTACGGTCGAGCGCAGACCGTCCGCTCCGACCACGAGGTCGTAGTCCTCCTCGTAGGTCCGGTCACCCCCGGTGTCGAGCAGCGTCACCCGGGCCGCTTCCGCCGTCTGCTGCACCGCGACCGGCACCGTGGCGAAACGCACCTCGATCCGGCCCTCGATCCGTTTCCGCAGTGCCTCCTCGATGTCGCCGCGCATCACCCCCTCCGGATTGCCCGGCTGGTCCAGGAACCCGGCGCTGTGGTGGCGTCTGCCGGCCCGGTCCACCGTCCAGGTGTGGTGTTCGGGCGGCGTGCGTAGATGCATGTGCGCGAGCACGCCGAGCCGCGCCGCTGCCGCCTTGCCGACCGGGAAGAGCCCGACGAAGTAGCCGCCGGTCCGGCGTTCCGGGGAGCGCTCCACGACGACCGGCGTCCATCCCGCCTCGTGGAGCCTGATCGCGGTGGCCATCCCCGAGATCCCGAGGCCGACCACCAGGACTCGGCGCTGCCCGGTCATCGGGCCGACCACTCCGCCAGACCGGTGTTGCCCAGCTTGGCTCCGGCCCCGGGAAGCAGGAGCCGCTCGCCGAGGGGCACGCCGAAGAACGGTGTCGCCGACGGGTCGGTGACGACCGTGCGCTCGTCGCCTCGGACCGCGCTCAGCCGGCGGGCGAACTCGTCGAACGCCATCGCCTCGGGCCCGGCGACCTCCACGATGCCCTGGGCGGCCGGACCCGTCACGGTCGTCGCCAGCGCGTTCACCAGGTCGGGCACGGCGATCGGCTGCACCAGCGTGCCCGGCAGCCGTACGGTGCCTCCCTCGACGCTGTTGTCGACCAGCATCGCGAGGAAGTCGAAGAACTGCGTGGATCGCACGATGGTGTACGGCACGTCGCCCTCGTGCACGGCCTGTTCCTGCGCCAGCTTGGCCCGGTAGTAGCCCAACTCGTGGGGGCGGTCGACCCCGACGATGGACAACGTGACGTGGTGCCCGACCCCGGCTTTGCTTTCGGCGGTCAGCAGGTTGCGGGTGGAGGTCCGGAAGAAGTCGGTGGCCGGGCCCTCCGACATGTCGGGCGAATTGGTGACGTCCAGGGTCGCCGCCGCGCCCTCCAGAGCGGCGTCCAGACCGGTGCCGGTAATGGTGTCGAACCCGGTCGTGATGTCCGCGGCGACCACCTCGTGCCCCTGGTCCCGCAAGTTGGCGACGACGCTACGGCCGACCCGGCCGGCTCCTCCGACGACGACGATCTTCATGACTGTGTTCCTCCCGCGTGGACGACCGTTCGATGCGCCCACACGCTAGGAACACTCAGTGCGGATTGAGTGACGTTCGCCTCCTGCGAAGTCAGCACGTTCTCGGGGTCGGCTTTGCGGCTGTGGACCGTCCCGCCGGTCGCCTCCAGCGCACTCTTCGCGCGGGCCGCGAATCCGGCCGCGCCGCGACTCGACAGGACGCTGTGAGCGGCCTGAAGCTGCTCGCGGGCGTCGACTCGACGGCGCTGCCGACGCAGCCATTCCCCGTACGCCAGGCGGGCGCGGCCCTGGTGAGCGGCGAGGCCACCGCGTCCGAGCCGTTCGATTGCCTCACAGTGGTGGTGGTCCTCGGCGCCGGTCTGCGTCGCGGCCTCGACCAGCTCGGACGCGATTCGCGACGTGAACGTCACCTGGCGGATGTGGGCCAGCTCGACGGAACCCGCCCGCACGGCGTCCTCGTACCGTCCGAGTCCGTTGGCCAGAGTCGCTTCCGCGTAATGCGCGGTGCTGAGCGGCGCGCCGTCTCCGGTCGCGGCTGCGCCCCGCCGGAGCTCCGCCGTGTGCCGCGCGACCTCCGCGGAGTCTCCCCGCCAGGCCGCGAGCTGCACCCTGGTGTGCGGCGGGAACGTGTACCCGATGGCCTCGCCGATCACGTCGACCTCATCCACGAGCAGCTCGGCCTTGTCGAGCCGGCCCAGGTTCAGGCAGGCCGTCCCGGCGTACGACAGGATGATCGGCAATGCGGTCAGTAGCCCCTCGGACCGTGCGCTCACGATCTGGCGCTGGCACAGGGCCAACAGCGTTTGCACGTCCCAGACGTCGGCGGCCGCGATCGCCTCGAGACCGATCGACTGCGGCGGGATCAGGTCCACCGGCGAGTCGAGCAGCCCGGCGAGTGCAGTGCGCAGCACCGGTACGGCCTCCGCCCGCGCGCCGATCTCAATCAGCGCCTGGCCCCGGATCAGGACGTCGACCGGATGGGTCGAGTCCGGGTCGGTCTCGTCGAACACCTCCTGGCAGATGTCCCGCCAGGGATAGCCGTCGACGCCCGGCCCGTGGTCCGCGTCGTCGTCAGGGCGACCACCCTGGGCTATCGCCACCCGCAGCGCGCCGTACTGGGCGCTGCGGGTCAGTTCCGCGTCCACGCCCGCGAGCTGCCGTGCGGCGGCAAGGATGTCGTGGGCGATCTCGGGGGTGCGGCTTCGGGCGAAGTCGGCCTGTGCCAGCAGCAGACCGGCCAGCCCTGACCCGCGGCGGTCGAGAGCAGCGACCGGCAGGTTCTCCAGCAGTATCCGAGCGGCCTCCGGCGCACCGGCATCGAGCTTGGCCTGCGCCGCGGCGAGCATGCGGCGAGCCCGGTCCGACGGTGCCGGGCTCAGCGCCGCGGCGCGTTCGAGGAAGGCGGCGGCTGCCGAGACACCACCGCGGCGGCGCGCGCGGACCGACGATCCGTCGAGTTCGGCGGCGACGCTCTCGTCCGGTTCGACGGTGGCATAGCCGCGATGCCAGGCACGGCGGTCCGGATCGTCCTCGGCGATAGTCGCCTCGGCCAGTACCGCGTGCGACCGACGGCGCTCGGGGGGTGACACGGCCCGGTAGATGCCCGATCTGATCAGCGGATGGCGGAACTCCACGCGGGAGTCGATCGTGAGGTCGCCGGTACGCTCGGCTTCCTCGACCGCCTCCCCGTCGATCGACAGCGCGCGGACCGCCCGCCGGAGCAGCGACGGGTCGCCCGTCGGGTCCGCCGCAGCGAGCAGCATTACCTGGCGGGCGTCCGCCCGGAGGCCGCTGATCCGGTCGAGCAGGCTGTTCTCGATGCGGGTGGCCAGCGGCATCGCGTCGTTCACCGTGAAGCCACCGGCCAGGTCGGCCGGGGACCGTCCGAGCGGGAGTTCGCGGAGCGCCAGGGGATTGCCCTTGGCCTCCGCGAGAATCTGGTCCCGGATCCGGCCGTCGATGGGTGCGACCACCAGTTGGGCGAGCAGCCGCTTGGCGTCCGCTTCGGCGAGACCGGTGAGCGCCAGTTCGGGAAGTCGTGAGAACACGGCGCCGATCGTCCGCATCACGAAAACCAGCACGGACAGCCCGATCAGGAACGGGCCCGGCACCGGGCCGGCGCGGAGCCCGAGGGCCACCTCCAGCGCGTCCCGCCGGGGCTCCGGCAGACTCCCGACCCGGTCGAGCAGGCCGAACAACAGCATGTGAAGCCCGGCGTACGGCAGTTCCATCTCCGACTCGACGCCGACGGTGCATTCGACGCGGAGGCCTTCGCCGAACCGGGCGAGCGCCGTGTGTGTCAGCGCGGTCTTCCCGATGCCCGCCTCTCCGTGTACTACAAGAGTCGCGCTGGCGCCCTCACGCCCTCCGTCGAAGAGCCTTCGTAAGGCCTCGAGCTCAGCGGTTCGTCCACGAAGGTCCGAACGGGTGCGGACACGATCGAACTCTAGCGGGCCGTACCCGCAGGTAGCGTGAGCCGGCACCGACTCGGGACGAGTTCAGGCGGGCCGGGCCGGTCGGTCATGCGGGCAACGCTAGGAACGCCCGGTGCGGGACGAGTGACGATCGAGTGCCAGGGCCGTTCAGGCCGACGCGAGGGCGACGAGCGCGGCGGCGTCGCCCGTCCGTGAGGCTCGGAGAAAGGCGCTCAGCAGCACCAGGTGCGCCCCCGGCGCAGCGGGAGCCCGGGTCCGCTCGGACACGCTGAGCCTCAGCCGGGCACGTCGGGCGAGCTGCCGGGCATTCGTTTCGCTGAGGCCGAGAGCGGAACCGATCTGGTGATACGGCCACCCGAACGCCTCCCGCAGGAGGTAGATGACCCGTTCCCGGGGCAGGAGGACGTCCGTGAGCAGCCGAACCACCGACCGTAAGTCGTCGGCCTGTTCGGCGGTCCGGGCGGGATCGGCGTCCGGCCCCTCGACGCGTTCCAACCACGATCCGGCCGGGATCGCCGGTCGGCGGCGCGCCGATCGGATCGCACTCACCGATAGCCGGGCCGTGGTCCGGCACAGGAAAGCCGAGGGGTCCACGACGACGGAGCGGTCCGTGCGCTGCCAGCGCATCCAGGCGTCCTGCACGATGTCGTCCGCCTCGGCGATTCCGCCGGCGACGTGATGCGCGATGGCCAGTAGCCGATCGCGGACGTCCAGGAACTCGCCGAGACCCAGGTCTGTGCTCATGGCCCGGGACGCTAGGGAGCGGCAGTGCCGAACGAGTGTCAGGTGCCGCTCGCCCGTTGCCGGAGAGCATTGCGGGCGGTGACCTGCTGCGTGGTGACCACGGCTTCCGAGCGTGTCCGGCCCAGGAAGCTGATCGTCCAGCGCAGCAGTACCGTCGCCTTGTTCCGCAGGCCGTACAGATACCAGACGTGCACGCCCAGCCAGATCAGCCAGCCGACGGTGCCGCTGAGCCGGATCCGGCCGAGATCGGCGATCGCGAAGAAGCGCGACACCGCAGCAAGGTTGCCCTTGTCGAAGTAGGAGAACGGTTTGCTCGCCCGCCCACCCTTCAGCCGCCGGGCAATGGCGCGACCCGCGTAGCGGCCGCCTTGGATCGCGACCTGGGCGACGCCGGGGAGCCGGTCCAGGCTCATGGCCTCGCCGAGCACGAAGATCTCGGGGTGTCCGGGCACCGTGAGGTCGGGCTCGACGAGGATCCGTCCGGCCCGATCGGTGGGCGCGCCCGTGGCCTCGGCGAGGCGCGCGGCGAGGCCGGTGCCGGAGACACCCGCGGACCAGATCTTGGTCATCGCCTCGACGGACTCGACTCCGGTCACTGTCTCGACCTTCACCCCGAGTTCGTCGAGCCCGACCACCCTGGCACCGAGACGGACGTCCACGCCGATCTTGCGCAGTCGGCGCTCGGCCTTGGCGGACAGGCGCGGGTCGAAGGTCGGCAACACCCGGTCGACCGCGTCGAGCAGGACGATGTGCGCCTGCCGAGGGTCGATGCGCCGGTATTGCCCCGGCAGGGTGCGGTGGGCGATCTCCGCGATCTGCCCGGCCATCTCGACGCCCGTGGGGCCTGCGCCGACGATCGCGAACGTCAGCCAGTGCTGCTGTTCCGCGCGGTCGGTGGCGAGTTCGGCCATCTCGAAGGCGCTGAACACCCGCCCACGAATCTCCAGTGCGTCGTCGATCGTCTTCAGGCCGGGGGCGTACGTGGCGTATTCGTCGTGCCCGAAGTACGACTGCGTGGCGCCCGCCGCGACGACGAGCGTGTCGTACTCGATCCGTCGAGTGGTGCCGTCGGACGCGGTCACGGTGACGTTCCTGGACGACGGGTCCACGTCGGTGACGGTGCCGAGCACGAACTCGGTGTTCCGCTGCCTGCGGACCACCTCGCGGACCGAAACGGCGACCTCGCCGGGGGAGAGGATGCCGGCTGCCACTTGGTAGATGAGCGGCTCGAAGATGTGGTGGTTGGTCCCGTTGATCAGAGTGACGTCCGCCGGGGCTCGCTTCAGGGCCCGGGCGGCGTACAGCCCGCCGAAACCAGCGCCGACGATCACGACCCGGTGCCGCGCCTGCTCGGTCATGTCAGGCTCCTCGTGTGTCCGTTGTCGTCCTCAGGACGCCGGCGCGGACGAGAACGTGACACCCACGAGCGCAGGAATCGTCGCCTCGAAGCGCCGGCGGTGGGCGACCATTTCCCAGTACGCGTCCGCCAGTTCCTCCGGGGCGATGCTCGGCAGCTCCACCCCGGGCGGCAGTGCCACGGGTAGTTCGCCGGAGGTGATGGCCCGGTGCCCGGCGCTACCGCGGACCAACGCGTTGACGTTGATCGTTCCCACGTAGACGCCGTGGTCGGCCAGTTCGCCGTGCAATGAGGCCAGGTAGTTGCGGGCGGCCGCCATCGCCGGGCCGACGCCGCTCATACCGGGCATCGGCTCGACCGCGGAGGCGCCGTGCGTCACCAGGATCGCGCCGTCGCCGCGTGCGATCATGCCCGGCACGACCGAGCGCACGATCGCCATCGGCGTGAACACGTAGAGGTCGAGGTAGCGCTGGAGCGCCTCCGGCGTCAACTCGGCTGCGGGGGTGAACGGCGCGGTGGTGATCGGCGCGTATTCCACGACGTCGATCGGCCCGAGCTTTTCCTCGACGGCGGCGAGCAGCGCCGGCACGTCCGCGGTGGCGGTCAGGTCGGCCGGAAACGCGTACGCCTCGACGCCGCCCGCGGCCAGCTCGCGGACGAGATCGTCGAGCGGCGCCGGTCGACGGGCGACGAGTGCGACACGGTAGCCCTCACGGGCGAATCGACGGGCAATCGCGCTGCCGAGGCCGGTGCCGGCGCCGAAGACGGCGATGGTGCGAGACATGGAGCTCCTCGTGCTGGTGAATGTGCACACTCACCGTAAGTGGGCGTCAACGAGACGATCCATGTCTTGGATCACGGCTATTCATATCCGTTCGTCTATCCTGCGGGGGTGGATGTAGTTGGAGAGGCGCTGATGGCAATGCGTGCGGGTCCGGCGGTTTCCCGCCGGGCCGCGCTCCGCGGCCCGTGGGGGCTGCGCGTTGCCGGCGGGCCCGGGCTCGGTTTCCACGTGGTACTTCAGGGATCGGCCTGGCTCGTGCCGCCGGACGCCGCGAACCCGACCGAGCTGACGACCGGCGACGTCGTCCTCGTGCGCAACGGCTCCGGTTACGGTCTCGCCGACCATCCGGGCAGCCCACTTCCCGACGTGGCGGTTCTGGAGCTTTCGGGAGACGAGGACCTCGCTGTCATCGGCACCGACGGCGAGCCGTCGACCGTCGTCCTCTGCGGATCGTTCGCCTTGCGCCACAATCGTCCGCACCCGTTGATCGCCGGCCTACCCGAGGCGGTGCACCTCCCCGCGCGGACGGGCGTCGACCAGCGACTGCGGTCGGTCGTGGACCTTCTCGGCGCCGAACTCGACGGCGACGCGCCGGGTACCAGCGCCGCGATTCCCGCGTTGCTGGACCTGCTGCTCCTGTATACCGTCCGCACCTGGTACGACCGGCAGGCCGACCGCGGCGTCGGAGGCTGGGCGGCGGCCCTCCGCGATCCGGCGATCAGCCGCGCTCTGTTTCACCTCCAACGCGCGCCCGAGCGATCGTGGACGGTCGCGGACCTAGCGTCCGTAGCGAGTCTGTCCCGGCCGGTGTTCGCCCGCCGCTTCACCGACCTCGTCGGGCAACCACCGCTGACGTACCTGACCTGGTGGAGGATGACGCTCGCCGGCCGGATGCTGCACGCCGACGACAGCACGCTCTCGGTCGTCGCGGCCCGCGTGGGCTATGCCTCCGAGTTCGCGTTCAGCAAGGCGTTCCGCCGGGCCTTCGGCGTTTCCCCCGGAACCTACCGACGTTCGGCGTCCTGATCACCGGGCCGGCTACATCCCTTGACTTGAAGCGCTTCAGGTTCTGCACACTCGGGGCATGGTTCCGATCCAGGAAGTCGCGCGCCGGAGCGGGCTGCCCGAGGCGACGCTCCGGTACTACGAGCGCATCGGGCTGATCGCGCCCGTTCCGCGCGACGAGAGCAGCGGGCACCGCCGCTACGACCCGGACATCGTGCAGACGATCGAGGCCCTGGCGTGCCTGCGCACGGCCGGGATGGGCATCGACGACATGCGTGCCTACCTGCGCGGAATGTCGGACGCCCCCGACGCGGCGGGACGCCAGCGCGAGCTGTTCGAGAAGCACGCGGCCCGGATCGCCGAACAGATCGACACGCTGCGCAGTCGACAGCGGTACCTCGAGGCGAAGGTGCTGCTGTGGGGGTCCAGGGAGCGCGGCGACGGCGCGGCCGAAGAACGGGCGATCGACGAGGTCACCCGGGCCGCATCCGAGTTGAGGTGAGTTGGATGGCACAGGTATTGGTCACCGGCGGCAGCGGTTTCGTCGGTGCGCACACGATCGTCCGGTTGCTCGACGCCGGTCACGAGGTCCGCACGACGGTGCGGTCGCTGCGGAGGGCCGGGGAGGTCCGGGCGATGGTGGCCCGCCCCGGCGCCGCGCTGACGTTCGCCGAAGCCGACCTGACGGTCGACGACGGGTGGGTTGCCGCCGTCGAGGGGTGCGAGTACGTCCTGCACGTAGCGTCCCCGTTCCCGGCGGGTGAGCCGTCGGACCCGGAGGAGATCATCGCGCCGGCGCGCGACGGCGCCGTGCGGGTGCTGCGTGCGGCCTCCGCGGCCGGTGTCCGCCGGACCGTGCTGACGTCGTCGTTCGCGGCGATCGGTTACGGGGATGCGCTCGACCGGCCGTATGACGAGTCGGACTGGACGGATCCGGCCGGCGATCTGCCCGCCTACATCCGCTCCAAGACGATCGCCGAGCGCGCCGCCTGGGACTACGCCGCCTCGGTGGGGGCGGAGTTGGCTGTGATCAACCCGACCGGCATTTTCGGACCCGTCCTCGGACCGGACTACTCGACGTCGATCGGCCTGGTCAGAGCCATGCTCGACGGCAGGATGCCCACCGTGCCCAAGGCGTCGTTCGGCATCGTCGACGTGCGTGACGTGGCCGACGCGCACATCCGGGCCATGACGACGCCGGACGCCGCCGGCAAGCGGTTCCTCTGCACCTCGGCCGCGGCCGACGACCCGTTCGCCGGAGCACAAGGCAGCTACCTGGAAATCGCCCGGATCCTTCGGCGCCGGTTCCCCGCGCTGGCCGATCGATTCCCGACCGAGGAAGCAACCGGGCCGGAGGTACCGGCGAAGGCGTACCGGATCGAGCGGATCCGGACCGTCCTCGGCTGGGATCCCCGCTCGGCAGAGGGCGCGGTGGTAGCGACAGCGGAGAGCCTGGTACCCCTCGCCGACGCCGCATAGGTCACTGTCACGAACTTCCGGGATGCGGAGTCCTTGTCGCATGACATGGGAGACCTCTTGGCGCTGGATGCGCGTCGGCTTGATTCTGCTCGCCGGCCTCGACGGGCTGGTCGGTGCGTGGCAGTACTTCTTTCCGCGGTCGTTCTTCGACGACTTCCCGACCGTGCGGCTCGACCCGCCGTACAACGAGCACCTGGTGGCCGACGTCGGCGGGCTCAATCTCGCGATCGTCACCGTGCTGGTGATCGCCGCCGTGGTACTGGAGTACAAGATCGTGATGGCCGGACTGGCCGGCTTCGCGGTGTACTGCGGGACGCATTTCGTGTATCACGTGACGAACTTCGACGGGTTCCCGGTGCAGGACGCGGTGGCGGTCGGGACCGGACTCGGCATCGAGTTCGTACTGACGATCGCTCTGCTGTTCTTCGGCTATCACATCCGGACGCGCGAGCCTTCCGCTGCGGAAAGGTGACTGCAGGTCGTCAAACGGCGGGTACACGTCGGCCATCACTGCCCCGACCGCGTCTTCGGCCTGCGAGACCGTCGCGCCGCAGAAACACGACTACCTTGACCAGTTTTTGGTACACCTCCCGGAGGAAGTCGTCGAACGTACCGGCGCGCGACATTGCGCGCCGGTGCATTCGTCACAGCCGGGCCGTGCCTTCCGCGCGCAGCGCATCCGCCAGGTCACGCCGGGACCGGACGCCGCGCTTCAGGAACACCTTGCGGAGGTGGTACTCCACCGTCCGGACGCTAAGAAACAGGCGGGCGGCAATCTCGCGGTTCGACAGGCCGTCCGCAACCAGGCGCGCCACGTTCGCCTCCTGCACCGTCAACGCGTCGCCGGGATCGACCAGGCGGCTCAGGGCCGTTTCCCCGGTCGCTTCGAGTTCGCGGCGTGCCCGCGCGGCGAACGCGGCCGCGCCACGACCGGACAGCAACTCGTACGCGGTGCGGAGTTCGCCCCGGGCATCGATGCGGCGGCGACGGCGGCGCAGCCATTCCCCGTAGGCCAGCCGAGCGCGGCCCTCGTACACAGCGAGACCACCCCGCCGGTAGCGTTCGACCGCTTCGCGGTGGTGGGCCTCGGCGTCGGCCGGATCGCTGGTCAGCGCCCGGCCGGCCGCGAGCATGCCCAGCGCCCAGTCCCCGCCGACCGGCTCGGTGAGTGCGGTGAGCTCAGCGAGCGCGCGGTCGGCGATGGCTCGGTCGCCGACCCGCACCGCCGCCTCGACCAGTTCGGCCAGGATGCGTGAGCTGTAGGTGAGCAGGTGGATCTGATCCAACTCCCCACGGCCGACCCGCAACACGTCCTCCGGGTTGCCGACACCATTGGCCAGAATCGCCTCGGCGAAGTTGGCGATGGTCGGCGTGACCAGGTCTCCCGCGGCGACGTTCTGCCGGAGCTCACTGGCCAACCGCGACACGGTCCCGGTGTCTCCGCGCCAGGCCGCGGTCAGCAACCGGTGGGTCCGCCGGAACGGGTGCCCGATCGCGTCTTTGATCACGTCGATCTCGTCCGCGATGAGTTCGGCCTCGGCGAGTCGGCCCTGCGCCAACCGGGCGGCGCCGGCGTACGACAGGACCAGCGGAAGCACGGTCAGCTGCCCGTCGGCACGCGCCAGCCCGACGTGCCGATCGGACAAGGTCCACAGCGCGTCCACGTCCCAGGTTTCGATGGCGGCGTTGCTGTCCAGGCCGGCCGATCGGGAGGGGATGAGGGGCGCGGACGCGTCGATGAGGCCGGCCACGGCGCGGCGGAGCACTGGGATCGCCTCCGCGCGTTTTCCGAGCCCGATCAGCGCGCGGCCACGCAGCAACAGGTCCATCGGGTGAGTGGAGTCGGCGTCGGTCGCGTCGAACACCGCCCGGCAGAGATCGCTGAAGGGGACATCACCTGTGCCGGGATCAGACCGTGTACCTCCGAGTGTGTACTGCGCGATGAACAGAGCCTCGTAATGCGCTTTGCGCACGAAGTCCGCGTCGTGGACGTCTGGCCAACTCGCAGCGGCCAGGATCTCACGCACGACTCTCGGGCTCCGGCGCCGGGCGAAGTCGGCCTGCGCACGGAGGAGCGCGACCTGGGCCGTGCCGATCGGATCGAGGGCATCGGCCGGCAGGACGCTCAGCAACCGCTCGGCGGCCTCCGGGGCGCCGGCTTCGAGTTTGGCCCGCGACGCGGCCAGCAGCCGGCGTGCCCGGTCGGCCGGCCTGGGGGTGAGAGCGGCCGCCCGCTCCAAGAACGCCGCGGCCGCGGCGACGCCTCCGCGACCCCGTGCCCGCACGGCCGATTCCTCCAGCACCCCGGCGATCTCCTCGTCCGGCTCGACCGCGGCCTGGCCGCGGTGCCAGGCACGCCGGTCCGGATCGAGTTCGACCGGTGTCGCTTCGGCGAGTGCGGCGTGTGCTCGGCGCCGGTCGGGCGGTGACGCGGTGCGATAGATCGCCGAACGGATCAACGGGTGCCGGAAACCGACACGTGTACCGAGGGTGAGCGCGCCGGAGCGTTCGGCCTCGTCGATCGCGTCCGGGCTCAATGACAGCCCACGGACCGCCGCCCGGAGCAGCTGAGGATCGCCGGTCGGGTCCGCTGCGGCCACCAGCAGTACCCGGCGGGCGGCCTCCGGCAGGCTGCCGAGTTGATCCAGCAGACTCTTTTCGATCCGGGTGGTCAGCGTCGTATTCCCCGCGACCGTGTAGCCCCCGGCGATCTCGGTGGGGCTCAGAGCCGACGGCAGTTCATGCAGCGCGAGCGGATTCCCGCGTGCCTCGGAGACGAGGCGGTCTCGGACCCGCGCGTCGATCCGGCCGGGCAGAACCTGGGCCAATAGCCCGCGGGCGTCGTCGTCGTTCAGACTGGGCACGGCCAACTCGGGAAGTCCGCGGAACGTCGCGTCGACCGTTCGCATCACAAAGACCAGCACGACGCCTTCGGAACCCAACCGGCGGGCGCTGAAGGCCAGGGCTTGTCGGGAAGCGTCGTCGAGCCACTGCGTGTCGTCGATCAAGCAACAGATCGGTCCCTCGACGGCCACCTCGGTGAGGAGCCCGAGAACGGCCACACCGATGAGAAAAGGGCTCGGGGCGTCACCGGTGCGTAGGCCGAGTGCTCTCTCCAGCGCGTCGCGCTGAGGGGCTGGTAGACCGGCAGCCCGATCGAGCATTCCCGCGGTCAGCTGATGCAGGCCGGCGTAGGGCAGCTCCATCTCCGATTCGACGCCGACCGTGCGCTCGACCCGCATCCTGGTCGTGAACCGGCCGAGTGCCGCCTCGGCGAGCGCGGTCTTGCCGATGCCCGGATCGCCGTGCACCACCAGGGCTGCGCTGTTACCGGCGCGGGCGTCGTCGAGGAGCTTGCGGACGACCTCCAGTTCCGCGACGCGGCCCCGCAGCTCCGACCCGGTCGAGGGGGCCACGTCAAGTCGCCGGTTCCACTCAACCACAGATGCGAACGCCCTGAGCCGGCTGCGTAACCACGCACGCGAACATGAACGAACCCTATCTACGCCGGGGCGCTCCTGCGACGCGATGTCCATGGTCGGCCGAGAGGTCGAGCTGGCCTTGATGAACGAGTTGTTGGACGATCGCGATGTTCTGGGCGCGGCTGCGCACGGGCTTCGACCTGGATGCCGACGAGATCTGCGACGCGTTCGACCGCGCCGTGGGCACCGTGCTCGCTCGTCTGCCCGAGGCGACGTGGGCGCAGCCATGACCGAGGGCGGCGCGGGGCGGGTGCAGCGGTGACCCCGGCGCTGAGTGGCACGCAGCCGGCGATCCTCGCCGCCTACGCCGAGCTGATCGAGGAGGTGGGCAGCGACGACGTGTCCAACCGGGCCATCGGGCGCCGGGCCGGTATCGGCGAGCGCACGGTGTTCCGCAACTTCCCGACGCGTGTCGACCTACTGCTGGCGACCGCGGCGTGGATCGAGGCGACGCTGTTCGCCCGGGAGGAGTCGGCCTCGATCTTCGACGTCCCACTGGCGATCCGCGACGCGATGCAGCGGTACGACGCGCGGCCGGAGCTCGCGCACGTCGTCGCCGAGACCGCGATGCGCGGTGTGAGCGGCGCGGCGCCGTCACCAGGCCGGGCGCAGCTCGAGCGGCTGCTGGACGCCGAGGTGCCGTCCCTCGGCGCGGCGGAGCGCCGGTCGGTCGTCGCGGCGCTGTCACACCTGGACTCCGCCGGGGCCCGGGTGACGTTCCGCCGCGAGTTCGGGATGGACCGGCGTGACATCGCCGACGCCGCCGCGTGGGCGGCGGAGGCGGCGCTCGACACGATCCGCGACCGCGCCGCCCCGTAGCGGGGGACCTACGACAGCAGCGACCGGACCTCGGGCGGCCACCCGGACACGTCGTCGCCGTGGCGTCGGCGCAGGGCGAGCACGACGCGGTCGAGACCGAACGCCAGGCACGAGCTGTGCGCCGTACCGGCGTCGGCGTCGGCGATGCCGAACACCTCCCCGAAGTGTTCCTTGTGGTAGTTGACCGACGCGATCGCCTGCACGAGACCGTCGTCGACCTCGGCGGTGAACTCCGACTTGAGCCCCTGCGACCGTTGCGTCGACGCCAGCAGCACCCCGGTCCGGCCGAAGAACGGGTCGTTGGCGGCGACGACGTTGATGCCGAGCCCCAGCTCCCGCAGCCATCCGGCGGCACCGGTCAGCGTGCGGTCGCGCCACTCCTCGACCGCGCCGGCCGGGCCGAGGCACACCACTTCGTACATGCGGAACGACCGCAGCCGCCCGGTCTCGCTGGTCGCCTCGCCGCGGTAACACGCGGCCTCGACGCTGGCGACGACCGGCGACGCCAGCGCGCGGTCGGCGAACACGGGATAGAGGTGGTGGCAGGCGGCCGCGGTGAGCACGAGGTCGGTGGCGGCGACGGGCCCGCCCTGCGGTGCGCCGTACACCGACCCCAGCAACTGCGGGAACGACTCCGGGTAACCCACCAGCTCGACGACGCGGCGGTCGATCACCGGTGGCGCGACGAAATGCTCCACGCAAGGGCCGAAGCGCCGGTCGATACCCCTTCGCAACCCGTCGACCAGCTCGGCCTCGGACCGCGGCGTCAGCCGGACGCCGGGAGTGCCCAGCGTGCTGGACGTCGTCACCGTGCGCCGCCGGACATCAGCAGCATCTGGGAGTTGGCCGCGACCAGGCGGCTGTTGCCGATCATCACCGGACCCGACAGCACGTCACGCATGATGCGGGCGACGGAGTACGGGCCGGCCTCGCCGAACCCGGCCAGGCCGCAGACGCCGAGCGCGAGCCGGACGACGTCGACAGCGCCCTCGGACACGCCGATCTTCAGGTCGTTGAGTTCGACGGTGAGCGCCAGGGTCGGCTCCTCGTCGCCGACGAGGACCGGGTCGGCGGCGAGCGTCGCCGCGGTCAGCTGCGCCTTGAGCCCGGCCAGCCGGACGTGCGCGAGGCCGAGGTTGGGGTTGTCCGCGACGGCGGGGCCGCGGCTCTTGGCCCGGCTGGCCCGGATCGCCCGGTCGACGGCCTCGGTCGCGAGCCCCACCCAGATGGCCGCCCACAGCAGGTGCGACATCGGCACCATCGTGCGGGCCGCGATGTCGCGGAACGGCACCGGGAGGATCTGGTCCTGGTCGAAGACCATGTCGAGGTGGAAGGCCGGGCTGCAGGTGCCGCGCATCCCCAGCGTGTTCCACGTGCCGGTCTGCTCCAGTGTGGTCTGTTCCCGGCTGACCAGCACGGAGACCTGGTTACCGGCCACCGCGCCCTCGTCGGCGCGCGCGGTCACCAGGTAACCCTGGGAGTGGGCGCCGTAGGACACCGCGCTGGCCTGCTTCACCAGCGTGTGCGATCCGCCCTCGCCACCGCCCACCCCGGCCCGGCTGCTGCGCAGGTCGCCGCCGATGCCCGGCTCGCTCGCCACCGACGAGACCAGCCACTGCTCGTCGATCGACCGCTTCACCATCGCCGATTCGGGATGATGGCGGACCATGCAGGCGAGGTGGATCTGGTGCATCGCCCACACCATCGCGGTCGCGCCGCAGGCGCGGGCGAGCCGGGTGGAGATCGTGACCAGCTCGGCCGGGTTCAGGCCCAGGCCACCCATCTCGACCGGCGCCGCGGCGTTGAGCAGGTTGCCTTCGCGCAGCGCGGCCACCGCCTCGGACGGGAAGCGGGCGTCGCGGTCGACCTCCGCCGCCGCCTCGGCGGCCCGGTCCGCGGCGTACGCCACGGCTTTGTCGACGTCATCGGTCCAGCCGTTGTTCATCGGGTGACCCCTTCCCGGGACGCCACGACCGCGGAGACGGCGGCGGCGATGGCCTGGATGCTGCCGAACGTGTCGCGGGTGAGCGCGTCCTCGCTGAACTGCAGGTCGAAGTGGTCCTCCAGCCGCACCATCACGTGGACGCTCGTCAACGAGTCCATCCCGGCGGCCCACAGGTCCGCGTCGACGGGGAGCGTGTCGACGACACCGGCCAGCTTCGGCACGGTGCGCAGCACCGCCCTCACTTCCTCGTGCATGTCACTTCCTCTCTGCGAGCACTGCGGATCCTCAGGCGGGCAGTGCCGCGAGTGAGGTTTTGATGCCGTCCAGCAGCCGGCCGCCGAGTCCGGCCATTCCGGGACCGTCGTCGCCGCACAGCACGAGCTCGGTCCGTTTCGCGGTCTCGACGATCGTCAGCACCGGCATGACGTTGAGCCCGCACGTCGGCAGCACGTAGGCCGTGCTCGCGGCGAAGCCCCCGCCGCTGTACGCGGCGAGGTCGAGGAGCCCGAAGTGGGCCAGCGCGAACGCCGGCTGCGGCACTCCGCCCCGGGCCAGCAGGCCGTCCGCGGTGCGCACCATCGGCCGGAGCACGCCCATCGGCAACCGCCCGAACGCGTCCATCAGCCGCGGCCCGCCGAGCGTCCAGAGGTCCTGGTTCGCGGTCAGCGCCCGCTGCAGCTGCCGGTACACCTGCAGCCAGGTCGCGTCCTCGGCGGCGGACACCAGCACCGCTCCGGACAGGTTCGCGGTCGAGCGGACGTCCGGTACGTGCCGGCGCAGGTCGATCGGGATCGTGAAGTAGCCGGTGCCGAGCGCGCACAGCCGGGTGAGCGCGACCGCGATCTTCGGCACGCTCGCCCAGTGCGGGGTCGGCAGCGTGCGGCGCAGGAAGAACGTGCCGCGCCGCTCCAGCGTCGCGCGGGCCCGCAGCGGCGGTGCCGAGGTCATCCGCGGTGGCGGCGGGCGTTCGCCGGGGCCGTGCGCGCGCAGTACGTCGGACATCGTCAGGTCGGAGACGGCCGGCTGCGGTTCCTCGCCACGCAGCGCGCGGAAGACCTCGCCGGCCCAGAGCAGCAGGCCCATGCCGTCCATGGCGGCGTGGTGGACCCGGAACACCAGGCCGGGGCGCGCGCCGGTCAGCTGCACCACCTCGCAGGTCGGCGCGCCGCATTGCCCGGACAGCGGGCGGAACATCGTGTCGAGGCCGTCGAACGTGTACCGGTCCAGGGTGTCGCCGTCGTGCACCCGGACGGCCGGTGGCGTCGTGCTGTCGACCCAGCGCCGGCCCCGGCGGGTCAGGCGCGCTCCCGGGCAGGCGTCCGACGCGGCCGCGACCGCCGCGGACAGCGCGCGCGGGTCGAGCGTCCCGGTGCCCTCGACGAACAGCTGGATGTACGTGTGGATGCCCGGTGGGTTGGCGAGCTGGACGCGCTCGGCGAGCGACATCTTCCGGGAGTAGGGCTTTCCAGCGACAGGCCGCATGCCGGCTCCCGAGGATCTCGAGGAAACTGAACGCCATCGAAGCACCGGGTGCGGCGGGAAATCCCTAGCGTTCATCTGCCCCGCCGTCTTCTTCGAGCGGCGCTGCCGTGCCCGTCGCGTACAGCCGGGCGTAGCGGCCACCGGCCGCGACCAGCTCGTTGTGCGCGCCGATCTCCACGATCCGGCCCGCGTCCATCACCACGATGACGTCGGCGTCGCGGATCGTGGAGAGCCGGTGCGCGACGACGAACGTGGTCCGCCCGGCTCGCAGCGACCGCAGCGCCCGCTGGATCAGCACCTCGGTGCGGGTGTCGACCGAGCTGGTCGCCTCGTCCAGGATGAGGATCGCGGGGCGGGCCAGGTAGGCCCGCGCAACCGTGACGAGCTGCTTCTCCCCGGCGCTGAGCGTCGTGTGCTCGTCGTCCAGCCGGGTGTCGTAACCGTCGGGCAGACCGCGCACGAACTGGTCGACGCAGGTCGCCTCGGCGGCGGTGACGACGTCGGCCCGCGAGGCGTCCGGCCGCCCGAACGCGATGTTCTCGGCCACCGTGCCGCGGGTGAGCCAGACGTCCTGGGAGACGAGCCCGATGCGCGAGCGCAGGTCGTCGCGGGTCAGGTCGCGGATGTCGGTGCCGTCGAGCAGGACGCGGCCGGCGGTGGGCTCGTAGAAGCGCATCAACAGGTTGCCCAGCGTCGTCTTGCCCGCGCCGGTCGGCCCGACGATCGCGACCGTCTGCCCCGGTCGGGCCACCAGCGACAGCGACTCGATCAGCGGAGTGTCGGGGGAGTACCGGAACGCGATCCGGTCGAACTCCACCCGCCCGACGGTCGGGCCCGGCACGACCGGGGGCCACGGGTCCGGGCTCTGCTCCGGGGTGTCCAGCAGCTCGAAGACCCGCGCGGCCGACGCCAGGCCCGACTGCAGCTGCGCGGCGATCGCGGCGAGCTGCCCGACCGGCTGGTTGAACTGCCAGGCGAACTGGATGAACGCCTGCACGGAGCCGATCGACAGCGAGCCCGACGCCACCCGCAGCGCACCGACGACCGCGACGAGCACGTAGTTGAGGTTGCCGGCGAACGTCATCACCGGCTCGAGCGTGCCGGACAGGAAACGGGCCCGGGCCCCGGCGAGGCGCATCGCGTCGTTGTGCCGGTCGAACGCCTCCGCGGCCAGGTCACGGCGGTCGTAGCCGACGACGAGCGCGTGTCCGCTGTAGATGTCCTCGATGTGGGCGTTCAGCGCGCCGGTGGCCGCCCACTGCGCGTCGAACCGCGGCTGCGAGCGCTTGCTGATGAGCGTCATCACGGCGATCGACAGCGGCGTACCGGCGAGCACGAGGACGGCCAGCAGCGGCGAGAGCGCGAACATCACGGCGATCACCGCGACGATCGAGAACGCCGCGCCGATCAGCTGCCCGACGCCTTGCTGCACCACCTGCTGGAAGTTGTCGACGTCGTTGGTGACCCGGCTGAGCAGCTCACCCCGCGGGTGACCGTCGAAGTAGCTCAGCGGCAGCCGGGTGAGCTTGCGCGCGACGTCGCGGCGCAGCCCGGCGGCCACCCGCTGGACGATGCGCGCGGTCAGCCGGTCGCGGACCGCGGTGAGCACCGACGCGGCGACCATGAGCACGAGGGTCAGGCCGAGGAGCCGCCCGACGGCGGCGAGGTCGATGCCGGCGCCGGGAGCAAAATCCACTGTGGAGAGCACGGCGGCGAGGCTGTCGCGGTTTTGCGCGCGCAGCGCGGCGATCGCCTCCGCGCTGGTGGTACCGGACGGCAGCCCGCGGCTGAGGTAACCGGCGACGACGAGGTCGGTTGCCCGCCCCATGAGCAGCGGGCCGACCAGGTTGAGCACGGCGCTGAGCAGCCCGAACGTGATGATGACCAGCACGGCGGGGCGGAACGGCCGCAGCATGCGCAGCAGACGCCGGGCTGGGCTCATCGCGCCACCTGCGCGGTGAGCTGGGAGAGCGCGAGCTCGCGGTAGGGCGCACAGTCGCGCATCAGCTCGTGGTGGGTGCCGGTGCCGACCGCCCGGCCCTGCTCGAGCATGACGATCCGGTCAGCCCGGCTGACCCGGCCGACCTGCTGGGTCACCAGGATCACGGTGGCGCCGTGCAGGTGCGGTGCCAGCGCGTCCTGCAACGCCTCGTTCGTCGTGTTGTCCAGCGCCGAGAAACAGTCGTCGAACAGGTAGACGCGGGGCCGGTGCAGCAGGGTGCGCGCGATGCCTAGGCGCTGCCGCTGGCCGCCGGAGAAGTTCGCGCCACCCTGGGAGACCGGCGCGTCCAGGCCCAGCGGCAGCCGCTCGACCTCGGCCAGGACCTGGGCGATCTCCAGCGCGCGCCACATGTCGTCGGCGGTCGCTTTCGGGTTGCCGAACCGCAGGTTGCTCGCCACCGTGCCGGCGAACAGGTACGGCCGCTGGGGCACCAGGCCGACCGCCGCGGCGACCGCGGACGGCTCGAGCTCACGCACGTCGACGCCGTCGAGCAGCACCGCGCCCGCGGTGGCGTCGTACTGCCGCGGTGCCAGGCCCAGCAGCGTCGACTTGCCGCTGCCGGTGCGGCCGAGCACCGCCACCGTCTCGCCCGGCGCCGCGCACAGGTCGACCCCGTGCAAGGCCGGCCGGGCCGCCGCCGGGTAGCGGAACCCGACGCCGCGCAGCTCGAGGACGGCACCGCGGGAGGCCGTCGGAGCCGGAGTGCGCGGGTGCGCGGGTGCCACCACGCTGGCGTGTGTCTCGAGCACCTCGGTGATCCGCTCGGCGCAGACGTGCGCCCGCGGCGCGCTCAGGAACATCAGCGTGGCCATGATGACCGAGACCAGCACGAGGACCAGGTAGCCCAGGAACGCGGTGAGCGTGCCGGGTGCCATCAGCCCGTCGTCGATGCGCAGCGCGCCGAACCACAGCAGCGCCACGGTGAAGCCGGTCGTGACGATCAGGATCACCGGGTACATCACGGCGACCAGCCGCCAGACCCGCAGGCTGACGTCGGCCAGGTCGTGGTTGGCGCGCTCGAACGACGACAGCTCGTGCTGGTCGCGCCGGTAGGCGCGGATCACCCGGACGCCGGTGATCTGGTCGCGCAGCATCCGGTTCAGCCGGTCGACGCCGGCCTGCAGCAGGTCGTGCAACCGGCTCAGGCGGCGCAGCGACACCACCACGACGACGCCGATCACCAGCACGAATCCCAGCACCATCAGCGCCAGCGCGCTGTCCTGCCCGAAGGCCAGCACCACCGCGCCCACGCACATGATCGGCGCGGTCACGGCGGCGCCCGCGGCCAGCTCGACGAGCGTCTGCACCTGCTGGACGTCGTTCACGGTGCGGGCGATCAGCGACGGCGCCCCGAAGCGGGCGACCTCCCGGCCGGAGTAGCTCAGCACCCGGTGGAAGACCGCCGCGCGCAGGTCGCGACCGATCGACATCGCCACCGTCGGCCCGAGGTACGCGGCACCGGCCGCGCACGCGAGCTGCCCGATCGCGACGAGCACCATCACGACGCCGAGCCGCCGGATGTAACCCGGGTCGCCCTTGATCAGCCCGTTGTCGACGACGGCCGCGTTGAGCGTCGGCAGCAGCAGCGAACCGGCCACCTGGCCGAGCTGGAGCACCACGAGCACGACCAGATGCCGGCGGTACGGCCGGGAGTAGCTTCGCAGCAGTCGGATCAGCACCTGCGGCGCTCCTGAATACGGTGTCAGTGGGTGCAGTCCACCGCAGTCCGGGGCCGGGATTCACCAGTCTTTGACTGGGGATTTGCCGGGCTGGGCGCGGTTACGGTCGCGCCATGGCCGGACAACTCTCGATCACCCCGGAACTATCGGAGTACGTGCGACGCGTGTCGCTGCGCGAGGACGAGATCCTGCGCTCGCTGCGCGAGGAGACCGCGCTCCTCCCGATGGGCACCGCCATGCAGGTACCGGCCGAGGAGGGGCAGTTCCTCGCCTTCCTCGTCGGGCTCACCGGCGCGTCCACCGTCGTCGAAGTCGGCACGTTCACCGGGTACAGCACGCTGTGCATGGCCCGGGCGGTGCGCCCCGGTGGCCGGGTCATCACCTGTGACATCAGCCCGAAGTGGCCCGACATCGGCGCGCCCGCGTGGAAGCGCGCCGGCGTCGCGGACCGGATCGACCTGCGGATCGGCGAGGCCACCCGGACCCTCGCCGCGCTGCTCACCGAGCTGGGCCCCGGCTCCGTCGACCTCGTTTTCATCGACGCCGACAAGGCCGGCTACGCGCGGTACTACGAGGCGGCGCTGGCGCTGCTCGCGCCGGCCGGGCTCATCGTCGTCGACAACACGCTGTTCTTCGGCCGGGTCGTCGACCCGGCCGCGACCGACGTCGACACCCGGGCGATCCGGGAGTTCAACGAGCTCGTGCGCGACGACCCGCGGGTCGAGCTGACCCTGCTCCCGACGGCCGACGGCATCACGCTGCTCCGTCGGGTGTGAACTCCGTCAGCGAGCGGTCCCCGCGGGCTCCGGCGCCTCCAGCGTCATCGTGTCCGGCGGGGGCTGCTCCGCGGTGACCAGGTGCAGCCGCTGCAGCCCGTCCCCGGCGAAGCCGAGCGCGGCGCGGCAGGCGCAGTCGTCGTCGGTGAAACCGCTGAACCGGTAGGCGATCTCCATCATCCGGTTGCGCTCGGTGCGCCGGAAGTCGGCCAGGATGTGTGCACCGGCGCGCGCGGCCTGGTCGTCGAGCCAGCGCAGCAGCACCGCACCCGCGCCGAACGCGACCACCCGGCACGACGTCGCCAGCAGCTTCAAGTGCCACGCCGGGCCGCCGACCTCCATGAGTACGACGCCCACCGCGCCGTGCGGCCCGAACCGGTCGGCCATCGACACGACCAGCACCCGGTGCGCCGGATCGTCGAGCAGCGCCCGCAGCGCCTCGAGCGAATAGTGGACGCCGGTGGCGTTCATCTGGCTGGTGCGCAGCGTCAGCTCCTCGACCCGCAGGAGGTGCTCCTCGGTCGCGTGCTCGATGCGCATCACCAGGTCCAGCGAGCGGACGAAGTCGGCGTCCGGGCCGGTGTGCTCCTCGCGTGCGCTGTCCCGGCGGGCGGCGGCCCGGTACATGCCGCGGCGGTTGCGCGAGTCGGCGGTGACCACGGGCGGCGTGAGGTCGGGTAGCGCACCCAGCTCGGGGATCCGCGCCGCGTCGTAACAGCGGACGTCGGGCCGGTGGTACTCCACTTCGGCCCGTTCGGCCGGCTGGTCGTCGATGAACGCGATCGTCGACTCGGCGAAGCGGAGCTCCTCGGCGATCTGCCGGACCGACTCGGACTTGACCGACCAGCCGATCCGCGCGGCTACGAAGTAGTCGGCCACGCCGAGCTGTTCGAGCTTGGCCCAGGCGTGGTCGTGGTCGTTCTTGCTCGCCACCGCCTGCAGGATGCCGCGCGAGTCGAGCAGTTCGAGCAGGTGCCGGGCCTCGGCCGTGACCTGTACGTCGTCGCCCTCCAGCAGCGTGCCGTTCCAGAGGGTGTTGTCGAGGTCCCAGACCACACATTTCACGGTCTTCATCGTCACCGTCCTCGTGTCGTACCGGACACGGCGTGTTGGGCGAGCAGCAGCCGGCAGATCTCGTTCGTGCCTTCGATCAGCTCCATGAGCTTCGCGTCGCGGTAGGCGCGGGCGACCACGTGCCCGTCGCGCGCGGCCACCGACCCGAGCACCTGCACGGCGTCGGCCGCGCAGCGCGCCGCCGACGTGGAGCTCACGTACTTGGCGACGACGGTGGCCATCACGAGCTCCGGCGACCGGTCGTCCCAGCAGCGGCTCGCGTGCTCGCACACCGCGGTGGCCGCGCGTTCGGCGGCCAGCAGATCGGCGAGGTGCCCGGCGACGAGCTGGTGCTCGGCCAGCGGCTTGCCGAACTGGTGCCGGCGCGCGGCGTGCGCGGACGCCTCGGTCAGGCACGCGCGCAGGATGCCGACGCACCCCCAGGCGACCGACATGCGGCCGTAGGCGAGCGCGGTGGTCACGAGCATCGCCAGCTGCTGGCCGCCGCCGAGCACGGCGTCGGCGGGCAGCCGTACCCCGTCGAGGCGCACGTCGGCATGCCCCGCGGCACGGCAGCCGCTCGGGTGGGCGACCGGTGTCACGGTCACGCCGGGCGCGTCCGTCGGCACGACCACCGCGGCGCCACCGTCACCGTGGCGACCGACCACGACGATGAGGTCCGCGTAACGCGCGGCAGTGGTCCACACCTTCTGCCCGTCCACGACGACGCCGTCGCCGTCGGACGTGATCGTGGTCGCGATCGCCGACAGGTCGCTGCCGGCATCGGCCTCGCTGAACGCGACAGCGGCCAGATCACCGTCGACGAGCCGGGAGAGGTACCGCCGGCGTTGGCCGGCGTCGCCGAGCCGGCTGATCGTCCACGCGGCCATGCCCTGCGACGTCATGACGCTGCGCAGCGAGCTGCACAGCGCGCCGGCGTGGGCGGTGAGTGCCCCGTTGTCGACGCTCGTCGCGGCCAGGCCGCCGTAGGCGGCGGGCACCTCGGCGCAGAGCACACCGCGCTTGCCGAGCGCGCGCAGCAGGTCCTCGGGGAGCAGCCCGGCGAGGTCCCACTCCGCGGCCGAGTCGCCGACACCGGCGTCGAGAACCGCGCGGGCGTCGGCGAGCCAGTCAGGCATCGCCGCCGTCCGGCGCGGCGGACAGGCGCTGGACCAGCGCCGCCATCTGCGTGATCGTGCGGAAGTTGTCCAGCCGCAGGTCCGGGCCGACGATCGCGACGCCGTACGTCCCTTCGAGATGGACGACGAGCTCCATCGCGAACATCGAGTTGACGAGCCCCGCCGCGAACAGGTCGGTGTCGTTCGGCACGGGGGTGTTGAGTCGCTCCCGCAGGTAGGCGCCGAGCTCCTGCTCGACGACGTCGGCGGAGACCCGTTCGGTCTGCTCCGGAACTGTGCTCACGAAAGCCTCTCAGTACTCGTAGAAACCCTGACCTGACTTGCGCCCGAGGTGCCCGGCCGCGACCTTCTCCTCGAGCAGCTCGCACGGCCGGTAGCGATCGATGCCGGTCCGATCGGCGAGCGCCCGCAGCGCGTCGGCCAGGTTGTCCAGTCCGATGAGGTCGGCGGTGCGCAGGGGCCCGGTCGGGTGGCCGAGACACGCCTGCATCAGCTCGTCGACCGCCGCCGCCGACGTCACGCCCTCGCCCACGATGCGGGCGGCCTCGTTGATCATCGGGTGCAGCAGCCGGCTGGTGACGAAGCCGGGGGAGTCCCGCACGACGATGCCGCGCCGCCCCATCCGGGCCAGCAGCGCGGTGATCGTGTCCATCGCCGCGTCGCCGGTCGCGCTACCGCGGGCGACCTCCACCGTGGTGATCAGGTAGGCGGGGTTCATGAAGTGGATCCCGACCAGTTCGTGCGGCCGGCCGACGGCCTTGGCCAGCTCGTCGATCGGGATGCCGGACGTGTTGGTCACCAGCGGTGTGCCCTCGTCCAGCCGCGCGCAGACGTCACCCAGCAGGGACGTCTTCACCTCGACGTCCTCGACGACGGCCTCGACCACCGCGACCGCGTTCCCGACGGCACCGCGGTCGGTGCTCGTGGTGAGGGCCGCGACCGCGCCCGGCACGGCCCCCATCAGCTGGGCGTGCCGCAGCTGTTGCCGGACCCGGTCCCGCGCGTCGGCGAGCACCTCGTCGGAGACGTCGATGAGCGTCACCGGGATGCCGTGCGCGAGCGCGAGCGTGGTGATGCCCGTGCCCATGACGCCGGCGCCCAGGATCGCGAGACCACGCTCCTGTGTCATCAGCAGTCCTCCCCTCGTCATCGCCGGCTCACGGTAACGCCGGTCCAGGCGTCCTGTTCCTAAGGTTTTTCCCGAACCGTCGTGCCCAGGATGTGGAGCCCGGACCAGTGCCCCGCCGAGATGGGTTGAGTGGATGGACAACGAGCAGAAGCTGCGCGACTACCTGCGGCGGGCCGGAGCCGACCTGCAGCGCACCCGGCAGCGGCTGCGCGAGGTCGAGGCCGCCGCGCACGAACCGATCGCCATCGTCGGCATGGCCTGCCGGTACCCGGGCGGCATCCGCGGGCCTGAGGACCTGTGGCGGATGGTCGACGCGGGCGAGCACGGCATCTCCGGGTTTCCCGACGACCGCGGCTGGAGCCCTGAGCTCGTCGCCCAGGCCGCGATCCAGGCCGGGGGGTTCCTGCGCGGGGCCGCCGAGTTCGACGCGGACTTCTTCGGCATCTCACCCCGCGAGGCGCTCGCGATGGACCCGCAGCAGCGGCTGCTGCTGGAGGTGTCGTGGGAGGCGCTCGAGCGCGCCGGCCTCGACCCGACCTCGGTGCGCGGCACCGACACCGGCGTCTTCATGGGAGCGATGGCGCAGGACTACCGGGTGGGGCCCGGCGACCGCATCGACGGCTTCGGGCTCACCGGTGGCATGAACAGCGTGCTGTCCGGACGCGTCGCCTACACGTTCGGTCTCGTCGGCCCGGCCGTCACCGTGGACACCGCGTGCTCCTCGTCGCTGGTGGCGATGCACCTGGCGTCGCAGTCGCTGCGGGCAGGCGACTCCTCGCTGGCACTGGCCGGCGGGGTCACCGTCATGTCCAGCCCGGCCACGTTCATCGAGATGGGACGGCAGGGTGGCCTGTCCGCCGACGGGTTCTGCCGGTCGTTCGCCGACGCCGCCGACGGTACCGGCTGGGCCGAGGGTGTCGGCGTGCTGGTGCTGGAGCGGCTGAGTGACGCCCAGCGGCTCGGGCACCACGTCCACGCCGTGCTGCGCGGCTCCGCGGTCAACCAGGACGGCGCCTCCAACGGCCTGACCGCGCCGAACGGCCCCTCGCAGCAGCGCGTTATCCGGCAGGCGCTGCGCAACGCGCGCCTGAACGCCCACCAGGTCGACGTCGTGGAGGCCCACGGCACCGGCACCACGCTGGGCGACCCGGTCGAGGCCCAGGCGCTGCTGGCGACGTACGGCCAGGACCGGGACACGCCGTTCAAGCTGGGCTCGATCAAGTCGAACCTCGGGCACTCCCAGGCCGCCGCGGGCATCGCCGGCGTGATCAAGATGGCCATGGCGATGCGCCACGGCCGGCTGCCGCGCACGCTCCACGTCGACCGGCCGTCGTCCCACGTGGACTGGACAGCCGGCGCGGTGCACCTGCTCACCGAACCGGCCGACTGGCCCCGCGGCGACGAGCCGCGGCGCGCCGCGGTGTCGTCGTTCGGCATGAGCGGCACCAACGCGCACACGATCCTGGAGGAACCCCCGCCGGTCGACGCCCCGGAGGCCGACCGCGCGGAACCCCCGGGCTCGCTGCCGATCCTCGTCTCCGGCCGTACCGCGGAGTCGCTGCGGGCGCAGGCCGCGTCGCTCGCGACCGTCGCGGGCGGGCTCGACTTCGCGTTCTCGGCCGCCACCACGCGCGCGAGCCTCGAGCGTCGCACCGTGCTGCTCGCCGACTCGCCGGAGCAGGCCAGGGCCGCGCTGCTGGCCGTCGCCGACGGCGCCACGCCGCCGGACGCCGTGGAGGGCGTCAGCCGCGGCCGACGGCGGGTGGCTTTCCTGTTCACCGGGCAGGGCGCGCAGTCCCTCGGCATGGGACGCGGGCTCTACCAGCGGTTCGAGGTCTTCGCCGAAGCGTTCGACGCCGTCACCACCGAATTGGACCGGCATCTGGACACCCCGCTGCGCGAGGTCGTCTGGGGCGACGACGAGGAGCGGCTCGCCCGCACCGGGTACACCCAGCCCGCGCTGTTCGCCGTCGAGGTCGCGCTGTTCCGGCTGGCCGAATCGTGGGGCCTGCGTCCGGATCTGCTCATCGGCCACTCGATCGGCGAGCTGGCCGCCGCCCACGTGGCCGGGGTGCTCGACCTTCCGGACGCGTGCCGGATCGTCGCCGCCCGCGGCACGCTGATGCAGGCGCTGCCGGCCGGAGGGGCGATGGCCGCGGTCGAGGCGACCGAGGCGGAGGTGGTGGAGTCGCTGCCGGCGGGTGCCTCGATCGCCGCCGTGAACGGGTCGCGCGCCGTCGTCGTGTCCGGCGACACCGCGGCCGTCGACGAGGTGGCGGCCCGGATGACCGCGGAGGGGCGCCGGGTCAAGCGGCTGAACGTCTCCCACGCGTTCCACTCCCATCACATGGACCCGATGCTCGACGAGTTCCGCGCCGTCGTGCGGGAGGCTTCGACGCAGCCGCCGCTGATCCCGTTCGTGTCCGGGGTGACCGGTGAGCCGGCGACGGTCGAGCAGGTGACCTCGGCCGACTACTGGGCCGCGCAGATCCGCGAACCCGTGCGCTTCGCCGGCGGTCTCGCCTGGGCGCGCGAACACGACATCGACGTGTTCCTCGAACTCGGCCCGGACGGAGTCCTCACCGCGATGGCGGGAGGCGACTCGGTTGCTGCGTTGCCGGCGATGCGCGTCGGCCGCGACGAGGTCCGCACGATCACCACCGCGCTCGCCGGCCTGCACGTACGGGGTGTGCCGGTGCGCTGGGACGAGTTCTTCGCCGGCACCGGGGCCCGCCGCGTCGACCTGCC
Source organism: Cryptosporangium arvum DSM 44712 (assembly GCF_000585375.1). Classification (NCBI taxonomy): domain Bacteria; kingdom Bacillati; phylum Actinomycetota; class Actinomycetes; order Cryptosporangiales; family Cryptosporangiaceae; genus Cryptosporangium; species Cryptosporangium arvum. Next base: position 3,486,052 of record NZ_KK073874.1, read on the forward strand.
GACGCAGGTGTTCCAGCCCCGCCGGTACTGGCCGAGCGGTGACTACGCGCAGGTCGCGGACGTGCGCGCGGCCGGTCTCGGCGCCGCCGGGCACCCGCTGCTGGCCGCCGCCGTCGCGCTCGCCGACTCCGAGGGCGCGCTGCTCACCGGGCGGCTGTCGCTGCGCTCGCACACCTGGCTGTCCGATCACGTCGTCGGTGGGGCCGCGCTGCTGCCGGGCACCGCGTTCCTGGAACTCGCGATCCGCGCCGGTGACGAGGTGGGCTGCGACCGGGTGGAGGAGCTGACGCTCGCCGCGCCGCTGGTGCTGCCGGCCGAGGGCGGCGTGCAGGTGCAGCTGTGGGTGGGGCGCCCGGACGACGCCGGTCGTGCGCTCAAGATCTTCTCGCGTCCCGAGGGCGGCGACGATCCGTGGACGTTGCACGCGACCGGCCTGCTCGGAGTGGGGCCGGGATCGGTGCATGTGGACGCGGAGTGGCCACCGCTCGGTGCCGAGCCGGTCGACCTCGAGGGGCTTTACGACCGGCTGGCGGGCGACGGTTTCGAGTACGGCCCCGCGTTCCGTGGTCTGGCGGCGGCCTGGCGGCTCGGCGACGAGGTGTACGCCGAGGTGCGGCTGCCGGAGGGCGTCTCCGCGGAGGCGTTCGGTGTTCACCCGGCGCTGTTCGACGGGGTGCTGCACACGATCGGGCTCGTCGGCCTCGGTGAGGAGGCCCGTGGGGCGATGCCGTTCGTCTGGGAGGGCGTGACGCTGCACGCGTCCGGCGCGACGGACGTCCGGGCCCGGATCAGCCCGGCCGGGCCGGCGGTGGTGTCGATCGCGCTGAGTGACGCGGCGGGTGGTGCGGTCGCCTCGGTCGAGTCGCTGACCCTGCGCGCCGCGCCCCGGGAGCAGCCCGACCGGATCGTCCGCGACGCGCTGCTGCATCTGGACCGGGTACCACTTCCGCCCGACCCCGGGAGCGCCGCGGTCTCCGTGGCGGTCTCCGGCGACGACCCGTTCGGCTTGGCGGAGGCGTTCACCGGGGCGGACGGTCCGTCCCTGGGTGGGGTGCTGCTGGTCTCGGTGCGCACCGAGGCGGGCTCCGACCCGGCCTTGGTCGCTCATGACCTGGCCGCGGACGCCCTGGTGCGCCTGCGGGACTGGCTGACCGGTGAGCGGGCTCCCGGCTCGCGGCTCGCGTTCGTGACCCGCGGCGCGACGGACGGCCGGGACCTCGCGGCCGCGGCCGTATGGGGCCTGGTGCGCTCGGCGCAGTCCGAGAACCCCGGCCAGTTCGTCCTGCTCGACCTCGAAGACGGCGCACCCGTCGACCCGGGCGCGCTGCGTGCGGCGCTGGCGTCCGGTGAACCGCAGATCGTGGTGCGCGACGGCGTCCCTTACGCGCCGCGCCTCGCGCGGACGTCCGCCCCCACCGGGGAAGCCCCCGCCTGGAATCCCGACGGCACGGTGCTGATCACCGGCGGCACCGGCTACCTGGGCCGGGCGCTGGCCCAGCACCTCGTCGCCGCGCACGGCGTCCGGCACCTGGTGCTGATGAGCCGCGGCGGCGCGACGACGGACCCCGGTGACCTGGCCGGCCTCGACGCCGACGTGCGGATCGTGGCCGGCGACGCCGCCGACGCCGACGCGCTGCACCGGGCACTTGCCGACATCCCCGCAGACAATCCGCTGACCGCGGTGATCCAGACGACCGGCGTCCTCGCCGACGGCGTCATCGAGACGCTCACCCGCGAGCAGCTCGACACCGCGCTGCGCGCCAAGGCCGACGCCGCCTGGAACCTGCACCGGGCGACCGCTGACCTGAACCTGGCCGCGTTTGTGCTCTACTCGTCGGCTGCGGGTGTGCTCGGCTCGGCCGGTCAGGGCGGTTACGCGGCCGGCAACGCGTTCCTCGACGCGCTCGCCGCTCACCGCCGGGCCGCCGGGCTGCCTGCGGTGTCGCTCGCCTGGGGACCGTGGCAGGCCGACGGCGGCATGACCGGGGCGCTCGCCGACGCCGACGCCCGGATGGCCCGCACCGGGCTGCCGCCGCTCACCGTCGAACAGGGTCTGTCGCTGTTCGACGCCGCGCTGGCCGGCGCCGAAGCGGTGGCCGTCCCGCTGCGGCTCGACCTGGCGACGCTACGCGCGGCGGCCGACGCCAGCGGCGCGGTACCGCCGCTGCTGCGCGGCCTGGTGCGGACGCGGTCGCGGCGCCGCACGGCCACCGGCGAGGACCTCGCGACCGGCCTGCAGCAGCGGCTGCACCAGCTCGACGAGCCGCAGCAGCGCACGCTGCTCGCGGAGCTGGTGCGCGGCCAGGTCGCCGCCGTGCTGGGCCACGCCGACGCCGAGGCGATCGACCCGGACCGGCCGTTCCAGAGCCTCGGCTTCGACTCGCTCAGCGCGGTGGAGCTGCGCAACCGGCTCAGCACGGTCACCGGTCTGCGGCTGCGCGCCACCCTCACGTTCGACTACCCGAACGCCGGTGTGCTCGCCGGGTACCTGCTCGACGAGTTGCGCGGTGCCGCGACGCCCGTCGCCGCGCCGGTCGTGCGCGGCGCGGTGGCCGACGATCCGATCGTCATCGTGTCGATGGCCTGCCGGTACCCGGGCGGGATCGAGTCGCCGGAGGACCTCTGGCGGCTGGTCTCCGACGGCACCGACGCGATCTCCGGCTTCCCGGCCAACCGCGGGTGGCCCCTGGACGCGCTGTACCACCCCGACCCTGACAACCCGGGCACGTCGTACACCCGCTCGGGGGGCTTCCTGCACGAGGCCGGTGCGTTCGACCCGGAGTTCTTCGGGATGAGCCCGCGCGAGGCGCTGGCCACCGACGCGCAGCAGCGGCTCCTGCTCGAGGCGTCGTGGGAGGCCCTCGAACGGGTCGGCCTCGACCCGGTCTCGTTGCGGGGCAGCCGCACTGGTGTGTTCGTCGGCGTCATGTACAGCGACTACAGCGCGGTGCTGGGAGCCAGCGCCGAAGGGTTCCAGGGCAGCGGCACGTCGCCGAGCATCGTCTCCGGGCGGGTCTCCTACACGCTCGGGCTGGAGGGCCCGGCCGTCACGGTCGACACCGCGTGTTCGTCGTCGCTGGTCGCGGTGCATCTCGCGGCGCAGGCGCTGCGCGCGGGGGAGTGCTCGCTCGCGATCGCCGGCGGCGTCACCGTGATGTCCACGCCGTCGGTGTTCGTCGAGTTCTCCCGGCAGCGCGGGATGGCCGCCGACGGGCGGTGCAAGGCGTTCTCGGACTCGGCCGACGGTGTCGGCTGGTCGGAGGGCGTCGGGATCGTCGCGCTGGAGCGCCGGTCCGACGCCCGGCGCAACGGCCACGAGATCCTGGCGGTGCTGCGGGGGAGTGCCGTCAACCAGGACGGCGCCTCGAACGGCCTGACCGCCCCGAACGGCCCCTCTCAGGAGCGGGTGATCCAGCAGGCGCTGGCCGCGGCCGGGCTGTCGACGGTGGACGTCGACGTGGTGGAGGGGCACGGGACCGGTACGACGCTCGGCGACCCGATCGAGGCGCAGGCGCTGCTGGCGACGTACGGCCGGGACCGGGACCCGGATCGCCCGCTGCTGCTCGGGTCGGTCAAGTCGAACCTGGGGCACACGCAGGCCGCTGCCGGGGTGGCCGGGCTGATGAAGATGGTGCTCGGGATGCGGCACGGGGTCGTGCCCAGGACGTTGCACGTCGGTTCGCCGTCGTCGCACGTCGACTGGGAAGCCGGTGCGGTTGAGCTCGCCACCGAACAGGTGCCCTGGCCGGAGACCGGCCGCCCGCGCCGGGCCGGCGTGTCGTCGTTCGGCATCAGCGGCACAAACGTCCACACAATCGTCGAAGCGCCCCCGGCGGTAACCCCCGCGGCGCCGGCCGAGATGGCGGTCGCACCGGTTGCGTGGGTGCTCTCTGGGCGGACTCGGCCGGCGTTGCGGGCGCAGGCCGCGCGGTTGCGGTCCCATCTGGATGGCCACCCCGACCTGTCCCCGGCTGACGTCGCGTACTCGCTCGCCACGACCCGGTCCCGGTTCGCGCACCGCGCGGCGGTCGTCGCCGATGACCGCGACGCACTGCGCCGGGCGCTCGGCGCGCTGGCCGACGACGAACCCGACCCGGGCATCGTCACGGCACCGGCCGCGTCCGGCCGCACCGCGCTGCTCTTCTCCGGGCAGGGCAGCCAGCGGATCGGCATGGGCCTCGACCTGGCCGAACGCTTCAGCGTCTTCGCCGAGACCCTCGACGCCGTCCTGGCCGAACTCGGCCTCGACCGCGACGTCCTCACCGACCCCGAGCGGCTGGACCGCACCGGCTGGACCCAGCCGGCGCTGTTCGCCTACGAGGTCGCCCTCTTCACGCTCCTGCGTCACCTGGGCGTCCGCCCTGACCTCCTCGCCGGGCACTCGATCGGCGAGCTCGCCGCGGCACACGTCGCCGGCGTGCTCTCCCGGGCCGACGCCTGCGCGCTCGTGTTCGCCCGCGCGCGCCTCATGCAGGCCCTGCCGCCCGGTGGTGCGATGGTCGCCGTCCGGGCGAGCGAGGACGAGGTCACCGCGCTGCTCACCGCCGGGGTCTCGATCGCGGCCGTCAACGGCCCCGAGGCCGTCGTCATCGCCGGTGACGAGCGCGAGACGCTCGACCTCGCCGCCCGCCTCGCCGCCGACGGCCGCCGCACCACGCGGCTGCGGGTCAGCCACGCGTTCCACTCGCCGCTGATGGAGCCGATGCTCGCGGAGTTCCGGCAGGTCGCCGAGGGGCTCACCTACCACCCGGCGGAGATCCCGGTGGTGACCGGAACCGGCGGCGACGTGAGCACCCCGGAGTACTGGGTGCGCCACGTCCGCGACACGGTCCGGTTCGGCGACGCGGTCACCGCGCTGCGCGCCGCCGGAGCGGGCACGTTCGTCGAGGTCGGGCCGGACGGCGCGCTCGCGGCGATGGTGCCGGGCATCCTCGGCGACGGCGTCGACGGGATCGCCGCCCAGCGCGCCGACCGCCCCGGGACGACGGCGCTCGTCGCTGCCCTGGCCTGCCTGCATCTCGCCGGCGCGACACCGGACTGGGCGGCGTTGCTCGGCCCGGTCCGTCGGGTCCCGCTGCCGACGTACGCGTTCGAGCACGAGTTTTTCTGGCCCGAGGCGGTCGCGGTGCCGGACACCGCCGGCTCCGCACCGGGCGACCGGCGGCTGTGGGCCGCCGTCGAGCGCGGCGACGACGGCGAGCTCGCGGCGCTGCTGCGCCTGGAGGACGCCCAGCGCGAGTCGCTCGCCGCGCTGCTGCCCGCGCTGTCGTCGTGGCGGCACAACGCGGCCGAGAAGACGCGGCTGGACGCCTGGCGCTACCGCGTCGAGTGGCGGCCCGTGCGCCCGGCGCCGGACCGGGTGCCGTCCGGCACCTGGGCCGTGCTCACCACCGACGACGTCGACCCCGCGCTCGCCGCGGCCGTCGGCGAGGCGCTCGGCGCACCGCTGGTCACCCTCGACGACGACTGCCTCGACCCCGACGTACTCGCCGCCCGCCTCGCGCCCGCCACCGGTCTGGTCTCGCTCGTCGCGCTCGACGAGCGGCCGGTCGAGCGGTACCCGTCGACCACCCGCGGGCTCGGCCTCACGATCGCCCTGCTCCGCGCGGACGTCGACGCACCGGTGTGGGCACTGACCCGCGGCGCCGTCTCGACCGGCCCCGCCGACCCCGTCACCCGGCCGCACCAGGCCGCCGTGTGGGGCCTCGGCCGGGCCACCGCCCTGGAACAGCCGGGCCGCTGGTCCGGCCTCGCCGACCTCCCCGAGAACCTCGACACCGCGGCCCTGCGCCGCCTGGTCGACGTCCTCGCGCAGCCCGCACCGGCGGAGGACCAGGTCGCGATCCGGACGCACGGCGTGCTCGGGCGTCGCCTGGGCCGCCACCCGGTCGGGGACATCCCGGCCGCGCGCGACTTCACCGTGCGCGGCACGGTGCTGGTCACCGGCGGCACCGGCGCGCTCGGCGCCGAAGTGGCCCGCTGGCTGGCCCGCGCCGGAGCCGCCCACCTCGTGCTCACCAGTCGCCGCGGCCCGGACGCGCCCGGCGCCGCCGAGCTGGCGGCCGAGCTCACCGCGCTCGGTGCCGAGGTGAGCGTCGTCGCGTGCGACGCCGCCGACCGCGCCGCGCTCGCCGACGTGGTGGCGCGCTACCCGATCACCGGCGTGGTGCACGCCGCTGGCACCGGGCAGGCGTCCTCCCTCGCCGAGACCGGGCCGGCCGAGGTCAACGCGGTACTGGCGGCCAAGCTCACCGGCGCCGCGAACCTCGACGAACTGCTGCCGGACGCCGAGCTGTTCGTGCTGTTCGGGTCGCTCGCCGGCGTCGTCGGCAGCGCCGGGCAGAGCGCCTACGGCGCGGCCAACGCGTACCTCGACGCCCTCGCCGACTACCGCCGGGGACGCGGCGCCGCGGCGACGTGTGTCTCCTGGGGCCCGTGGGCCGGCGGCGGTATGGCCCTGGACGACGCCGTCTCCGAGAGCCTGCTCCGGCGTGGCCTGCGGTTCCTGCAGCCGGACGCCGCGATCGCCGAGCTGCGCCGGGCGATCCTGCAGCGTGACACCGCGGTCACGGTCGCCGACCTCGACTGGGACCGCTACCACCCGCTGTTCTCCTCGGTGCGGCCCAGCCCGCTCCTCGCCGATCTGCCCGAGGTCCGTGCGCTCACCGAAGCCGCGTCGCAGCGGAGCGGGGCCGCGAACGAGCTGGTCACCCGGGTGCGTTCGCTCGGCGAGAGCGACCGCCGACGTGTGCTGGTCGACCTCGTGCGCCGCGACGCCGCCGCGGTGCTCGGGCACGCGTCGACCGAAGCCGTCGGCGCCGAGCGCGCGTTCCGCGACGCCGGGTTCGACTCGCTGACCGCTGTCGAGATGCGCCGGCACCTCGCCGCCAGCACCGGTCTGACGCTGCCGAGCACGATCGTTTTCGACCATCCCAACCCGATCGCCCTCGCCGAGCACCTCGCGGCGCTGATGCTCGACGCCGAGGCCCCGGACACCGTCGCTCCCGCGATGGCACCTGCCGCCGACGAGCCGATCGCCATCGTCAGCATGAGCTGCCGTTTCCCCGGCGACGCCTGCTCACCCGAGCAGCTGTGGGAGCTGCTCGCCGCCGGGCAGGACGCCATCACCGACTTCCCGGCCGGTCGGGGCTGGGACGCCGCGGCGCTCTACGACCCCGACCCGGAACGCGGCGGCACCACGTACTCGACGCGCGGCGGGTTCCTGCACGACGCCGGTGACTTCGACCCGGACTTCTTCGGCATCTCCCCGCGCGAGGCCCTCGGCATGGACCCGCAGCAGCGGCTGCTGCTGGAGACCGCGTGGGAGGGCATCGAGCGGGCCGCGATCGACCCCCGCACCCTGCGCGGCAGCCGGACCGGCGTCTTCGTCGGCTCCAGCTACCAGGAGTACGGCCGGGGCGCCGGGGACGGTTCCGAGGGGCACATGGTCACCGGGAGCAGCCCCAGCCTGCTGTCCGGCCGCCTGGCGTACGTGCTCGGCCTGGAAGGCCCGGCGGTCACCGTCGACACGGCGTGCTCGTCGTCGCTCGTCGCGCTGCACCTCGCGGCGCAGGCCCTGCGCAACGGCGAGTGCGACCTGGCGCTGGCCGGCGGCGCTACCGTGATGACCACCCCGGCGGCGTTCATCGCGTTCAGCCGTCAGCGCGCGCTCGCGGCCGACGGCCGCTCCAAGGCCTTTTCCGACGACGCCGACGGGATGACGCTCGCCGAGGGCGTCGGGCTCCTGCTCGTCGAGCGGCTCGCCGACGCCCGCCGCCACGGCCACGAGGTGCTGGCCCTGGTGCTCGGCAGCGCGGTCAACCAGGACGGCGCGTCCAACGGCCTCACCGCGCCCAACGGCCCGTCGCAGCAGCGGGTCATCCGCCAGGCGCTGGCCGCCGCCCGGGTGTCCGCGGCGGACGTCGACGCCGTCGAGGCGCACGGCACCGGCACCGCGCTCGGCGATCCGATCGAGATCCAGGCCCTGCAGGCGACCTACGGGGCGGGGCGGACCGCCGATGATCCGGTGCGGCTCGGCTCGATCAAGTCCAACATCGGCCACACCCAGTCCGCGGCGGGTGTCGCCGGGGTCATCAAGATGGTGCAGGCGATGCGCCACGGTGTGCTGCCCGCGACGCTGCACGTCGACCGCCCGACGTCGCACGTGGACTGGTCGGACGGGACGCTGGAGCCGCTGACCGAGGCGGCCGAGTGGCCCCGCGGTGACCGGGTGCGCCGCTGCGCGGTGTCGTCGTTCGGGATCAGCGGCACCAATGCCCACGTCGTGCTGCAGGAGGGGCCATCGCCGGCGGCCGTGGACGCGGAACCGGGAACGGCGCCCGCGCTGGCGTGGGTCGTCTCGGCCCGGGCCGAGGCCGCGGTGGCCGAGCAGGCCGCCCGGCTCGCCGCGCACCTGGACGAGCGACCCGGCCTCGCCGCGGCCGACGTCGGCCACACGCTGACGACGGCCCGCTCCTCGTTCGAGTACCGCGCGGTCGCCGTCGGCCGCGACCGGGAGGGGCTGACCGGAGCCCTGAACGCCCTTTCCGCCGGCGCCCCACACCCCGGCGTCGTGCGCGGCACCGCCGACGTCGACGGCCGGACCGTGCTCGTCTTCCCCGGTCAGGGCGCGCAGTGGGCCGGGATGGGAGCCCGGCTGCTGGACGAGTCACCGGTGTTCGCGGCGCGGATTGCCGAGTGCGCGGCCGCCCTGCACCGCTGGCTGGACTGGTCGCCGCTCGCGGTCCTGCGCGGCGAGGACAACGACGTCCCGGTCGACCGCGTCGACGTTCTCCAACCGCTGTCGTTCGCGGTGATGGTGTCGCTCGCCGCGCTGTGGGAGCACCACGGCGTGCGGCCGGACGCCGTCGTCGGACACTCCCAGGGAGAGATCGCCGCCGCGGTGGTGGCCGGTGCGCTGTCGCTGGAGGACGGCGCGCGGGTGGTCGCGCTGCGCAGCCAGGCGATCTCCCGAAGCCTGGCCGGCCGGGGCGCGATGCTGTTCGTCGCGCTCCCCGCCGCCGACGTCGAACCCCTGCTCGCCGCCGACGGCCTGTCGCTCGCCGCCGTCAACGGGCCCGCCGCCACCATCGTGTCCGGCGACGCGGAGGCCGTGCGGCGCCTGCGTGACGGCCTCGTGGCACGTGGCGTCCGGGCCCGCCGGGTCGAGGTCGACTACGCGTCGCACTCGGCGCACGTCGAGGAGCTCCGTGCCGAGCTGATGGCCGAGCTGGCGGTGGTGCGGCCCGGCCGCCCGCTCATCCCGATGTACTCCACAGTGACCGGCGGCTGGGTCGAGGAGGGTGAGCTCGACGCCGGCTACTGGTACCGCAACCTGCGTGACACCGTCCGGTTCGGGCCCGCCGTGAGTGCGCTCGTCGACGAGGGCTACCGGGTTTTTGTCGAGTCGAGCCCCCACCCGGTGCTGACCGTCGGCGTCCAGGACGTTCTCGACGCGTCGGGTGAGCCCGCCGCGGTGACCGGCACGTTGCGCCGCGACGACGGCAGCCTGGATCGCTTCCTCACCTCACTCGCCGAGGTCTTCGTTCGCGGCGGCACGGCCGACTGGACTCCCTGTTTCCCCGGCGCCCGGGCGGTGCCGCTGCCCACGTACGCGTTCCAGCGGCAGCCGCTGTGGCTGGTGCCGGCCGCTCCGCCGGTGATCGACGCGTGGGACGCGGAGTTCTGGACCGCGGTCGAGCAGCGTGACGTCGACGTGCTCACCCGCGGCCTGCACATCGACGAGGAGAGCCTCGGGCAGGTGCTGCCCGCGCTCTCGTCGTGGCGGCAGCGGCGCCGCGACCTGTCCACCGTCGACTCGTGGCGGTACCGCGAGCAGTGGCGTCCCTGGCGGCCGACCGCGCCTGCGGTGCTGACCGGCGATTGGCTGCTGGTCGCCGCGGAGGCGGACGCGGGCGCGGCCGAAGAGGAGGCGCTGACCGCCGCCGGGGCGCGGGTACACCGGCTGGTGCTGGACGAGAGCTGCGTGGACCGCGTCGAGCTGGCCTCCCGGCTGGCGGCCACCGGCCCCCTCACCGGGGTGCTGTCGGTGCTGTCCGACGCGGAGGAGCGCAGCCGGGCGTATCCGGCGCTGACCGTCGGTGTGGCGCTGACCGTGTCGCTGGTGCAGGCACTCGGCGACGCCGGGATCGACGCGCCGCTGTGGTGCGTGACCCACGGCGCCCCGGTCTCGGCGCAGGTGTGGGGGATCGGTCTGACCGCCGCGCTCGAGCACCCGCGCCGCTGGGGTGGCCTGATCGACCTGCGTGGACCGGTCATCGGGCTGGTGCGGGCGCTCGCCGACGCCGGCGAGGACCAGATCTCGGTCCGCGACACCGGCCTCTGGGTGCGACGCGTCGTGCGGGCACCGGCCGCCGGCCAGCGTCCGGCCCGCCGCTGGCGTCCGCGCGGGACCGTGCTCGTCACCGGGGCCACCGGCACGATCGCGCCGCACCTGACCCGCTGGCTGGTCGAGCAGGGCGCTGATGACCTGGTGCTGCTCAGCCGTCGCGGCCCGGACGCACCGGGCGCGGCGGACCTCGTCGCCGGGCTGTCCGAGCGCGCCACCGTCGAACTGGTCGCCGCCGACGTCACCGACCGGGACGCGATGGCCGCGCTGCTGGCCCGCCTGGCCGGCGACGGCCGGGTCGTGCGCTCGGTCTTCCACACCGCCGCCGTCATCGAGCTGCAGGACCTCGACGAGCTCGACCTGGCGTCGTTCGCCACCGTCGTCGGCGCCAAGGTCGCCGGTGCGCAGGTGCTCGACGAGCTGTTCGACGACGCGGACCTGGACGCGTTTGTCCTCTACGCCTCCACCGCCGGGATGTGGGGCAGCGGGAAGCACGCGGCCTACGTCGCCGCCAACGCGCATCTCGGCGCGCTCGCCGCCGACCGGCGTCGCCGCGGGCTGCCCGCGACCGCCGTGCACTGGGGCATCTGGGCCGACGACGCGAAGCTCGGCCGGATCGACCCCGAGCAGATCCGCCGCTCGGGCCTGGAGTTCATGGATCCGGAGCTGGCCCTGTCCGGCCTCGCCCGGGTGCTCGACGACGACGAGACGTCGCTGGTCGTGGCCGGCGTCGACTGGGAGTATTATCACCCGGTCTTCACCTCCGGGCGGCCCACCCGGCTCTTCGACGAGGTGCCGGAGGTCGAAGCGGCCAACCGGGCGAAGGCGACGGCCGGTGCCCAGCGGTTCGCCGCGCGGCTGACCGGGCTCGCGGACGTCGAGCAGGAGCGGTTGCTGACCGAGCTGGTGCGGGCCGAGGCCGCGGCCGTGCTGGGGCACGGTTCGCCGGACGCGCTCGCCGAGCGGCGGGCGTTCCGCGATGCCGGGTTCGAGTCGATCACCGCCGTGGAGCTGCGTAACCGGCTCGCTGCGGCCACCGGGCTCCGGCTGCCCGCGACGCTGGTGTTCGACTACCCCAACCCACGCGCGCTCGCCGCGCAGCTGCGCGCCGAGCTGCTGGACGCGGAGGAACCGGGGCTCACCGAGGACACACCGGTCAGCGCCGAGGTAGCCGACGACCCGATCGTCATCATCGGCATGAGCTGCCGTTACCCGGGCGGTGTCCACTCACCGGAGGACCTCTGGCGGCTGGTGTCGGAGGGCACCGACGCGATCTCCGCGTTCCCCGTAGATCGCGGCTGGGACGCCGACGCGCTGTTCGACCCCGACCCCGACCACACCGGCCGCTCGTACTCGGTGCAGGGCGGCTTCCTGCACGACGTCGCCGAGTTCGACAGCGGGTTCTTCGGCATCTCCCCGCGCGAGGCTCTCTCGATGGACCCGCAGCAGCGCCTGCTGCTGGAGACCGCGTGGGAGGCGATGGAACGCGCCGGCATCGACCCGCACACGCTGCGCGGCAGCCGGACCGGCACGTTCATCGGCGCCAGCTATCAGGACTACACGGCCGGGGTGCCCAACGCGGCCGAGAGCTCCGAGGGGCACATGGTCACCGGCACGCTCTCCAGCGTGCTCTCCGGCCGGATCGCCTACACGTTCGGGCTGGAGGGCCCGGCGGTCACGCTCGACACGGCGTGCTCGTCGTCGCTCGTCGCGCTGCACCTGGCCGGGCAGTCGCTGCGCACCGGGGAGAGCAGCCTCGCGCTCGCCGGTGGCGTCAGCGTGATGGCGACACCGGCGGCGTTCGTCGGGTTCAGCCGGCAGCGTGCGCTCGCCGCCGACGGCCGGTGCAAGGCCTATTCGGACGACGCCGACGGGATGACGCTCGCCGAGGGCGTCGGGTTGCTGCTCTTGGAGAGGCTTTCCGACGCCCGGCGGCTCGGCCATCCGATCCTCGCGGTGGTGCGCGGGAGCGCGGTCAACCAGGACGGCGCCTCCAACGGCCTGACCGCCCCCAACGGGCCGTCGCAGCAGCGGGTGATCCGCGCCGCGCTGGCCGGCGCTGGACTGGCCCCGGGCGACGTGGACGCGGTGGAGGGCCACGGCACCGGTACCGCGCTCGGTGACCCGATCGAGGCGCAGGCGCTGCTCGCCACGTACGGCCGGGACCGGGGCACGCCGCTGCTGCTGGGCTCGATCAAGTCGAACATCGGCCACACGCAGATGGCCTCCGGTGCGGCCAGCGTCATCAAGATGGTGATGGCGCTCAACCGCGGTGAGCTGCCCCGGACGCTGCACGCCGACACGCCGTCGTCCTACGTCGACTGGTCGTCGGGGGCGATCCGGCTGCTGAGCGAACCGGAGCGGTGGCCGGACGTGGACCGCCCGCGCCGGGCGGCCGTCTCGTCGTTCGGGATCAGCGGCACGAACGCGCACACGATCCTCGAACAGGCACCGGCAGCAGGACCGGTTTCGGACCCAGCGCCGGTTGCGGCGCCGTCGGCGGACACGGTTGTGCCGCTGCGGCTGTCGGCGCGCTCCGAGGCGGCGTTGCGGGACCAGGCCGTTGCGGTCTCCGCGCTGCTGGAGGGCGGTGCGGCGCTGACCGACGTGGCCGCCGGCCTGGCCGGTGCGCGGTCGGTGTTCGAGCACCGGGCGGTGGTCGTGTCCGCAGACGCCGGTTCGGCGGTCGCGGGGCTGACGGATGTCACGTCGCGGGTGGCCGGTGACCGGACGGTCGGGGTCGTGTTCTCGGGGCAGGGGTCGCAGCGGCTGGGCATGGGCCGGGAGTTGTACGAGCGGTTCCCGGTGTTCGCGTCGGCGTTGGATGAGGTTCTCGCCGGATTTGACGCGGACGTGCGGTCGGTGATGTGGGGCGCGGACGCCGAGGCCCTGGCCCGTACGGGCTGGGCTCAGCCGGCGTTGTTCGCGGTCGAGGTGGCGCTGTGGCGGCTGGTCGAGTCGTTCGGGGTGCGTCCGGCGGCGGTGGCGGGGCATTCGATCGGTGAGGTGACCGCTGCTCACGTGGCGGGTGTGTTGTCGCTGGCGGATGCGTGTGCGCTGGTGTCGGCGCGGGCTTCGTCGATGGATGCTCTCCCGCCCGGTGGGGCGATGGTCGCTGTGAACGCGTCGGAATCTGACCTTCTTGATGTGTTGGGAGAGGACCTCGCGCTCGCGGCCGTGAACGGGCCGCACGCGGTGGTGCTCTCGGGCACCGCCGAGGCCGTGGATCGCGCGATGGAGCGCCTGGACTTCAAGTGCACGCGGCTGAGCGTGTCGCACGCGTTCCACTCGCCGCTGATGGAGCCGATGCTCGCGCCGTTCGCCGCCGCGCTGCGGGACGTGCGGTTCGAGGGCGCCCGCCTGCCGGTGGTGTCGACGGTGACCGGCGAGGTGGCCGCGCTCGATGGCGTCGAATACTGGGTTCAGCAGGTGCGCGAGCCCGTGCGCTTCGGGGACGCGGTCGCGACGCTGCGCTCGCTGGGCGTCGACACGATCCTGGAACTGGGGCCGGACACGGCGCTGACCGCGCTGGTCGAGGACGGCGTCGCGGTGCAGCGGCGGGACCGGCCCGAAGCCGCGTACTTCCTCACCGCGCTCGGGCGGCTGCACACCGAGGGCGTCGACGTGGACTGGACCGCGGCGTTCACCGGCCTGGCGACCCGCCGCGTCGACCTGCCCACCTATTCGTTCCAGCGCCGCCGTTACTGGCCGGCCGTCACCCCGGTCGCGCCGGTGGACGAGCCGGTCGGCGTCGACCGCTGGTGGTCGGCGGTACGGGCGGCACCACCGGGAACCCTCGCGGAGCGGCTCGGCGTCGACCCGGGCGCGGTGCACACCGTGCTCGACGGCCTCGACGCCTGGCGAGCCGAGGACTCCACCCGCCGGGCTGCCGACGGCTGGCGGTACCGGGAGGTGTGGCGACCGCTGCCGTCCGCGCCGCGTACGGCCGGGCCGCGCGGGCGATGGCTCGTCCTCGTCCCGCCGGGCATCGCCGCACCGGACTGGGTCGGCGACCTGGCCGACGCCGTGGTGGTGGACGTCGACGGCGACCGCTCGGCAGTCGCGGACCGGCTGCGCGCGGAGAACGGCCCGTTCGCCGGGGTGCTGTCGCTGCTCGGGCTCGCGTCGGCGGTCACCGCCGTACAGGCCTTGGGCGACGCCGGGGTCGACGCTCGCCTGTGGCTGGTGACGCGGGGCGGCGTGTCGGTGGGGCGTGCCGATGGCGCCGCGGATCCGTCCCAGGCCGCCCTGCTCGGGCTGGGCCGGGTCGTGGCGCTGGAGCACCCGGACCGCTGGGGTGGCGTGGTCGACCTGCCGGCGGATCCGGACCCGGGTGTGGTGCGGCGGCTGGCGGGTGTGTTCGCCGGACCGGTTCCCGGCGAGGACCAGTACGCGGTGCGCGCGTCCGGGGTGTACGTGCGCCGGTTGGTGCACGCGGCGGCCGGACGCGACGAGCCGGTGGGCTGGTCGGGTGCGGTGCTGGTCACCGGCGGCACGGGTGGTCTCGGTGCGCGGGTCGCGCGGTGGCTCGCGGGGCGGGGCGTGTCGTATCTCGTGCTGGTGTCCCGCCGCGGGCCCGAGGCGCCGGGCGCGGCCGAGCTGGCCGCGGAGCTCGAGCCCCTCGGCGTCGGCGTGCGGGTGGTGGCGGCCGACGTGACCGACCGGGCCGCGATGGCGTCGGCGGTGGCGGGGTTGCCGGTGCCGTTGACCGGCGTCGTGCACGCCGCCGGAGTGTTGCGTGACGGAGTGCTGGACGGACTGACCCCCGACGCGCTGGACGAGGTGTGGTCCGTGAAGGTCGAGGGCGCCCGCGTCCTCGACGAGGTGACCGCCGTATCCGGACTGCGCGCGTTCGTGGTGTTCACGTCGATCGCCGGGGTGTTCGGTTCGGCGGGGCAGGCGAACTACGCCGCCGCGAACGCCGCGCTGGACGCGTGGGCGGCCGCGCGGCGGGCCCGCACCGGCGTGGGCACCGCGATCGCGTGGGGCCCGTGGGCGTCGGTCGGGATGGCCGCCGACGGCGGAACGGTCGAGCAGCGCGTCCGCCGGGGCGGGCTGGCGCCGATGGCACCCGACCTGGCGCTGACCGCGCTGGGTGCGGCGGTCGACGCCGGTGACGCGACCGTCACGGTCGCCGACGTCGACTGGACCCTGTTCGCGCCCGGCGCCCCGCTGCTCTCCGAGCTTCCCGGGACGGCGGCCGCGCCCGGCACGGACAGCCGTGCGGCGCGGGTCCCGGCGTTCGGGCCGGACACCGCGCTGGAGCTGGTGCGCACGCTCGTCGCGCGGGTACTCGGCCACGACGGGCCGGACGAGATCGACGCCGGCCGCGCGTTCCGCGACCTCGGTTTCGACTCGCTGACCGCACTGGAGCTGCGTAACGCGATGGCTGCGGCGACCGGGCTGCGGCTGCCCGCGTCGCTCGTGTTCGACTACCCCACGCCCGAGGCCCTGGCCGAACACCTGATCCGCGAAGTACACCCGGAACCGGCAGCGGCCGACGTGGTGCGGGCCGCACCGGTGACCACCGACGACACCGTGGTCATCGTCGGCGTCGGCTGCCGGTACCCGGGCGGGGTCACCGACGCCGAAGGGCTCTGGCGGGTCGTCGCCGACGGCGTCGACACGATCGGTGCACCGCCCGCCGACCGCGGCTGGGACCTGCCCGGGCTGCGGGGCGGTTTCCTCGACGGCGTCGCCGACTTCGACGCGGCGTTCTTCGGGATCGCGCCGCGTGAGGCGCTGGCGATGGATCCGCAGCAGCGGGTGCTGCTGGAGACGGTGTGGCAGGCGTTGGAGGACGCGGGGATCGATCCGACGTCGTTGCCGGGTTCGCCGACCGGTGTGTTCGTCGGTACGAACGGCCAGGACTACGCGGCGGTGCTCCGGCGGGCCGCCGAGGTGCAGGGTTACGTCGCCACCGGTAACAGCGCGAGCGTCCTGTCCGGCCGGGTGTCGTACGTGCTGGGTCTGCAGGGCCCGGCGCTGACCGTCGACACGGCGTGTTCGGCGTCGCTGGTGGCTCTGCATTTGGCCGCGCAGGCGTTGCGGTCCGGTGAGTGTGACCTTGCGGTCGCCGGTGGGGTGTCGGTGATGTCGGGGCCGGGTTCGTTCATCGAGTTCGGGACGCAGAACGGCCTGGCCCCGGACGGTCGGGTGAAGGCGTTCTCGGACGACGCCGACGGCACGGTGTGGGGCGAGGGCGCCGGGGTGTTGGTGTTGCGGCGTCTGTCGGACGCCGAAGCCCGGGGTGACCGGATTCTCGCGGTGGTGCGGGGCTCGGCGGTGAATCAGGACGGAGCGTCGAACGGCCTCACCGCCCCGAACGGCCCGTCGCAACAGCGGGTGATCCGGTCGGCGTTGGCGTCGGCGGGGCTGTCTCCGGCGGATGTTGATGTGGTGGAGGCGCACGGCACGGGTACGGCGTTGGGTGATCCGATCGAGGCGCAGGCGTTGTTGTCGACCTACGGGCAGGGGCGGGAGTTTCCGCTGCTGATCGGGTCGGTGAAGTCGAACATCGGGCACACCCAGGCGGCGGCCGGGGTGGCGGGGATCATCAAGATGATCGGTGCGTTCCGGCATCGGAGTTTGCCGCGGACGTTGCACGTGGAGTCTGTGTCCGGGCATGTGGATTGGGCTTCGGGTGCGGTGTCGGTGTTGGCCGAGCCGGGTGAGTGGCCGGTGGTGGATCGGCCGTGGCGGGCCGGGGTGTCGGCGTTCGGGATCAGTGGGACGAACGCGCACGTGATCCTGGAGCAGCCGCCTGCTTTTGCCGCGGCCCCGCCGGGAACGGGCCTTACGCCGTGGATCGTGTCGGGGAAGACACCGGAGGCTTTGCAGGCCCAGATCGACAACCTGGTCGCGGTGTCGGATGCGGATCCCGCGGCTGTCGCGCACACACTTACCACCCGGGCGGTGTTCAGTCACCGGGCGGTGCTGCTGCCGGGGGAGACGCCCCGCGAACTCGCCCGCGGCACCGCTGATGTGGTCGGCCCGGTCGCGTTCCTGTTCCCCGGCCAGGGGGCCCAGCACCTGGACATGGGCCGCGGGCTCTACGAGCGGTACCCCGCGTTCGCCGACGCACTCGACGAGGTGTTCGCGCACTTCGACCCGCACCTCGACCGGCCGTTGCGTGACGTGATGTTCGCCGGTGCCGAGCCCGGCCTGCTCGACCGCACCGGGTACACGCAGCCGGCGCTGTTCGCCGTCGAAGTGGCGCTGTTCCGGCTCCTCGACACGTTCGGTGTCACCCCCACGCACCTCGCCGGTCACTCGATCGGCGAGGTCGCGGCCGCCCACGTCGCCGGGGTGCTGTCGCTCGCCGACGCGTGCGCGCTCGTTGCGGCCCGGGCCGGCCTCATGCAGGCGCTGCCGCCGGGCGGGGCGATGGTCGCGGTCGAGGCGTCCGAGGACGACGTCGTGCCGCTACTGACCGGCGGTGTCTCGCTCGCCGCCGTCAACGGGCCCGGGTCGGTGGTCATCGCTGGTGACGAGGCCGAGGTCCTCGACCTCGCGGACCGGCTCGCGGCCGGTGGCCGCCGGACCTCCCGGCTGCGGGTGAGCCATGCGTTCCACTCGCCGCTGATGGAACCGATGCTGACGTCGTTCCGGTCGGTCGCCGAGGGCCTCACGTACCACGCGCCGCGCCTGCCCGTCGTCGCCGCCGGTGACGTCAGCACGCCGGAGTACTGGGTCGGGCAGGTGCGTCGCACGGTCCGGTTCGGCGACGCGGTCGACGTGCTGCGCGACTGCGGGGCTTTTGTCGAGGTCGGGCCGGGTGCCGTGCTCTCGGCGCTGGTGCGTGAGCAGGTGCCGTCCGCGCTCACTGTTCCGCTGCTACGCCGCGACCACGACGAGGACACGACGCTGACCACGGCCCTGGCGCGGTTGCACGTGCGGGGGCTCCCGGTGGATTGGCGGGCGCACCTTGCCGGTGCCGGCTGGCGCGTCGACCTGCCCACGTACGCGTTCCAGCGCAGGCGTTTCTGGCCGGACGGCGCGGTTGCGATGCCGTGGGACCTGCCGGCCGACCCGGCCGACGCCGCGCTGTGGACGGCCCTGGAGGAAGAGGACCCGGAGAGCCTCGCCGCCGCTCTCGACCTGGACACCGGCACTGTCGCCGCGATCGTCCCCAAACTCACGTCCTGGCGCCGCCGCCGCCTCGAACGCTCCGCCGTAGATGGCTGGTTCTACCGAGAGGCGTGGTCACCCGTACCCGCCGGTGGAGCGGACTCCGTACCCGCGGGTGGGGCGGCGTCGGCCTCTGTGTCCGCGGTCGGAGCGGCAGCGGCCTCCGGGGCGGTGTTGGTGTTGGTGCCGGAGGGTGCTGCGGACGATCCGTGGGTGAGTGCGGTTGTCGGCGCGCTGGGGACGGGCGCGATCTGCGCTGCTGACCCGGCGGACGTCGACGTGCCGGCGGGGCTGACCGCCGTGGTGTCGCTGCTGCCCGCGGCGGCCGGTGTGCTGCCGGACGCGGCGGCGTGGCCGTCGGCGACGCTCGACCGGCTGGCCGCCGCTGGCATCGACGCCCCGCTGTGGTGCGTCACCCGCGGCGCGGTCGCGGTCACCGCGGACGACCCCGGGCCGCACGCCGGCCAGGCCGCCGTGTGGGGCGAGGGCCGCGTCGCGGCGATCGAGCACCCGCGGCGCTGGGGTGGCCTGATCGACCTGCCGGCCGAACTCGGGCCGGAAATCACCGAGCGGTTCGCGCGGACGCTCGCCGACCACGGTGACGAGGACCAACTAGCCGTCCGGGCCACCGGCGTGCACGCCCGACGCCTGGTCCACGCCACTCCGCCGGCCGACGGCTGGACGCCACACGGGACCGTGCTCGTCGTCGGCGGCACCGGCCCGACGGGTCAGCTGGTCGCGCGGCGGCTCGCCGAGCAGGGCGCCGAGCGTCTCGTCCTCACCGATTGGCCCGGCACGCCGACGCCGGACCTGTCCGCGCTGACCGGCGTCGACGTGCGGATCGTGCCGTGCGACCCCACCGACCCGGCCGGCCTCGCGGCGCTGGAAGCCGCCTTGATCGGCCACGAACTCGATGCGGCGTTCTTCGCCGACGCCCCACCCGCCCCAGCCGCTGCCGCAGCCCCGGCCGAAGCGGCCCCGGCCGGAGCGGCCCCCGGGGGAACAGCCCCATCGGTGCCGGAGACCGTTGCTGCCGCGGTGGCGGGGGTCGAGCGGCTCGGCGCGATGCTCGGCGACCGGCCGCTCGTCGTCTTCAGTTCCGTCGCCGCGACCTGGGGACGCCAGGGCCGGGGCACGGAGGCGGCGATTGGCGCCTACCTCGACGCCTACGCCCGCACCCGCCCCGACACCGTCATCGTCGCCTGGAACGCCTGGACCGACGTCACCGACGAGCGCCTCGCCCGGCACCTCCGCACCGTCGGCCTGCCACCACTGGACACCGACGCCGCCCTCACCGCGCTGCTGCGCGCGGCCGCCCCGCACCACGGCGAGCCGAGCCTCACCGTCGCCGACGTGCGCTGGGACCTGTTCGCACCGGCGTTCACCGAGCACCGGCCCGCGCCGCTGCTCGACGGCGTCCCGGAAGCGCGCGCCGCCCGGCCACCGGTGCCCGAGCTCCCGCCGCACCTGCTGGCGCTCACCGAGGCCGAGCGCGCCGACCATCTCGCCGCGCTGGTGCGCACCACCGTCGCCACCGTCCTCGGCCACGCCGACGCCCACGCGGTCGACCCGCACACACCCTTCCGTGACCTGGGCTTCGACTCGCTCATGGCGGTGGACCTGCGCGCGGCCCTGGCCACCGCCACCGGCCTGCGGCTCCCCGCCACGCTGGTCTTCGACCATCCCACCCCGGCCGACGTCACCGCACACCTCGCCGCCGAGATCCTCGGCGCGCCCGCCGCCACAACCGCCCCCGCCCACGTCAGCCCTGCCGACGACGACCCGATCGTGATCGTCGGCATGAGCTGCCGCTATCCCGGCGGCGTCCGCTCGCCGGAAGACCTGTGGGCTCTGCTCGTCGCCGAAGCCGACGCGGTCGGGCCGATGCCCGCCGACCGCGGCTGGGACCTCGACGCGCTCATCGCCGGCGGTGCCAGCGCCACCGGGCAGGGCGGTTTCCTCGAGGAAGCGGCCGAGTTCGACCCGGGATTCTTCGGCATCTCCCCGCGCGAGGCGCTGGTCATGGATCCCCAGCAACGCCTGGTGCTGGAGACCGCGTGGGAGGCCCTGGAGCGCTCCGGCATCGACCCGTCGACGCTGCGCGGCACGGACACCGGGGTGTTCGTCGGCGGCGGCAGCGGCGACTACCGGCCACCGGTCGAGGAGGTCGGCCAGTGGGAGACCGCCCAGTCGGCGAGCCTGCTCTCCGGCCGCCTGTCGTACACGTTCGGCCTGCAGGGCCCGGCGGTCTCGGTCGACACGGCGTGCTCGTCGTCGCTGGTCGCGCTGCACCTCGCCGCGTCCGCGCTCCGAGCCGGCGAGTGCTCGCTCGCGATCGCCGGTGGCGTCACCGTGATGGCGACCCCGTCCGGGTTCATCGAGTTCAGCGTGCAGGGTGCGCTCTCGCCCGACGGGCGCTGCAAAGCGTTCGCGGAGAGCGCTGACGGCACCGGCTGGGCCGAAGGCGCGGGCATGCTCGTCGTCGAACGGCTCGGTGACGCGCGCCGCAACGGCCACCACGTGCTGGCCGTCCTGCGGGGCAGCGCGATCAATCAGGACGGCGCCTCCAACGGCCTCACCGCGCCCAGTGGCCCCGCCCAGCAGCGGGTGATCCGGCGCGCGCTGGCCGGCGCCGGGCTCACCCCGCAGGACGTCGACGTGGTCGAGGCCCATGGCACCGGCACCCGGCTCGGCGACCCGATCGAGGCGCAGGCGCTGCTGGCCACCTACGGCCAGGACCGCGAGCGGCCACTGCTGCTCGGCGCGGTCAAGTCGAACATCGGGCATACCCAGGCGGCCTCCGGCGTCGCCGGCGTCATCAAGATGGTGCTGGCGCTCCACCACGGCCTGCTGCCCAAAACACTGCACACCGACGAGCCGACGTCCCACGTGGACTGGTCCGCCGGGAGCGTCGCGCTGCTGCGCGAGCCGACCGCCTGGCCGGCGACCGGGCGCCCGCGCCGCGCCGGCGTCTCGTCGTTCGGCGCCAGCGGCACGAACGCTCACGCGATCCTCGAGGAGCCACCGCCCGTGGCGGCACCCGGCCACGTTGCGGAGCTCGGGCGGCTGCCGCTGCTGGTGTCGGCGCGCACCGAACCGGCACTGCGCGCCCAGGCCCGGCGCGTGCGGGCCCGCCTCGACCGGCCGGGCACCCGCCTGGACGACGTCGCCTACTCGGCGGCGACCACCCGGTCGGCGTTCGAGTACCGCGCCGCGGTCCTGGCCGACGACCCCGACGCCGCCCGCGCCGGGCTCGACGCGCTCGCCACCGGGGCGTCCGCCCCGCACGTCATCACCGGCGGGACGGTCGGCCGCGGCAAGATCGCGTTCCTGTTCTCCGGGCAGGGCTCGCAGCGTCCCGGCATGGGCCGCGATCTGGCCGCCCGGTTCCCGGTGTTCGCCGACGCGCTCGACGGCGTGCTGGCCGAGCTCGGCCTGGACCGGGACGTGTTCGCCGACGAGGACCGGCTGCACCGGACCGGGTGGACCCAGCCGGCCCTGTTCGCGTTCGAGGTCGCGCTGTTCCGGCTCGTCGAGTCCTGGGGCGTGCGGCCCGATCATCTCGCCGGTCACTCGATCGGGGAGCTCACCGCCGCGCACGTCGCCGGCGTGCTGACCCTCCCGGACGCCTGCCGCCTGGTGACCGCCCGCGCCCGGCTGATGGAGGCGCTACCGGCCGGTGGCGCGATGGTCGCGGTGCAGGCGAGCGCCGACGAGATCAACGGCGACCTCACGCCCGACGTGTCGCTCGCGGCCGTCAACGCACCCGGCGCGCTGGTGCTCTCCGGCGCCGAACCCGCGGTGTCGGACCTCGCCGCGCTGTTCGCCGCCCGCGGACGCAAGGTCACCCGGCTCGCGGTGAGCCACGCGTTCCACTCGCCGCTGATGGAGCCGATGCTCGACGAGTTCACGGCGGTCGCCCGCAGCGTGACCTACCACCGCGCCCGGATCCCGGTCGTGTCGAACGTGACCGGCCGCGTCGCGGCGCCCGACGAACTGTCCACCCCCGGCTACTGGGTCCGCCACGTCCGGGAGACCGTCCGGTTCGCCGACGGGATCGCCGCCCTCGACGCCGCCGGCGTGCGGACTTACGTCGAAATCGGGCCGGACGCCGTGCTCACCGAGCTCGCCCAGCACAGCGCCGAAGGTGCGGACCGCGTGTTCGTCCCCGCCCAGCGCCGGAACCGCGACGAGGTCGACACGCTGGTGACCGCCGTGACCCGGCTGCACGTCCACGGCGTCACCATCGACTGGCCCGCGTTCTTCGGCACGGCCGACCGTCCCTGGGTCGACCTGCCCACCTACCCGTTCCAGCACGATCGGTTCTGGCCGGGAGCCCGCCCGGCGGCTGCGCCGTCCACGACGGCCGCGGACGACGAGTTCTGGGCTGCCGTCGCGGGAGAGGACCTCGACACGCTCGGCTCGACGCTCGCCGTGGAGAGCGACGCGCTCGCGCACGTCCTGCCCGCGATGCTGCGCTGGCGCCGGGAACGACAGGACCAGTCCGTCGTGGACGGCTGGCGGCACCGCATCACCTGGGCGCCGCTCTCCGCCGGTGCGTCGGCCGCGCCCGACGGCACCTGGCTCGTGGTCGTGCCGACCGGCTCCGACCACGCCGACGTCCTGGCCGCCCTGCCCACCGCGACCGTGCGGCTCGACGTCGGTGACGAGCCCCGCGACGTGCTCGCCGACCGGCTCCGGTCAGTCGGTGCGGTCTCCGGCGTCGTCTCGCTGCTGGCTTTGACCGAGCCGGGCGCCGACGGGAGCACCCCGCCGGGGCTCCCGCGCACCGCGACACTGCTGCAGAGCCTGGACGACGCCGGCCTGGCCGCGCCGTTGTGGTGCGTGACGCGCGGCGCGGTGTCGGTCGGGCGCACCGACCCGGTCCGCCGGCCCGACCAGGCGGCGGTCTGGGGCCTCGGCCGGGTCGCCGCGCTCGAACACCCCGACCGCTGGGGCGGCGTGATCGACCTGCCCGACCGCCTCGACGAACGCAGCGCCGCCGCCTTCGCCGCGGCCCTCACCGGCCGCGGCGGGGAGAACCAGGTCGCGGTCCGCGCCTCCGCGACGTACGGCCGGCGGCTCGTTCCGGCCCCCGCACCGGACCCGGCCCGCCGCTGGGAACCGCGTGGCACCGTGCTCGTCACCGGCGGTACCGGCGCGCTCGGCGGGCACGTGGCCCGGCGGCTCGCCCGGTCCGGCGTCGAGCACCTGCTGCTCGTCAGTCGGCGGGGAGCGGACGCGCCGGGCGCCGCCGAGCTGCGCGCCGACCTGGCCGCGCTCGGCGTCGGGGTGACGATCGCCGCCGCTGACGTGGCCGACCGCGACGCGGTGCGTGCGCTGCTCGACACGATCCCGGCCGACCGGCCGCTGACCGGCGTCGTGCACACCGCGGGCATCCTCGACGACGGGGTCATCGGTCGGCTCACGCCCGATCGGTTCGCCACCGTCTACCGCTCCAAGGTGGCCGGGGCCGTGCACCTCGACGAGCTCACCCGCGACCGGGACCTGTCGGCGTTCGTGCTGTTCTCCTCGGCGGCGTCCGCGGTCGGCAACCCCGGGCAGGGCAACTACGCGGCCGCCAACGCGGTGCTCGACGCCCTCGCCGAGCGGCGGGCCGCCGACGGGCTGCCCGCGACGTCGATCGCCTGGGGTGCCTGGGGCGGCGGGGGCGGCATGGCCGACGGTGACCGCGCCGCCGGCGCCGCCCGCCGGGTCGGCGTCGGAGCCATGGACCCCGACCTGGCCTGCGACGCGCTGCTGCAACTGGTCGCGGAGTCCGCACCGACCGCGGTCGTGGCGGACGTCGCACCGACCCGGTTCGTCCAGGGCTTCGGCGGCGGGCGACCGAACGCGCTGATCCGCGAGCTGACCGGCGACGACCGCACCGGGGCGGCCGCGGGACCTGGCCTGCGCGAGTCGTTGCTGGCCGAACCGGCGGACCGGCGGCGAGAGGTCGTCGTGGAGCTCGTCCGGCAGCGGACCGCGGACGTGCTCGGCTACGCCGGCATCGACGAGGTCGGGCCCGAGCGTCCGTTCCGCGACCTCGGCGTCGACTCGCTCGGCGCGGTCGAGCTGCGCAACCAGCTCAACGCCGCGACCGGGCTGCGGATGGCGTCGACATTGGTGTTCGACTACCCGACCCCGGCCGGCCTCGCCGACCACGTCCTCGGCGAGCTGTTGCCCGAGGGGGCGGCGGACGAAGCCGCGATCCGGGCCGCCCTGGCCTCGCTCTCGCTCGCCCAGCTGCGCGAGATGGGCGTCCTGCAGCCGCTGCTGCGCGTCGTCGGTCTCACCGATACCGACACCGCGTCCGCCGCCGACGACGCGGACGACGCCTTCATCGACGAGATGGACGTGGACGCGCTCGTGAACACGGCGCTCAACGGCCGACCCGACCACGCGTGAGTGATGGGACAGAGCATGGGCGAGAACGGTCGGAAGGTGGTCGACGCACTGCGCGCCGCCGTGAAGGAGACCGAACGGCTACGCAGGCAGAACCGCAAACTCGTCGACGCGGCCACGGAGCCGATCGCCATCGTCGGGATGGGCTGTAAGTACCCCGGTGATGTCGCCTCGCCCGGCGACCTGTGGGAGCTGGTGCGTTCCGGCACGGACGCGATCTCGGGGTTCCCGATCGACCGCGGCTGGGACTTGGCCGCGCTGAGCACCGGCGAGGTCGACGAGCGCGGCACCAGCATCAGCCAGCAGGGCGGGTTCCTGCGCTCGGTCGCCGACTTCGATCCCGGGTTCTTCGGGATCTCACCACGCGAGGCGCTGACGATGGACCCGCAGCAGCGGCTGCTGCTGGAGACGACCTGGGAGGCGATCGAGCGGGCCGGCCTCGACGCCGTCCGGCTGCGCGGCAGCCGGACCGGCGTGTTCGTGGGCACGAACGGCCAGGACTACGCCTACCTGCTGATCCGGTCCCTCGACGACGCCACCGGCGACATCGGTACCGGCATCGCCGCCAGCGCGACATCGGGCCGCCTCTCCTACAGCCTCGGGCTGGAAGGCCCGACGGTCACCGTCG
This sequence comes from Cryptosporangium arvum DSM 44712, assembly GCF_000585375.1. NCBI lineage: Bacteria > Bacillati > Actinomycetota > Actinomycetes > Cryptosporangiales > Cryptosporangiaceae > Cryptosporangium > Cryptosporangium arvum. The sequence goes on from NZ_KK073874.1 coordinate 3,511,563, forward strand.
ACACGGCCTGCTCGTCGTCGCTCGTCGCGTTGCACCTCGCCGTCCAGGCGCTGCGCAACGACGAGTGCTCGCTGGCGCTCGCCGGCGGGGTCAACGTCATGTCGATCCCCGGAGCGCTCGTCGAGTTCAGCCGCCAGAACGGGCTGGCGTCCGACGGCCGCTGCAAGGCCTATTCCGACGCCGCCGACGGCACCGGCTGGGCCGAGGGCGTCGGGATGCTCGTGCTGGAACGCCTCTCCGACGCCCAGCGGCTCGGCCACGACGTCCTCGCGGTGGTCCGCGGGTCGGCGGTCAACTCCGACGGCGCGTCCAACGGGCTCACCGCGCCCAACGGACCGGCGCAGCAGCGTGTCATCCGCACCGCGCTCGCCTCCGCCGGGCTCGACGTGTCCGACGTGGACGTCGTGGAGGGCCACGGCACCGGCACGGTGCTCGGCGACCCGATCGAGGCCAACGCGCTGCTCGCCACGTACGGCCAGGGTCACCCGGCCGACCGTCCGGTCTGGCTCGGGTCGATCAAGTCGAACTTCGGTCACACCCAGGCCGCGGCCGGTGTGGCCGGAGTGATCAAGATGGTGGAGGCGCTCCGGCACGCCGAGATCCCGCCGACCCTGCACGTCGGCGAGCCGTCGTCGCACGTCGCGTGGGAGTCCGGGGCGGTGCGGCCGGTGACCGCGCGGATGCCGTGGCCGGAGCGGGACCGGCCGCGCCGGGCGGCCGTGTCGTCGTTCGGGATCAGCGGGACGAACGCGCACGTGATCCTCGAGCAGGCTCCGGCCGTGGAACCGGTGTCGGCGTCGGACGCGTTGGTGCCGTGGGTGGTGTCGGCGAAGTCCGCGGATGCGCTGGACGCGCAGGTGGCCCGGCTGCGTGACGTGTCGGGTTCGTCATTTGTCGACGTCGGGCACACGTTGACGCAGCGGTCGGTGTTCGAGCACCGGGCCGTGCTGCTGGCTGACCCCGGCTCGAGCGAGGCCGTGAGCGTTGCGGCCGGGGTGGCTCGCGGTGGCACGGATGTCGGGGTGGTGTTCTCGGGGCAGGGGTCGCAGCGGTTGGGGATGGGCCGGGAGTTGTATGAGCGGTTCCCGGTGTTCGCGGATGCCCTGGACGAGGTGCTGGCGGGGTTCTCGGGTGCGGTGCGGGAGGTGATGTGGGGCGATGACTCGGGCGCGCTGGCGCGGACGGGGTTCGCGCAGCCGGCGTTGTTCGCGGTTGAGGTGGCGCTGTGGCGGCTGATCGAGTCGTTCGGGGTGCGGGCGTCGGTGGTGGCCGGGCATTCGATCGGTGAGATCGCGGCGGCGCATGTGGCCGGGGTGTTGTCGCTGGCGGATGCGTGTGTGCTGGTGTCGGCGCGGGCTTCGTTGATGGAGGCGCTGCCCGAGGGTGGGGTGATGGTGTCGGTGCGGGCGAGCGCTGACGTGGTCACGCCGTTGCTGACCGAGGGCGTGTCGATCGCGGCCGTGAATACCCCGGGTTCGGTGGTGCTCTCCGGTGAGGAATCGGCCGTGGACGCGGTGGTCTCGGCGTTGGGTGCGAAGAGCTCCCGGCTGTCGGTGTCGCACGCGTTTCATTCGGCGTTGATGGATCCGATGCTGGAGCCGTTGACCGAAGTGGCTACCGGGTTGTCGCTGAGCAAGCCGACGATCCGGTTGTTGTCCGGTGTGACCGGGGCGGCGGTGGAGCAGTTGGAGCCGTCGTACTGGGCCGCGCAGGTGCGGGAGCCCGTGCGGTTCGCGGACGTGGTCGCTGGGATGGACGTCGGTGTGATTCTGGAGGTCGGCCCGGACGGCGTGCTGACCGCGTTGATCGACCGGGCCGCCGTGGCGACGCTGCGCAAGGACCGCCCGGAGGTCGCGGCGCTGCTGACCGGGTTGGCCGGGCTGTTCGTGCGTGGGGTGCCGGTCGACTGGGCTCCCGCGTTCGCGGGTCTCGGTGCCCGCCGGGTCGATCTGCCGACCTACCCGTTCCAGCATGAACGCTTCTGGCCGAACCGGCTCGCCGCAGCCGGGGACGGTGGGGGCGACGGCTGGTGGTCCTGGGTGGAGTCCGAGGACCCCGCGGTGCTGGCCGCGCGGCTCGGCGTCGACGAAGAGGCCGTGGCCACCGTGCTGCCGGCGCTGGCGTCGTGGCGCCGCGGCGAGCGCGAGCGTTCGGAGATGGACGGCTGGCGGTTACGCGAGGTCTGGAAGCCGATCAGCGTCGGGACCAGTGCGCCGCCTGGGACCTGGCTCGTCGTCGTTCCGTCCGAGGTGCTTGACGAGGCCTGGGTCGGCGCGGTGTCGGGTGCGGTGAGTGCGGTGCGGTGGGACGTCGCGGAGCCGGACCGGGACGCGTGGGCGGCGCGGCTGCGTGAGTGGGGTACGGATTTCTCGGGTGTGGTGTCGCTGCTGCGTGATGTCGTGGCGTCCGCGACGTTGGTGCAGGCGTTGGGGGACGCCGGTGTCACTGCGCCGGTGTGGGCTCTGACCTGTGGTGCGGTCAGCGCGGCGCCCGGCGACGTGATCGAGGACGTGGATCAGGCGGCGATCTGGGGTTTCGGGCGGGTGGTCGCGCTGGAGCGTCCGGCCGGGTGGGGTGGCCTGGTCGACCTGCCACCGGACATCGACGCACAGGTGGCCCGCCGTCTCGCCGGAGTGCTCACCGGCGACGAGGACCAGGTCGCGATCCGGAGCCGGGGTGTGTTCGGTCGACGTCTGGTCCAGTCGGGCCCCGGACAGTCGTCGTGGGATCCGTCGGGCACAGTGTTGATCACCGGTGGTACCGGTGCGCTCGGTGGTCAGGTCGCGGTGTGGCTGGCCGGGCGCGGCGCCGAGCGGATCGTGCTCGTGTCGCGGAGCGGCGATGCCGCCGAGGGTGTCGCTGAGCTGGTCGGCCGGATCGAGGCGAGCGGCGCGCGGGCCGAGGTGGTCGCGTGTGACGTGGCCGATCGGGACGCGGTGGCCGCGGTGCTCGATGGAATCCCCGATCTGACGGCGGTCGTGCACGCGGCCGGTGTGCTGGACGACGGGACCGTCGAGGGGCTGTCGGCGGAGCGGTTCGCGTCGGTGCTGCGGGCGAAGGCGTCGTCGGCAATTGTTTTGGACGAGTTGACCCGGGACCGGGACCTGGACGCGTTTGTGTTGTTTTCCTCGACGGCGGGCGCGGTCGGCAACCCGGGTCAGGCGAACTACGCGGCGGCGAACGCCGTGCTCGACGCGGTCGCCTACCGACGGCAGGCCGTCGGGTTACCGGCGACGTCGATCGCCTGGGGTGCCTGGGCCGGAGCCGGAATGGCGGCCCGGCTCGGCATGGCCGGAATGGATCCCGCGCTCGCGCTGACCGTGCTCGGCCAGGTCGCGACCGCGGGCGCCCCGTACGTCGTCGTGGGCGACCTGCGGCGCCCGGGAATCCTCCGCGCGCTGCTCACGCTGCGCCCGGCACCCCTGCTGAGCGACCTGCCCGACGCCGCGGAGATCCTCGCCGACGTGCGGGCCGGGCAGGCGCGGCAGGAGGAGGCGGCGTCCGGTCTGCGCGCGACCCTCGCGGGCCTCGACCCGGCCGCGCGGGCCGCGTTGCTCGGCGAGACGGTCCGGGAACATGCCGCGGCCGTGCTCGGCCACACCGGCGCCGACCGCGTCGATCCGGAGCGGGCGTTCCGTGACGCGGGTTTCGATTCGTTGACGGCGGTGGAGCTGGCGACGCGGTTGTCGGTGGTGACCGGTCTGCGGTTGTCGAGCACGCTGGTTTTTGATCATCCGACTCCGCAGGCGCTCGCGGCGCACCTTCTCGGTGAGCTCGGTTCCGGGCCGGGGGAGGTCCAGCCGTCGGTGCCGGTTGCGGTCGTCGATGAGCCGATCGTCATCGTCGGCATGGCGTGCCGGTTTCCCGGCGGGGTGCGGAATCCGCAGGATCTGTGGCGTCTGCTCGTGGACGGCGAGGACGCGATCGGACCGTTCCCGACCGACCGCGGCTGGGACCTGGGTCTGCTCGCGGGCGGCGAGCGCGGGGGCAGCGCGACCGGCGTCGGCGGCTTTCTGGACGGGGCGGGCGACTTCGACGCCGGGTTCTTCGGTATCTCTCCGCGTGAGGCGCTGGCGATGGACCCGCAGCAGCGCGTGCTGCTCGAGGCGTCCTGGGAGGCGCTGGAGGACGCCGGCATCGAGCCCGGTGGCCTGCGCGGTAGCCGTACCGGCGTCTTCATGGGCACGAACGGTCAGGACTACACGAGCCTGGTGCTCAACGCCGCTGAGGACCTCGAGGGCCACGCGGTGACCGGGCTCGCGGCGAGCGTGATCTCCGGGCGGGTCTCGTACATGTTCGGGCTCGAAGGTCCGTCGGTGACGGTGGATACGGCGTGTTCGTCGTCGCTTGTGGCGTTGCATTGGGCGGCGCAGGCGTTGCGTAGTGGTGAATGTGACCTGGCGCTGGCCGGTGGGGTCACGGTGTTGTCGACCGCGATGAATTTCGCGGGTTTCAGCCGGCAGGGCGGCCTGGCTACGGACGGGCGTTGCAAGGCGTATGCCTCCGCTGCGGACGGTACTGGTTGGTCTGAGGGTGTCGGGGTGATCGCTGTGGAGCGGTTGTCCGACGCTCAGCGTCTCGGGCATCGGATCTTGGCCGTGGTGCGGGGTTCGGCGGTGAATTCCGATGGTGCGTCGAATGGGTTGACGGCGCCGAATGGTCCGTCGCAGCAGCGGGTGATTCGGGCGGCGTTGGGTTCGGCGGGGCTCGCGCCGGGTGACGTGGATGTGGTGGAGGGACACGGCACCGGCACGGTGTTGGGGGATCCGATCGAGGCGCAGGCGCTGTTGGCGACCTATGGCCAGGGTCGGGATACGCCGTTGTGGCTGGGTTCGATCAAGTCGAATCTGGGGCACACGCAGGCTGCCGCTGGGGTTGCCGGGCTGATCAAGATGGTGCTCGCGCTGCGTCACGGGGTTCTGCCTCGGACTCTGCATGTGGATTCGCCGTCCTCCCGGGTGGACTGGGAGTCCGGCGCGGTTCGTGTCCTCACCGAGGCGACGGACTGGCCCGACCTGGAGCGGCCGCGCCGGGCGGCCGTGTCGTCGTTCGGGATCAGCGGCACGAACGCGCACGTGATCCTCGAGCAGGCCGCGGCCGGTGAACCGGCGTCGGCGCCGGACGGGCTGGTGCCGTGGGTGGTGTCGGCGAAGTCGGTGGATGCGCTGGACGCGCAGGTGGAGCGGCTGCGGGCGCACCGCGGTGCCCGGTCTGTCGACGTCGGGTACACGTTGATGCAGCGGTCGGTGTTCGAGCATCGGGCCGTGGTGCTGGCCGGCGAGGATCTGGTGCGTGTGGCGAGCGGTGTGGCTCGGGCTGAGGCTGCGGTCGGGGTGGTGTTCTCGGGGCAGGGGTCGCAGCGGTTGGGGATGGGCCGGGAGTTGTATGAGCGGTTCCCGGTGTTCGCGGATGCCCTGGACGAGGTGCTGGCGGGGTTCTCGGGTGCGGTGCGGGAGGTGATGTGGGGCGATGACCCGGGCGCGCTGGCGCGGACGGGGTTCGCGCAGCCGGCGTTGTTCGCGGTTGAGGTGGCGCTGTGGCGGCTGATCGAGTCGTTCGGGGTGCGGGCGTCGGTGGTGGCCGGGCATTCGATCGGTGAGATCGCGGCGGCGCATGTGGCCGGGGTGTTGTCGCTGGCGGATGCGTGTGTGCTGGTGTCGGCGCGGGCTTCGTTGATGGAGGCGCTGCCCGAGGGTGGGGTGATGGTGTCGGTGCGGGCGAGCGCTGACGTGGTCACGCCGTTGCTGACCGAGGGTGTGTCGATTGCGGCGGTGAACACGCCCGGCTCCGTGGTGGTCTCGGGGGAGCGGGACGCAGTCGACCGGCTGGTCGAGGCCCTGGGAGCGAAGAGCACCCGGCTGCCGGTGTCGCACGCGTTCCACTCGGCGTTGATGGATCCGATGCTGGCTCCGTTGACGGCGGCCGCGGCGGGGTTGTCGCTGCATGAGCCGACGATCCGGCTGATGTCCGGTGTGACCGGGGAGGCGGTGGAGCGCCTCGAACCGTCGTACTGGGCCGCGCAGGTGCGGGAGCCCGTGCGGTTCGCCGACGTCGTCGCGGGGATGGACGTCGGTGTGATTCTGGAGGTCGGCCCGGACGGCGTGCTGACCGCGTTGATCGACCGGGCCGCCGTGGCGACGCTGCGCAAGGACCGCCCGGAGGTCGCGGCGCTGCTGACCGGGTTGGCCGGGCTGTTCGTGCGTGGGGTGCCGGTCGACTGGACACCGGCGTTCGCCGGGCTCGGCGCCGGCCACGTGGACGTCCCCACCTACCCGTTCCAGCACGAACGCTTCTGGCCGACGCCGAGGCCCGCCGCCACTGTCGACGGGGCCGATGACCTGCGGTGGGCGTCGGAGGATCCGGCGGCCCTCGCCGCGCGGCTCGGCGTCGGCGTGGAGGCGGTCACCGAGGTCGTCCCCGCGCTGGTGTCGTGGCGACGCGGTGAGCGCGAGCAGTCCGAGATGGATGGCTGGCGCCTCCACGAGGCCTGGCGTCCGATCAGCGTCGGGAACAGTGCGACGCCGACCGGGACCTGGCTCGTCGTCGTCCCGGCCGGACACGCCGACGAGGCCTGGGTCGACGCGGTGTCGGGTGCGGTGAGTGCGGTGCGGTGGGACGTCGCGGAGCCGGACCGGGACGCGTGGGCGGTGCGGCTGCGTGAGTGGGGTACGGATTTCTCGGGTGTGGTGTCGCTGCTGCGTGATGTGGTGGCGTCGGCGACGCTCGTGCAGGCTCTCGGGGACGCGGGCGTGTCCGCCCCGGTGTGGGCTCTGACCTGCGGTGCCGTCCACGCGGTCCCCGATGACGTCGTCGTGGACGTGGATCAGGCGGCGATTTGGGGTTTCGGGCGGGTGGTCGCGTTGGAGCGCCCGGCTGGGTGGGGCGGGCTGATCGACCTCCCGCCGACGCTGGATGCGCGCGCCGTCCGCCGCCTGAGTGCGGTTCTGGTGGGGGACGAGGATCAGGTCGCGATCCGGAGCCGGGGTGTGTTCGGTCGTCGCTTGGTCCAGTCGGGCCCCGACCTCGCCGCACCGTGGCAGCCGTCCGGCACGGTGCTGATCACCGGCGGTACCGGTGCGCTCGGTGGTCAGGTCGCGGTGTGGCTGGCCGGGCGCGGCGCCGAGCGGATCGTGCTGATGTCGCGGAGCGGCGACGCGGCCGAGGGCGCCGCCGACCTGGCCGCGCGCGTCACGGCGGCCGGTGCCCAGGTGCACGTCGTCGCCTGCGACGTGGCCGATCGGGACGCGGTGGCCGCGGTGCTCGATGGAATCCCCGATCTGACGGCGGTCGTGCACGCGGCCGGTGTGCTGGACGACGGGACCGTCGAGGGGCTGTCGGCGGAGCGGTTCGCGTCGGTGCTGCGGGCGAAGGCGTCGTCGGCAATTGTTTTGGACGAGTTGACCCGGGACCGGGACCTGGACGCGTTTGTGTTGTTTTCCTCGACGGCGGGCGCGGTCGGCAACCCGGGTCAGGCGAACTACGCGGCGGCGAACGCCGTGCTCGACGCGGTCGCCCAGCGGCGGCACGCGCGGGGACTGCCGGCGACGTCGATCGCCTGGGGCGCGTGGGACGGCGCCGGCATGGCGGCCGACACCCCCGCCCGGGACGGGCTGCGGCGTGTCGGTGCCACCGGTCTCGACCCGCGCCTCGCCCTCACTGTCCTCGGTCAGGTCGCCACCGCGGGGGAGCCGTACGTCGTTGTCGGTGAGCTCCGCCGCCGGCCGATCCTGACCGCCCTGCTCACCCTGCGCCCCGCCCCGCTGCTGAGCGAGCTGCCCGGCGCCGCCGACGTGCTCGCCGAGGTTCGCGCAGCCCGCGAACTCCAGGCCGAAGCGGCGTCCGGTCTCCGGGGTCAGTTGTCCGAGCTCGACGCGGACGGTCGCACCGGCCTCCTCCGCGACGTCGTCCGCGAGCAGGCCGCCGCCGTGCTGGGGTACCCCGGACCGGACCGCGTAGATCCGGAGCGGGCGTTCCGTGACGCGGGGTTCGATTCGTTGACGGCGGTGGAGCTGGCGGCGCGGTTGTCGGTGGTGACCGGTCTGCGGTTGTCGAGCACGCTGGTTTTTGATCATCCGACTCCGCAGGCGCTCGCGTCGCACCTTCTCGGTGAGCTCGGTTCCGGGCCGGGGGAGAGTCGGCCGTCGGTACCCGCGGCGGTCGTTGACGAGCCGATCGTCATCGTCGGCATGGCGTGCCGGTTCCCGGGCGGCGTGCGTGATCCGCAGGATCTGTGGCGTCTCCTGGTCGACGGTGACGACGGGATCGGGCCGTTCCCGACCGACCGTGGCTGGGATCTCGGGCTGCTCGCGGGTGACGGCCGGGGAGCCAGCGCGACCGGCGTCGGCGGGTTCCTGGACGGGGCGGGCGACTTCGACGCCGGGTTCTTCGGGATCTCTCCGCGTGAGGCGCTGGCGATGGACCCGCAGCAGCGGTTGTTGCTCGAAGCGTCCTGGGAGGCGCTGGAAGACGCCGCGATCGAGCCCGGCGGGCTGCGCGGTAGCCGTACCGGCGTCTTCATGGGCACCAATGGCCAGGACTACAGCAGCGTGGTTCTCAACGCGAACCAGGACCTCGAAGGGCACGCCGTCACTGGCCTCGCCGCCAGTGTCCTGTCCGGGCGCGTCTCGTATGTGCTCGGGCTGGAGGGCCCGTCGGTGACGGTGGATACGGCGTGTTCGTCGTCGCTTGTGGCGTTGCATTGGGCGGCGCAGGCGTTGCGTAGTGGTGAATGTGACCTGGCGCTGGCCGGTGGGGTCACGGTGTTGTCGACCGCGATGAATTTCGCGGGTTTCAGTCGGCAGGGTGGGTTGGCCTCGGACGGGCTCTGCAAGGCGTATGCCGACGGCGCGGACGGCACCGGGTGGTCCGAGGGTGTGGGTGTGATCGCGGTGGAGCGTGCCTCCGACGCGGAACGTCTCGGTCACCGGATTCTAGCCGTGGTGCGGGGTTCGGCGGTGAACTCGGATGGTGCGTCGAATGGGTTGACGGCGCCGAATGGTCCGTCGCAGCAGCGGGTGATTCGGGCGGCGTTGGGTTCGGCGGGGCTCGCGCCGGGTGACGTGGATGTGGTGGAGGGACACGGCACCGGCACGGTGTTGGGGGATCCGATCGAGGCGCAGGCGCTGCTCGCGACCTATGGCCAGGACCGGGGCACCCCGTTGTGGCTGGGCTCGATCAAGTCCAACCTGGGGCACACGCAGGCTGCCGCTGGGGTTGCCGGGCTGATCAAGATGGTGCTCGCGCTGCGTCACGGGGTCGTGCCCCGGACTCTGCACGTGGATACACCGTCGTCCCGGGTGGACTGGAGTTCGGGCGCTGTTCGCGTTGCCACCGAGGCCACCACGCTGCCGCCGCTCGACCGGCCGTGGCGCGGGGGTGTCTCCTCGTTCGGGATCAGCGGGACGAACGCGCACGTCATCCTCGAGCAGTCTCCGATCCCCGAACCGGCACCGGACGCGCTGGTGCCGTGGGTGGTGTCGGCGAAGTCGGTGGATGCGCTGGACGCGCAGGTGGAGCGGCTGCGGGCGCACCGCGGTGCCCGGTCTGTCGACGTCGGGTACACGTTGATGCAGCGGTCGGTGTTCGAGCACCGGGCCGTGCTGCTGGCTGACCCCGGCTCGAGCGAGGCCGTGAGCGTTGCGGCCGGGGTGGCTCGCGGTGGCACGGATGTCGGGGTGGTGTTCTCGGGGCAGGGGTCGCAGCGGTTGGGGATGGGCCGGGAGTTGTATGAGCGGTTCCCGGTGTTCGCGGATGCCCCTGGACGAGGTGCTGGCGGGGTTCTCGGGTGCGGTGCGGGAGGTGATGTGGGGCGATGACTCGGGCGCGCTGGCGCGGACGGGGTTCGCGCAGCCGGCGTTGTTCGCGGTTGAGGTGGCGCTGTGGCGGCTGATCGAGTCGTTCGGGGTGCGGGCGTCGGTGGTGGCCGGGCATTCGATCGGTGAGATCGCGGCGGCGCATGTGGCCGGGGTGTTGTCGCTGGCGGATGCGTGTGTGCTGGTGTCGGCGCGGGCTTCGTTGATGGAGGCGCTGCCCGAGGGTGGGGTGATGGTGTCGGTGCGAGCGAGCGCCTCGGCGGTCACGCCGTTGCTGACCGAGGGCGTGTCGATCGCGGCCGTGAATACCCCGGGTTCGGTGGTCCTGTCCGGCGAGGAACCGGCCGTAGCGGCGGTGGTCGAGGCGCTGGGCGCAAAGAGTACGCGTTTGCCGGTCTCGCATGCGTTCCACTCGGCGTTGATGGATCCGATGCTGCAGCCGCTGACCGAGGTGGCCGCCGGGCTGGCGATGACGCCGCCGGTGGTGCGCCTCCTCTCCGGTGTGACCGGGGCGGCGGTGGACCGCCTCGAACCGTCGTACTGGGCGGCGCAGGCGCGGGAACCGGTGCGGTTCGCCGACGTCGTCGCGGGGATGGACGACGTCGGCGTGATCCTGGAGGTCGGCCCGGACGGGGTGCTGACCGCGCTGATCGCCGACGATCCGGACGATCGCGCGGTGGCGACGCTGCGCAAGGACCGCCCCGAGGTCGCGGCGCTGCTGACCGGGCTGGCCGGGCTGTTCGTTCGTGGGATGCCGGTCAACTGGGCGCCCGCGTTCGCCGGGCTGCGGCCCCGCGTCACCGAGGTACCCACGTACCCCTTCGAGCGCGAGCGGTACTGGCCGACGGCTGCGATCCGGCCCGGGGACGCCGCCGGGCTCGGGCTCGCCGCGGCCGGGCATCCCCTGCTCGCCGCGGCGGTCGACCTGCCCGGCGACGAGGGCGCGGTGCTGACCGGCGTCCTCTCCGTCGCGACCCACCCGTGGCTCGCCGACCATCGGATCGGTGGTGTGGTGATGGTTCCCGGCACCGCGCTGCTCGAGCTCGCGGTGCGCGCCGGTGACCAGATCGGGCGGCCCCGGGTCGACGAGCTGACGCTGGTCGCGCCGCTGGTGCTCGACGAGAGCCGCGCCACCGTCGTGCGGGTACGCGCGTCGGCGACGGCGGTCGACGTGTCCGCCCGCCCGGCCGACGCGCCCGGCGCCCCCTGGACCCGGCACGCCACCGGCACCCTGTCACCCCCACCCGGAACCACCCCGCCGTCCGCCGCCGAAACCGCCCCATCCGCCAACGCCGACGGTGCCGCCCCACCCCGGCCGGCCGACGCGGCCCCGCCCCGACCGGCAGACGCCGTCCCCGCCCGGCCGGCTGATGCCGTCGAGATCGGGCTCGACGGGCTTTACGATCGCCTCGCCGGGGACGGCCTCGCATACGGCCCGGTGTTCCAGGCGCTCCGTGCGGCGTGGCGGGACGGTGACACGGTCCACGCGGAGGTGGAGCTGCCCGCGGACGAGGCCGGGAGCGCCACCGCGTTCGGGATCCACCCCGCGCTGCTCGACGCCGTCCTCCACGCCGGCGCCCTCCTCGCTGACGAGACCGGCGACGGGCCGCGGGGGCTGCCGTTCGTGTTCAGCGGCGCGACGCTGCACGCGGCCGGTGCGTCCGCGGTCCGTGCCACGCTCCGCGCCACCCCCACCGGACTGCGGGTCGTGGTCGCTGACGTCCTCGGCGCGCCGGTGCTCACCATCGACAACCTCGTCCTGCGAATCCCCGAGGCCGCGCCTCCCCCCGCACCGGCAAGCGACCCGATCCACGGCGTCGACTGGGAACCCGTGGCCGCGGTACCGGCCGACGGGGCACCGGCCTGGGTTGTCCTCGGGCCCGACGACCTGCGGTTGGGCGGCAGGGAGATCACCTCACCCGCCGACCTCGGCGACGCGCGACTCGCGGTGCTAGCCATCCAGCCGGCGGAGTCCGCCGCACTCCCGGAGGCCGCCCACACCACCACCGTGAACGTGCTCGCCGCTCTCCAAAACTGGATCGAGCAGACCCAGGTGCCGCTGCTCGTCGTCACCCGGCACGCGGTCGGTGTTGACGCCGGCGACCCGGTGGACCTGGCCGTCGCGCCGGTCTGGGGTCTCGTCCGGGCGGCGCAGGCCGAACATCCCGGCCGGTTCCTCGCCGTCGACCTGGACCGGCCGGAGGACTTCACCACGCTCCTGCCCGCGATCGCCGGGGTCCTCGCCACCGGCGAACCCCAACTCGCCGTCCGAAAAAACGTCATACGCGCCGCCCGACTCGCCGCCCTGCCCGCCCCACCGGCCGACAAGCCTGCCGACGCGGCGACCGGCGCCCATGCCTGGGACCCCGACAAAACAGTGCTCATCACCGGCGGCACCGGCGGCCTCGGCGCGATACTCGCCGAACACGTGGTGACGTCCTGGGGAATGCGACGGCTGGTACTGGCCAGCCGCAGCGGCCCGGACGCACCCGGCGCTGCCGAGCTGCTCGAACGGCTGAAAGGCGCCGGAGCCGACGTCCGCATAGTCTCCTGCGACGTCACCGACCGCGCCTCCGTCGAACGCCTGGTCGCCGACGCCCGCCCGCTCACCGCGGTCGTCCACACCGCCGGCGTCCTCGACGACGCGATGCTCACGTCGCTGACCCCGGACCGCGTCACTGCGGTTCTGCGGCCCAAGATCGACGCCGCCTGGTGGCTGCACGAGGCGACAAAAGACGACGACCTGGCGGCGTTCCTGCTCTACTCGTCGGTGTCCGGCGTTGTCGGCGCCCAGGGGCAGGCCAACTACGCGGCGGCCAACAGCTTCCTCGACGCGCTCGCCACCACCCGTCCCAGCACGATGGCGCTGGCCTGGGGCCCCTGGGCGGCCGACGCGGGCATGACCAGCGCGCTGAGCGACGCGGCGATAGCGCGTCTCGGCCGCTCCACGATGCCGCCGCTCACCCCGGAGCAGGGCCTGGCGCTGCTCGACACCGCCGTACGGAGCGACCGGCCCCTCGCCGTGCTCACCCGAATCAACCCCACGGCTCCCACGGCGGTGCCGCCGATCCTGCGGCGACTGGTAACCCCACCTCGTCGCACCGCCGCCACCGCCGTCACCACCGACCTGCGCGCGGAGCTGGCCGGGCAGGACCCGATCGACCAGCGGCAGCGGGTCCTCGACCTGGTACGGGCCGGGGCCGCGGTCGTGCTCGGCCACACCACGGCCGACCGGGTACGGGCCGACCTCGAGTTCCGCCAGCTCGGCTTCGACTCGCTGACCGCGGTCGAGCTGCGCAACCAGCTCGGCACCGCCACCGGCCTGCGGCTGCCGTCCACGATGGTGTTCGACTACCCGACGCCGGACAAGCTCGCCGGGTTCCTGCTCGATGAGCTGCTCGACGACCTCGGCCCGGCCGTCGCGCCGCTCACCGCCGAGCTCGACCGGCTCGAGGCCGCACTGGCCGCCGCCGGCCCCGACGAGGCCGACCGGGCCGGCGTCCCGGCCCGTCTGCGTCAGCTGCTGAACCGGCTCACCGCCGCTCCGGCCGGAGCCGGAGCCGGAGCCGGAGTGACCGAACAGATCCACGCAGCCAGCACCGCTGAGGTCCTGGCGTTCATCGACAACGAGCTCGGCCGGGCCACCAACCGCTGACGCTTGCGAGACGACAGGAAGGTCCATCGGCGATGGCGAACGAAGAGCAGCTCGTCGAATACCTCAAGTGGGTCACCGCGGATCTGCACCAGACCCGGCAGCGACTCGAAGAGGCCGAGGCCGGTCAGCGTGAACCGGTCGCGATCGTCGGCATGGCTTGCCGTTACCCCGGCGGTGTCGCCGGGCCCGATGACCTGTGGCGGCTCGTCGTCGACGGCGGCGACGCGATCGCCGGGTTCCCGCGTGACCGCGGCTGGGACCTCGACGCGCTCGACGGTGACGGCCTGGGGCGCAGCGCCGCCGGCGCGGGTGGTTTCCTCTACGACGCGGCCGGTTTCGACGCCGGGTTCTTCGGGGTCTCGCCGCGTGAGGCACTGGCGATGGACCCGCAGCAGCGGCAGGTGCTGGAGACGGCCTGGGAAGCCGTGGAGAGCGTCGGGCTGGACCCCACCGGTCTGCGCGGCACGTCGACCGGCGTGTTCCTCGGGAACATGTACGCCGACTACGGCTACGTCCTGATGGGCGCGCAGGAGGACGTGCAGGGGCACGCGTCGACCGGCACCGCGTCCAGCGTGCTGTCCGGCCGGTTGTCGTACCTGTTCGGGCTGGAGGGGCCGGCGGTCACGATCGATACGGCGTGCTCGTCGTCGCTGGTCGCGCTGCACCTGGCGGTGCAGGCGCTGCGTGGCGGCGAGTGCGACCTGGCGCTGGCCGGCGGCGTGACGGTCATGGCGACGTCGACCACGTTCGCGGGTTTCACCCGCCAGGGTGGGCTCGCCGCCGATGGCCGGTGCAAGTCCTATGCCGACGCGGCGGACGGCGTCGGCTGGGGTGAGGGCGCCGGCATCCTCGTGGTCGAGCGGCTCGCCGACGCCGTGCGGAACGGGCACGAGGTGCTCGCGGTCGTGCGCGGCTCCGCGGTCAATCAGGATGGTGCTTCCAACGGCCTCACGGCCCCGAACGGACCGTCGCAGCAGCGGGTGATCCGCGCCGCGCTCGCCGCCGCCGGGCTCGGCGTCGCCGATGTCGACGTCGTGGAGGGGCACGGCACGGGCACGGTGCTCGGTGACCCGATCGAGGCGCAGGCGCTGCTCGCGACCTACGGTGCGGGGCGCCCGGCGGATCGGCCGCTGCTCCTGGGCTCGATCAAGTCCAACATCGGGCACACCCAGGCCGCGGCCGGGGTGGCCGGGGTGATCAAGATGATCCAGGCGATGCGGCACGGGCTGGTGCCCCGCAGCCTGCACCTGGATCGGCCGTCGTCGCACGTGGACTGGGAGTCCGGCGCGGTCCGGCTGCTCGACGAGGCCGTCGACTGGCCCACGGTGGACCGCCCCCGCCGGGCGGCCGTCTCGTCGTTCGGGATCAGCGGCACGAACGCCCACGTCATCCTCGAACAGCCCCCGGTCCCCGAGCCCGAGGCACCGGCGCCGGACGCGCTGGTGCCGTGGGTAGTGTCGGCGAAGTCCGCGCCGGCGCTGGAGGAGCAGGTGGCGCGCCTGCGTGAGCTGACCGGCCTCCGCTATGCCGACGTCGGTCACGCGCTGACCACGCGCTCGCTCTTCGACCACCGCACGGTCCTGCTCGCCGACCCGGCCACCGGCACCACCGTCCGCCCGGTCGGGCCGGGCGAACCGGACGCGCCGGTGCAGGCGACCGGCGTCGGCGTCGTGTTCACCGGCCAGGGCGCGCAGCGCCTGGGCATGGGACGTGAGCTGTACGAGCGGTTCCCGGTGTTCGCCGAGGCCCTGGACGAGGTGCTGGCGGGGTTCCCGGGTGAGGTCCGCGACGTGATGTGGGGCGACGACGACGCCCGCCTGTCGGAGACCGGCTGGACCCAGCCCGCGCTGTTCGCCGTCGAGGTCGCGCTGTGGCGCCTGCTCGAGTCGTTCGGAATCAAGGCCTCGGCCGTGGCCGGGCACTCGATCGGCGAACTGTCCGCCGCGCACGTCGCCGGGGTGCTCTCGCTGCCCGACGCGTGCACGCTCGTCGCCGCGCGGGCCTCGCTGATGCAGGCGCAGCCGAACGGCGGCGCGATGGTCTCGGTGCGCGCCGGTGCCGACGTCGTGGCCCCGCTGCTCGGCGACGACGTGTCGATCGGCGCGTTCAACACCCCCGACTCGGTCGTCATCTCCGGTCCCCGCGCGGCGGTCGACCGGGCCGTCGACGCGTTCACCGCGCTGGGGCACACCTGCACCCGGCTCGGGGTCTCGCACGCGTCCCACTCGGCGCTGATGGAGCCGGTCGTCACTCCGCTCACCGCTGTCGCCGCCGGTCTGGACCTGCGGCCGCCGCTGCTGCCGCTGGTGTCGGGGATGTCCGGCACGCTGGTCACCGACGAAGTGACCGACCCGGCCTACTGGGCGGCGCAGGTCCGCCGCCCGGTGCGCTTCGCCGACGCCGTCGCCGCCCTGCGTGACACCGGTGTCGGGACGATCATCGAGGTCGGCCCGGACGGTGTGCTCACCGCGCTGGTGGCCGACTGCCTCACCGGCGACGACGACCCGGCCGCGATCGCGCTCCAGCGCAAGGACCGGCCCGAGGTCGTGTCGCTGTACACCGGGCTGGCCCGCCTGTTCGCCCGGGGCGTTCCGATCGACTGGGCACCGGCCTTCGACGGCCTGGAATCCCGGCGGATCACGCTGCCGACCTACCCGTTCCAGCACGAACGGTTCTGGCCGACGGCCGCGCCGCGCCTCGGCGACGCCACCGGGCTCGGCCTCGGCGCGGCCGGGCACCCGCTGCTGGCCGCGGTCGTGGAGCTCGCCGACGGCACCGGTGTCGTGCTCACCGGCATGATCTCGCTGGGCACCCACCCCTGGCTGGCCGATCACCGCGTCGGCGGGGTCGTGATGGTGCCGGGTACCGCGCTGCTGGAGCTGGCCGTGCGGGCCGGTGACCAGATCGGCCTCCCACGGGTCGACGAGCTGACGCTGATCGCGCCGCTGGTGCTCGACGGCGACCGGCCGGCCCGGATCCAGGTGCGGGTGTCGGACCTGACCGTCGGCGTCTACTCGCGGCCCGCCGGTGACGCCGACGGCCCCTGGATCCAGCACGCCACTGGAACGCTCGCCCCGCCCGACCCCGCCGTCGTCACCGGCGCGAGCTGGCCGCCGGACGACGCGACCGAGGTCGACCTGGACGGTGTCTACGAGCGGCTCGCGGGCGACAGCCTCACCTACGGGCCGGTGTTCCAGGGGCTGCGGCGGGTCTGGCGCGGCACCGGGGGAGCGGCGTACGCCGAGGTGGAGCTCCCGCCCGAGCAGACCGACGCGGCGGCCTGGTTCGGGCTGCACCCCGCGTTGCTCGACGCCGTGCTGCACGCGAGCGTGTTCGTGGACGGACTCGCCTCCGGCGGGCTGCCGTTCGTGTTCTCCGGCGTGACCCTGCACGCCGCCGGTGCCACGATGCTGCGCGCGCGGCTGGACCCGACGCCGACCGGCCTGCGCATCTCGGCCGTCGACGCCGCCGGGGCGCCGGTCGTCACCGTCGACGAGCTCGTCCTGCGAGCCCCAGTAGCCGCGGTGGCCCCGGCCGCCGCTCCCGACGTGGTGTACGGGGTCGACTGGGTGCCGTCGCCCATCGAGGCGGGCCCGGACCCGGTGTGGGTGACGCACGGCGCCGGGACCGACGGCGCGGAGCTGGTGGTGCTTCCGGTGGAGTCGCCGGAGGAGGAGTTGCCGGGTGCGGCGCACACGGTGGCGGTGGACGTGTGGGAACACGTCCGGGACTGGGTGGCGCGCGCGGACGGTGTTCCGCTGCTGGTGGTGACGTCCGGCGCGGTGGGCGTCGAACCCGGTGACGTGGTCGATCCGGCGGTGGCGCCGGTGTGGGGTCTGGTGCGGGCGGCGCAGGCGGAGCATCCGGGCCGGTTGTTACTGGTGGACGTGGAGGACCTGGACGACCTTCCGGCGGTGTTGCCGGGTGTGGTGGCGGTGCTGGCGAGCGGTGAGCCGCAGGCGGTGGTCCGCGACGGCATCGTCCGCATCGCACGCCTCGCCGCGACGACCGGCGGCCTCACCGAGCCCGGCGGCGCCGCATGGCGCCTGGCGATCGACGCACCGGGTGCGCTCGACAACCTGCGCCTGACCGAGTGTCCGAGCGTGACCGAGCCGCTCACCGGCCGCCAGGTGCGGATCGCGGTGCGCGCGGCGGGCGTCAACTTCCGGGACGTGCTGACCACGCTCGGCATGTACCCCGGCGACGGGCTCGTGCTCGGCCAGGAGGGTGCGGGCGTGGTGGTCGACGTCGGCCCGGACGTCACCAGGTTGCGCCCCGGAGACCGCGTCCTGGGACTGATCGCCGACGCGTTCGGCCCAGTGGCGATCACCGACGAGCCCTACCTCGTCCCCGTACCGGCCGGGTGGTCCGACGACGTCGCCGCCTCCGTGCCGCTGGCGTTCCTCACCGCGTTCTACGCGCTCACCGACCTCGGCGCGGTGCGGCCGGGTGACCGGGTGCTCGTGCACGCCGCCGCCGGTGGCGTCGGGATGGCCGCGGTGCAGTTGGCCCGCCACCTGGGCGCTGAGGTGTTCGCCACGGCGAGTGAGAGCAAGTGGGACACGTTGCGGTCGCTGGGTCTGGACGACGCGCACATCGCATCGTCCAGGACGCTCGAGTTCGAGGAGCGGTTCCGGGCCACCGGCGTCGACGTCGTGGTCAACTCGCTCAGCGGCGAGTTCATCGACGCGTCGCTGCGGCTGCTCAGCCCGGGCGGCCGTTTCGTCGAGATGGGCAAGACCGACCTCCGGACGCCGGACGTGAACTACCGGGCGTTCGACCTGATCGAAGCCGGTCCCGACCGGACCCAGGAGATGCTCGCAGAGCTGGTCGCCCTGTTCGCCGCCGGCCGGCTGCGTCCGCTCCCGATCACCACCTGGGACGTGCACCGCGCCGCCGAGGCGTTCCGGCACATGAGCCTGGCCAAACACGTCGGCAAGCTGGTGCTGCGGATCCCACGGCAGTGGGACCCCGAGGGCACCGTGCTGATCACCGGCGGCACCGGTGGTCTCGGTGCGCTGCTCGCCGAACACCTGGTGACCTCGCGCGGCGCCCGCCGCCTGGTGCTGGCCAGCCGGAGTGGTCCGGACGCGCCCGGCGCGGCGGAGCTGGTCGAGCGGCTGACCGCCGCGGGTGCGGAAGTACTTACCGTGGCCTGCGACGTCGCTGATCGGGACGCGGTGGAGCGGCTCGTGGCGGAGTGCCGGCCGCTGACTGCCGTGGTGCACACCGCAGGTGTGCTGGACGACGCGGTGATCACGACGCTGACCCCGGAACGTCTGAGCGGGGTGCTGCGCCCGAAGGCGGACGCCGCGTGGTGGTTGCACGAGGCGACGAAGGACGACGACTTGGCGGCGTTCGTGCTGTATTCGTCGATATCGGGCGTGCTGGGTGCGGCCGGACAGGCGAACTACGCCGCCGCGAACACGTTCCTGGACGCGCTGGCCTACGTCCGGCCCGGGGCGTTGTCGCTGGCCTGGGGGGCCTGGACGGCCGGCGCGGGCATGACCGGCGCCCTGCGTGACGAGGACATGGCCCGCCTCAACCGGTCCGGGATGCCGCCCCTCACCCCCGAGCAGGGACTGTCGCTGCTGGACAGCGCGCTGCTTCGACCCGACCGGCCGCTCGCCGTCCTCACCAGGATCAACCCGGCCGCGCTCGCCGCGCAGCAGGGTCTCCTCCCGCCGCTGCTGCACGGGCTCGTGCCCACCCGTCGTCGCACCGCGGCGGCCGCGACCGGCGGCGACGCCGGACTCGCCGACCGGCTCCGCGCCCTCCCGGCGGACAAGCGCGTCCGAGCCGTCCTCGACCTGGTGCGCGCCGAGGCCGCCACCGTCCTCGGTTACGCCTCATCCGACGAGGTCACGCCCGACCGCGAGTTCCGCCGGCTCGGCTTCGACTCGCTCACCGCGGTGGAACTGCGCAACCGCCTGGCCACGGTGACCGGTCTGCGGCTCACGTCCACGCTGGTCTTCGACTACCCGACCCCGGCCACCCTCGCCGAACACGTCCTCGGCCGGATCATCGACGTCGACGCCCGGCCCGCCGCCCCGCCCGCCCGCCCCGTCCCGGTCGCCGACGAACCGATCGCGATCGTCGGCATGGCCTGCCGCTTCCCCGGTGGTGTCGACAGCCCCGACGACCTGTGGCGGGTGGTCGCCGACGGCGTCGACGCGATGAGCGCGTTCCCCGAGGACCGCGGCTGGGACCTCGCCGCGCTCACCGACGGCACCAGCGCCACCACCGTCGGCGGGTTCGTGCACGACGTCGCCGACTTCGACGCCGCCTTCTTCGGCATCTCGCCACGCGAGGCCCTCGCGATGGACCCGCAGCAGCGCCTCGTGCTGGAGTCCGCCTGGCAGGCGCTCGAACGCACCGGCATCGATCCGACCGGTCTGCGCGGCACCCAGACCGGCGTGTTCATGGGCACTGTCGGCCAGGACTACGGGCACCTGCTCATCGGCGCGCGGGAGGACGTCGAGGGGCACACCGTCAGCGGCCTGTCGACGAGCGTCATCTCCGGGCGGCTGTCGTACTCGTTCGGCCTGGAGGGACCGGCGGTCACCGTCGACACCGCCTGCTCGTCGTCGCTGGTCGCGCTGCACCTCGCGGCGCAGGCGCTGCGCGGTGGGGAGTGCGACCTCGCGCTGGCCGGCGGGGTCACCGTGATGGCCACCTCGGGAGGCTTCTCGGCGTTCACCCGGCAGGGCGGCCTGTCCGGCGACGGCCGCTGCAAGGCCTTCGCCGACGGCGCCGACGGCACCGGCTGGTCCGAGGGCGTCGGTGTGCTCGTGGTCGAGCGGCTCTCCGACGCCCGCCGCCGCGGCCACGAGGTCCTCGCGGTCGTCCGTGGCTCCGCCGTCAACCAGGACGGCGCCTCCAACGGCATCACCGCCCCGAACGGGCCCTCGCAGCAGCGCGTCATCCGCACGGCGCTGGCCGCGGCCGGGCTGCGCGCCGCCGACGTCGACGCCGTCGAGGGGCACGGCACCGGCACGGTGCTCGGTGACCCGATCGAGGCGCAGGCGCTGCTCGCGACGTACGGGCAGGACCGCCCCGACGACCGGCCGCTGCTGCTGGGCTCGATCAAGTCGAACATCGGCCACACCCAGGCCGCGGCCGGTGTCGCCGGTGTGATCAAGATGGTGCAGGCGATGCGCCACGGCGTGCTGCCCGCGTCGCTGCACGTCGACGCCCCGTCGTCGCACGTGGACTGGGACGCCGGAGCCGTGCGTGTGCTCGCCGGGCCCGCCGGGTGGCCCGCGGTGGACCGCCCCTGGCGCGCCGGTGTCTCGTCGTTCGGCATCAGCGGCACGAACGCCCACGTCATCCTGGAGCAGGGCGACGCCGCGGCGGCCCTCGCGCCGGACGCCGCTGTGGCGTCCCTCGCGCCGGGAGGCGACGCGGTCGTGCCACTGCCGGTGTCCGCGCGCTCCGAGGACGCGCTGACCGAGCAGGTCCGGCGGTTGCGGGACTGGATCGCCGACCGGCCGGGAACCCGGTTCGCCGACGTCGGGCACTCGCTGGCCGAGCGCTCGACGTTCGAGCACCGCACCGTCCTGCTCGCCGACCCGGCCACCGGCGACCTCGTCCGCGCCGCCGCCGGGTCCGGCCGGGCCGGTGCCGAGGTCGGCGTCGTCTTCACCGGCCAGGGCGCGCAGCGCCTGGGCATGGGACGTGAGCTGTACGAACGGTTCCCGGTGTTCGCCGAGGCCTTGGACGAGGTGCTGGCGGGGTTCGCCGGTGAGGTCCGGGCCGTGATGTGGGGTGACGACGAGGGCGCGCTGGCGCAGACCGGGTTCGCGCAGCCCGCGTTGTTCGCGGTCGAGGTGGCGCTGTGGCGGCTGCTCGAGTCGTTCGGGATCCGCGCGGCCGTCGTCGGCGGGCACTCGATCGGGGAGGTTACCGCCGCGCACGTCGCCGGGGTGCTGACGCTTTCCGACGCGTGCGAGCTGGTCGCGGCCCGGGCCGGCCTGATGCAGGCGCTCCCGGCCGGTGGTGTGATGGTGGCCGTGCGCGCCGGCGTCGACGCGGTGACGCCGTTGCTGACCGACGGAGTGTCGATCGCGGCCGTGAACGCCCCCGAATCGGTGGTGCTCTCCGGGGACCGCGACGCCGTCGACCGCGTCGTGGGTGCGCTGGGGGTCGAGAGCACCCGGCTCAGCGTGTCGCACGCGTTCCACTCCGCGCACATGGACCCGATGCTCGCTCCGCTCACCGAGGTCGCCGCCGGGCTGTCGCTCCACGCGCCCGCGGTGCCGCTGATCTCCGGTGTCACCGGCGCGGCCGTCGAGGACGAGCTGTCCGACCCCGCGTACTGGGCCGCGCAGGTGCGCGAGCCGGTGCGCTTCGCCGACGTCGTCGCCGGGATGGACGACGTGGACGTGATCCTGGAGGTCGGCCCGGGCGGGGTGCTCGCCGCGCTGATCGACGAGCGGGCGGCGGTGGCGGCGCTGCGCAAGGACCGGCCCGAGGTCGCGGCACTGTTCAGCGGGCTGGCGGGCCTGTACGCCCACGGCGTTGCGGTCGACTGGGCACCGGCGTTCGGCGGTCTGAACCCCCGTCGGCTGCCCCTCCCGACGTACGCGTTCCAGCGTCGCCGGTTCTGGCCGTCGTTCGTCGGCCGTGGCGGCGACGCCTCCGGGCTCGGGCTCGGCACGGGCGGGCACCCGCTGGTGTCGGCGGCGGTGGAGCTCGCCGACGGTACCGGTGTGGTGCTCACCGGCATGATTTCGCTGGGTACGCACCCGTGGCTGGCCGATCACCGGGTCGGTGCGGTCGTGATGGTGCCGGGTACCGCGCTGCTGGAGCTGGCGGTGCGGGCCGGTGACCAGATCGGGCTGCCGCGGGTGGAGGAACTCACGCTGCTGTCGCCGCTGGTGCTGACCGACGCGCAGGCGGTGCGGCTCCAGGTGCGCGCGTCCGGGACGACCGTCGAGATCTACTCGCGCCCGGCCGACGAACCGGACGCGCCCTGGGCCCGCCACGCGGCCGGGACGCTAGCCCCGGCCGCCCCGGCCGCCCCGGCCGCCCCGGCCGACCTGGGCGTCGTCGGCGGCGGGAGCTGGCCGCCGGACGGTGCTGCGGACGTGGACGCCGACGGTGTGTACGAGCGGTTCGCCCGCGACGGCCTGGTGTACGGCCCGGTGTTCCAGGGCCTGCGGCGGGCGTGGCGCGGCAGCGGTGGCGAGGTGTACGCCGAGATCGAGCTTCCGGCCCAGCAGGCCGAGACCGCCGCCGCGTTCGGCGTCCACCCCGCGCTCCTCGACGCCGTGCTGCACGCCGGCGTGTTCGTCGAAGGGCCGGCGGAGGGCGGTCTGCCGTTCACGTTCACCGGAGTCACTCTGCACGCGACGGGCGCCTCCGCGGTCCGGGCACGACTCACGTCCACCGGCTCCGGCCTGCGCGTCGACGTTGTCGACGGAACCGGCGCGCCGGTACTGAGCATCGGCGAGATGGTGCTCCGGCCCCCCGCTGCCGCACCGTTCCGCCACGGCACCGACGTGGTGTACGGCCTGGACTGGGCGCCGTCGCCCGTCGGGGCGGGGCCGGCTCCGGTGTGGGTGACCCACGGCGCCGAGACCGACGGTGCCCAGCTGGTCGTGCTTCCGGTGGTGACGCCGGAGGAGGAGTTGCCGGGCGCCGCGCACACGGCGGCGGTGGATGTCTGGGAACACGTGCGGGAGTGGGTGGCGCGCCCGGACGGTGTGCCGCTGCTGGTGGTGACCTGCAACGCGGTGGGCGTCGAACCAGGCGACGTGGTTGATCTGGCCGTGGCGCCGGTGTGGGGTCTGGTGCGGGCGGCGCAGGCGGAGCATCCGGGCCGGTTGCTGCTGGTGGACGTGGAGGACCTGGACGACCTTCCGTCCGTGTTGCCGGGTGTGGTGGCGGTGCTGGCGAGCGGTGAGCCGCAGGCGGTGGTCCGCGACGGCATCGTCCGCGTTCCCCGCGTGACCACCGCCCGGGGACTGGTGGCCCCGGTCGCACCGGCCTGGCGGCTGACGATCGACGACCAGGGCACCTTCGACAACCTCCGCCTGACCGAGTACCCCGCGGCCACCGAGCCGCTCACCGGCCAGGAGGTGCGGATCGCCGTACGCGCGGCCGGCGTCAACTTCCGGGACGTGCTGACCGCCCTCGGCATGTACCCCGGCGAACGCCAGGTGCTCGGCCAGGAAGGCGCCGGTGTCGTGGTCGAGACCGGCCCCGACGTCGAACACCTGCGTGTCGGCGACCGCGTGTTCGGCCTGGTGTCCGGCGGGTTCGGTCCGCTCGCTGTGTCCGCGGAGCCCTACCTGACCCGCACCCCGGACGACTGGGCCGACGAGGTCGCCGCGTCGGTGCCGATGGCGTTCCTCACCGCCCTGTACGGGCTGGTCGACCTCGCGGAGGTCCAGCCGGGCGACCGGGTGCTCGTGCACGCCGCCGCCGGTGGCGTCGGGATGGCCGCGGTGCAGTTGGCCCGGCATCTGGGTGCCGAGGTGTTCGCGACGGCGAGCGAGTCCAAGTGGGACACGTTGCGGTCGCTGGGCTTGGACGACGCGCACATCGCGTCGTCGCGGACGCTGGAGTTCGAGGAGCGTTTCCGCGGGATCGGCATCGACGTGGTGCTCAACTCCCTCAACGGCGAGTTCATCGACGCGTCGCTGCGGCTGCTCAACCCGGGCGGCCGGTTCGTCGAGATGGGTATGACCGAGCCGCGCTCGCCGGACGTCGTCTACCGGGCGTTCGACCTGATCGAGGCCGGGCCGGACCGGGCACGCGCGATGCTGGCCCGGCTGATGGACCTGTTCGCCGCCGGTGACCTGCGGCCGTTGCCGCTGGCCTGCTGGGACGTGCGCCACGCGGCCGAGGCGTTCCGGCACATGAGCCAGGCCCGGCACGTCGGCAAACTGGTGCTGCGGATCCCGCGGCAGTGGGATCCCGACGGCACCGTACTGGTCACCGGCGGCACCGGGGGCCTCGCCGGGTTGCTCGCCGAGCACCTGATCGGCACGTGGGGCATGCGCAGGCTGGTACTCGCCAGCCGCAGCGGCTCGGACGCGCCCGGCGCGGCGGAACTCGTGGAACGTCTGACCGCCGCCGGTGCGGACGCGCGAACCGTGGCCTGTGATGTCGCCGATCGGGACGCGGTGGAGCGGCTCGTCGCGGAGTGCCGTCCGTTGACCGCTGTGGTGCACGCCGCGGGTGTGCTGGACGACGCGGTCGTGACGTCATTGACGCCGGAGCGTCTGAGTGCGGTGTTACGCCCGAAGGTGGACGCTGCCTGGTGGTTGCACGAGGCGACGAAGGACGACGATCTCGCGGCGTTCGTGCTGTATTCGTCGGTGTCCGGGGTGCTGGGCGCGGCGGGGCAGGCGAACTACGCCGCGGCGAACACGTTCCTGGACGCGTTGGCGTACGCCCGGCCCGGCGCGATGTCGCTGGCCTGGGGACCGTGGGCGGCGGGCGTCGGCATGACCGGAACGCTGCGGGACGAGGACGTCGCCCGTCTGACCCGGTCCGGGATGCCTCCCCTCACGCCGGAGCGGGGACTGTCCCTGCTGGACGCGGCCACCCACCGCGCCCCGCAGCCGCTCGCGCTGCTGGCCCGGTTCAGCCCGGTCCCGCAGGTGCCACCGATCCTGCGCAACGTCCTGAGCGCGCCGCGCCGCATCGCGGCCGGCAACCAGACCACGAGCTCACTGCGGCAGCGTCTCGCCACTCTCCCGGCCGACGAGCAGCACACGACGCTCCTCGAGCTGGTCCGCACCGAGGCCGCGCTCGTGCTCGGCCACACCACGGCCGACCCGATCACCCCCGACCTGGAGTTCCGCCGGCTCGGGTTCGACTCGCTGACCGCCGTCGAACTGCGCAACCACCTCGGTACGGTCACCGGCCTGCCGCTGCCCGCGACCCTCGTTTTCGACTACCCCACCCCGCAGCGGCTCGCCGCCCACCTGGTCGGCGAGCTCGTCGAGGCGGTCGGCGGCACCACCGGCCCGGACTCGCATGTCGTCCACGTCACCGACGACCCGGTCGTGATCGTCGGCATGGCCTGCCGGTACCCCGGCGGTGTGGCCGGGCCCGACGACCTGTGGCGGCTCGTGGTCGACGGCGGCGACGCGATCGCCGGGTTCCCGCTCGACCGCGGCTGGGACCTCGAGACGCTCGGCGGCGACGGCCAGGGCCGCAGCGCTACCGGCGCCGGCGGTTTCCTGTACGACGCCGCCGATTTCGACGCCGGGTTCTTCGGCATCTCGCCCCGCGAGGCCCTGGCGATGGACCCGCAGCAGCGGCTCGTGCTGGAGACCGCGTGGGAGGCGGTCGAGCAGGCCGGACTCGACCCGGTCGCGCTGCGCGACTCCCCGACCGGCGTGTTCCTCGGAAACATGTACAACGACTACGGCTACGTCCTGATGGCCACCCAGGAGGACGTGCACGGCCACGCCTCGACCGGCACCGCGTCCAGCGTGCTGTCCGGCCGTCTGTCCTATCTGCTCGGACTGGAGGGCCCGGCGGTCACCGTCGATACGGCGTGCTCGTCGTCGCTGGTCGCGCTGCACCTGGCGGTGCAGGCGCTGCGCGGCGGCGAGTGTGACCTGGCGCTGGCCGGTGGGGTGACGGTGATGTCCACCTCCGGGACGTTCGCGGGCTTCACCCGCCAGGGTGGGCTCGCCGCCGACGGCCGCTGCAAGTCGTTCTCGGACGCGGCGGACGGCGTCGGCTGGTCCGAGGGTGTCGGCATCCTCGTCGTGGAACGCCTTTCCGACGCCCGGCGCCTCGGCCACGACGTGCTCGCCGTCGTCCGCGGCTCGGCCGTGAACCAGGACGGGGCGTCCAACGGGCTCACCGCGCCGAACGGACCGTCGCAGCAGCGGGTGATCCGCGCCGCGCTCGCCGCGGCCGGGCTCGACGCGTCTGACGTCGACGTCGTCGAGGGCCACGGCACGGGCACCGTGCTCGGTGACCCGATCGAGGCGCAGGCGCTGCTCGCGACGTACGGCCAGGACCGGCCCGACGACCGGCCGCTGCTGCTGGGCTCGATCAAGTCCAACCTCGGCCACACCCAGGCCGCCGCGGGAGCGGCCGGGGTGATCAAGATGATCCAGGCGATGCGCCACGGGTTGGTGCCCCGCAGCCTGCACCTGGACGAACCGTCGTCGCACGTGGACTGGGAGTCGGGTGCGATTCGCCTGCTCACCGAGACCGCCGGCTGGCCCGGTGTCGACCGGCCGTGGCGGGCCGGTGTGTCGTCGTTCGGGATCAGCGGCACGAACGCCCACGTCATCCTCGAACAGGCCCCGGCCGCTGAACCGGCCCCGGCGCCGGACGCGCTGGTGCCGTGGGTGGTCTCGGCGAAGTCCGCGCCGGCGCTGGAGGAGCAGGTGGCACGCCTGCGCGACGTGACCGGTCACCGCTACGTCGACGTGGGCTTCTCGCTCACCCGGCGCTCGCTCTTCGACCACCGCGCCGTGCTGCTCGCCGACCCGGTCACCGGCGACGTCACCACGGCCTCCACCGGCTCCGGACGGGGGAGCACCGACGTCGGTGTGGTGTTCACCGGTCAGGGTTCGCAGCGCCTGGGCATGGGACGGGAGCTGTACGAACGGTTCCCGGTTTTCGCGGACGCGCTGGACGAGGTGCTGGCGGGGTTGCCCGGTGAGGTTCGGGCCGTGATGTGGGGCGACGACACGGGCGCGCTGGCGCTGACCGGGTTCGCGCAGCCCGCGTTGTTCGCGGTCGAGGTGGCGCTGTGGCGGCTGCTCGAGTCGTTCGGCGTCCGGGCCGCGGTCGTGGGCGGGCATTCGATCGGCGAGATCACGGCCGCGCACGTCGCCGGCGTGCTGGCGCTGCCGGACGCGTGCGTGCTGGTCGCGGCGCGCGCGGGCCTGATGCAGGCGCTTCCGGCCGGTGGGGTGATGGCCGCGGTGCGGGTCAGCGCCGACGTCGTGGAGCCGCTGCTCACCGAGGGTGTGTCGATCGCTGCGGTGAACACACCGGGGTCGGTGGTGCTCTCGGGGGAGCGGGCCGCGGTGGAGCGCCTGATCGACGTGCTCGGGGCGAAGAGCACGTCGTTGAGCGTGTCGCACGCGTTCCACTCGGCGCTGATGGACCCGATGCTGGAGCCGTTCACGGCCGCGGCCGCCGGGCTCGCGGTGCACGCACCGCGTATTCCGCTGGTGTCGGGCGTGACGGGTGGCCTCGTCGAGGAGGCGCCGGAGCCCGGCTACTGGGCGGCGCAGGTGCGGGAGCCGGTGCGGTTCGCCGACGTGGTCGAGACGATGCGCGGGGCCGGCGTCGGGGCGATTCTGGAGGTGGGCCCGGACGGCGTGCTGACCGCGCTGGCCGCGGACTGCCTGACCGGCCCGGACGCTCCGGCGCCGATCGCGACGCTGCGCAAGGACCGCGGTGAGGAGGTCGGCCTGTACCTGGGGCTGGCCGGACTGCACGTGCGGGGCATCGACGTCGACTGGAGCACGGCGTACGCCGACCGGCGGCCCCGGCGCGTGGGCGTGCCGACGTATCCGTTCCAGCACGAGCGGTTCTGGCCCGCGATGAGGATGCGACCGGTGGACGCCGCCGGACTGGGTCAGGGCATGGCCGACCACCCGATCCTGTCGGCGGTCGTCGACCTGGCCGGCGACGAGGGCGCGGTGCTGACCGGCGTCGTGTCGCTCGGGACCCACCCGTGGCTGGCCGACCACCGCATCGGCGGAACGGTCATGGTGCCCGGTACCGCGATGCTGGAACTGGCCGTCCGCGCCGGTGACCAGGCCGGATACCCGCAGGTCGACGAGCTGACGCTGCTCGCGCCGCTCGTGCTGGAGGGCGCTCGGGCGGTACAGATCCAGGTGCGGGTGACCGGCACCGACGTCAGCATCCACTCCCGCCCGGCCGGCGAGAACGACCAGCCCTGGAGCCAGCACGCCGCCGGCCACCTGGCCGCGGCGGCGAGCCCCCCGTCTCCCGACGACGTCCGGCCACCGGAGGACGCGTCCGAGGTGGACGTCGACCGGGCATACGAACGGTTCGCCGGCGACGGACTCGCGTACGGCCCGGTCTTCTCCGGCCTGCGGCGGGCCTGGCGCGCCCGCAACGGCGACGTGTACGCCGAGATCGTCCTCCCGCCCGAGCAGACCGACGTCGCCGCCGCGTTCGGCATCCACCCCGCGCTTCTCGACGCGGTGCTGCACGCCGGTGCGTTCCTCGTCGACGACGAGGGGCAGCCGATGGCCAGTGGCCTGCCGTTCGTGTTCTCCGGCGTGAGCCTGCACGCGGCCGGCGCCGCGACCGTCCGGGCGAAACTGGAGGTGACCGGCACCGGGCTGCGGGTCTCCGCCGTCGACATCGCCGGTGCACCGGTCGTCACGATCGACCGGGTCGTGCTGCGGAATCCGTCGGCCGCCCCGGCCGGTGCCTCCGCCGCCGTGGTCTACGGGCTCGACTGGACCCTCGCCGACGTGGCGGCGACCGGCCTGCAAGGCCCGCGCTGGACGGTGCTCGGCGCCGACCGGCTGGGTCTGATCGGGGCGTCGGCGGTGGTGGCCGCGTCCCCGGCCGACGTGGCCGACACCGAGCTGGTGGTGCTGCCGGTCGGCGGCGCCCACGGCGACGACGTACCGGGCGCCGCGCACACGACCGTCCTCGACGTCCTCGCGACGCTGCGCGACTGGTTGTCGCACCCGCACCTGGCCGCGGTGCCGCTGCTGGTGGTCACCAGCGGCGCGGTCGGCGTGGATCCGGCCGACGCGGTCGACCCGGTGTTCGCGCCGGTGTGGGGGCTGGTCCGGGCCGCCCAGGCCGAGTACCCCGGCCGGTTCCTGCTCGCCGACGTCGACCGTCCGGAGGTCTTCGAGAAGGTGCTGCCGTCGCTCGCGACCGTGCTCGCCACCGGCGAGCCCCAGGGCGCCGTGCGCGGCGGCGAGGTGCGCACCGCGCGTCTGGCCTCGCTGCCGCCGGTCGAGCGGGTCGGCACTCCCTGGGACCCGGACGGCACCGTGCTCATCACCGGCGGCACCGGTGGCCTCGGTGCGGTGCTCGCCGAGCACCTGGTGTCGGCGTGGGGGATGCGGCGGCTGGTGCTGGCCGGCCGGCGCGGCCCGGACGCTCCCGGCGCTGCCGAGCTCGTCGACCGGCTGACCAGCGCCGGAGCCGACGTGCGGGTGGTCTCCTGCGACGTCACCGACCGCGCCGCCGTCGAGCGGCTGGTCGCCGACGCCCGCCCGCTCACAGCGGTCGTGCACACGGCCGGCGTCATCGACGACGGGGTTCTCACGTCGCTGACCCCGGAGCGGGTCGCGGCGGTGCTGCGGCCGAAGGTCGACGCGGCCTGGTGGCTGCACGAGACCACCGCGGGCGACGACCTCGCCGGGTTTGTCCTGTACTCCTCGGCGTCGGGAGTGTTCGGCACGCCGGGACAGGCCAACTACGCGGCGGCCAACAGCTTCCTCGACGCGCTCGCGGCCCACCGGCGCGCCCAGGGGCAGCCCGCGACGTCGCTCGCCTGGGGGCCGTGGATCGGCACCGCGGGCATGACCAGCACGCTCAGCGAGACGGCGATCGCCCGGCTCACCCGGTCGGGCATGCCGCCCCTCACCGTCGAACAGGGATTGGCGTTGTTCGACGCCGCCCTGGCCAGCGACCGGTCGCTGGCCGTGCTCGCCCGGATCAACACCGCCGCGGCCGCGCGGCAGCCCGGGCCGCTGCCGCCGGTGCTGCGCGGCCTCGTCCCGGCCGTGCGGAGGGCCGCGGCCACCGGTGGCTCCGGCGCCGCCGACCTGCGTCAGCGGCTCGCCCAGCTGCCGGAGACCGAGCGGCGGCAACTGCTGGCCACCGTTCTCCTGGAGAGCGTCGCCGGTCAGCTCGGTCACGGCGACGCCGGTGCGGTCGACCCGGAGCGGGACTTCTTCGACCTCGGCTTCGACTCGCTGATCGCGGTCGAGCTCGCCAACCAGCTCACCCAGCTGGTCGGCATCCGGGTGTCGTCGTCGACGGTGTTCGACCACAACACCCCGGCGCAGCTGACCACCTGGCTGTACGAACAGGTGGAGACGCAGCAGTCGGTAAACGGTGGGCTGGCGCCGGCGGCGGTGGACCCGGACGACACCCTGAGCGGCCTGTTCTACAACGCGGTCACCGCGGGCAAGACCCGGGAGGGCATGAAGATGCTTCTCGCGGTCGCCGCCGCCCGGCCCATGTTCGACTCCCCGGCCGAACTGCCCGAGCTGCCGATGCCGGTGCCGCTCACGACGGGGCCGCGCGGGCCGAAGATCATCTGCGTGTCCGCGCCCGGCGCCGGCGAGGGCATCCACCAGTACACGCGGTTCGCGTCGCACTTCAAGGACCGCCGCGACGTCTCGGCGCTGTCGCTGATCGGGTTCGGCACCGGTGAGCCGCTGCCGTCCACCGGTAAGGCGGCGGCGCGGGTCATCGCCGAGAGCGCGCTGCACGACAGCGACGGGGAGCCGTTCGTGCTGCTCGGCCACTCCTCCGGCGGCACGCTCGCCTACCTGGCGGCCGGTGTGCTGGAGGAGACGTGGGGCGTCAAGCCGGAGGCGATCATCCTGCTGGACACCCTCAGCATCCGGTACGGGCTCGGTGAGGACATCGACTTCGACCCGGTGCTCGGCGCCTACCTGGAAGGAATCAAGTCGGTGGCGCTCAACACCGCCCGACTCTCGGCGATGGCCCACTGGTTCTGGCAGATGATGGCGGTCGACGTGCCGCCGCCGACCGCGCCTACGCTGCTGATCCGCTGCCCGGGATCGGCCGCGACCGTGGCACCGGTCCCGGCCGACGCTACCCGCCTGATCGACGCCAGCCACAGCTCGATCGTCCGCGAGGACGCCGGGGTGACGGTCGGTCTCATCGAGGAGTGGCTGACCAGCTCACTGCCGATCGACGCCTGAAGCACACGGAAGCGCCCGGCCCCGCGGGGCCGGGCGCTTCCGTGTGCTCAGCGGGTGGACAGTTGCGGCAGGGCCTGGAGGAGGTCGGCGGCCGTGGCGCGGCCACCGGCCGCGTGCAGCCGCGCACCGAGCCGCTGCGCCCGGTCGCGGAAGCCGAGGTCGTCCAGGACGCGCGTGAGCTTGTCGACGACGTCGTCCGGGTCGACCCGGTCGGGGTGGTCCAGGGTCAGGCTGATGCCGAGATCCTGGCCGCGGATCGCCTCGTCGTAACAGTCCACCCAGAGCGGCCGGGCAACCTGCGGCTTGCCGAAGTAGACACCCTCGTGGAATCCGTTGCTCCCGGCATGGGTGAAGAAGAGCCGCACGTTCGGGTGGGCCAGCACGTCCAGTTGCGACGGTAACCAGCTCTCGACGCGCAGGTTCGGCGGCAGCTCCTCCGGCAGCCACTCGCGCTGCTCCGGCGGCAACCTCCACAGCAGGTGGTGACGGCCGTCGAGCCGGTGGGCCACCTCCACCATCGCGTGGACCTCGTCGGGTGTGAACCGCGTGATCGTGCCGAAGGCCAGGTAGACGATCGACGGGTGCGCGTCGAGCCAGGCCGACAGGTCGTCGTCGCCGGAGGTCTGGGGGAGCGGCGGCACGACCGTACCGACCATCTTCATCTTCTCCGGGATCCGCAGCGGATAGTCCAGCTCCGGGATCGAGTAGCACAGCACCATCTCCGCGCGAGCGATGATGTCGCTGGTGCCGTCGGCGATTCCGAGCTCCTTGCGCACCGCGGCGTCCTCGGCGACCCGCGCGCGGATCGCCGGCGACACACCCATCGCGGCGTTGCGGAACTTGAAGAGCAGGTTCACGGCCCTCTGCTTCGGCGTCATCACGAACGGCAGGCCCGAGTGCGGCACCGGAAAGCCCCGCGACGCGTGCCCCTTCACGAACGGGATGTGCGGCGCGAGCAGCGTGCTGGGCAGGAACGGGGTGCTCACGACAAACGGGATGCCATGCGTGATCGCGACCTCGCGGCCGAACTGACACAGGCTCTCGACGACGATCAGCGCGGGCCGCACCCGCCGCACGATCTCTTCCAGCCGCCGGTACTTCTCGACGCGCAGCCGCGGGACGAACGTCTTCTCGACGACAGCGCGGTGCGCGCCGAACCGGGAGCCCTGGGTCACCTTGCGGTAGGTCTCGTCGTCCCACGTCTGCGCCGACAGCTCGGGGACGACGTCGCCCAACGACGCGAACTCGACCGGTGTCTCCACCTTCAGCGCGGCGACGTCGTCGGCGCGGATGTCGTCGGTGGCGAACCACAGATCGTCCACGCCGCGCCGGGAGAGTTCCTCCGCCAGCACGAACAGCGGATTGATCAAGCCGGCCTCGGGATAGCTGACGAACAGGATCGGTCGCCGGGCTGAGCCCATCTCAACACCCTTCGCCGGGTCGGGGATCTCGGCCCCCACGCTGGCACGGACAGGTGCTGGAAAACCCCAGAGTCACGCCGGAGAGCGGCGCCCGTTTCTGGGGGTTTTCGGGGTGGCCGCTACCCAGACTGTGCGCGGACGTGTCGAAGATCGGCGCGACCTGGTCACTAGGAGCCGCGCGTGAACCCCTCACCGGATCAGGGCCTCGCGATCGCGATCGTCGGCTTGGCCTGCCGGCTGCCCGGAGCGCCCGACCCCGGCGCGCTGTGGCGGCTGCTGGCCGGCGGGGACAGCGCGATCAGCGACCCGCCGCCCGGCCGGTACCCCGACGACGCGCAGGGGCCGCGCCCCGGCGGGTACCTCGACCGGGTCGACGGCTTCGACGCCGGATTCTTCGGCATCTCGCCGCGCGAGGCCAGGGCCATGGATCCGCAGCAGCGACTCGCGCTGGAGCTCAGCTGGGAAGCGCTCGAGGACGCCGGGATCGCGGCCGACGCCCTGCGCGACAGCGCCACCGGTGTGTTCATCGGTGCCATCGCCGACGACTACGCGGTGCTCGGGCGCCGGGCCGGTCTCGACGGCATCGGCCACCACACCGTGACCGGCCTGCACCGCAGCATCCTGGCCAACCGCGTCTCCTACTTCCTCGGGCTGCGCGGCCCGAGCCTCACCGTCGACACCGGACAGTCGTCGTCGCTCGTCGCGGTGCACCTGGCCGGCGGTAGCCTGCGCTCCGGCGAGGCCGACCTGGCGTTGGTCGGCGGCGTGCAGCTCAACCTGGTGCTCGACAGCGCGGTCGCGACCGAGCGGTTCGGCGCGCTCTCGCCGGACGGGCGCTGCTTCACGTTCGACGCGCGCGCGAACGGTTACGTGCGCGGCGAGGGCGGCGCGATGGTCGTCCTCAAACCCCTGGCGAAGGCGCTCGCCGACGGTGACCACGTGTACGGCGTCATCGACGGCAGCGCGGTCAACAACGATGGTGCCGGTGACGCGCTCACGGTGCCGAGCCCGCGCGGTCAGGAAGCGGTGATCCGGGCCGCCTGCCGCACCGCCGGCGTCGACCCGGCGAGCGTGCACTACGTCGAGCTGCACGGCACCGGCACCCGGGCCGGCGACCCGGTCGAGGCCGCCGCGCTCGGCGCCGCCTACGGGGCCGGCCGCACGGGCGAGCCGCTGTGGGTGGGGTCGGCCAAGACGAACGTCGGCCACCTCGAGGGCGCGGCCGGCATCGTCGGCCTGGTGAAGGCCGCGCTCGCGATCGAGCACCGGATGATCCCGCCGAGCCTCAACTACGCCTCGCCGAACCCGGAGATCCGGTTCGATGACTGGCGGCTGCGGGTGGTGCGTGAGCCGATGCAGTGGCCGGCCGGGCACCCGCGGGCCGGGGTCTCGTCGTTCGGCATGGGCGGCACGAACTGCCACGTCCTGCTCTCCGCGGCCCCGGAGGCCGCGCCGTCCGAGGCCGCGCCGTCCGAGGCCGCGCCGTCCGAGGGCGTGGTGCCCGAGGGCGTGGTGCCCGGGGTTGTGGCGTCCGGGGCCGTGCCGTCCGGGGCCGTGCCCTCCGAGGCCGCGGTCGCCGGGGCCGTGGCGCCGGTCGTGGCGTCGGGCGGCGGCGGGCGGATGCCGTGGGTTCTTTCGGCGGCCGGTCCGGAGGCGCTGCGGGCGCAGGCGGCCCAGCTGGGTGGGCAGGTGCCCCCGGACGACGATGGGCGGGCGGACGTCGGGTTCTCGCTCGCCACGACCCGGGCCCGTCTGCCGCACCGCGCGGTCGTCCTCGGGCGCGACCACGACCGGCTGCTCGCCGGCCTCGCGGCGCTCGCCGACGGCCGCGCCAGCGCCGACGTCGTCACCGGCACCGCGGCGCCGCGCTCCGGGCCGGTCTTCGTTTTCCCCGGTCAGGGCTCCCAGTGGGCCGGTATGGGCCGCGATCTGCTGCGCACCGCACCCGCGTTCGCCGACGCGATGGCCGCCTGCGACGCGGCGCTCGCGCCGTACGTCGACTGGTCGCTGCTCGACGTCGTCGAGGGTGACGGCCCGCTGCTGGAGCGCGCCGACGTGCTGCAGCCGGTGCTGTGGGCGGTGATGGTCTCGCTGGCCGAGCTGTGGCGCTCGCTGGGCATCACCCCGTCCGCCGTCATCGGGCACAGCCAGGGTGAGCTCGCCGCCGCGTGCGTCGCGGGCGCGCTCTCGCTCGAGGACGGCGCGCGGATCGTCGCGCTGCGCGGCAAGCTCATCGCCGGGTCGCTGTCCGGCGACGGTGGCATGGTGTCGCTCGCCGCCCCGGTCGCCGAGGTCCGTGAGCTGATCGCCCGCTGGGATGGGCGGCTGCACGTCGGTGCGGTCAACGGGCCGCGCTCGACGGTGGTTACCGGCCCGCTCGACGCCCTGGACGAGCTGATCGCCGAGGTGGGGGCGGTAATCCGGCACGGCCGGGTCGGCATCGACTACGCGTCGCACTCGCCGATCGCCGAACGCATCGAGGCGCCGTTGCGCGAGGCGCTCGCCCCGGTGCGGCCGCGTGACACCGGCGTGACGTTCTACTCCACTGTCACCGGGGAGCCCGCCGAGGGCCACACGCTCGACGGCGGCTACTGGTACCGCAACCTGCGTCACCGGGTCGAGTTCCACGCCGGGGTGCGTGCCGCGCTCGATGACGGTGCCGACACGTTTGTCGAGGTCTCGCCGAATCCGGTGCTGCTCGAGCAGGTCGAGCTCGCCGCCGCGGCGCTGGATCGGCCGGTGGCGGTCGTCGGCACCGTGCGGCGTGGTGCGGCCGACTTCGACCGGGTGGTCGCGTCGCTGGCCGAGCTGCACGTGCGTGGCTTCCCCGTCGACTGGACGCCGTTCTTCCCCGGCGCCACCCGCACCGCCCTGCCGACCTACCCGTTCCACCGCGAGCGCTACTGGCTAGACGAAGCCCCCGCCTCCGCGAGCGGTCCCACTCCGACCGCGCCCGCCCCGGACCCGGCCGCGACGACCCCGGCCGCCCCGGACCCGGCCGCGACCGCTCCGGCTGCCTCCAGCCCGGCCGCGACCGCTTCGGCCGCGCCCGACCGGGCCGCGACCACCCTGGCCGCGCCCACTCCGACCGCGGCCGATCTGCTCGCGCTGGTGCGCACCGACTGCGCGGTGGTGCTCGGTACCGACGACCCCGGCCGGGTCGACATCGCGAAGTCGTTCAAGGCGCTCGGCTTCGACTCCTCGATGATGGTCGAACTGAGCCGCCGCGTCACCGCGTCCACCGGCACTACGCTGTCCACGACAGACCTCTACGACCACCCCAGCCCGGCCGCCCTCGCCGCCCACCTCACCGCCCCGGCAGAGGTAGCCGCCACCGCCGCCCCGGCGGTGACCGACACCCCCCGGGCCGCGGACACCGACGACCCGGTCGTCATCGTGGGGCTCGGCTGCCGCTACCCCGGCGGCCTCGACGACCCGGACAAATTGTGGCAGCTGCTCACCGACGGCCGCGACGTCATCGGACCGGTGCCGGCCGATCGCGGCTGGCCCCACGACTGGCCCGGCGGCTTCCTCACCGGCGCCGGTGACTTCGACGCAACCTTCTTCGGCATCTCCCCGCGCGAGGCACTCGCGATGGATCCCCAGCAGCGGCTGCTACTCGAGACCGCATGGGAGACGCTCGAACACGCCGGCATCGACCCGGCCACCCTGCGCGGCACCGACACCGGCGTCTTCATCGGCGCGATGGCGCAGAACTACGGCACCGACGACGGCGACGACAGCGAGGGCTACCTGCTCACCGGCCGGTCGCCCAGCGTCATCTCCGGCCGCGTCGCCTACACGCTCGGGCTCGAAGGCCCCGCCGTCACCGTCGACACCGCCTGCTCGTCGTCGCTCGTCGCGCTGCACATGGCCACGCAGGCGCTGCTCTCCGGGGAGTGTTCGCTCGCCCTCGTCGGCGGCGTGACCGTGATGGCCGACTCCGGCGTCTTCAGAGACCTGGCCCGGCAGGGCGGGCTCGCCCCCGACGGCCGCTGCAAGTCCTACGACGACGCCGCCGACGGCACGGTCTGGGCCGAGGGCGTCGGCCTGCTGCTCGTCGAGCGCCAGTCCGACGCCCGTCGCCACGGCCACGAGATCCTCGCGGTGGTCCGCGGCACGGCGGTCAACTCCGACGGCGCGTCCAACGGCCTCACCGCGCCCAGCGGCCGCTCCCAGCAGCGGGTGATCCGCCGTGCGCTGGCCGGGGCCGGGCTGGCCCCGGGTGACGTGGACGCGGTGGAGGGCCACGGCACCGGTACCGCGCTCGGTGACCCGATCGAGGCGCAGGCGCTGCTCGCCACGTACGGCCGGGACCGGGGCACGCCGCTGCTGCTGGGCTCGATCAAGCCGAACATCGGCCACACCCAGGCCGCGGCCGGTGTCGCCGGGATCATCAAGATGGTCCTGGCGATGCGCCACGGCGTGCTGCCCGCGACGCTGCACGTCGACACCCCGTCGTCGCACGTCGACTGGTCGGCCGGTGCGGTCCGGCTGCTCACCGCCCCGGAGCCCTGGCCCGCGGTGGACCGCCCGTGGCGGGCCGGTGTGTCGTCGTTCGGCATCAGCGGCACGAACGCCCACGTGATCCTCGAACAGGCACCCGCGGTGACGGCCGCGACGCCCGGCGACGACGACGCCGTGCCGGTGCTGCCGTGGGTGCTGTCCGCGCGGTCGCCGAAGGCCCTGGCCGCGCAAGCACTGCGGCTCGCGGCCCTCGACGCCGGGTCCGCGGCGGACGTCGCCTGGTCACTGGCTACGACCAGGGCACGCTTGCCCTACCGCGCCGTGGTTCTCGGCGACGACACCGCGACGCTGCGGGCCGGGCTGGCGGCGCTGGCCGCCGGAACGCCCGCCGCCGGCGTGGTGACCGGTGCCGCAACCGCCGAGCAGAGCGGCCCGGTGCT
This sequence comes from Cryptosporangium arvum DSM 44712, assembly GCF_000585375.1. Classification (NCBI taxonomy): domain Bacteria; kingdom Bacillati; phylum Actinomycetota; class Actinomycetes; order Cryptosporangiales; family Cryptosporangiaceae; genus Cryptosporangium; species Cryptosporangium arvum. The sequence goes on from NZ_KK073874.1 coordinate 3,549,249, forward strand.
GGTGTTCGGCGGCCAGGACGCCGGCTGGATCGGCATGGGCCGGGAACTGCTGTCGGCGTCGCCGGTGTTCGCGGCACGCCTGGCGGAGTGCGCCCAGGCGCTGGGCCGCCCGGTCGCCGACGAGCTCACCGACGACGACGCACTGGGCCGCGTCGAGGTCATGCAGCCGGCGCTGTGGGCCGTGATGGTGTCGCTCGCCGCCGTGTGGGAGTCCGTCGGCGTCCGGCCGGTCGCCGTGATCGGGCACTCGCAGGGTGAGGTGGCCGCCGCGTGCGTGGCCGGCATGCTCTCACTGGCCGACGGCGCCCGCGTCGTGACGGCGCGGGCCGAGCTGATCGCGGCCCGCCTGGCCGGGCACGGTGCGATGATGACCGCGCTCACCTCGCCGGAGCGCGTACCCGAGCTGATCGGCGACCTGGGCGACCGGGTATCGATCGCCGCCGAGAACGGCCCGCGCACGGTCACGGTCAGCGGTGACGCCGACGCGGTCACCGCGCTGGAGCGACGGCTGTCGGCCGCGGGGATCATGCGCTGGCGGCTGGCCGGTGTGGGTTTCGCCGCCCACTCACCGCAGGTGGAGGCGCTCGAAACCGACCTGCTCGACCTGCTGGCCGGGCTGGCACCCACTACGGGCACCGTTCCGTTGTTCTCCACCGTGGACGAGCGCTGGGTCGACGGCACCGAGCTCGACGCCGGCTACTGGTACCGCAACCTGCGCCGGCCGGTCCGGTTCGCGTCCGCCGTGCGTGCCCTGCTCGACGCCGGGCACCGGAGCTTCGTCGAGGTCTCGCCGCACCCCGTCCTCGGCGTCGGGCTCAACGACACCGCCGAGGAGGCCGGCACCGCGGTTGCCGTCGTCGGTTCGACGCGCCGCGACGACGGCGGCCTCGACCGGTTGCTGACGTCATTCGCCGAGGCGTGCGTGGCCGGCGTCGACCTCGACTGGCGACCCGTCCTCGCGCCGGCCCGCCCGCGCCGCGTCGCCCTGCCCACCTACGCGTTCCAGCGCCAGCGGTTCTGGCCGGAGCCGGTTGTCTCCGAAGCCGCTCACACCGAACCGGGGCGCTACCGGGAGGAGTGGGTCGCGGTACCGCCCACCGCGCCGGTGGGCACGGGCGAACTCCTCGTGGTGGTCCCCGACGACGCCCCGGAGTGGACCACTACGGTCCGCGACGCGCTCGGTGGCACCGCCGTGACCCCGGACGGCGTCACCACCGGTCCGTACCGCGCTGTCGTTTCCCTGCTCGGGCTCGGCGGCACGCTCACGCTGCTGCAGACGCTCGGCCGCGCCGGAGTTGACGCCCCGCTCTGGGCCGTCACCTGCGGAGCGGTCACCACCGGCCCGGCCGACCCGGTCACCGACCCCGGCCAGGCGACGGTCTGGGGCCTCGGACGGGTCGCCGCGCTGGAACACCCCACCCGCTGGGGCGGTCTCGTCGACCTCCCCGAACACCTCACCGACACCGTCCTCGACGCGCTGCGCTCCACCGTCGGCGGCCCCGAGGACCAGCTCGCGATCCGCGGGTCCGGCAGGTACGCCCGTCGGCTCGTCCACGACACCCCGGACCCGCAGCGGCCGGTGTGGTCACTGCCGGAAGAGCCCGGCACGGTCCTGATCACCGGCGGCACCGGTGGCCTCGGCCGCGAGCTGGCCCGCTGGGCAGCCGCGCAGGGCGCCGCGCACGTACTGCTCGTCAGCCGTCGCGGCCCCGCCGCCCCCGGCGTCGACGCGCTCGCCGAGGAATTGGCCGGAACCCGTCTCACCGTGGTGGCCGCCGACGTGTCGGACCGCGCCGCGCTCGCCGGGGTGCTGGCCGCGGTGCCTGTCGACGCTCCGCTGCGAATGGTCGTCCACGCCGCCGCGGTCCTCGACGACGCGCTCCTCGACGACCTGACCCCGGACCGCCTGGAACAGGTGCTGCGGGTCAAGGCCGGGGGGGCGTGGCACCTGCACGAGCTCACCGCCGGGCTGCCGCTCGACGCGTTCGTGCTGTTCGCCTCCACCGGAGGGGTGTTCGGCCTGCCCGGCCAGGGCAACTATGCGCCCGGCAACGTCTACCTCGAAGCGTTGGCGTCCTACCGCCGTGGCCTCGGGCTGCCCGCGCAGGCGATCGCGTGGGGCCCGTGGGCCGGGCCCGGGATGGGCGAGTCCGCGGGTGAGGCCGCGCGGCGCCACGGGTTCGCGCTCCTGCCGCCCCGGCAGGCGACCGCCGCCCTGTCCGGCGTGCTCGGCTCGGCCGACCCGTCGGTCGTCGTCGCGGACGTGCGCTGGGACCGGTTCGCCGTGGCCTACACCGCGCTGCGGCCGAGCCCGCTGCTCGCCGGGCTCCCCGAGGTCGCCGCGCTCGCGCCCGCCGTCGAGGGCGTCGCGCGCGACTGGACCGGGCTCGACGAGCCCCACCGGCGTCGCGCCGCCGAGGACCTGGTCCGCGCGCAGACCGCGGCTGTCCTCCGGTACGCCACAGTGGATGACGTGAGCGCCGGCACGGCGTTCCGCGACCTCGGCGCCGACTCGGTCAGCGCCGTCGACCTGCGCAACCGGCTCGCCGCCGCCACCGGGCTGCGGTTGCCGACAACCGTTGCGTTCGACCACCCGACCCCGGAGCGGCTCGCGGAGTTCCTGCTCGGTGAGCTGTTCGGCGTCACCGCGGCCCAGCCGGACGTCGTCCCGGCTGCTCCGCTCGCCGACGACCCGGTCGTCATCGTGGGCATGGCCTGCCGGTATCCCGGCGCGGCGGACGACCCCGACCAGCTCTGGCAGCTCCTGGTCGACGGCACCGACACGATCGGGCCGCTGCCCACCGGCCGCTGGGACACCACCCATCCGATCCAGGGTGGCTTCCTCACCGACGTCGGGCACTTCGACGCCGGGTTCTTCGGCATCTCACCGCGCGAGGCCACCGCGATGGACCCGCAGCAGCGGCTGCTGCTGGAGACCACGTGGGAGGCGTTCGAGCACGCCGGGATCGACCCGACCGGCCTGCGTGGGAGCGCGACCGGCACGTTCGTCGGCACGAACGGCCAGGACTACGGCGCCGTTCTCGACGACGCCCGCGTCACCGTCGGCGGGCACGCCGACACCGGTCTGGCCGCGAGCGTGCTGTCCGGGCGGGTGCCGTACGTGTTCGGCCTCGAAGGCCCGGCCGTGACCGTCGATACCGCGTGTTCGTCGTCGCTCGTCGCGCTGCACCTGGCCGCGCAGGCCCTGCGTAACGGCGAGTGCACGCTGGCGCTGGCCGGCGGCGTGACAGTGATGAACACCGACGGGGTCTTCGCCGAGTTCATCCGCCAGGGCGGGTTCGCCGGCGACGGCCGCTGCAAGTCGTTCGCCGACGGCGCCGACGGTGCCGGGTTCTCCGAAGGCGTCGGCGTCCTCGTGCTGGAGCGCCTCTCCGACGCCCGGCGCGCCGGGCACCGGGTGCTCGCCGTGGTCCGCGGCTCCGCCGTCAACCAGGACGGCGCCTCGAACGGCCTCACCGCACCGAGTGGACCGTCCCAGCAGCGCCTCATCCGGCAGGCCCTCGCCGCCGCCGGGCTGTCCGCCGCCGACGTCGACGTCGTGGAGGGCCACGGCACCGGCACCGCGCTCGGCGACCCGATCGAAGCGCAGGCGCTGCTCGCGACGTACGGCCAGGACCGGCCCGCCGACCGGCCGCTGCTGCTCGGCTCGATCAAGTCCAACCTCGGCCACAGCCAGGCCGCCGCCGGTGTGGCCGGGGTGATCAAGGCGGTCCAGGCACTGCGGCACGGCCTCGTCCCGCCGACGCTGCACGCCGACCGCCGCACGTCCCAGGTGGACTGGAGTTCCGGCGCGGTCGAGCTGGTGACCGGCACCACCCCGTGGCCGGAGACCGGCCGCCCGCGCCGGGCAGCGGTCTCCGCGTTCGGCATCAGCGGCACGAACGCCCACGTCATCCTCGAACAGCCGCCGACGGCGGCCGGTGGGTCCGACGTCGTCGGGCCGGTGGTAGTGCCGTTCGTTGTTTCGGCGCGTTCACCGGAAGCGCTCGACGCGCAGATGGTCCGGCTGCGTGACTGGATCGCCCGGCGTCCCGGCACGCGCCCGGCCGACGTCGCGTTCTCGCTCGCCGACCGGGCCCGGTTCGCCCACCGCGCCGTCCTGGTGGGCGACGCGCAGGTCCGCGGCGTCGCCCGGCCCGGTCTCGACGTCGGTGTGGTGTTCACCGGCCAGGGGTCGCAGCGGCTCGGGATGGGCCGGGAGTTGTACGAGCGTTTCCCGGTGTTCGCCGAGGCCTTGGACGGAGTGCTGGCGGGGTTCTCCGGCGAAGTCCGGGCCGTGATGTGGGGCGACGACCCGGCGCTGCTGGCACGAACCGGCTTCGCCCAGCCCGCGTTGTTCGCGGTCGAGGTGGCGCTGTGGCGGCTGGTCGAGTCGTTCGGGGTGCGCGCCGCCGTGGTGGGCGGGCACTCGATCGGTGAGATCGCGGCCGCCCACGCCGCCGGGGTGCTGTCGCTGGCCGACGCGTGTGCGCTGGTGACGGCCCGCGCGGACCTGATGCAGGCGCTCCCCGTCGGCGGCGCGATGGTAGCGGTCCGGGTGCGCGCCGAGGTGGTGGCGCCGCTGCTGACCGCCGGGGTGTCGATCGCCGCGGTGAACACGCCGGATTCGGTGGTGCTCTCCGGTGAGCGGGACGCCGTCGAGCGGCTGGTCGCGCAGTTGGAGTGCAAGAGCACGTGGCTGACCGTGTCGCACGCGTTCCACTCGCCGCTGATGGATCCGATGCTCGAGCCGTTCACCGCCGCGGTCGCGGACCTGCCCGTGCGGGCACCGCGGATCCCGCTGGTGTCGGGTGTCACCGGTACGTACGTGCCGGGCGAGCCGGAGCCCGGTTACTGGGCGGCGCAGGTGCGGGAGCCGGTCCGCTTCGCGGACGTGGTCACCACCATGCGCGACGCCGGTGTCGGCGCGATCCTGGAGATCGGCCCCGACGGTGTGCTGACCGCGCTCGCGGTGGAGTGTCTCGGCGACGGCGCGGACGTTCCCGCGCCGGTCGCGACGCTGCGCAAGGACCGCGGTGAGGAGCTCGGCCTGTACCTGGGGCTGGCCGGGCTGGACGTGCGCGGCGCCGACGTCGACTGGACCCCGGCGCTCGCCGGCGCCCGGCCCGAGCGCGTCGACCTGCCCACCTACGCATTCCAGCGCGAACGGCACTGGCCGGAGCCCGCGCCGCGGCCCGTCGGCGGTGATGGGGAGTCCGTCGACGCCGCGGACCTGGCCGAGCGGCTGGGCGTTGAGCCGGCGTCGGTCTCGGCCGCGCTGGAATCCTGGCGCCACGACCGGCGGGACCGGTCGACGATCGACGGCTGGCGGCTGCGCGAGGTGTGGCGGCCGCTCCCGGACGCCCCGGCGGCGGTGCCCGCCGGGATGCTGCTCGTGGTGGTGCCGCCCGGGGTCGCCGCCGACCCGTGGACGGAGTCCGTCGTGGCCGCGGCCGGCCCCGGCGCGGTCCGCTGGGACGCCGGTGAGCCGGACCGGGCTGCCTGGGCCGCCCGGCTCGCCGACTGGGCCCCCGGCATCACGGGCGTGGTCTCACTGCTGGCCCTGACCGACGGGCTGTTCGAGGGCGCGGCCGCGACCACAATTCTCGTGCAGGCGCTCGGCGACGCCGGGATCAGCGCTCCGGTGTGGGCGCTCACCCGCGGATCCGTCGCGGCGACCGGCACCGACCCGGTCACCGAAGTGTCCCAGGCCGCGGTCTGGGGCCTCGGCCGGTCGATCGCGCTCGAACGCCCGGACGCCTGGGCCGGTCTGGTCGATCTCCCGGACGATCTGGACGCGGCCACGGCCCGTCGGCTCTCGGCGATCCTCGCCGGGACCGTCGCCGAGGACGAGCTGGCGCTCCGCCCGGGCGGCACGCACGCGCGCCGCCTGACCCCCGACCGCTCCGACCCGCGACCCTGGACCCCGACCGGAACGGTGCTGGTCACCGGCGGCACCGGTGGGCTCGGCGGCCAGGTCGCCGAGTGGCTCGCCGAACACGGCGCCGACCACGTCGTGCTGCTCTCCCGCCGTGGCTCAGCCGCTCCCGGCGCAGCCGAGCTCACGGCCCGGATCGAGGCGCTCGGCACCCGCGTCACGGTGGCCGCCGCCGACGCGGCCGACCCGGCTGCGGTCGCGGCGGTGCTCGCCGCGATCCCGGCGGAGACCCCGCTCACCGCGGTCGTCCACGCCGCCGGTGTCCTCGACGAGGCCGACCTCACCGACGTCACCCCGGACCGCTTCCCCGCGGTGTTCCGCGCGAAGGCCGAATCGGCGCTGGTGCTCGACGCGCTCACCGCCGACCTCGACCTGACCGCGTTCGTGCTGTTCTCGTCCGCGTCGGCAGCGATCGGCAACCCCGGCCTGTCCACCTACGCCGCCGCCAACGCGGTCCTCGACGCGCTGGCCCAGCGCCGGCACGCCGCCGGCCGGGCCGCCACCGCGATCGCCTGGGGTGAGTGGGCCGGTGCCGGCATGGCCGAGCAGTCCCGGGGCCGCGACGGGCTGGACCGCGCCGGCGCCACCGCGATGGACCCGCGGCTCGCGCTGACCGCGTTCGGGCTCTCCGCCACCGCCGGGCCCTACGCGGTCGTCGCCGACCTGCGTCGCCGCCCGCTGCTCGCCGCGATGCTCGGCGTGCGTCCGTCTCCGCTGCTGCGGGAGCTGCCGGAGGCCGCCGAGATACTCGCCGCTCTCAGCCCGGCCGTGTCCGGGCTCGCCGACCGGTTGTCCACGCTCGACCCGGCCCGGCACCTCGACGTGCTGACCGACCTCGTGCGTACCGAGGCCGCCACCGTGCTCGGGCACCCGGACCCCGGTCGCGTCGACGTCACCGCCGCGTTCCGTGACCTCGGCTTCGACTCGCTGACCGCCGTCGAGCTGCGCAACCGCCTGGTCGAGGTGACCGGGCTGCGGCTGTCCACGACCCTCGTCTTCGACCACCCGAGCCCGGTGATCCTCGCCGGGCGTCTGCTCGACGAGTTGGTCACCGCTCCGGCGCCCGGACCGGCCCCGGTGCGCCCCGCGCCGGTCGTCGACGAGCCGGTCGCGATCGTCGGCATGGCCTGCCGGTACCCGGGCGGCGTCGAGAGCCCGGAGCAGCTCTGGCAGTTGCTCGTGGATGACGGCGACGCGATCACCCCGTTCCCGGCCGACCGGGAGTGGGACCTCACGGCGCTGCGGACCGCCAGCACGACCGGGCACGGCGGTTTCCTCGCCGGAGCGGGCGAGTTCGACGCCGGGTTCTTCGGCATCTCGCCCCGCGAGGCCCTGGCGATGGACCCGCAGCAGCGGCTGCTGCTGGAGACGTCCTGGGAAGCGCTGGAAGACGCCGGGATCGACCCCACCGGCCTGCGCGGAAGCCCCACCGGCGTGTTCATCGGCACGAACGGCCAGGACTACGGCTCGCTCGTCCGCCAGGCCGCCGAAGACCTCGAAGGACACGCCGTCACCGGGCTCGCCGCGAGCGTCATCTCCGGCCGCGTCTCGTACACGCTAGGCCTCGAAGGCCCGTCGGTGAGCGTCGACACCGCCTGCTCCTCGTCGCTGGTCGCGATGCACTGGGCCGCGCAGGCCCTCCGGGGCGGCGAGTGCGATCTCGCCGTCACCGGTGGCGTCACCGTGATGGCGACACCGGGCAGCTTCACCGGTTTCAGCAGGCAGGGTGGCCTCGCCCCGGACGGGCGCTGCAAAGCGTTCGCCGAGGGCGCCGACGGCACCGGCTGGTCCGAGGGCATCGGCGTGGTCGTGCTGGAACGGCTGTCCGACGCCCGCCGCAACGGCCATCCGGTGCTCGCGGTCCTCCGCGGCTCGGCCGTCAACCAGGACGGCGCTTCGAACGGGCTCACGGCCCCGAACGGGCCCTCGCAGCAGCGGGTCATCCGCCAGGCACTGGCCGCCGCCGGGCTCGGCGCGGCCGACGTGGACGCCGTCGAGGCGCACGGCACCGGCACGACGCTCGGTGACCCGATCGAAGCGCAGGCGCTGCTCGCCACCTACGGACAGGACCGCCCGGAGCCGCTGCTGCTCGGCTCGGTGAAGTCGAACCTCGGCCACACCCAGGCCGCGGCCGGGGTCGCCGGGGTGATCAAGATGGTGCTCGCGATGCGGCACGGTGTGCTCCCGCGGACGCTGCACGTCGACAGCCCGTCGTCGCACGTGGACTGGGACTCCGGCGCCGTACGCCTGCTGACGTCGGCCACCGACTGGCCGTCGGTGGACCGGCCGTGGCGTGCTGGCGTGTCGTCGTTCGGCATCAGTGGCACGAACGCGCACGTGATCCTCGAGCAGGGCCCGCCGGAGTCGGACGAGGGGCGTCCGGCGGACGCGGTCGTGCCGTGGGTGCTCTCCGCCCGGTCCGCGGAAGGGCTGGCCGGCCAGGCCGCGCGCCTGTCGGCGGCGCTCGACGAGAACCTGTCCACCATGGACGTCGGCTGGTCGCTGGCGACGACGCGGGCCGCGATGCCGCACCGCGCCGTGGTGATCGCCCCCGACCGGGCCGGTCTCCTGGACGGCCTGGCGGACCTGGCCGCCGGCCGTCCCGGCATCGTGCGTGGCCTGGCCGGTGACGCCGGGCGGGTCGTGATGGTGTTCCCCGGCCAGGGGTCACAGTGGGCCGGAATGGGCCGTGAGCTGCTCGCCGCGTCGCCGGTGTTCGCGTCCCGTTTGGCGGAGTGCTCGGACGCGCTCGGCTGGTCGGTGGCCGACGTGCTCGATGATGCCGACGCGCTGCGCCGGGTCGAGGTCGTGCAGCCGGTGCTGTGGGCCGTGATGGTGTCGCTCGCCGCGGTCTGGGAGACCGTCGGCGTCCGTCCGGCCGCAGTGGTCGGTCACTCGCAGGGTGAGGTCGCCGCCGCGTGCGTGGCGGGGCTGCTGTCGCTGCGCGACGGGGCCCGGATCGTCTCCGTCCGCGCCGCGCTCGTGGCCGAGCACCTGGCCGGCCGGGGCGCCATGCTGTCGGTGGCGCTGCCGCCGGACGCTGCATTGACCGACATGGGGCTACCGGACGGCGTCTCGGTCGCGGTGGTGAACGGCCCGTCGTCGGTGGTGCTCTCCGGCCACGCCGCGGCGCTGGACGAGCTGGCGGCGGCGTGGAACGCGTCCGGCGTGCGGGCCCGGCGGGTCGAGGTCGACTACGCGTCGCACTCCCCGCAGGTGGACGTGGTGCGCGAGGAGCTGCTGGCCCGGCTGACCGGCCTGACCCCGGCGGAGTCCGCGGTGGGCATGTTCTCGACGGTGGACGGCCGCTGGGTCGAGGCCTCCGAGCTGGACGCCGAGTACTGGTTCCGCAACATGCGTGAGCCGGTCCGCTTCGACGTGGCCGTCCGCGGGCTGCGCGACGACGGATTCGGGACGTTCGTCGAGGTGTCACCGCATCCGGTGCTCGGGATCGGCCTGGCCGACGTGCCGGTGGTCGTGGGGACGTTGCGTCGTGACGACGGCGGCCCGGCCCGCCTGTGGACGTCGTTCGCCGAGGCGTACGTCGCCGGTGTCCACGTCGACTGGACCGCGCTGTTCGACGACCTCGAACCCACCCGCGTCGCCCTGCCCACCTACGCGTTCCAGCGCCGCCGTTACTGGCCGCGACCGGCAGCAGGCAGTGGTGACCCCCATGGCCTCGGGCTCGCACCGGCCGACCACCCGCTGCTCGGCGCGGCGGTCGCCGTGCCCGGCACCGGCGGGGTCGTCTTCACCGGCCGCTGGTCGCTCACCACCCACGCCTGGCTGGCCGAACACCGCGTCGGTGACGCCGTCGTCGTCCCCGGCACCGCTCTGCTCGAGATCGCGGTCCGCGCGGGTGACGCCGTGGGCTGCGGCCTGGTCGAGGAACTGACGCTCGAGGCTCCGGTGCTGCTGCCCGCCGACGACGCCGTCACCGTGCAGGTCTGGGTCGGCGGCGAGCAGGGCGGGCGCCGCACCGTCGAGATCTATACCGGGGGCACCACCTGGACCCGCAACGCCACTGGCGCGCTGTCACCCGGCACCTCGCCGGACACCGCGGCGGACACGTCGGAGTGGCCGCCGCCCGGCGCCGAGCCGATCGCCGTCGACGGCGCCTACCAGCGGTTCGCCGCCGCCGGGCTGCATTACGGCCCCACGTTCCGGGGGCTGCGCGGCCTCTGGCGCGACGCCGAGCACCTCTACGCCGAGGTCGCGCTGCCCGACCGCGCCGAGGCCGCGCCGTTCGGCCTGCACCCCGCGCTGCTCGACGCCGCCCTCCACGCGGCCGGCGTGGTCGCGCCCACCCCCGACCGGCTGCCGTTCAGCTGGCAGGACACCGCGCTGCACGCCGCCGGCGCCGGGGCGCTCCGCGTCACGCTCACTCCGACCGGGCCGGACACCCTGTCGCTGCGTGCCGTCGACAGCGAGGGCGGCCTCGTCGTGTCGATCGGTTCGCTCGCGCTGCGCGAGATCCCGGCCGACGGTCTGCGTCCGGCTGCCGACGGTCTGTGGCGGCTCGGCTGGACCGCGCTGCCCGCCACCGCGGCCGCCCCCCACTCCTGGATTGACCTCGACGGCCTCGACCCCGCCGACCCTCCGGGTGTCGTCGTGCTGCGCGTGCCGGCCGGCGACGGCGTCCACGAGACGACGGCCTGGCTGCTGGACCGGGTGCAGCGCTGGCTGGCCCAGCCGATCGACGTCCCACTGGTGATCCTCACCCGCGGCGCGACCGACGGCCGGGACCTCGCTGCCGCCGCGGTGTGGGGCATGGTCCGGACCGCGCAGACCGAACACCCGGACCGGTTCGTCCTGCTGGACTCCGACGACGATTTCACCGACGCGACCGCCGGTGACGTGCTCGCCGCGGCCGAGCCGCAACTCGTGCTCCGCGACGGGACGCTGCACCGCGCGCGGCTGGTGCCCGTGACGACGGGCGGTACCGCGGAGCCGTGGGACACCGACGGCACCGTGCTCGTCACCGGCGGCACGTCCGGGCTGGGCGCGCTGATCGCGACCCACCTGGCCCACGAGCACGGCGTCCGGCACCTGCTGCTCGCCAGCCGCCGCGGACCGGACGCGCCCGGCGTCGGCCTCGTGGTTGAACGGATCGAGGCGCTCGGCGCCCGGGTCAGCGTTGTCGCCTGTGACACGGCCGACCGCGCCGCCGTGCAGCGTCTGCTGGCCGGGATCGCACCGGAGCACCCGCTGACCGCGGTCGTGCACTCGGCCGCCCACCTCGACGACGGCGCCGTCGAGTCGCTGACGTCGGACCGGCTCGCGAGCGTCCTGCGCGCCAAGTTCGACCCGGCGTGGATCCTGCACGAGCTGACCGCGACCGTGCCGACGCTCACCCGGTTCGTGCTGTTCTCCGCGTTCGCCGGTTTCCTCGGCGGCGCCGGGCAGGCGAACTACGCGGCCGCCAACACCGCGGTCGACGCGCTCGCCGTGCACCGGCGGCGGCTCGGCCTGCCCGCGGTGTCGCTGGCCTGGGGCCCGTGGGCGCGCGGCAGCGGCCTGACGACCGCGATGGCCGACGGCGGCTTCGAGCGGATGGCCGCCGAAGGCTTCCCGGCGCTCTCCGAAGAACAAGGACTGGCCTGGTTCGACGCAGTGTTCGCGCACGACGAACCGGTCGTGGCCGCGCTGCCGATCGACCGGGTGGCGCTGCGGAGCCGTGGCCGGGTGCCGGCTTTCCTGCGTGGGCTCGTCCCGGCACCGGCCCGCCGCACCGCTGTCGACGGCACCGGCGGCGGGGGCCTCGCCGACCGGCTGCGGCGCCTGCCCGAGGCGGACCGGATCACAGCCGTCACCACGCTGGTCGGTGAGCACGTCGCCGCGATCCTCGGCTACGACTCCGCTGCCCAAGTGCACCGCGACCGCGCGTTCAGCGATCTCGGGTTCGACTCGCTCACCGCTGTTGAACTGCGCAACCGCCTGCACGCCGACACCGGGCTGCGGTTACCCGCCACGATGGTGTTCGACCACCCGACGCCAGCCGTCCTCGCCGAGATGCTGGTCGGGCAGGTGCTCGGCACGGACACCGCCGCGGTGACCACCCGTCCGCGCCCGTCCGCGGACGCCACGGACCCGGTGGTCATCGTCGGCATGGCCTGCCGGTACCCCGGCGGCGTCACGAACCCGCAGCAGCTGTGGCAGCTCGTGCTCGACGGTCGCGACGCGATCTCCGAGTTCCCCGACGACCGCGGCTGGGACGCCGGACTGACCGGCGCGTCCGGTGGTTTCGTCTACGACGCCGCCGACTTCGACCACGCGTTCTTCGGCATCTCCCCGCGCGAGGCCGTCGCGATGGATCCCCAGCAGCGACTGCTGCTGGAGACGGCCTGGGAGGCGTTCGAGCAGGCCGGCATCGACCCGACCGGGCTGCGCGGCAGTTCCACCGGCGTATTCGCCGGCCTGATGTACCACGACTACGCCCACGCCGAGGGTGAGTTCCCCGAGGGCGCGGAGGACTTCCTCGGCAACGGCACCACCGGCAGCGTCGCCTCCGGCCGCATCGCGTACACGCTCGGCCTCGAGGGCCCGGCGGTCACCGTCGACACCGCGTGCTCCTCGTCGCTCGTCGCGCTGCACCTCGCCGCCCAGGCCCTCCGGGCCGGGGACTGCACGCTCGCGCTCGCCGGTGGCGTCACGGTCATGACGACGCCGGACGTGTTCACGTCGCTCGACCGGCAGGGCGGATGGGCCGCGGACGGCCGTTCGAAGTCGTTCGCCGACGGCGCCGACGGGGCCGGGTTCGCCGAGGGCGTCGGCCTGCTGGTACTCGAGCGGCTCTCCGACGCGCGTCGCCTCGGGCACGAGGTGTTGGCGGTGGTGCGGGGGTCGGCGGTCAATCAGGACGGTGCGTCGAATGGTTTGACCGCGCCGAACGGTCCGGCGCAGCAGCGGGTGATCCGGCAGGCGCTGGCAGCCGGTGGTCTGGTGCCGTCCGAGGTGGACGTGGTCGAGGCGCACGGTACGGGCACGACGCTCGGTGACCCGATCGAGGCGCAGGCGCTGCTCGCGACGTACGGGCAGGAGCGGTTCGAGGACCGGCCGCTCTACCTGGGCTCGATCAAGTCGAACATCGGGCACGCGCAGGCCGCGGCGGGGGTCGCCGGTGTCATCAAGATGGTGCAGGCGATGCGCCACGGCGTTCTGCCGAGGACGCTGCACGTGGATCGCCCGTCCACGCACGTCGACTGGGCGGCCGGCGCGGTGGAACTGCTCACCGAGCCGACGGAGTGGCCTGTGGTGGACCGCCCGCGTAGGGCCGGGGTGTCGGCGTTCGGGATCAGCGGCACGAACGCCCACGTGATCCTGGAGCAGCCCCCGGCGGCGCCGGACCGTGGCGCGCACGCAGTCCTGGGACAGCCTCCGGCCGCCGCGGATCGTGGCGCGCACGCGATCCTGGAGCAGCCGTCGGCTGGGTCCGCCTTGGCGTCGGCGGGGGCGTCGTTTGACGCGGTGCCGTGGGTGGTGTCCGGGCGGTCGGCGGAGGCTCTTGCCGGTCAGGCGGGTCGGCTGGCGGGGTTCGTCCGCGGGTCGGCGGCGTCGGCCCTCGACGTGGGGTGGTCGCTGGTGTCGTCGCGGGCGCGGCTGGCGCACCGCGCGGTGGTGCTGACCGGTCTGGCCGGTGTGGACGCGCTCGCGGCGGGTGTCGCGGCCCCGGGCGTGGTGACCGGTAGTGTGCTGCCCGACGCCACCCGTCCGGTGTTCGTGTTCGGTGGCCAGGATGCGGCGTGGGCCGGCATGGGCCGGGAGTTGCTGGCTTCCTCGGAGGTGTTCGCGGCCCGGCTGGCGGAGTGTTCAGAGGCCTTGGGTTGGTCGGTGGCGGATGCCTTGGAATCGGGGATGGTGCAGCCGGTTCTGTGGGCGGTGATGGTGTCCATCGCGGCGGTATGGGAGTCGGTCGGTGTTCGCCCGGCGGCGGTGGTCGGTCATTCGCAGGGTGAGGTCGCTGCCGCGTGTGTCGCGGGGATCCTCTCGCTGGCGGACGGGGCCCGGATCGTGTCGGCTCGGGCGGGGCTGATCGCCTCGGAACTGGCCGGCCACGGGGCGATGCTCTCGGTGCTGGAGTCCGCCGAGCGGGTGCGCGAGCTGACCGCCGACCTGGACGTGTCGATTGCGGCGGTCAACGGCCCCCGGTCGGTGACCGTGAGTGGTGCGCCGGAGGCGATAGGCGCGTTGGAGCGGCGTCTGGCGGCCGCGGGTGTGATGCGGTGGGCCCTGCCCGGGGTGGATTTCGCCGCGCATTCAGCGCAGGTGGAGGGGCTGCGCCCCGCGCTGCTGGAGGCCCTCGAAGGCGTGTCACCGGCGGACTCCGACGTAGCCATGTTCTCCACGGTGGAGGGCGCCTGGGTCGAGGGATCGGCGATGGACGCGGAGTACTGGTACCGCAACCTGCGTCAGCCGGTGGAGTTCGAGACCGCCGTACAGGGACTCCTGGCCGATGGCTATCGGGTGTTCGTGGAGGTGTCTCCGCACCCGGTTCTGGGCGTGGGGCTCAACGACATCGCCGGTGATGAACCGGTCGTGGTGGTGGGCTCGTTGCGCCGGGACGACGGTGGGCTGCACAGGCTGTTCACGTCGTTCGGGGAGGCGTTCGTCGCCGGTGTCGACGTCGACTGGCCGTCGCTGTTCGCCCCGGCGAACCCCCGCCGGATCGATCTCCCCACCTACGCCTTCCAACGCCAACGCTTCTGGCTCTCACCGCGAACCGTCCGGCCCGAGACCAACGACGACGACGCCCGCTTCTGGGACGCGGTCGAACGCCGCGACCTCGACGGCATCGGCCTCGGCGCCGACGACGTCGCCGCGCTCCTTCCCGCGCTGCCGGCGCTGACCGGCTGGCGCCGCCGCTTCCACGACCGCGACACCACCACGTCCTGGCACTACCGGGCCGGCTGGAACCGCCTGCCCGAACCCGCCACCGCGTGGCTTCCCGGGCACTGGCTCGTCGTCGTACCGGCCGACGCGCCCGACTGGGTCACGACGCTGATCACCGCGTTGCACTCCCGGGTCGAGGCGATCACCGTCACGTCGACCCCCGAGCCGGGGGAGTACACGGGGGTGCTGTCGCTGCTCGCGGCCGACATCGCGGCACTTGTCCGGGCCGTCGACGCCCCGGTCTGGGCAGTGACCCGCGGCGCGGTGGCCGCCCCGTCCGGCCGGTCCCTCGCCGACCCGCACCAGGCCACGGTCTGGGGCCTCGGCGGCGTCCTCGCCCGCGAGGAAACGGCCCGCTGGGGCGGGCTCGCCGACCTGCCCGAGCACCTCGACCCGTCGGCCGTCGACCGGTTCGTCGGCATGCTCGCGGCCGGGGCCGAGGACCAGTTCGCCGTCCGCGACTCCGGCGTCTACGGACGACGCCTGCACCGCGCACCGCTCTCGCCCGCCGAGACCGGCACCGCCTGGCGGACGTCCGGCACCTGGCTCCTCGCCGGTGGTACCGGCGAGCTGGGGCTGCACCTGACCCGCTGGCTCGTCGGCCGCGGCGCCGAACACCTCGTGCTGGTCGGCCGCACCGGCACCACCGGCCCGGCCGCCACCGACCGGATCGAGGACCTGCGTCGCCTCGGAGCACGGATCGACGTCGTCGCCTGCGACCTCGCCGACCGGGACGCCCTCGCCGCGGTGCTCGACGGGCTCACGCTGCACGGCGTGGTGCACGCCGCCGCCGACGACATCGACCAGGAACCGCCGCTCGAGCAGGTCGACGCCGAGCGTCTCGCCGCCGCGCTGCGCCCCAAGGTTGCGGGGGCCTGGAACCTGCACGAGCTCACCCTGGGCCACCCGCTCGACGCGTTCGTCGTCTGCTCGTCGATCGGCGCCGTGTTCGGCATCCCCGGCCAGGGCCTGCACGCGCCCGGCGACAGTTTCCTCGACGCGCTCGTCCAGCACCGCCGGGACGCCGGGCTCACCGGTGTGTCGGTCAGCTTCGGTCCCTGGGCCGGCGGCGCCGTCGACGTCTCGCCGCGCGGCGAGGTGGCCCGCCGCCACGGGTTCGCGATGATGGACCCACGGCTCGCGACCGAGGCCCTCGCCGCGGTCCTCGGCTCCGGACGCTCCTCGGCGGTCGTCGCCGACATCCGCTGGGACCGGTTCGGCGTCGCCTACACCGCGCTCCGGCCCGCGCCGTTCCTCGCCGCGCTGCCCGAGGCCCGGCCGCACCAGTCGCCGGTCGCCGCGGACGCCGAGCAGTTCGGCGCCCTCGAGCGGCGGCTGGCGTCGATCGACCCGCGGAACCGGCTCCGCACCGTCCTGGAGCTCGTCCGGGAGCACACGGCGGCGGTCCTCGGCTACGCGTCGGGCGCCCAGATCTCTGCCGAGACCCCGTTCCGCGATCTCGGCACCGACTCCGTCACCGCCGTCGACCTGCGCAACCGGCTGATGCACGGCACCGATCTGCGGCTGCCCGCCACGCTCGTCTTCGACCACCCGACCCCGGCCGCGCTCTCCCGTCACCTGCTCGACGAGCTCTACGGCGGCACCCCGGCGGAACGTCTGACCCCGGCTGTGCCCGCCCTCACCGGGCTCGCCGACGACCCGGTTGTCATCGTCGGGACCGCCTGCCGTTTCCCCGGCGACGTGAGCACTCCCGAGGACCTGTGGCGGCTGGTCGACGAGGGCCGCGACGCGATCGCACCGTTCCCCACCGACCGTGGCTGGGACGCCCGCGCGCTCTACGACCCGGACCCCGACCGGCCCGGCCACACGTACACGGTCGAAGGCGGCTTCGTCAGCGACGCCACCGCGTTCGACCCCCAGTTCTTCGGCATCTCGCCCCGCGAAGCGATGGCGATGGACCCGCAGCAGCGGCTCCTGCTGGAGACCACCTGGGAAGCCATCGAGCGCGCGGGCATCGACCCGGCGCGGCTGCGCGGCTCCCGGACCGGCGTGTTCGTCGGCACGAACGGCCAGGACTACGCCACCGTCCTGCAGCGCACCGACGAGGACGTCGAGGGCCACGCCGGGACCGGCATCACGGCGAGCGTCATCTCCGGCCGGCTCGCCTACACGTTCGGCCTGGAAGGGCCGGCGATCACCGTCGACACCGCGTGCTCGTCGGCACTGGTCGCGCTGCACCTGGCCGCGCAGTCGCTGCGGCAGGGTGAGTGCGACGTCGCGCTCGTCGGCGGGGCCACGATCATGTCCACGCCGGACGCGTTCGTCGGCGGCTCCCGGCAGCGCGTCCTGGCCCGCGACGGCCGCTCCAAGGCGTTCTCCGACGACGCCGACGGCATCGGCATGTCCGAGGGCGCCGGCATGATGGTCGTCGAACGGCTCTCCGACGCCCGCCGCCTCGGCCACGAGGTGCTCGCGGTGGTGCGCGGCACGGCCGTCAACCAGGACGGCGCGTCCAACGGGCTCACCGCACCCAGTGGCCCGGCCCAGCAGCGGGTGATCCGGCAGGCGCTCGCCGGCGCCGGTCTGACGTCGTCCGACGTGGACGCCGTCGAGGCGCACGGCACCGGCACCGCGCTCGGTGACCCGATCGAAGCCCACGCGCTGCTCGCCACGTACGGGCAGGACCGCCCCGCCGACCGGCCGCTGCTGCTCGGCTCGATCAAGTCGAACATCGGCCACACCCAGGCCGCCGCCGGGATCGCCGGAATCCTGAAGATGATGCACGCCATCCGGGCCGGCGTGCTGCCGCGCACCCTGCACCTCGGCACGCCGTCGTCGCACGTCGACTGGGACGCCGGTGCGATCCGCCTGCTCACCGAGCCCACCGAGTGGCCCTCGGTGGACCGGCCCCGGCGCGCCGCCGTGTCGGCGTTCGGGATCAGCGGCACCAACGCCCACGTGATCCTCGAGCAGCCCTCGTCTGTTCCGGACTCTCCGGCGGGGACGCCGTTGGACGTCGTGCCGTGGGTGGTGTCCGCTCGGTCGGCGGAGGCTCTCGCTGGTCAGGCCGGTCGGCTGGCGTCGTTCGTGCGCGGATCCGCGGCCTCGGCCAGCGACGTCGGGTGGTCGCTCGTGTCGTCGCGGGCCCGGTTGAGCCACCGCGCGGTCGTGTTCTCCGTCGACGGTCTGGACGCGGTCGCCGCGTCGGCACCGGCTCCCGGCGTCGTCACCGGCGCCGTCACGGTCGAGGACCAGCGCCCGGTGTTCGTGTTCGGTGGCCAGGATGCGGCGTGGGCCGGCATGGGCCGGGAGTTGCTGGCTTCCTCGGAGGTGTTCGCGGCGCGGCTGGCGGAGTGTTCGACGGCGCTGGGTTGGTCGGTGGCGGATGCCTTGGACTCGAACCTGGTGCAGCCGGTTCTGTGGGCGGTGATGGTGTCCACGGCGGCGGTGTGGGAGTCGGTCGGTGTTCGCCCGGCGGCGGTGGTGGGTCATTCGCAGGGTGAGG
Organism: Cryptosporangium arvum DSM 44712; assembly: GCF_000585375.1. Classification (NCBI taxonomy): domain Bacteria; kingdom Bacillati; phylum Actinomycetota; class Actinomycetes; order Cryptosporangiales; family Cryptosporangiaceae; genus Cryptosporangium; species Cryptosporangium arvum. The sequence goes on from NZ_KK073874.1 coordinate 3,567,542, forward strand.
TCGCTGCCGCGTGTGTGGCAGGGATCCTCTCGCTGGAGGACGGCGCCCGGATCGTGTCGGCTCGGGCGGGTCTGATCGCCTCGGAACTGGCCGGCCACGGGGCGATGCTCTCGGTGCTGGAGTCCGCCGAGCGGGTGCGTGCGCTGATCGCTGACCTGGACGTGTCGATTGCGGCGGTGAACGGCCCCCGGTCGGTCACGGTCAGCGGCTCCCCGGAGGCCATCGGGGCGTTGGAGCGGCGTCTGGCGGCCGCGGGTGTGATGCGATGGGCCCTGCCCGGGGTGGATTTCGCCGCGCATTCAGCGCAGGTGGAGGGGCTGCGCCCGGCGCTGCTGGAAGCCCTCGAAGGCGTGTCACCGGCGGACTCCGGCGTGGCGATGTTCTCCACGGTGGAGGGCGCCTGGGTCGAGGGATCGGCGATGGACGCGGAGTACTGGTACCGCAACCTGCGGCAGCCGGTGGAGTTCGAGACCGCCGTCCGCGGTCTGCTGCAAGAGGGTTACCGGGTGTTCGTCGAGGTCTCGCCGCACCCGGTTCTGGGCGTGGGGCTCAACGACATCGCCGGTGACGAACCCGTCGTCGTGGTCGGTTCGCTACGCCGGGACGACGGTGGGCTGCACAGACTGTTCACGTCGTTCGGCGAGGCGTTCGTCGCCGGCGTCGACGTCGACTGGAGCGCGGTGTTCGCACCCGCCAATGCTCGCCGGATCGACCTGCCCACCTACGCCTTCCAACGCCAGCGCTACTGGCTCCCGACCGGCCAACCCCGCACCGAAACCGACCCCGAGGACGCCCGCTTCTGGGACGCCGTCGAGCGTCACGACCTCCGCGCCATCGCCGCCACGACGGCGGTCGACGCGGATGCCCTCGCCGAAGTGCTGCCCGCCCTGGCCGACTGGCGTCGCCGACGCCGTGACCGCGACGTCACCGACGCCTGGCGCTACCGGGAGGTCTGGCGGCCGTGGACCTCACCGGCACCGGCCACGCTCACCGGAACCTGGCTGCTGATCAGCGTCGACGGGCTCACCGGCACGTCCGAGGCCGACGCGCTGGCCGCCGCCGGAGCGGACGTGCGCCGGATCGTGCTCGACGAGTCGTGCGTCGACCGCGCCGAGCTCGCGGCACGCCTCCAGGGCGTCGAGGACCTCCAGGGCGTCGTCTCGGTCGTTGCGGGCGCCGGGTGGCGCAGTACGCGCCACCCGGAGCTGACGCTCGGCGTCGCCCTGTCGGTAGTGCTCGTCCAGGCGCTCGGCGACGCCGGGATCGAGGCACCGCTCTGGGCGGTGACCCGCGGCGCGGTCAGCGTCGGCACCGGCGACCCGCTGCTCGACCCCACGCTCGCCCAGGCGTGGGGCGTCGGCTGGACCGCCGCGCTGGAGTTCCCCGGCCGCTGGGGCGGCCTCGTCGACCTGCCACCCGGCGACTCCGTCGACGGTCTCGTCCGTGCGCTCGGCGGCGACGAGGATCAGGTCGCCGTCCGCGACACCGGCCTGTGGATCCGCCGGATCGTCCCCGCACCGGCCGTCCGGCGCTCCGACCAGCACTGGGCGCCGCGCGGCACCATCCTGCTCACCGGCGGCACCGGCACGATCGCACCGCACCTCGCCCGCTGGCTCGTCGACGCCGGTGCCGAGCACCTCGTGCTGGTCAGCCGCCGCGGACCGGCCGCACCCGGAGCCGCCGACCTCGTCGCCGAGCTGTCGCCGCGAGCTCGGATCGACGTCGTGTCGTGCGACGTCACCGACCGCGACGCGCTCGGTGAGCTGCTCGCCGGGCTGGCCGCGGCCGGCCACCCGGTGCGGTCGGTGTTCCACACCGCCGCCGTGATCGAGCTGCAGGCCATCAACGAGCTCGACCTGGACTCGTTCTCCCGGGTCGTGCACGCCAAGGTCGCCGGGGCCACGAACCTCGACGAGCTCCTGGCCGACGCGGACCTCGACGCGTTCGTGCTGTACGCGTCCACCGCCGGGATGTGGAGCAGTGGGCGGCACGCCGCTTACGTCGCCGCCAACGCGCACTTCGCCGCGCTCGCCGCGAGCCGCCGGTCGCGCGGTCTGCCCGCGACGTCGGTGCACTGGGGCAAGTGGCCCGACGATGTCACCGACGCCACGTTCGACCCGCTCGACGTCCTGCGCACCGGCCTGAAGTTCATGGACCTCCGGCTGGCCCTCGACGGGCTCCGGCTGGCGATCGACGAGCAGGACGCCGCGGTCGCCGTCGCCGACATCACCTGGGACACCTACTACCCGATCTACACGTCCGGCCGCGCCACCCGACTCTTCGACGACGTACCGGACGTCCGCAGGGCCCTCGACGCGGCGCGGACCGCGGAGCTCGACGCCGACGGCGCGTTCGCCGGCCGGCTCCGCCCGCTGCCGGCCGCCGAACGCCGGCAGGTCGTCCTCGACCTCGTGCGGTCGCAGGCTGCCGCGGTGCTCGGGTACGCCTCCGCCGATCCGATCGCGGAGCGGCACGCGTTCAAGGACAGCGGCTTCGACTCGGTCACCGCCGTCGACCTGCGCAACCGGCTTTCGACGGCCACCGGCCGCACGCTGCCTGCCACGCTCGTGTTCGACTACCCGACGCCGTCGGCGCTGGCCCAGTACCTGCTCGACGAGTTCATCGGCACCGCGTCCGCGCCGGAAACCGAGGCCCCGACGGCGGTGGCGACGACCGACGACCCGATCGTCATCGTCGGCATGGCCTGCCGGTACCCCGGCGGCGTCGAGCGCCCCGAGGACCTGTGGCGGCTCGTGATCGACGAGACCGACGCGATCTCCGACTTCCCCACCGACCGGGGCTGGGACGCCGGGGCGATCTACGACCCCGACCCCGACCGGCCCGGCACCACCTACGTGACGAAGGGCGGCTTCCTGCACGGCGCCGCCCAGTTCGACACCGACTTCTTCGGCATCTCGCCGCGTGAGGCGGCCGCGATGGACCCGCAGCAGCGTCTGCTGCTCGAGACGTCGTGGGAGGCGATCGAGGACGCGGGCATCGACCCGTCGACCCTGCGCGGCAGCCGCACCGGCGCGTTCATCGGCGCCGGGGCCGCGGACTACGCGTCCAGCGTGCAGCGGCCCGTCGAAGGCTCCGAGGGGCACCTGGTGACCGGCACCGCTCCCAGCGTGCTGTCCGGCCGCGTCTCGTACACGTTCGGTTGGGAAGGCCCCGCGGTCACCCTGGACACCGCGTGCTCGTCGTCGCTGGTCGCGCTGCACCTGGCCGTCCAGTCGCTGCGTTCCGGTGAGAGCACGCTCGCGATCGCGGGCGGCGTCATGGTGATGGGGACGCCCGGCGGCTTCACCGGCTTCTCCCGGCAGCGTGCGCTCGCCGCCGACGGCCGGTGCAAGGCATTTGCCGACGCCGCCGACGGCATCGGTCTCGCCGAGGGCATCGGCGTCGTCGTGGTGGAACGGCTGTCCGACGCCAGGCGCAACGGCCACGAGGTGCTCGCGGTGGTGCGGGGCTCGGCGATCAACCAGGACGGTGCGTCGAACGGCCTCACCGCGCCGAACGGTCCGTCGCAGCAGCGGGTGATCCGCGCGGCGCTGGCGTCGGCGGGACTGTCCGCGACCGACGTCGACGTGGTGGAAGCGCACGGCACCGGCACGACGCTCGGCGACCCGATCGAGGCGCAGGCGCTGCTGGCGACCTACGGCCAGGACCGGCCCGCGGATCGCCCGCTGTGGCTGGGCTCGGTGAAGTCCAACCTCGGTCACGCGCAGGCGGCGGCCGGCGTGGCCGGGATCATCAAGATGGTGCTCGCGTTGCGTCACGGCGTGTTGCCGGCGACGTTGCACGTCGATCGCCCGTCGTCGCACGTGGACTGGGCCACTGGTGACGTGCGTCTGCTGACGTCGGCGACCGCGTGGCCGTCGGTGGACCGGCCGTGGCGTGCGGGTGTGTCGGCGTTCGGGATCAGCGGCACGAACGCGCACGTGGTGCTGGAGCAGGCTCCGGCGGCGCCTGCGCTCCCGGGCTCGGCGGCTCCGGTGGTGCCGGAGGGCCCGTCTCCGGTTAGTGGGGCCCTGGTGCCGTGGGTTGTGTCGGCCCGTTCGGCGCCGGCGGTCCGCGATCAGGCGGCTCGGCTGGCGTCCGCGTTCGCCGCGGGGGAGGCCTCCGCGATGGATGTCGGGTGGTCGCTGGCGACGAGCCGGGCTCGGCTGCCGTATCGGGCGGTCGTGTGGGGCGATTCCACGGCTGAACTGACGGCCCGGCTCGCAGGCGTCACCCCGGGTAGCAGCGCAGACGGGGGCGTCGCCCCGGTGTGGGTGTTCCCCGGTCAGGGCGCGCAGTGGTGGGGGATGGGCCGCGAGCTGTGGGCGAACTCGGCGGTGTTCCGGGACACGGTGACGGAGTGTGCCGAGGTTCTCGATCCGATGGTGGGTGCCTCGATCGTGGACGCGGTCGTGGGTGTCGGTGACGACTCCGTGTTCGACCGGGTCGAGGTCGTACAGCCGGTGTTGTTCACGGTGATGGTGGGCCTGGCGTCGGTGTGGGAGTCGTTCGGAGTGACGCCGGGCGCGGTGGTCGGCCACTCGCAGGGTGAGATCGCGGCGGCGTACGTCGCCGGGGCGTTGTCTTTGCGGGATGCCGCGACCGTGGTGGGTCTGCGGAGCCGGGCGTTGGTGGCGTTGCGGGGTACCGGCGGGATGATGTCGGTGGCGCTGCCGGTGGATGAGCTTGGTGAGCTCCCGGCGGGCGTGGCGGTCGCGGCGGAGAACGGGCCGTCGTCGACGGTGATCAGCGGTCCGGACGATCTGCTGGACGAGCTCCACGCGCGGTTCACGTACGAGGGTGTGCGTGCGCGCCGGGTGCAGGTGGACTATCCGTCGCACGGTCCGCAGGTGGATCAGGTCGCGGACGAGGTGCTGCGGGTGCTGGCCGGGATCCGGCCGATGGTGCCGCGGGTGCCGATGTACTCGACGGTGACCGGGGCGAGGATCGACGGCGAAACGCTGGACGCGTCCTACTGGTTGTCGAACCTGCGGCAGACCGTGCGGATGCGTTCGGCGGTGGAGGCCGCGTTCGTGGACGGTCATCGGGTGTTCGTGGAGATGTCCGCGCATCCGCTGTTGGGGCTCGGCATCGAGCAGACGTTCGAAGCCTGGCAGGGCGGCGACGACGCGGTCGCGGTGGTCGAGTCGCTCCGGCGGGACGACGGCGGCCTTGACCGGTTCGGGGCGTCGCTGGGTGCGGCGTTCGTCGCGGGTGTGGACGTGGAGTGGTCGTCGTGGTTCGCGGGGCTGAACCCGCGGCGGGTGGCGTTGCCGACATACGCGTTCGAGCGGCGTCGCTACTGGCTCGAAGGCAGTGGAGGACCGGTGATCGAGTCCGACGGATGGTGGGAGTCGCTCGGTGGAGGTGACGCCGGTGCGCTGGCGGCGCAGCTCGCGGTGGACGAGGAGACCGCGGCGGTGGTCGCGCCCGCGCTGCGTGCGTGGCGGGAGCGTCGGGACACCACGGCGCGGCTCGATTCGTGGCGGTACGCCGTGGGGTGGAGTCCGCTGCCGGTGAGCGCGGGGCGCTTGGCCGGGCGGTGGCTGCTGGTCCTGCCCGAGGCGCCGGACGCGTGGGCGGTGCGGGTAAGTGAGGCTCTGCGCGCCTATGCCGACGACTTGACGGTCGCTGACGACCCCGGGGCCCACGGCGACCTGACGGTCGCCGACGACTTGACGGTCGCTGACGACGGCGGGGCGTACGACGGGGTGATCTGTCTGCCGGGCTCGCCGCTGGATGTGGTTGCGGTGCTGGCGCGGGCGGACGGTCCGGTGTGGTGCGTCACGCGGGCGGCGGTAGTGGTCGACACCGAGGGTGACGTCGACCCGGCGCAGGCCGCGATCTGGGGTCTCGGCCGGGTGGCCGCGCTGGAGCAGCCCGACCGGTGGGGCGGCCTGATCGACCTGCCGGCGACCCTCGACGAGCGGATCATCACCGGGCTCGCCGGAGTGTTGGGCGGCACCGAGGACCAGGTCGCGGTCCGGGCCGGGGGAGTCCACGGGCGCAGGCTGCGCCCCGCCGCTCCCGCCGCGCTGCCGCCGGGGCACTGGCACACCTCCGGCACCTGGCTGGTCACCGGCGGCACCCGCGGCCTCCCCGCCGCCGTCGCCACCTGGCTAGCCCACCAAGGCGCCGAACACCTGGTCCTGACCGGCGACAGCGCCGCCCCCGACGGCGCGCCCGACTACGGGGCGGCCCCAGACGGCGCGGTCTCCGACGACACTCCCGGCATCGTGAAGCGGCTTCGTGCTGACGGCGTGCGCGTGACCGTCGTGCCGAGTCCCGCTGCCCTGGGCGAAGCGACGGTGCTGCGTGGTGTCGTGCACACTGCTGTCGCGATTGACGACGGGGAGTCGCTCGACCGCGTCGACGGGGATCGCCTCGGGGCCTCGCTGCGCGCCGAGATGGACGACGCCTGGCTCCTGCACCACCTCACCGACGGCGTTGACCTCGACGCGTTTGTGCTCCTGACGTCGATCAACGGCGTTCTCGGAGCGGCCGGACAGGCCGGCTACGCCGCCGCGAACGCGTTCCTCGACGCGCTCGCCGAGTACCGGCACCACCGCGGCCTGCCCGCGACCGCCCTCTCCCTCGGCGGAGTCGACGCCGACCTCGACGAGCCGACCGCCGCCGCGCTGCGCCGCCAGGGTGTCGTCGCGATCAGCGCCGAACAGGCCGTCACCGCGCTCGGACACGCGCTGAGTCGCTCCGAAACCACGGCCACCGTCACCGCGATGGACTGGGACCGCTTCGCCCCCACGTTCACCGCCGTCCGCCCGAGCCCGCTGCTCGGCGAGCTGCAGGTCGCCCGCCCCGGCGACGACGAGCCGACCGACCTCGGCGAATACGCCGCGCAGCTGCGCCGGCTGCCCGCCGCGGACGCCCGCCGGCAGCTGCTGTCGATCGTGCGCACCGAAGCCGCCGCCGCGCTCGGCCGCGACTCCACGGACGCCGTGCTCGAACAGCGAGCGTTCCGCGACCTCGGGTTCGACTCGGTGATCGCCGTCGACCTGCGCACCCGCCTCGCCGCCGTCACCGGGCTGCGGCTGCCCGCGACGATGGTGTTCGACTACCCGGATCCGGTCGCGCTCGTCGACTTCCTCTACACGAAGCTGGCCGGCGAAACGGTCGCCGCGCCTGCCCTGACCGTCACTGCCACCGCGTCGGACGACGACACCGTGGTCATCGTCGGCATGGCGTGCCGCTACCCCGGCGGCGCCGACACCCCCGAGGCGCTGTGGCAGCTCGTCGCCGACGGCGTCGACGCGGTCACCGACGCACCGGCCGACCGCGGCTGGGACCTCGCGGCGCTGTTCGACCCCGACCCGGACCGCTCCGGCCGCACCTACACGCTGCAGGGCGGTTTTGTCGGCGACGTCGGCCGCTTCGACCCAGGCTTCTTCGGCATCTCGCCCCGCGAAGCCCTCGCGATGGACCCGCAGCAGCGACTCGTCCTGGAGACCACCTGGGAAGCCCTCGAACGCGCCGGCATCGACCCGTCCACGCTGCGCGGCAGCCTCACCGGAACGTTCATCGGCGCCGGTTACCCCGACTACGCGCTCGCGCTGCCCGAGGCACCGGAAGGCACCGACGTCCATCTCATCACCGGCACCGCGCCGAGCATCCTGTCCGGCCGTGTGGCGTACACGCTCGGGCTGCACGGCCCCGCCGTGACGCTCGACACCGCGTGCTCGTCGTCGCTGGTCGCGCTGCACCTGGCCGCGCAGTCTCTGCGCAGCGGCGACAGCACGCTCGCGCTCGTCGGCGGCGCCACGATCATGTCGACGCCGGCCGCGCTCGTCGGTGGTTCCCGGCAGCGGGTTCTCGCCCCCGATGGCCGGTGCAAGTCGTTCGCCGACGGCGCCGACGGCACCGTGTGGGGCGAGGGCGTCGGCATGCTCGTCCTCGAGCGGCTCTCCGACGCGCGTCGCCTCGGGCACGAGGTGTTGGCGGTGGTGCGGGGGTCGGCGGTCAATCAGGACGGTGCGTCGAACGGGCTCACCGCGCCGAACGGTCCGGCGCAGCAGCGGGTGATCCGGCAGGCGCTGGCGGCCGGTGGTCTGGTGCCGTCCGAGGTGGACGTGGTCGAGGCGCACGGTACGGGCACGACGCTCGGTGACCCGATCGAAGCCCACGCGCTGCTCGCGACCTACGGGCAGGACCGCCCGGCCGACCGGCCGCTGTGGCTCGGCTCGATCAAGTCGAACATGGGGCACACGCAGGCTGCGGCCGGTGTCGCCGGGCTGATCAAGATGGTGCAGGCGATGCGCCATGGCGTGCTGCCGCGCACGCTGCACGCCGAGACGCCGTCGTCGCACGTGGAGTGGGACTCCGGAGCGGTGCGCCTGCTCACCGAGCCGACGGAGTGGCCGTCGGTGGACCGCCCGTGGCGTGCGGGTGTGTCGGCGTTCGGAATCAGCGGCACGAACGCCCACGTGATCCTCGAGCAGCCCCCGGCTGCTGCGCCGGACCGTGGTGCCCGCGTGACCCTTGAGCAGCCCTCGGCCGCGGCGCTGGACGTGGTGCCGTGGGTGGTGTCCGGGCGGTCGGCGGAGGCTCTTGCCGGTCAGGCGGGTCGGCTGGCGGGGTTCGTCCGCGGGTCGGCGGCGTCGGCCCTCGACGTGGGGTGGTCGCTGGTGTCGTCGCGGGCGCGGCTGGCGCACCGTGCGGTGGTTCTCACCGGGATCGATGGCCTGGACGCGCTCGCCGCGGGCGTTCCGACCCAGGGGGTGGTGACCGGCAGTGTGCTGCCCGACGCGACCCGTCCGGTGTTCGTTTTTGGCGGTCAGGATGCGGCGTGGGCGGGGATGGGCCGGGAGTTGCTGGCTTCCTCGGAGGTGTTCGCGGCGCGGCTGGCGGAGTGTTCGGAGGCGCTGGGCTGGTCGGTCGCTGATGCGCTGGATTCGGACGCGGTCGAGGTGGTGCAGCCGGTTCTGTGGGCCGTGATGGTGTCCACGGCGGCGGTGTGGGAGTCCGTCGGCGTGCGCCCCGCCGCGGTGGTGGGCCATTCCCAAGGTGAAGTCGCTGCCGCGTGTGTCGCGGGGATCCTCTCGCTGGAAGACGGCGCCCGGATCGTGTCCGCGCGGGCGGGTCTGATCGCCTCGAAACTGGCTGGTCGCGGCGCGATGCTCTCGGTGTTGGAGTCCGCGGATCGGGTGCGCGAGCTGATCGCCGATCTGGAGGTCTCGGTCGCGGCGGTCAACGGCCCCCGGTCGGTCACGGTCAGCGGCTCCCCGGGCGCGATCGGCACGGTGGAGCGGCGGCTCGCCGCCCAGGGTGTGATGCGCTGGGCCCTCCCTGGCGTGGACTTCGCCGCCCATTCGGCGCAGGTCGAGGGGTTGCGCCCGGCCCTGCTGGCAGCCCTCGCGAACGTGTCACCCGCAGACTCCGAGGTGGCGATGTTCTCCACGGTGGAGGGCGCCTGGGCCGAGGGCTCCGCGATGGACGCGGAGTACTGGTACCGCAACCTGCGGCAGCCGGTGGAATTCGACACCGCCGTCCGCGGCCTGCTCGCCGAGGGCTACCGGGTGTTCGTGGAGGTCTCGCCGCACCCGGTTCTGGGTGTCGGGCTCAACGACATCGCCGGTGATGAACCCGTCGTGGTGGTGGGCTCGTTGCGGAGGGACGACGGCGGGCTGCACAGGCTGTTCACGTCGTTCGGCGAGGCGTTCGTCGCCGGTGTCGACGTCGACTGGCCGTCGCTGTTCGCCTCGGCGAACCCCCGCCGGGTGGACCTGCCCACCTACGCCTTCCAACGCCAGCGCTACTGGCTCGACCCCGCCCCCACCCACCGGGCACTCACCGACCAGGAACTCATCGACTCCTGGCGGTACCGCGAGGTCTGGTCGCCGCTGCCGACGTCGTCGGCGCGCGCTGAGGGCACCTGGCTGGTCGTGGTTCCGGCGGAGCACGCGGGGTCCGCGTGGGTGTCGCGGCTCCTCGACGTCGTCGGCGATGTGGTGGTAGTGAGCGGTGGCGAACTGCCTGCGGGTGCGTACGCGGGTGTGTTGTCGCTGCTCGGTGACGTGGCGGAGACGTTGTCGTTGGTTCAGCGCCTCGACGGGATCGATGCGCCGCTGTGGTGTGTGACGCGTGCGGTGGCCACCGATCCCGAGCAGGCGCTGGTGTGGGGTCTGGGCCGGGTCGTGGCGATGGAGCATCCGGATCGCTGGGGCGGGTTGATCGACCTGCCGGCCGAGCTGTCGGACACCGCGCTGCAGGGCTTCGCGACCGCGCTTACCGGCGTGGAAGACCAGGTCACGGTCCGCGACTCCGGCCTCTACGGCCGACGGTTGGAGCACGCCGCCGACGTCGAGCGCACCGCGTGGTCCGTGCCGTCCGGACCGATCCTGGTCACCGGGGGCACCGGTGGTCTGGGCCGGGAGGTGGCGCGCTGGCTGGCCGCCAACGGCGCCGAGCACCTCGTTCTGCTGAGCCGCCGCGGTCCGGAGTCCCCGGGCGCCGACGAGCTGCTCGCTGAACTGTCGGACACCCGGGTGACGCTGCTCGCCTGTGACGTGGCCGATCGGGATGCCCTCGCCGAAGTGCTCGCGGGGCTTCCGCCGCTGCGGATGGTGGTGCACACCGCCGCGGTGCTCGACGACGGCCTCATCGAGGACCTGACCCCGGAGCGCCTGGACGGTGTACTCCGGGTCAAGGCCGGTGGCGCCTGGAACCTGCACGAGCTGACGGCCGACATGCCGATCGAGGCGTTCGTGCTGTTCTCCTCCACGGGCGGCGTGTTCGGCGTCCCCGGGCAGGGCAACTACGCGCCGGGCAACGTCTACCTCGAAGCGCTGGCCGCGCTCCGGCACGAGCAGGGGCTCCCCGCGCTCACCGTCGCCTGGGGTACCTGGGCCGGCGCCGGCATGGGCGAGTCCGGAATCGGTGCCACCGCACAGCGGCACGGGTTCATGATGATGCCGCCGCGGCTCGCCACCCAGGCTCTCGCCGACGCGCTCGGGTCGGGGCTGCCGTCGGTGATGATCGCCGACGTCCGGTGGGACCGGTTCGCGGTCGCCTACACCGCGCTGCGCCCGAGTCCGTTCATCGCTGATCTGCCCGAAGTGCGGGCGCTCGCGACCGCCGCGCCGGAGCCGCTCGACGGCCTCGCCGGACGCTGGTCCACGCTGGACGACCGGCAGCGTCACCGCGCGGCGCTCGACCTGGTCCGCGCCCAGACCGCGGCCGTCCTCGGCTACCCCGACGCCGCCGACGTCAGCGCCGCGGCGCCGTTCAAGGACCTGGGGACCGACTCGGTCACCGCTGTCGACCTGCGTAACCGGCTGACCGCGGCGACCGGCCTCAAACTGCCCGCCACGCTGGTGTTCGACTACCCGACCCCGGCCGCACTGGCACAGCTCCTGCTCGACGAGCTCTACGGCGCCGCCGAGCCCGTACCGGCGCTACCGGCAGTGGTCGCGACGACCGACGACCCGATCGTCATCGTCGGCATGGCCTGCCGCTACCCCGGTGGTGTCAGCAACCCCGACCAGCTCTGGCGGCTCGTCGCCGACGGCGTCGACGCGATCACCCCGTTCCCCGCCGACCGGGGCTGGGAAACCGACGCGCTGTTCGACCCCGACCCCGACCGGCCCGGCCGCACCTACACCGCCCACGGTGGTTTCCTCTCCGACGTCGGCGAGTTCGACCCCGGCTTCTTCGGGATCTCGCCGCGCGAGGCCGTCGCGATGGACCCGCAGCAGCGGCTGCTGCTGGAAGCCACCTGGGAGGCGTTCGAGGACGCCGGCATCGACCCCGCGACGCTGCGGGGCACGCCGACCGGCACGTTCATCGGCGCGGGCTTCCCCGACTACGCGCTCAGCGTCCCGGAGGTCGCGGACACCGCCGAGGGACACCTGGTCACCGGCACCGCGCCCAGCGTCATCTCCGGTCGTATCTCCTACGTGTTCGGGCTCGAAGGCCCCGCGGTCACGCTCGACACCGCGTGCTCGTCGTCGCTCGTCGCTCTGCATCTGGCCTGCCAGTCGGTACGGTCCGGGGAGAGCACGCTGGCGGTCGCGGGTGGCGCCATGGTGATGTCGACGCCGGTCTCGTTCGTCGGCATGTCCCGGCAGCGCGCGCTCGCCGCCGACGGCCGCTGCAAGCCGTTCTCCGACGGCGCCGACGGCATCGGCATGTCGGAAGGTGTCGGCCTCGTTGTTGTCGAACGGCTTTCCGACGCTCGGCGTAACGGCCACGAGGTGCTCGCGGTCGTGCGTGGCTCGGCGATGAACCAGGACGGTGCGTCGAACGGGTTGACGGCGCCGAACGGGCCGTCGCAGCAGCGGGTGATCCGGCAGGCCCTGGCCGGTGCCGGACTGACCGCCGCCGACGTCGACGCGGTCGAGGCCCACGGCACCGGCACCGCGCTCGGTGACCCGATCGAGGCGCAGGCGTTGCTCGCCACCTACGGGCAGGACCGACCCGCTGACCGGCCGCTGTGGCTCGGGTCGATCAAGTCGAACATCGGGCACACCCAGGCGGCGGCCGGCGTCGCCGGCGTCATCAAGATGGTGCAGGCCCTGCGTCACGGCCAGCTGCCGCCGACGCTGCACGCCGCGACGCCGTCGTCGCACGTGGACTGGGACTCGGGCGCGGTACGCCTGTTGAGCTCGGCCACCGACTGGCCCGCGCTCGGACGGCCTTGGCGCGCCGGAGTCTCCGCGTTCGGCATCAGCGGCACGAACGCCCACGTACTCCTGGAACAGGCCCCACCCGCCCCGACTCCTGTCTTGGCCCCCGGCCTGGCGACGCTCGGGCAGGCCACGTCTGCGGCGACGCTCGCCCCGGCGGTCGGGCCGGCCGAGTCCGAATCGGCCGCCGCGCCGGTCGGGCCGTCGGGGGACGACGGTGGGGCGGCCGTCGCCTGGGCGGTTTCGGCTCGGTCGGGTGGCGGGCTTCGGGAGCAGGCCTCGCGGCTGGCCGCGTTCTCCGACGAGCGTCCGCACCTGTCCGCGGCGGACGTGGGCTGGTCGCTCGCGAGGACCCGCGCGGCCCTGCCGTACCGGGCCGTGGCGATCGCCGCCGAGCGTTCCGCGCTCGCCGACGCCCTCCGAGACCTCGACGGCCCGGGCATCGTCCACGGCTGGGCGCAGGACCTCGGCCAGGTCGCGATGGTGTTCCCGGGACAGGGGTCGCAGTGGGTCGGGATGGGGCGCGAGCTCCTGACCACGTCACCCGTGTTCGCGGCGCGGCTGGCCGAGTGCTCGGATGCGCTGGGCTGGTCGGTGGCGGACGTCCTCGACGATCCGGCGGTGTTCGATCGGGTCGAGGTCGTGCAGCCGGTGCTGTGGGCGGTGATGGTGTCGCTCGCCGCGGTCTGGGAGTCCGCGGGGGTGCGTCCGGCGGCGGTCGTGGGCCACTCGCAGGGCGAAGTCGCCGCGGCGTGCGTGGCCGGGCTGCTCTCGCTGGACGACGGTGCGCGGATCGTCGCGATCCGGGCGGCGCTGATCGCCGAGCACCTCGCCGGTCGGGGAGGCATGCTCTCGGTGGCCGTACCGCCGGACACGGAGTTGCCGGACGGCGTGGCGCTCGCGGTAGTGAACGGCCCGTCGTCGATCGTGGTGTCCGGCGAGGCCGGGCTGCTGGACGAACTGGCCGCCGCCTGGAACGCCGCCGGCGTCCGTGCCCGCCGGGTGGACGTGGACTACGCGTCGCACTCGCCGCACGTCGACGTGCTGCGCGAGGAGCTGCTGGCCCGGCTGTCCGGCCTCACCCCGGTCGCGTCGGACACCGGGATGTTCTCCACGGTGGAGGGCCGCTGGATCTCCGGGTCCGAGCTGGGCGCCGAGTACTGGTTCCGGAACCTGCGTGAGCCGGTGCGCTTCGACACCGCGGTACGCGGGCTGCTCGACGAGGGGTTCGGCGCGTTCGTAGAGGTGTCGCCGCATCCCGTGCTGGGCGTCGGCCTGACCGACACGATCAGCGCCGCGTCGGCCACGGCCGTCGTCGTGGGCACCCTGCGCCGTGACGACGGAGGCCCGGCCCGGATGCTGACGTCGTTCGCCGAGGCCTACGTCGCCGGCGTCGACGTCGACTGGGCCGCGGTGCACGCGCCCGCCGCACCGCAGCGGGTCGCCCTGCCGACCTACGCGTTCCAGCGGCAGAAGTACTGGCTGGAGCCCGTTCCCGCCGCGCTGGAGCACGACGCGGAGGACACACGCTTCTGGGACGCCGTCGAACGCCGGGACCTCGACGGCAGCGGGTTCGGCACCGACGAACTCGCCGCGCTCGCGCCCGCGCTGCCCGTGCTCGCCGACTGGCGCCGCCGTCACCGTGACCGCTCGGCGGTCTCGGCCTGGCGGTACCGCGAGGTCTGGTCGCCGCTGCCGACGTCGTCGGCGCGCGCTGAGGGCACCTGGCTGGTCGTGGTTCCGGCGGAGCACGCGGGGTCCGCGTGGGTGTCGCGGCTCCTCGACGTCGTCGGCGATGTGGTGGTAGTGAGCGGTGGCGAACTGCCTGCGGGTGCCTACGCGGGTGTGTTGTCGCTGCTCGGTGACGTGGCGGAGACGTTGTCGTTGGTTCAGCGCCTCGACGGGATCGACGCGCCGCTGTGGTGTGTGACGCGTGCGGTGGCCACCGATCCCGAGCAGGCGCTGGTGTGGGGTCTGGGCCGGGTCGTGGCGATGGAGTACCCGGATCGGTGGGGTGGGTTGATCGACCTGCCGGCGGAGCTGTCGGACACCGCGCTGCGGGCGTTCGGGGCCGCGCTGGCCGGAACCGAGGACCAGGTCGTGGTGCGGGACACCGGGCTGTTCGGGCGTCGGCTCGTGCACGACCGCGCCGAGCCCGTCGCGTGGTCCGTGCCGTCCGGGACGATCCTGGTCACCGGTGGGACGGGTGGTCTGGGCCGGGAGGTGGCGCGTTGGCTGGCCGCCAACGGTGCTGAGCATCTGGTTCTGCTGAGCCGGCGGGGTCCGGAGTCGCCGGGCGCCGACGAGCTGCTCGCGGAGCTGTCGGGTACTCGGGTGACGCTGGTCGCGTGTGACGTGGCCGATCGGGAGGCGCTCGCCGGGGCGCTGGCGGGGCTTCCGCCGCTGCGGATGGTGGTGCACACCGCGGCCGTGCTGGACGACGGGTTGATCGAGGACCTGACTCCGGAGCGGCTGGAGGGTGTGCTGCGGGTCAAGGCCGGTGGCGCGTGGAACCTGCACGAGCTGACGGCGGAGATGCCGGTGGAGGCGTTCGTGCTGTTCTCCTCCACGGGTGGTGTATTCGGTGTTCCCGGGCAGGGCAATTACGCGCCCGGCAACGTCTACCTGGAGGCGTTGGCCGCGTTGCGGCACGAGCAGGGGCTCCCCGCGCTGACCGTCGCGTGGGGACCGTGGGACGCGGGCCTGGGCGACGCGGAGACCTCCCGCCGTCACGGCTTCCTGCCGATGGCACCGCGGCTCGCCACCAGGGCTCTCGCTGACGCGCTGGGGTCGGGGTTGCCGTCGGTGATGATCGCCGACGTCCGGTGGGACCGGTTCGCGGTGGCTTACACCGCACTACGGCCGAGTCCGTTCATCGCCGATCTGCCCGAGGTCCGGGCACTCGCCACCGCCACGTCGGAGCCGCTCGACGGACTCGCCCAGCGCTGGGCCGCGCTCGACGCGCAGCAACGGCAGCAGGCCGCCGTCGACCTCGTCCGCGCGCAGACCGCGACCGTCCTCGGGTACACCTCGGTCACCGACGTCAGCACCGACGCCGCGTTCCGCGACCTGGGCGCCGATTCGGTCACCGCTGTCGACCTGCGTAACCGGCTGACCGCGGCGACCGGGCTCACGCTCCCGGCGACGCTGGTGTTCGACTACCCGACGCCGACCGCGCTGGCGCGGTTCCTGCTCGACGAGCTCTACGGCGCGGCCGAGCCCGTTCCGGTGGTACCGGCCGCGGTGGCCACGACCGACGACCCGATCGTCATCGTCGGCATGGCCTGTCGTTACCCCGGCAGCGTGAACAGCCCCGATGAGCTGTGGAAACTCGTCCTCGACGGCGTCGACGCGATCGCGCCGTTCCCCGCCGACCGTGGGAGCAAATCGGATATCCAGTTCGAACCGGACCCGGATCGGCCGGGAGACGCATACACCGTTCGAGGTGGGTTTCTCACTGGAGTCGGCGAGTTTGATCCAGGGTTCTTCGGGATTTCGCCGCGGGAAGCTGTCGCCATGGATCCGCAGCAGCGCCTGCTGCTCGAGGCCTCGTGGGAGGCGTTCGAGGACGCCGGTATCGACCCCACGTCGCTGCGTGGCACGTCGACCGGCACCTTCATCGGTGCCGTGTCGGCGGACTACGGCAGCGACGTGCGGAGCGACGACCCGCACCTGGTGACCGGATCCGCGCACAGCGTCATCTCCGGTCGGGTCGCGTACGTGTTCGGGCTCGAAGGTCCTGCGGTCACGCTTGACACCGCGTGTTCGTCGTCGCTGGTCGCGTTGCATCTGGCCTGCCAGTCCGTGCGGACGGGGGAGAGCAGCCTCGCGCTCGCCGGCGGTGTGATGGTGATGTCCAACCCGGGTGGGTTGATCGCGTTCTCGCGCCAGGGGGGCCTTTCGCCCGACGGCCGCTGCAAGGCGTTCTCCGACGGTGCCGACGGTTTCGGCATGGCCGAGGGGATCGGCGTCGTCGTGGTGGAGCGGTTGTCCGACGCGCGGCGTCACGGCCATGAGGTGCTCGCGGTCGTGCGTGGCTCGGCGATGAACCAGGACGGTGCGTCGAACGGGTTGACGGCGCCGAATGGTCCGTCGCAGCAGCGGGTGATTCGGGCGGCGCTCGGTTCGGCGGGGCTGTCTCCGGCGGATGTGGATGTGGTGGAGGCGCATGGCACCGGGACGGCTCTCGGGGATCCGATTGAGGCGCAGGCGTTGTTGGCGACGTATGGCCAGGGGCGTCGGCGGCCGTTGTTGTTGGGGTCGGTGAAGTCGAACATTGGTCATGCGCAGGCGGCGGCGGGTGTCGCTGGTGTGATCAAGATGGTGTTGGCGTTGCGTCATGGTGTGGTGCCGGCGACGTTGCACGTGGATCGTCCGTCTTCGCACGTGGACTGGGCGGCTGGTGCGGTGGAGCTGCTGACCGAACCGACGGAGTGGCCGGCGGTGGATCGGCCGTGGCGGGCGGGTGTGTCGGCGTTCGGGATCAGTGGCACGAATGCGCACGTGGTGCTGGAGCAGCCTCCGGCGGTGCCGGAACTCCCGGCCCCGACGACCGATGCGCTCGTGCCGTGGGTGGTGTCGGCTCGGTCGGCGGGTGCGTTGCGTGGGCAGGCGGATCGGCTCGCGTCCGCGGTGGTTGGGACGGATGTTCCGGCGGTGGACGTCGGGTGGTCGCTGGTGTCGACGCGGGCGCGGTTGCCGTACCGGGCGGTCGTGTGGGGCACGTCCAGGGCTGAGCTGGTGGGCGCGCTTGACGGTGTTCCGGCCTCGTCCGGTGCCCGTGGTGTCGCTCCGGTGTGGGTGTTCCCGGGGCAGGGGGCGCAGTGGTGGGGGATGGGTCGGGAGTTGTGGGCGAACTCGGCGGTGTTCCGGGACACGGTGACGGAGTGTGCGGAGGTCCTCGATCCGATGGTCGGGGTGTCGATCGTGGACGCGGTGGTCGGCAACGGCGACTCGGCGGTGTTCGATCGGGTTGAGGTCGTTCAGCCGGTGTTGTTCACGGTGATGGTGGGCCTCGCGCAGGTGTGGGAGTCGTTCGGGGTGACGCCGGGCGCGGTGATCGGCCACTCCCAGGGTGAGATCGCGGCGGCCTATGTCGCCGGGGCGTTGTCGCTGCGTGACGCGGCGGCGGTCGTGGGTCTGCGGAGCCGGGCGTTGGTGGCGTTGCGGGGTACCGGCGGGATGATGTCGGTGGCGCTGCCGGTGGATGAGCTTGGTGAGCTCCCGGCGGGGGTGGCGGTCGCGGCGGAGAACGGGCCGTCGTCGACGGTGATCAGCGGTCCGGACGATCTGCTGGACGAGCTCCACGCGCGGTTCACGTACGAGGGTGTGCGTGCGCGTCGGGTGAATGTGGACTATCCGTCGCACGGTCCGCAGGTGGATCAGGTCGCGGACGAGGTGCTGCGGGTGCTGGCCGGGATCCGGCCGATGGTGCCGCGGGTGCCGATGTACTCGACGGTGACCGGGGCGAGGATCGACGGCGAAACGCTGGACGCGTCCTACTGGTTGTCGAACCTGCGGCAGACCGTGCGGATGCGTTCGGCGGTGGAGGCCGCGTTCGTGGACGGTCATCGGGTGTTCGTGGAGATGTCCGCGCATCCGCTGTTGGGGCTCGGCATCGAGCAGACGTTCGAAGCCTGGCAGGGCGGCGACGACGCGGTCGCGGTGGTCGAGTCGCTCCGGCGGGACGACGGCGGCCTTGACCGGTTCGGGGCGTCGCTGGGTGCGGCGTTCGTCGCGGGTGTGGACGTGGAGTGGTCGTCGTGGTTCGCGGGGCTGAACCCGCGGCGGGTGGCGTTGCCGACGTACGCGTTCGAGCGGCGTCGCTACTGGCTCGAAGGCAGTGGAGGACCGGTGATCGAGTCCGACGGATGGTGGGAGTCGCTCGGTGGAGGTGACGCCGGTGCGCTGGCGGCGCAGCTCGCGCTGGACGAGGAGACCGCGGCGGTGGTCGCGCCTGCGCTGAGTGCCTGGCGGGAGCGCCGGGACACGAGCGCGCGGGCGGATTCGTGGCGGTACACGATCGGGTGGAGCCCCCTGGCGACGAGTCCCGGGCGGCTGACCGGGCGGTGGCTGCTGGTCCTGCCCGAGGCGCCGGACGCCTGGGCGGTCCAGGTCCGCGAGGGTCTAAGCACCCACGCCGACGATCTCTCGATCGACGACGACGGAGAAACCTACGACGGCGTGATCTGTCTGGCCGACGACCCGCTGGACGTCGCTGTGGCGCTGCGGCGCACGGACGGTCCGGTCTGGTGCGTGACCCGCAACGCCGTGGCGACGCAGCCCGGCGAGATCGTGGACCCGGCACGGGCGATGATCTGGGGTCTGGGCCGCGTGGCCGCGCTGGAGGAGCCGACCCGCTGGGGCGGGTTGATCGACCTTCCCGACGACGTGGACGACCGGATCGCCGCCGGCCTGGCCGGGGCGCTCGGCGGCGTCGAGGATCAGGTGGCGGTCCGGCCCACCGGAACGTTCGGCCGTCGCCTCCGTCACGCCCCGACCGGCTCGGTCCCGACCGCTGCGGCCCCGACCGGCGCCGCGAACGGCGCGGCTACCAACGGTGCGGCCGCGTGGCGGACTTCAGGGACCTGGTTGATCACGGGTGGGACCGGCGGTGTTGGCGCGGTCGTCGCCGGCTGGTTGGCCCGCTCCGGTGCCGAGCACCTCGTCCTGATCAGCCGCCGCGGCCCGGAAGCGCCCGGCGCTGCCGACCTCGTCGCGCGCCTGCAAAGCGACGGCGCCGAAGCGACAGTGGTCGCCTGCGACGTCACGGACCGGGCGGGCCTCGCCATGGTCGTACAGGACGCCGGACCCCTGCGCGGCGTCGTGCACGCCGCCGCCGTCTTCGAGGGCGACGCGCCCGTCAGCGAGCTCACCACGGAGGGGCTCGCCGGGATCACCGGCCCGAAAGCCGACGCCGGGCGGACCCTGCACGAGCTCACGGCCGACACGTCGCTCGACGCGTTCGTGCTGTTCACGTCCGGTGCGGGTGTCTGGGGCGGCGGCGGCCAGGGCGGTTACGCCGCGGCCAACGCCTACCTCGACGCCCTCGCCCAGTACCGGCACGGCCTCGGCCTGCCGGCCACCGCCGTGTCCTGGGGAGCCTGGGGCGGCGCGGGAGCGGCCGCCGACCCGGCCGTCGTCGAAGGCCTGCGCCGACGCGGTGTCCTGCCGATGCCGTCCGAGCAGGCCCTCGCCGCGCTCGAACAGGCGCTGACCGGCGGGGACACCGCTCTGACCGTGACCGCGATGGACTGGCCACGCTTCGCCGAGACGTTCACCGCCGCACGTCCCAGCCCGCTGCTGTCGGACCTGCCCGAGGTCGCCGACGCGCTGCGCGACGACACCGGCGAGCCGGCCGGCGGCTCGCCGCTGCGGCACGAGCTGGCGCCGCTGCCCGCGGAGGATCGGGTCAAGGTGCTGCTGCGGACCGTCCGCTTGGAGGCCGCACGCGCCCTCGGGCACGACGGTGCCGACGCGATCCCGGCCGGCCGGGCGATGCGCGACCTCGGGTTCGACTCGGTGACCGCCGTCGAACTGCGTAACCGCCTGCGCGCCAGCACCGGCCTGCCCCTGCCCGCCGCGCTGGTCTTCGACTACCCGACGTCGACCGCGCTGGCGCAGCACCTGCACGGCCTGCTGTTCCCCGACAGCAACGGCGCCACGCCGGCCGACCCGGACGCGCAGATCCGTGCCGCGCTCGCCACCGTCCCGATCGCCCGGCTGCGCCGCGCCGGCCTGCTCGACCTGATTCTGCAGGCAGCCACGAACGACGACAGCTCGGACCCGGCCCCGGAAGCCAGCACGTCCCTCGACGACATGGACGGCGAGAGCCTGCTGCGACTGGTCTCCGAGAACACCACGCCCTGATGCAGCCTGGAGAGCGCGATGACCACTCCCGATAGCCAGTACATCGAGGCACTTCGGTCGTCGCTGAAGGAGATCGAGCGACTCCGGGAGCGCAACGCGCAGCTGGTCGCGGCCGCGTCGGAGCAGATCGCGATCGTCGGCATGGGTTGCCGGTACCCCGGCGGCGTGCGGACGCCGGAGGACCTCTGGGACGTGGTCTCCTCCGGCCGGGACGTGGTGTCCGCGTTCCCGGCCGACCGCGGCTGGGACTTGGACGCGCTGGCCGCCGGGTCGAGCGCCGCCACCGAGGGCGGTTTCCTGTACGACGTCGCCGACTTCGACGCGGATTTCTTTGGCATCTCCCCGCGTGAGGCCGTCGCCATGGACCCGCAGCAGCGGCTGCTGCTCGAGGTGTCCTGGGAGGCGCTGGAGCGGGCCGGTCTCGACCCGGCGTCGCTGCGCGGCTCCCGCACCGGCGTTTACGTCGGAACGTCCAGCCAGGACTACGTCAGCGTGCTGACCGAAGCCGGCTTCGACATGTCGCTGTTCGGCTCGACGGGCGCGGTCGCGAGCGTGTTGTCGGGCCGCTTGTCGTACGTGCTGGGGCTGGAGGGTCCCGCGGTCTCGGTCGACACCGCGTGCTCGTCGTCGCTGGTGGCCATTCACCTGGCTGCGCAGGCGCTGCGGGCCGGGGAGTGCGAACTCGCGCTCGCCGGTGGTGCGGCGCTGATGTGCTCGCCCGGTGCGTTCGTGTCGTTCACCGCGCAGGGCAACGGCTTGGCGCCCGACGGTCGGTGTCGTTCGTTCGGTGAGGGTGCGTCCGGCGCGGGCTGGGCCGAGGGTGTCGGGGTACTGGTTCTCGAACGGCTCTCCGACGCCAGGCGCAACGGCCACGAGATCCTGGCCGTGGTGGCCGGCTCCGCGGTCAACCAGGACGGTGCGTCGAACGGGCTGACGGCGCCGAACGGGCCCTCGCAGCAGCGCGTGATCCGGGCCGCGCTGTCGTCCGCGGGCCTGACCCCGGCGGATGTCGACGTGGTCGAGGCGCACGGCACGGGCACGGTCCTCGGTGACCCGATCGAGGCGGACGCGCTGATCGCCACCTACGGCCAGGGACGCCCCGCCGACCGGCCCGTGCTACTGGGCTCGATCAAGTCGAACATCGGCCACGCCCAGGCGGCCGCCGGGGTGGCCGGCGTCATGAAGATGGTCCTGGCGATGCGCCACGGCACGGTGCCGCCGACCCTGCACGCCGACCCGCCCACGTCGCACGTGGACTGGACCGCCGGAGCGGTGCGGCTGCTCACCTCGGCGGAGAACTGGCCCGCCGTCGACCGGCCGTGGCGGGCCGGTGTGTCGGCGTTCGGGATCAGCGGCACCAACGCGCACGTCGTCGTGCAGCAGGCTCCGGCGGCGGCGCCGGTGCCCGCGACGGCGGAGGCGGCGGTGCCGTGGGTGGTGTCGGCGAGGACTTCCGCGGCGCTGGACGCGCAGATCGGCCAGGTGGGCCGGGTCGAGGGGAACCCGGTGGACGTCGGCTGGTCGTTGACGCGCCGGTCGGTGTTCGAGCACCGGGCGGTGCTGCTCGACGGTACGGAGCTGGCGCGAGGGGTGGCCGCGGATCCGACGGTCGGTGTGGTCTTCACCGGCCAGGGTGCGCAGCGCCTCGGGATGGGCCGGGAGTTGTATGACCGGTTCCCGGTGTTCGCGGAGGCGTTGGACGAGGTGCTCGCCGAGTTCGCCACCGACGTGCGTTCGGTGATGTGGGGCGATGACACCGAGGCCCTGGCCCGCACGGGCTGGGCGCAGCCGGCGTTGTTCGCGGTCGAAGTCGCCCTGTGGCGGCTGGTGGAGTCGTTCGGGGTGCGTCCGGCGGCGGTGGCGGGCCATTCGATCGGTGAGGTGACCGCGGCGCATGTGGCGGGGGTGTTGTCGCTGGCGGATGCGTGTGCGTTGGTGTGGGCGCGTGCGTCGCTGATGGACGCCCTGCCCGCGGGTGGGGCGATGGTGGCGGTGAACGCGTCGGAAGACGATGTCCGGGACCTGCTGGGTGAGGATCTGGCGCTCGCGGCGGTGAACGGGCCGCAGGCGGTGGTGTTGTCGGGCACCGCCGAGGCGGTGGAGCGCCTGACCGTGAAGTACAAACGGTTGAGCGTTTCGCACGCGTTCCATTCGCCGCTGATGGACCCGATGCTGGCGGACTTCGCCCAGGCGCTCGGCGGGGTGACCCTGCAAACTCCTGCCTTACCGGTGGTGTCGACGGTCACTGGCGGGGTGGCCGTGCTCGACAGCGTCGATTACTGGGTTCGGCAGGTACGCGAGCCCGTGCGCTTCGCGGATGCCGTGACCAGCATGCGTGAGCTGGGCGTCGACACGGTTCTCGAACTGGGGCCGGACACCGCGCTGACCGCGCTGGTCGAGAACGGGATCGCCATCCAGCGGCGGAACCGTCCCGAAGTCACGATGCTTCTGAGCGGCCTCGCGCAGCTGTTCGTGCGCGGCGCCGACGTCACCTGGGAGACCGCGTTCGCCGGGCTCGACCCGCGCCGGGTCGACGTGCCGACCTACGCGTTCCAGCGGCAGCGCTACTGGCCGGCACCCCGACCGGCCGAACTCGAACCCGCTCCCGACCACTGGTGGTCCGCGGTCCGCGCCGACGGCCCCGAGTCGCTCGCCTCCCGCCTCGGGATCGACGCCGTCGACATGGTCGGCGACGTACTCGACGGCCTCGACGCCTGGCGCGACAGCCTCACCACGCGGACCCTCGCGGACTCCTGGCGGTACCGCGTCACGTGGCGTCCCCTGACGACCGTGCCCGACGGGCCGCCGCCGGCCGGGCGCTGGCTGATCCTCACCCCACCGGCAGGGGACCGGATCACATCGCTCTTCGACGACCTCACCGTCATCGAAGTGACGGACCGGACCGAGACCGCCGAGCGGCTGCGGGCGCAGAACGGCCCATTCGCCGGGGTGCTGTCACTGCTCGGGCTCGCGTCGACCGTCACCGCCGTCCAAGCTTTGGGCGACGCCGGGATCGACGCCCGCCTCTGGCTGGTCACCCGGGGTGCCGTTGCCACCGGACGCGCCGACCCCGCACCCGACCCGGCGCAGGCCGCGCTGCTGGGGCTCGGCCGGGTCGTCGCGCTGGAACATCCGGACCGCTGGGGCGGAGTCGTCGACCTACCCCCCGCAGCGGATCCGAGTGTGCTGCGTCGCCTGTCCGCGGTGCTCGCCGCGCCGGTGGCGGGGGAAGACCACTACGCGGTGCGGCCGTCCGGGGTGTACGTGCGGCGTCTCGTCCATGCCACCGCCGCCCCCGCGGAGCCGGTGGGCTGGTCGGGCGCGGTGCTGGTCACCGGCGGCACCGGGGGGCTCGGCGCGCAGGTCGCCCGGTGGCTGGCCGGTCAGGGTGTGTCGTACCTGGTGCTGGTGTCTCGCCGTGGGCTCGAGGCGCCCGGTGCGGTCGACCTCGCCGGTGAGCTGGAAGAGCTCGGCGCCGGCGTGCGGGTGGTCGCGGCCGACGTGACCGACGAGGCCGCGATGACCGCCGCCGTGGCGGACCTCCCGGTGCCGCTGACCGGCGTCGTGCACACCGCCGGCGTGGTGCGCGACGGGGTGTTGGAAGGCCTCACCCCCGACGCCCTGCGTGAGGTGTGGTCCGCGAAGGTCGACGGCGCCCGCGTGCTCGACGCGGTCACCGCCGGGTTCGACCTGCGCGCGTTCGTCGTCTTCACGTCGATCGCCGGGGTGTTCGGTTCGGCGGGGCAGGCGAACTACGCCGCCGCGAACGCCGCGCTGGACGCCTGGGCGGCCGAGCGGCGTGCCCGCACCGGAGTCGGCACCGCGATCGCCTGGGGTCCGTGGGCGTCGGTCGGCATGGCCGCCGACACCGACGTCGTCGAACAGCGCGTCCGCCGCGGCGGGTTCGCCCCGATCGAACCCGGCGCGGCGCTCACCGCCCTCGACGCGGCCGTGCGTTCCGGCGACGCCGCGGTCGCGGTCGCCGACGTGGACTGGACCCGGTTCACCAACCCGCCGCCGTTCCTCACCGACCTGGCCGTCGCCCCGCACACCACCGCCGCCGAGGAACCGACCGACTGGGCATCCCGGCTCACCGGGCTTCGGCCCGCGCAGCGACCGGCCGCGGCGGTCGAGCTCGTCCACAC
The DNA here is from genome assembly GCF_000585375.1 of Cryptosporangium arvum DSM 44712. Taxonomy (NCBI): domain Bacteria; kingdom Bacillati; phylum Actinomycetota; class Actinomycetes; order Cryptosporangiales; family Cryptosporangiaceae; genus Cryptosporangium; species Cryptosporangium arvum. The sequence continues at coordinate 3,592,194 of NZ_KK073874.1, forward strand.
GCTGGTGGCGCAGACCCTCGGGTATCCCGACGCCCAGGCGCTCCCGGCGGGCCGCGCGTTCCGCGACCTCGGCTTCGACTCGCTGACCGCCCTCGAACTGCGCAACGCGATCGCCGCCGCGACCGGGCTGCGCCTGCCCGCGTCCCTCGTCTTCGACTACCCGACGCCGGACGCCCTGGCCGAGCTCCTGCTCGCCGAACTGCTGCCGGCCGGGAGCGTCGTCGAGACGACGGACGACGTCGCGGGTCGTCTCGGCGAGGACCCGGTCGTGATCGTCGGCGTGGGCTGCCGGTACCCGGGTGGGGTCACCGACGCCGAGGGGCTTTGGCGGGTCGTCGCCGACGGCGTCGACACGATCAGCGGCCTGCCCACCGACCGCGGCTGGGACCTGATCGGCCTCGACAACCTCGCGACCACCGGCCGCGGTGGCTTCGTCGACGGCATTGCCGACTTCGACGCCGAGTTTTTCGGGATCGCGCCGCGTGAGGCGCTGGCGATGGATCCGCAGCAGCGGATCTTGCTGGAGACGGTGTGGCAGGCGTTGGAGGACGCGGGGATCGATCCGACGTCGTTGCCGGGTTCGCCGACCGGTGTGTTCGTCGGCACGAACGGCCAGGACTACCCGAGTGTCCTGCAACGCGCTGTCGACGTGCACGACTACGTAGCCACCGGCAACAACGCCAGCATCCTGTCCGGCCGGGTGTCCTATCTTCTCGGGCTCCAGGGGCCTGCGCTCACCGTCGATACCGCGTGTTCGGCGTCGCTGGTGGCTCTGCATTTGGCCGCCCAGGCGTTGCGGTCCGGTGAGTGTGACCTTGCCGTCGCCGGTGGCGTGTCGCTCATGTCCGGGCCCGGCTCGTTCATCGAGTTCGGCACCAAGAACGGCCTGGCCCCGGACGGCCGGGTGAAGGCGTTCTCGGACGACGCCGACGGCACGGTGTGGGGCGAGGGCGCCGGGGTGCTGGTGTTGCGGCGCCTGTCGGACGCCGAAGCCCGGGGTGACCGGATTCTCGCGGTGGTGCGGGGCTCGGCGGTGAATCAGGACGGAGCGTCGAACGGCCTCACCGCCCCGAACGGCCCGTCGCAACAGCGGGTGATCCGGTCGGCGTTGGCGTCGGCGGGGCTGTCTCCGGCGGATGTCGACGTGGTGGAGGCGCACGGCACGGGTACGGCGTTGGGTGATCCGATCGAGGCGCAGGCGCTGCTCTCCACGTATGGCCAGGAGCGCGAGTATCCCCTGCTGATCGGGTCGATCAAGTCGAACATCGGGCACACCCAGGCCGCGGCCGGGGTGGCGGGGATCATCAAGATGATCGGTGCGTTCCGCCACCGGAGCCTGCCGCGCACGCTGCACGTGGAATCCGTGTCCGGGCACGTGGATTGGGCGTCCGGTGCGGTGTCGGTGCTCACCGAACCCGGCGAGTGGCCGGTGGTGGACCGGCCGTGGCGGGCCGGGATCTCGGCGTTCGGGATCAGCGGCACCAACGCCCACGTGATCCTGGAGCAGCCGCCCGCTTGTGCCGCGGCCCAGCCGGGAACGGGCCCGACACCGTGGATCGTCTCGGGCAAGACACCGGAAGCGCTCCAGGCCCAGATCGACAACCTGCACGCCGTCTCCGGTCTCGACCCCGCCGACGTCGCGCACACGCTGACCACCCGCGCGGCGTTCGCGCACCGGGCGGTGCTCCTGCCCGGAGAAACGCCCCGCGAACTCGCCCGCGGCACCGCTCGCGCCCCCGGTGAGATCGTCCTGGCGTTCGGCGGCCAGGACGCCGCGTGGCTCGGCATGGGCCGTGACCTGCTCACCGAGTCACCGGTGTTCGCCGCCCGGCTCGCCGAGTGCGCCGAGGCTCTCGGCTGGTCCGTCGCCGACGCGCTCGCCGACGACGACGCGCTGCGCCGTGTCGAGGTGCTACAGCCGGTGCTCTGGGCCGTCATGGTGTCGCTGGCCGCGGTCTGGGAGTCCGTCGGCGTCCGCCCCGCCGCCGTGCTCGGTCACTCCCAGGGTGAGGTCGCCGCGGCCTGCGTCGCCGGGTTGCTCACGCTGGCCGACGGCGCCCGCGTCGTCACCGCCCGCGCCACGCTCGTCGCCGAGCGGCTCGCGGGCTCCGGCGCGATGCTGTCGGTGCTGACCGGCGTCGACCAGGTGCGTGAACTCATCGGCGACGCCGACGTCTCGATCGCCGCCGTCAACGGTCCCCGCGCGGTGACCGTCAGCGGCACCCCGGACGCCGTCACGCTCATCGAACAGCGCTGCGCCGCGGCCGGCGTCATGCGCTGGCGGCTCGCCGGTGTCGACTTCGCGGCCCACTCCGCGCAGGTCGAGGCACTGCGCACGGACCTGCTCGACCAGCTCGCCGACCTGGCTCCGACCGCGTCGGACGTCGCCTTCTATTCCACGGTGGACGGAATCTGGGTCGACGGCACCGCCCTCGACGCCGACTACTGGTACCGCAATCTGCGTCAACCGGTGTTGTTCGACGCCGCGGTCCGCGGCCTGCTCGACGCCGGGTTCCGGACGTTCGTCGAGGTCTCGCCGCACCCCGTGCTGAGCGTCGGGCTGCACGACACGGCCGGCGACGAGCCGATCATCGCCCTCGGAAGCCTACGCCGCGACGACGGCGGTCTCACCCGGCTGGTCACCGCGTTCGCGGAGGCCCACGTCGCCGGGATCGTCGTCGACTGGTCCGCGGTGATCGGCGCTGCCGGCCGCGTCGAGCTGCCCACCTACGCGTTCCAACATCGGCGGTTCTGGCCCCGGCTGGCCGTCGGCAGCGGCGACCCCGCCGGGCTCGGCCTCGTCGCGGCCGCCCACCCGCTCCTCGGTGCCGCGACAGCCGTGCCCGACACCGGCGGTGTCGTGTTCACCGCACGCTGGTCGCTCGCCACCCACCCGTGGCTCGCCGACCACGCCGTCGGTGACCTCCTCGTTTTCCCCGGTACCGGGTTGCTGGAGCTGGCCGTGCGGGCCGGCGACGCCGTCGACTGCGGACAGGTCGAAGAGCTCACGCTGCAGGTGCCGCTGGTGGTGCCGCGGGACGGTGCGATCGCCGTCCAGGTGTGGATCGGCGGCGACCAGGACGGCCGCCGTGCGGTCGACGTGTTCAGCCGCCCCGCCGAAACGGCCGGGCCGCTCGGATCGGACTGGGTGCGGCACGCGACGGGCACGGTTAGCGGTGCGGCGTTGCCCGCTCCCACTCCGGTCGACCCGATCTGGCCGCCGTCCGGTGCCACCGCGGTTGTCGTCGACGGCGTGTACGAGCAGTTCGCGGCGTCCGGCCTGCACTACGGCCCGGTCTTCCGCGGTCTGCGTGCCGTCTGGGAGGAACCGGCGGCGAACCGCGTCTACGCCGGGGTCGCGCTGCCCGACGACGTCCACGGCGACGCCGGACTGTTCGGCCTGCACCCGGCCCTGTTCGACGCGGCACTGCACGCGGTGGGCTTCGCCGACCTGTCCCGCGGTGCGAACGGGCGCCTGCCGTTCAGCTGGCAGGACACCGTGCTGCACGCCTCTGGCGCCGCAGCGCTGCGTGTCGTCGTCACCCGGACCGGGCCCGACACCGTCGCGCTGCAGGGCATCGACGCCGATGGGGAGCTCGTCGTTTCGGTCGGCTCGCTCGTGCTGCGTGAGGTGCCCGACGGTGGGCTGCGCCCCGCCGCCCCGGTCGTGGACGGCCTGTGGCGGGTGACCTGGACACCGCTGCCCGCGGCGGCCGTCGTCGCGCCGGAGCGCTGGCTGTCGACCACCGACCTCCGGCGCACCGACCCGCAGGAGCCACCGACCGTCGCCGCCCTGACGGTGCCCACCGGCGACCCTGGCACCCCGCTGCCCGAGCGGGCGCGGGCCGTGACCGGCGAGGTACTCGCCCAGCTCCAGTGGTGGCTGGCGCAGGAGTGGACGACACACATCCCCCTGCTCGTGGTTGCCGGGCCGTCCGTGGCGGCCGCCGGGGTGTGGGGGCTGCTGCGTACGGCTCAGTCCGAGCACCCCGACCGGTTCGTTCTCGTCGACACCGCCGACGAACCGCTTACCGCCGAGACGGCCGCGGCCGTACTGGCCGCCGGGGAACCCCAGATCGTCGTCCGCGGCGGCGTCCTGCACCGCGGGCGCCTGGCCGCGCTACCCACCGTCGACGGCCCCGACTGGGACCCCGACGGCACCGTGCTCGTCACCGGCGGCACCACCGGCCTCGGCGCCCTCGTCGCCACCCACCTCGTCCGCCACCACGGCGTGCGGCACCTGCTGTTGGCCAGCCGCCGCGGACCGGACGCCCCCGGCGTCGACGACCTCACCGCCGGGCTGGAAGCGGCGGGCGCGCGGGTCCGGATCGCCCGCTGCGACCTGGCCGACGCCACCGCAGTACGGCACCTGCTCGACGGCGTCACCGACGAACACCCGCTGACCGCGATCGTCCACTCCGCAGGCACCCTCGACGACGGCGTGCTCGACTCGCTCACCCCGGACCGGATCGACACCGTGTTCCGGGCCAAGGTGGACCCGGCGTGGATCCTGCACGAAGCCACCGCCGACGCGCCCCGGCTCCGGCAGTTCGTGCTCTTCTCGTCGTTCGCCGGCACCGGCGGCAGCGCCGGCCAGGGCAACTACGCGGCGGCGAACACCGTCCTGGACGCGCTCGCCGTGCACCGCCACGGCCTCGGTTTGCCCGCCGTCTCGATCGCGTGGGGACCGTGGTCGGTCGGCAGCAGCCTCACCACCGCGATGACCGACGCCGACTTCGAGCGCATGGCCCGCCAGGGCTTCCCGCCGCTCACCGCGGAGCAGGGCCTCGCCTGGTTCGACGTGGCCGTCGCGACCGGCGAACCCGCCGTCGCCGCGCTGCCGGTCGACCGGGCCGTGCTCCGTACCGCTGGCTGGGTCGCCCCGCTGCTGCGGGGGCTCGTGCCGGTGTCCGCGCGGCGCACCGCCGCCGACGGCACCGGCGGCGGAGGCCTCGCCGACCGGCTCCGGCGCCTGCCCGAGACCGACCGCCTCGACTCGCTCACGACGCTGGTGTGCGGCCAGGTCGCCGCGATCCTGGGCTACGCCTCGGCCGCGCAGGTCCACCGTGACCGGGCGTTCCGCGAGCTCGGTTTTGACTCGCTGACCGCCGTCGAGCTGCGTAACCGCCTCGCCGCGGAGACCGGCCTGCGCCTGCCGGTGACGCTCGTTTTCGACTATCCGACTCCGGCGACGCTCGCCGCGATGCTCCTGCATCAGGTCCTCGGCGACGAGCCCGTAGTGGATGTCCCGGTGGCCGTCGACACGGGCGATGACGACCCGATCGTCATCGTCGGTATGGCCTGCCGGTATCCCGGCGGCGTCAGCAACCCCGACGAGCTGTGGCAACTGCTCGTCGAGGGCCGCGACGCGATCTCCGACTTCCCGGCCGACCGCGGCTGGACCCTGGACGTGACCGGGGACGCCATCCCAGCCGGTGGCTTCGTCTACGACGCCACCGAGTTCGACCCCGGCTTCTTCGGCATCTCGCCGCGCGAGGCCGTCGCGATGGACCCGCAGCAGCGTCTGCTGCTCGAGACGTCGTGGGAAGCGTTCGAGAACGCGGGTATCGACCCCACCGCGTTACGCGGCACCAGCACCGGCGTGTTCGCCGGTCTGATGTACCACGACTACGCGCTCGCCAACGGCTCGTTCCCGGAGGGCTCCCAGGACTTCCTCGGCAACGGCACGTCGGGCAGCGTCGCGTCCGGCCGCGTCTCCTACACGCTCGGGCTCGAAGGCCCCGCCGTCACCGTCGACACCGCCTGTTCGTCGTCGCTGGTCGCGCTGCACCTGGCCGTGCAGGCGCTGCGCTCCGGTGAGTGCGGCCTCGCGCTCGCCGGTGGCGTCACCGTGATGAACACCCCCAGCGTCTTCGCGGCGATGGGCCGGCAGAGCGGCTGGGCCACCGACGGCCGTTCCAAGGCTTTCGCCGACGCCGCCGACGGCGCCGGTTTCGCTGAGGGCATCGGGCTCGTCGTGGTGGAGCGGTTGTCCGACGCGCGGCGTCACGGGCACGAGGTGCTGGCCGTTGTGGCCGGCTCCGCGGTCAACCAGGACGGCGCGTCCAACGGGCTGACCGCGCCGAACGGTCCGTCGCAGCAGCGGGTGATTCGGGCGGCGCTCGGTTCGGCGGGTCTTTCGCCGGCGGATGTCGACGTGGTGGAGGCGCACGGCACCGGGACGGCTCTCGGGGATCCGATCGAGGCCCAGGCGTTGCTGGCGACGTACGGCCAGGGCCGGGAGCGGCCGTTGCTGCTCGGTTCGGTGAAGTCGAACATCGGTCATGCCCAGGCGGCGGCCGGTGTCGCCGGAGTCATCAAGATGGTGCTGGCCCTGCGTCACGGCGTGGTGCCGGCGACCTTGCACGTGGACAGTCCCTCGTCACACGTGGACTGGGAGGCCGGCGAGGTCCAGCTGGTGACGTCGGCCGCGGAGTGGCCGTCGGTGGACCGTCCCCGGCGCGCCGGTGTGTCGGCGTTCGGGATCAGCGGCACGAACGCACACGTGGTCCTCGAGCAGGCCCCAGCGGCTTCCGCGCTCTCAGGCCCGGCGGCGGCGGAGTTGGCGGCCCCGGCGGCGGAGCTGGCGGCACCGGGGTCCGGCGCGCTCGTGCCGTGGGTGGTGTCGGCTCGCTCGGCGGTGGCGTTGGGTGGGCAGGCGGCCCGGCTGGCGTCCGCGGTGGCCGGGACGGACGTCTCCGCGGTGGACGTCGGGTGGTCGCTGGTGGCGACGCGGGCTCGGCTTCCGTACCGGGCCGTGGTGTGGGGATCGACCACGCGCGAGTTGGTCGCTGGTCTGGGCGGCGTGGCCGGCGGCGGTAGTGGCGAGAGTGGCGTGCGGCCGGTGTGGGTTTTCCCCGGTCAGGGGGCGCAGTGGTGGGGGATGGGACGCGAGTTGTGGGAGGGCTCTGCGGCTTTCCGGCGGACCGTCGAGGAGTGCGCCGAGATCCTCGATCCGATGGTCGGGGTGTCGATCGTGGACGCGGTGGTCGGCAACGGCGATCCGGCGGTGTTCGATCGGGTTGAGGTCGTTCAGCCGGTGTTGTTCACGGTGATGGTGGGCCTCGCGCAGGTGTGGGAGTCGTTCGGGGTGACGCCCGGTGCGGTGATCGGCCACTCGCAGGGTGAGATCGCGGCGGCCTATGTCGCCGGGGCGTTGTCGTTGCGGGATGCCGCGACCGTGGTGGGTCTGCGGAGCCGGGCGTTGGTGGCCCTGCGGGGCACCGGCGGGATGATGTCGGTCGCAGTCCCCGTTGATGACCTGGGCGAACTCCCGGCGGGGGTGGCGGTCGCGGCGGAGAACGGGCCGTCGTCGGTCGTGGTGAGCGGCCCTGACGAGCTGCTCGACGAGCTCCACGCGCGGTTCACGGCCGAGGGCGTCCGGGCGCGTCGGGTGCAGGTGGACTATCCGTCGCACGGTCCGCAGATCGATTCGGTGGCGGACGAGGTGCTGCGGGTGCTGGCCGGGATCCGGCCGATGGTGCCGCGGGTGCCGATGTACTCGACGGTGACCGGGACGCGGATCGACGGCGAGATCCTCGACGCCGGGTACTGGTTGTCGAACCTGCGGCAGACCGTGCGGATGCGTTCGGCGGTGGAGGCCGCGTTCGCCGACAGCGCCCGGGTGTTCGTGGAGATGTCCGCGCATCCGCTGTTGGGGCTCGGCATCGAGCAGACGTTCGAAGCCTGGCAGGGCGGCGAGGACGCGGTCGCGGTGGTCGAGTCGCTCCGCCGGGATGACGGCGGCCTTGACCGGTTCGGGGCGTCGCTGGGTGCGGCGTTCGTCGCGGGTGTGGACGTGGAGTGGTCGTCGTGGTTCGCGGGGCTGAACCCGCGGCGGGTGGCGTTGCCGACATACGCGTTCCAGCGGCGCCGCTACTGGCTGGACGACCCCAGTGTGAGCACGCCCGAGTCCGACGGATGGTGGGAATCGCTCGGCGGCGGCGACGCCGACACACTCGCCGCGCAGCTCGCGCTGGACGAGGAGACCGCCGCGGTAGTCGCCCCCGCACTGACCGCGTGGCGGGAGCGCCGGGACACGACCGTGCGACTCGACTCATGGCGCTACACGGTCGGATGGAGCCCTCTGCCGACCACAGCCGGGCGGCTGACCGGACGGTGGCTGCTGGTCCTGCCCGACGCACCGGACGCATGGGCGCTGCAGATCCACGAAGGTTTGCGCACCCACGCCGACGACCTGACGACCGCCGACGACGGCGGGGCCTATGACGGCGTCATCTGCCTGGTCGGTGAGCCGCTGGACGTGGTCGCGGCGCTGGGGCGGGCGGACGGTCCGGTCTGGTGCGTCACCCGTGGCGCGGTGACGACAACCGCCGACGGTGACGTCGACCCGGCGCAGGCGGCGATCTGGGGCCTCGGCCGGGTCGCGGCGCTGGAGCAGCCCGACCGCTGGGGCGGCCTGATCGACCTGCCCGCCGACCTCGACGACCGGATCATCACCGGACTCACCGCCGCCCTCCTCGGCCCCGAAGACCAAGTCGCGGTACGACCCCACGGAACGTTCGGCCGCCGGCTGCGTCGCGCACCGGCCGGTCCCGCCGCGGTGCTGTGGCGGACGTCCGGCACCTGGCTCATCACCGGCGGCACCGGCGGCATCGGCGGTGTCGCGGCCACCTGGCTCGCCGGCCGCGGCGCGGAACACCTGGTGCTGCTCAGCCGGCGCGGCCCCGAGGCCCCCGGCGCTCCCGAACTCGCCGAACGCCTCCGCGCCGACGGCGCCGAGGTCACGCTCGTCGCCGGTGACGTCGCCGACCGGAACGTCGTCGCCGCCGCGCTGCGTGACGCCGGGCCCGTGCGCGGGATCATCCACGCGGCCGCCGTCTTCGACGGGGACCGGCCGGTCGCCGAACTGACCGCTGAGAGCCTCGCCGCGATGGCCGGCCCGAAAGCCCTCGCCGCCCAGCACCTCCACGAGCTCACGGCCGACGCGTCGCTCGACGCGTTCGTGCTGTTCACCTCCGGCGCCGGCGTGTGGGGCGGCGGCGGTCAGGGCGGTTACGCCGCGGCCAACGCCTCCCTCGACGCCCTCGCCCAGCACCGCCGCGCCACCGGCCGGCCGGCCACCGCGGTCTCGTGGGGCCTCTGGGACGGGATCGGCGCGGCCGCCGACCCGGCCGTCGTCGAAGGCCTGCGCCGCCAGGGTGTCCTGGCGATGCCTCCGGAGCAGGCGATCACCGCGCTGGAGCAGGCCCTCGGCCGCGGCGACACGACGGTGACCGTGACCGCGATGGACTGGCCGCGCTTCGCCGAGACGTTCACCGCCACGCGCCCCAGCCCGCTCCTGTCCGACCTGCCCGAGGCGCTGCGGACCGAACAACCCGCCGACGCACCGCTGCTCCACGGCGAACTCGTGCCGCTCCCGCCCGCGCAGCGCGTCAAGGCACTCCTGCGCATGGTCCGTACCGAGGCCGCCGACACACTGGGCCACGCCGACGCCGACGCCATCCCCGCCGGCCGGGCGATGCGTGAACTCGGCTTCGACTCGGTCACCGCGGTCGAGCTGCGCAACCGCCTGCGCGCCCGCACCGGCCTGACGCTGCCCGCCGCGATCGCCTTCGACTACCCGACCGCCACCGCGCTCGCCGAGCACCTCCACGGCCTGCTCTTCCCCGACACCGAGACCACCGCCGACCCCGACGACGACGTCCGCCGCGCCCTCGCCGACATCCCGGTCGGCAACCTGCGCCGCACCGGCCTGCTCGACCTGATCCTCCGCTCCACCGGCGAGCTGCCCGCCGCCGACGAGCCCGCCTCCTCGGCCGAGGTGGCGCTGCTGCGGGAGCAGAACGCCACCCTGGTCGCGGCGGCGACCGAACCGATCGCGATCGTCGGCATCGGCTGCCGGTACCCGGGCGGCGTGCGGTCACCGGAGGACCTGTGGGACGTCGTGTTCTCCGGCCGGGACGTGGTCTCGGCGTTCCCGGCGGATCGCGGCTGGGATCTGGACGCGCTGGCCGCCGGGTCGAGCGCCGCCACCGAGGGCGGCTTCCTCTACGACCTGCCTGATTTTGACGCCGACTTCTTCGGCATCTCCCCGCGTGAGGCCGTCGCCATGGACCCGCAGCAGCGGCTGCTGCTCGAGGTGTCCTGGGAGGCGCTGGAGCGGGCCGGTCTCGACCCGGAGTCGCTGCGCGGCTCCCGCACCGGCGTGTACGTCGGCACCACTGGGCAGGACTACGTCGGCGTCCTCGCGCGCTCCGGCGAGGATGTCGCCGCCTACGGGTCGACCGGCGCCGTCGCGAGCGTGTTGTCGGGCCGCCTGTCGTACGTGCTGGGGCTGGAGGGTCCCGCGGTTTCGGTCGACACCGCGTGCTCGTCGTCGCTGGTCGCGTTGCACCTGGCGACGCAGGCGCTGCGAGCCGGAGAGTGCGGGCTCGCCCTGGCCGGCGGCGTCGCGGTGATGTCGTCGCCGGGTGCGTTCGAGTCGTTCACCGCACAGGGCAACGGCCTGGCGCCCGACGGACGGTGCCGGTCGTTCGGCGACGGCGCGTCCGGCGCCGGCTGGGCCGAGGGCGTCGGGGTACTGGTTCTCGAACGCCTTTCCGACGCCAGGCGCAACGGCCACGAAGTCCTGGCGGTGGTGGCCGGTTCGGCGATCAACCAGGACGGGGCGTCGAACGGGCTGACCGCGCCGAACGGGCCGTCGCAGCAGCGCGTGATCCGCGCCGCGCTCGCGTCCGGCGGGCTCACCCCCGCCGACGTCGACGCCGTGGAGGGCCACGGCACCGGCACGGTGCTCGGCGACCCGATCGAGGCCGAAGCGCTGATCGCCACCTACGGCCAGGACCGGCCGGACGACCGGCCGCTCTGGCTGGGCTCGATCAAGTCCAACATGGGGCACGCCCAGGCCGCGGCCGGCGTCGCCGGCGTCATCAAGATGGTGATGGGGCTCCGCGAGGGCCTGCTGCCCCGCTCGCTGCACTGCGACGTGCCGTCGCGGGAGGTGAACTGGTCCGGCAGCGGCGTCGCGCTGCTCGGCGAGGCCCGCTCCTGGCCCCGGACACCGGACGCGGTACGCCGGGCCGGCGTGTCCTCGTTCGGTATCTCGGGCACGAACGCGCACGTCGTCGTGGAGGAGGCGCCGTGGGTAGAGCCGACAACGGCAACCGCGCCCACTGACGTCGTCGTGCCGTGGGTTCTCTCCGCGAAGAGCCCGGAGGCGCTGCGCGGACAGGCCGAGCGGGTTCTGCACCGCCTGGACCGGACTTCGGCCGGCCCGGCTGACGTCGGCTGGTCGCTCCTGCACCGCACCGGCTTCGACCACCGCGCGGTCGTTGTCGCCGCGAACACCGACGAGTTCCGGCGGGGCCTGACCGCAGTGCTGCACGACCGGCCCGATCCGACGCTCGTCCGGAGCGACGCGGTCACCGACCGGACCGTCGGGGTCGTGTTCTCCGGCCAAGGCGCGCAGCGGCTCGGCATGGGCCGGGAGCTCTACGAGCGGTTCCCGGTGTTCGCCGCAGCGTTGGACGAGGTCCTGGCCGGGTTCGCCACCGACGTGCGTTCGGTGATGTGGGGCGACGACGCCGAGACCCTGGCCCGCACAGGCTGGGCGCAACCGGCATTGTTTGCGGTCGAAGTCGCCCTGTGGCGCCTGGTGGAGTCGTTCGGTGTCCGCCCAGCGGCTGTAGCGGGCCACTCGATTGGTGAGGTCACCGCTGCTCACGTGGCCGGGGTGCTGTCCCTGGCCGATGCCTGCGCATTGGTGTCAGCACGGGCCTCGTTGATGGACGCGCTCCCCGCGGGTGGGGCCATGGTCGCGGTGAACGCATCCGAAGAGGATGTCCGCGGCCTGTTGGGTGAGGACCTCGCGCTTGCGGCGGTGAACGGGCCGCACGCGGTGGTGTTGTCGGGCACCGCCGAGGCGGTGGAGCGCCTGACCGTGAAGCACACCCGGCTGCGGGTGTCGCACGCGTTCCACTCGCCGCTGATGGACCCGATGCTGGCGGACTTCGCCGACGCGCTCCGCGACGTGACGCCGCAGGCCGCGACCCTGCCCGTGGTCTCGACGGTCACCGGCCGGGTCGCCGCGCTCGACGACGTCGACTATTGGGTGGAGCAGGTACGGCAGCCGGTGCGGTTCGCCGACGCGGTCGCCGCGCTGCGCGAGCTGGGCGTCGACACGATCCTGGAACTCGGCCCGGACACTGCGCTGACCGGCCACGTCGAGGGCGGCGTCGCGATCCAGCGGCGGGACCGTCCGGAGGTGACGACGTTCCTGGCCGGGCTCGCCGCGCTGGACACCAGCGCCGTCACCTGGGACGAAGCGTTCGCCCGGCTGGGTGCGCGGCGGATCGACGTGCCGACCTACGCGTTCCAGCACCGGCGCTACTGGCCTGCTCCCCGGCTCGGCGGCACCGCCGACGTCGCTGCCGCCGGGCTCGCCGCGGCGGATCACCCGCTGCTCGGCGCGACGGTCGAGCTGCCCGACGGCGGCGTCGTCCTCACCGGAACGCTGTCGCTCGCCACCCAACCCTGGCTCGCCGAGCACGTCGTCGACGGGCGGGTCCTGCTCGCCGGCACCGCGCTCGTCGACCTGGTCGTCCGCGCCGGTGACGAGGTCGGGCACGACCGCGTCGAAGAACTGACGCTGCAGGCCCCGCTCGTCGTCCCGGACACCGGCGCCGTGCAGTTGCAGGTGCGGGTGGAGGCCCCGGACGCCACCGGCCTGCGCCCGGTCAGCGTGCACAGCCGCGAGGACCAGGACGCCGAGTGGCGTCGCCACGCCAGTGGTCTGCTGGCCGTTCCGGTCCCCGCTCCCGACGCCGACCTGCGGACCTGGCCGCCCACCGGAGCGGAGGAGCTGCCGGTCGGGGGCTGGTACGACCGGTTCGCCGACGCCGGGTTCGGGTACGGCCCGCTCTTCCGCGGCCTCGAACGCGTGTGGCGACGCGGTGACGACATCTACGCGCAGGTCAGCCTGCCCGACCACGCCGCGGTCGCTGGGTTCGGCGTCCACCCCGGGCTGTTGGACGCAGCCCTGCACGGCGCGGCCGCCGGCGCCCAGGACGGCGCCGGAGCCGGCGGCGGACTGCCGTTCGTGTGGCAGGGCGTGTCGGTGTACGCGACCGGCGCGACGTCGCTGCGGGTCCGGCTGCGCCGCACCGCCGAGGACCAGGTGTCGCTGGTCGCCGCGGACGCGGCGGGCGGACCGGTCGTGGTGGTGGAGTCGGTGGTGTTCCGCGCGGCGAGCGGGCCGGTGGCTCAGCAGCTGTACGCGGTGGAGTGGCCGGTGGTGAGCGCGACGCCGTACGCGGGCCGGGTGCTCGAGCTCGGCGACCTGCCGTCGGCGGAGCCGGCGACGGTGCTGTGGCGTTTCGGGGCTGGTACCGGGGATGTCGTGGCGGATACGCATCGTGCGGTGGCCGAGGTGCTGGCGGCGATGCAGGAGTGGCTGGCGTCGGACGTCACGTTGGGTCATCGGTTGGTGTTCGTGTCGCGCGGCTCCGGCCCTGCGGTGGAAGCGGCGTGGGGTCTGGTGCGGTCGGCGCAGAACGAGCACCCCGGGGTGTTCGGCCTGGTCGACGTCGAGCACGAGGATGACCTCGCGCTGGCGCTGGGGTCCGACGAGCCGCAGGTCGTGGTGCGTGACGGAGTGGTGCGTGCGGCGCGGTTGGCGCGTCACTCGGCCACGGGAGAGACGCCGGATCTGCGGGGGACCGTGTTGATCTCCGGTGGGCTCGGTGGCCTCGGTGCGCTCGTGGCGCGGCATCTCGCCGAGCGGGGTGCGCAGAAGCTGGTGCTGGTGGGCCGAACGGCTCGGGGTGCGGCCGAGGCTGTGGCAGAGCTGTCCGCGCTCGGCGTCGAGGTGGTGGTGGAGGCCGCGGACCTCGCCGATCGGGATGCGGCCGCGGCCGTGCTGGCGCGGCACGAGATCAACGCGGTGGTGCACGCGGCGGGCGTGCTGGATGACGGTGTCGTCGGGTCGCTGACGCCTGAGCGGGTCGCCGGGGTGTTGCGCCCGAAGGTCGACGCCGCCTGGAACCTGCACGAGCTCACCAGCGACCTCGACGCGTTCGTCGTGTTCTCGTCGCTTGCCGGGGTGCTCGGCTCCCCGGGGCAGGGCAGTTACGCGGCGGGCAACGCGTTCCTCGACGCGCTGATGGCCGCTCGGCAGGCGCAGGGCCTCCCCGGGCTGTCGATCGTCTGGGGCCCGTGGGACCTCGACGCCGGCATGGTGACCGCCGACAACGTGGCCCGGGTGAGCCGGTCCGGTCTGCCCGCGCTCACCCCCGAAGCCGGGCTCGCCCTGTTCGACGCCGCGCTGTCCTCGTCCGCCGCGGCCGTCGCGGCGATCCAGCTCGACCTCCGCGTCTGGCGCGAAGCGGCCACCGTTCCCGCGGTCCTCCGATCCCTGGTGCGGTCGCGGTCGCGCCGGGTCGCGGTCGCCGGAACCGCCGTTGTCGAAGGGCTCGTCCAGCGCTTGGCCGGACTCGACGACGAGACCCGCCTGGCCACCGTCGTCGAACTGGTCCGTGCGGAAGCCGCGCACGTCCTCGGTCACCCCGACCCGGCGAGCGTCCGGACCGGCCGCACGTTCCAGGAACTCGGCTTCGACTCCCTCTCGGCCATCGACCTGCGTAACCGGCTCACCGCGTCGACCGGACTCCGGCTGCCCGCGACGCTCGTCTTCGACTACCCGACGATCACCGCGCTCGCCGGTTCCGTCGTCGACGAACTGCTGGGCAGCGCGGCACCGGTCGCGGTCGTGCCGGCTACCCCGAAGGTGGCGGACGACCCGATCGTGATCGTCGGCATGGCCTGCCGCTACCCCGGCGGTGTCTCGTCGCCGGAAGACCTGTGGCGGCTCGTCCTGACCGGTGGCGACGCCGTGTCGGAGTTCCCCACCGACCGGGGCTGGGACCTCGCCAACCTCTACCACCCCGACCCCGACCACCCCGGCACGTCCTACTCCCGCGAGGGCGGGTTCCTGCACGAGGCCGCGTGGTTCGACCCGGAGTTCTTCGGCATGAGCCCCCGCGAGGCGCTCGTCACCGACGCGCAACACCGGTTGCTGCTGGAGACGAGCTGGGAGGCGATCGAACGCGCCGGCATCGACCCGGTGTCGTTGCGTGGCTCGCAGACCGGCGTGTTCGCCGGGGTCATGTACAGCGACTACGGCGGCGCGGGTGCGGCGCCCAGCGTCGCGTCCGGCCGGATCTCGTACACGCTCGGCTTGGAGGGCCCGGCCGTCACCGTCGACACCGCCTGCTCGTCGTCGCTGGTGTCGGTGCACCTCGCGGCGCAGGCGCTGCGGTCCGGCGAATGCGGGCTCGCGCTCGCCGGTGGGGTCACGGTGATGGCGCACCCCGCGGCGTTCGTCGAGTTCTCGCGTCAGCGTGGGCTCGCCCCCAACGGCCGGTGCAAGTCCTTCGCCGACGCCGCCGACGGTGTGGGGTGGTCCGAGGGCGTCGGTGTGGTCGTGTTGCAACGCCTGTCCGACGCGCGGCGCGACGGTAACCGGGTTCTCGCGGTGGTGGCGGGGTCGGCGATCAACCAGGACGGCGCGTCGAACGGGATGACGGCGCCGAATGGTCCGTCGCAGCAGCGGGTGATTCGGGCTGCGTTGGCCAATGCGGGGCTGGAGCCGGGTCAGGTCGATGTGGTGGAGGCGCACGGTACCGGCACCACGTTGGGTGACCCGATCGAGGCGCAGGCGCTGCTTGCCACGTATGGGCAGGACCGGGTGGAGCCGCTGTGGCTGGGGTCGGTGAAGTCGAACCTCGGGCACACGCAGGCGGCGGCCGGGGTCGCGGGGATCATCAAGATGGTCGAGGCGATGTCGCACGGGGTTCTGCCGGCGACACTTCACGTCGATCGGCCGTCGTCGCACGTGGACTGGGAGGCCGGGAGCGTTTCGCTGCTCACCGAGAGCACGCCGTGGCCGCAGACCGGACAGCCGCGTCGGGCCGGTGTTTCGTCGTTCGGGATCAGCGGCACGAACGCGCACCTGATCCTGGAGCAGGCGCCGGTGGTGGCCGCCGTGCCCGCGCCCGTGGATGCAGTGGTGCCGTGGGTGGTGTCGGCGAAGACTCCGGCGGCGTTGGACGGGCAGATTGATCGGCTGGAGTCCGTGGACGGGCATCCGGTGGACGTCGGGTGGTCGCTGACCGGCCGATCGGTGTTCGAGCACCGGGCGGTGTTGCTCGACGGTCTTGAGTTGGCGCGGGGTGTGGCCGCGGATCCGGTGGTGGGTGTGGTGTTCACCGGTCAGGGTGCGCAGCGGCTCGGGATGGGTCGGGAGTTGTACGCCCGGTTCCCGGTGTTCGCGACGGCGCTGGATGAGGTGCTGGCCGGGTTCGCTTTCGACGTGCGGTCGGTGATGTGGGGCTCCGATCCGGAGATGCTGGGCCGCACGGGCTGGGCGCAGCCGGCGTTGTTCGCGGTCGAGGTGGCTCTGTGGCGTTTGGTGGAGTCGTTCGGGGTGCGTCCGGCGGCGGTGGCGGGCCATTCGATCGGTGAGGTGACCGCGGCGCATGTGGCCGGGGTGTTGTCGCTCGCGGATGCCTGCGCCTTGGTGTCGGCGCGCGCGTCGTTGATGGACGCGCTGCCGGCGGGTGGGGCGATGGTGGCGGTGAACGCTTCCGAGGACGATGTCCGGGATCTGTTGGGTGAGGACCTCGCGCTTGCGGCGGTGAACGGGGCTCACGCTGTGGTGCTCTCGGGCACCGAGTACTCCGTCGACCGGGCCCTGGAGGCGCTGACCGAACGTGGCGTGAAGTGCACCCGGTTGCGGGTGTCGCACGCGTTCCACTCGCCGTTGATGGAGCCGATGCTCGCTGACTTCGCTGATGCGCTCGACGGGGTGACGCTGCAGACTCCGGTGTTGCCGGTGGTGTCGACGGTCACCGGTGAGGTGGCTGCGCTCGATAGCGTCGAATACTGGGTTGAGCAGGTGCGTGAGCCCGTGCGCTTCGCGGATGCCGTGACCAGCATGCGTGCGCTGGGCGTTGACACGGTTGTGGAGCTGGGGCCGGACACGGCGCTGACCGCGCTGGTGGACGGCGGGATCGCTACCCAGCGGCGGGACCGGCCCGAGGTGAGCACTCTGCTGGGCGGTCTCGCGCAGCTGTTCGTGCGTGGTGCCGGGATCACCTGGTCGGCTGCGTTCGCCGGGCTGGGCGGGCGGCGGATCGAGTTGCCGACGTACGCGTTCCAGCGGCAGCGGTACTGGCCGGCCACCCCGACCGGTAGCGGCGACGCCGTGGGCCTCGGCCTGACCTCCGCGGAACACCCGCTGCTCGGCGCGACCGTCGACCTGGCCGACGGCGGTGGGGTCGTGCTCACCGGTCGGCTGTCGGTGGGTGCGCAGCCCTGGCTGGCCGAGCACGTGGTGGCCGGACAGGTGCTGCTCGCCGGCACGGCGCTGGTCGACCTCGTCGTGCGGGCCGCGGACGAGGTCGGGTGCGCGCGGGTGGACGAGCTGACGCTGCACGAACCCCTGGTCCTCGTTGACCACGAGCCGGTGACGCTGCAGGTGCGGGTCGACGCGCCGGACGCCGAGGGCCTGCGGACCGTGGCGGTGCACAGCCGCCCCGGCAACGACGCCGACTGGCGACAGCACGCGAGTGGCCGGATCGCGCCCTCCGCCGACCCCCGACCGGAATCCGACCTGACGGTCTGGCCCCCCGCCGACGCCGAGGAACTACCGCTCGACGGCTGGTACGAACGGTTCGCCGAGGCGGGCTTCGAGTACGGGCCGCTGTTCCAGGGGCTGCGCCAGGCGTGGCGCCGGGGCGACGAGGTTTTCGCCGCCGTGGAGTTGCCGGAAACCGACGTCGCCGGGTTCGGTGTGCACCCCGCGCTGCTGGACGCCGCGGTGCAGGCCGGCGCGCTCGTCGTGCAGCCGACCGACGCGTCCGCCGACGGCGGGCTGCCGTTCGTGTGGCAGGGCGTGTCGGTGTACGCCGCGGGCGCGACCTCACTGCGCGTGCGGGTTCGGCGCGTGGGGGACGACCAGGTGTCGCTCCTGGCCGCGGATGCGGCGGGCGGAACGGTAGCGGTCGTGGAGTCGGTGTTGTTCCGCGCGTCCGGCGGACCGGCGGCGTCCACGGGTGAGCAGCTGTACGCGGTTGAGTGGCCCGCGGTGACCGGTACGCCGTACGAGGGCCGGGTGCTTTCAGTCGGTGACCTGCCGTCGGCGGAGCCGGCGACGGTGCTGTGGCGTTTCGGGGCTGGTACCGGGGATGTCGTGGCGGATACGCATCGTGCGGTGGCCGAGGTGCTGGCGGCGGTGCAGGAGTGGCTGGCGTCGGATGCCACGGTGGGTCATCGGTTGGTGTTCGTGTCTCTTAACGCGATCGGGTCGGACCCGGTGGTGGAGGCCGCGTGGGGTTTGGTGCGGTCGGCGCAGAGTGAGCATCCGGGGGTGTTCGGGCTGGTCGATGTCGAGCACGAGGACGATCTGCCGCTGGCGTTGGGGTCGGATGAGCCGCAGGTGCTGGTGCGCGATGGTGTCGTGCGTGCGGCGCGCCTGACCAAGTACACCGCGGAGGGGGCGCCCCCGAACTTGGGCGGCACGGTCCTGGGCACGGTGCTGGTTTCTGGTGGGCTCGGTGGGCTGGGTGTGCTGGTGGCGCGGCATCTGGCTGAGCGGGGTGCGTCGAAGCTGGTGCTGGTGAGCCGGTCGGGGATGAACGCTCCGGCCGCGGCTGAGGTCGTGGCGGAGTTGTCTTCGCTCGGCGTCGACGTGGTGGTGGAGGCCGCGGATCTCGCGGACCGGTCGGCGGCCGAAAGCGTGCTGGCCCGGCACGAGATCGATGCGGTGGTGCACGCGGCGGGTGTGCTGGACGACGGTGTGGTCGGTTCGTTGACGGCTTCGCGGGTGGCTGGGGTGTTGCGTCCGAAGGTGGATGCCGTCTGGAACCTGCACGAGCTGACCCCCGGGGCCAAGGCCTTTGTGGTGTTCTCGTCCCTCGCAGGTGTGCTCGGTTCCCCCGGCCAGGGCAGTTACGCGGCGGCGAACGCGTTCCTCGACGCGCTGATGGCCGCCCGGCGGGCTGACGGGCTCCCCGGGCAGTCGATCATCTGGGGACCGTGGCGTTCCGGGATGGCCGCACCGGCCGACCTCGAGCGGATGGGGCGCTCCGGCCTCCCCGCGATGCCGGTCGAGCAGGGACTCGCGCTGTTCGACGCTGCCCTCGCCGCCCCTGGGGCGGACGTTGTCGGGGCCAAGCTCGACTTCGGGGTGCTGCGCGCCTCGGCATCCGTGCCGGCGGTGCTCCGCGGGCTGGTTCGGACGCGGTCGCGGCGGGTCGCGGTCGCCGGAACCGCCGTGCTCGAAGGGCTCACCCAGCGACTGTCCGGACTGGACGACGACACTCGCCGGAACACCGTCGTTGAGCTCGTCCGAATCCAGGTCGCGCAGGTGCTCGGCCACGCGGACGCGTCGGCGATCCCGGAGACCCGGTCGTTCCAGGAGCTCGGGTTCGACTCGCTCGCGGCGATCGACCTGCGCAACAAGCTGACCGCCGCGACCGGTCTGCGGCTGCCCGCCACGCTGGTGTTCGACTACCCGAACACGGCGGTGCTGGCCGGGTTCGTGCTGGACGAACTGGTGGGAGGCTCCGCACCGGCTGTCGTCGCGCCGGTAACCCCGAAGGTGGCCGACGATCCGATCGTGATCGTCGGGATGGCCTGCCGATACCCGGGCGGTGTGTCCACACCGGAGGACCTCTGGCGGCTGGTGGCGTCCGGCGAGGACGCGGTGACCGAGTTCCCGTCGGACCGGGGCTGGGATCTGGCCGGGCTCTATCACCCGGATCCGGACCACGTGGGCACGTCCTACGCCCGTGAGGGTGGGTTCCTGCATGAGGCGGCGTGGTTCGATCCGGAGTTCTTCGGGATGAGCCCGCGGGACGCCGTCGGGACCGACGCGCAGCACCGGTTGTTGCTGGAGACGAGCTGGGAGGCGATCGAGCGGGCCGGGATCGATCCGGTGTCGTTGCGTGGTTCGCAGACCGGTGTGTTCGCCGGGGTCATGTACAGCGATTACGGGGGCGCGGGGTCGTCGCCGAGTGTGGCGTCGGGGCGGGTGTCGTACACGTTGGGCCTGGAGGGCCCGGCGGTGACGGTGGATACGGCGTGTTCGTCGTCGCTGGTCGCGGTGCATCTGGCGGCGCAGGCGCTGCGGTCCGGTGAGTGTGGGCTGGCTCTGGCCGGTGGTGTGACGGTGATGGCGACGCCGGGTGCGTTCGTCGAGTTCTCGCGGCAGCGTGGGCTCGCCCCCGACGGTCGGTGCAAGTCGTTCTCGGACGACGCGGACGGCGTGGGTTGGTCCGAGGGCGTCGGTGTCGTGGTGCTGCAGCGGTTGTCCGACGCGCGGCGCGACGGCAACCGGATTCTCGCCGTGGTGGCCGGTTCTGCGGTCAACCAGGATGGTGCCTCGAACGGGATGACCGCGCCGAATGGTCCGTCGCAGCAACGGGTGATCCGGGCGGCGCTGGCGAACGCGGGTCTGCACCCGGGTCAGGTCGACGCCGTGGAGGCGCACGGCACCGGCACGACGCTCGGTGACCCGATCGAGGCGCAGGCTCTGCTTGCCACGTACGGACAGGATCGTTCGGAGCCGCTGCTACTGGGGTCGGTGAAGTCGAACCTGGGTCACACGCAGGCCGCGGCCGGGGTCGCGGGGATCATCAAGATCGTTGAGGCGATGTCCCACGGTGTGCTGCCGGCGACGTTGCACGTGGGCCAGCCGTCGTCGCACGTCGACTGGGAGTCCGGGAACGTTTCGCTGCTCACCGAGAGCACGCCGTGGCCGGCCACCGGGCAGCCTCGTCGGGCCGGGGTCTCGTCGTTCGGTATCAGTGGCACGAACGCGCACGTGATCCTCGAGCAGCCCCCGGCCGCGGCGGCGCCGGATCGTGGCGCGCACGTGATCCTCGAGCGCGGGTCGGTGGCCGCACCTGCGGACGCGGTCGTGCCGTGGGTGGTGTCGGCGAAGACTTCCGCGGCGCTGGACGCGCAGGTCGGCCGGCTGGCGGCGGTGGACGGGCATCCGGTGGACGTCGGGTGGTCGCTGACCGGCCGATCGGTGTTCGAGCACCGGGCGGTGTTGCTCGACGGTCTTGAGTTGGCGCGGGGTGTGGCCGCGGATCCGGTGGTGGGTGTGGTGTTCACCGGTCAGGGTGCGCAGCGGCTCGGGATGGGTCGGGAGTTGTACGCCCGGTTCCCGGTGTTCGCGACGGCGTTGGATGAGGTGTTGGCGGGGTTCGCTACGGATGTTCGGGCCGTGATGTGGGGCTCCGATCCGGAGATGCTGGGCCGCACGGGCTGGGCGCAGCCGGCGTTGTTCGCGGTCGAAGTGGCCCTGTGGCGTTTGGTGGAGTCGTTCGGGGTGCGTCCGGCGGTGGTGGCGGGGCATTCGATCGGTGAGGTGACCGCGGCGCATGTGGCGGGGGTGTTGTCGCTGGCGGATGCGTGTGCGTTGGTGTGGGCGCGTGCGTCGCTGATGGACGCCCTACCGGCCGGTGGGGCGATGGTGGCGGTGAACGCGTCGGAAGACGATGTCCGGGACCTGCTGGGTGAGGATCTGGCGCTCGCGGCGGTGAACGGGCCGCAGGCGGTGGTGTTGTCGGGCACCGCCGAGGCGGTGGAGCGCCTGACCGTGAAGTACAAACGGTTGAGCGTTTCGCACGCGTTCCATTCGCCGCTGATGGACCCGATGCTGGCGGACTTCGCCCAGGCGCTCGGCGGGTGACCCTGCAACTCCTGCCTTACCGGTGGTGTCGACGGTCACTGGCGGGGTGGCCGTGCTCGACAGCGTCGATTACTGGGTTCGGCAGGTACGCGAGCCCGTGCGCTTCGCGGATGCCGTGACCAGCATGCGTGAGCTGGGCGTCGACACGGTTCTCGAACTGGGGCCCGGGACACCGCGCTGACCGCGCTGGTCGAGAACGGGATCGCCATCCAGCGGCGGAACCGTCCCGAAGTCACGATGCTTCTGAGCGGCCTCGCGCAGCTGTTCGTGCGCGGCGCCGACGTCACCTGGGAGACCGCGTTCGCCGGGCTCGACCCGCGCCGGGGTCGACGTGCCGACCTACGCGTTCCAGCGGCAGCGCTACTGGCCGGCGACCGCGCTCGGCGCGGGGAACCCCGCCGGTCTCGGACAGGTCGCCGCCGAGCATCCGCTGCTCGGTGCGGCCGTCGACCTGGCCGACGGGAGCGGCGTCCTGCTCACCGGACGCATCTCGGTGAGCACCCAGCCCTGGCTCGCCGAGCACGCCGTCGGCGGGCAGGTCACACTGGCCGGTGCGGTCCTGCTCGACCTGGTCGGGCGGGCCGGTGTCGAGGTCGGCTGCGAGCGGATCGAGGAGCTCGCCCTGCACGAACCGCTGGTCCTGACCGGGAACGAGCCGGTCGACCTCCAGGTGCGGGTCGAGCCGGTCGACGCGTCCGGGCTCCGGCCGGTCAGCGTCCACAGCCGGCACGCCGACGACAGCGCGTGGCGTCATCACGCGGGTGGCCTGCTCGCTCCGACGACGCACGCCGGAACCGACAGCCTCGGCGCGTGGCCCCCGGCCGACGCCGTCGAGGTGCCACTCGACGACCGGTACGAGCAGCTCGCCGACGTCGGATTCCACTACGGACCTCTGTTCCAAGGGCTGCGTCAGGCGTGGCGCCGGGGCGACGAGGTTTTCGCCGCCGTGGAGTTGCCGGAAACCGACGTCGCCGGGTTCGGTGTGCACCCCGCGCTGCTGGACGCCGCCGTGCAGGCCGGGGCGATCGTCGGGATCGACGACGGGTTGCCGTTCGTCTGGCAGGGCGTGTCGGTCCACGCGACCGGCGCGACATCGCTGCGGGTCAGGCTGCGCCGGACCGCCGAGGACCGGGTGTCGTTGCTCGCCGTGGACGCGGCGGGGGACCCGGTCGTCACCGCCGAATCCGTGCTGTACCGCTCGGTCGGCGGACGATCCGGACCGGCCGAGCGTCAGCTCTACACCGTGGACTGGCCGGCCGTCCCCGTGGCGCCGTTCGCGGGTGAAGTGGTCTCCTGCGGCGACCTGTCCTCGGCCGACGTCGGCACCGTGCTGATGCCGATCGGCGGCGGCACCGGGGACGTCGTGGAAGACACGCACCGGCTCGTGGCGGAAGTGCTGGCCGCCGTGCAGGACTGGCTGGCCTCGGACGGCACCGTCGGTCACCGGCTGGTGTTCGTGTCGCACAACGCGATCGGCTCCGACCCGGCGGTGGAGGCCGCGTGGGGTCTGGTGCGGTCGGCACAGAACGAGCACCCGGGCGTGTTCGGCCTGGTCGACGTCGAGCACGAGGACGATCTGCAGAAGGCACTGGGGTCGGACGAGCCGCAGGTCATCGTGCGCGGCGGGGTCGTGCGCGCGGCGCGGCTGGTGCGTCACGCGGGCGGCGGGGAGGCGCCGGATCTGCGGGGGACCGTGTTGATCTCGGGCGGTCTCGGTGGTCTGGGTGTGCTGGTGGCGCGGCATCTGGCCGAGCGGGGCGCGTCGAAGCTGGTGCTGGTCGGCCGGACGGCTCGGGACTCGGCTGGGGTCGTGGCGGAGCTGTCCGCGCTCGGCGTCGACGTGGTGGTGGAAGCCGCGGATCTCGCCGACCGGGCGGCGGCGGCGGCAGTGGTGGCCCGGCACGACATCGACGCCGTAGTGCACGCCGCCGGTGTGCTGGACGACGGTGTGGTCGGGTCGTTGACGGCCGAGCGGGTCGCCGGGGTGCTGCGTCCCAAGGTCGACGCGGTGTGGAACCTGCACGAGCTGACGCCGGACGCGAAAGCCTTCGTGGTGTTCTCGTCGCTCGCCGGAGTTCTGGGCTCCCCGGGGCAGAGCAGTTACGCGGCGGGCAACGCGTTCCTCGACGCGCTGATGGTGATGCGGCGCAGCCAGGGCCTTCCGGGGCAGTCGATCGTCTGGGGTCCGTGGGACACCGGCATGGCGGCCGCGGCCGACGTCGACCGGATGAGCCGTTCGGGCGTACCGGCGCTGACCGCCGACGAAGGACTCGCGCTGTTCGACGTGGCCTTGACCGCGGACGCCGCCGCGGTCGTCGGCGTTCGGTTCGACCTGGCGGTCCTGCGCGGGCTGACCGACGTACCGCCGGTGCTCCGGGCACTGGTCCGGACGCGTTCGCGGCGGGTCGCGGTCGCCGGTACCGCGGTTGCGGAGGGCTTGGTCCAGCAGCTCACCGGCTTGGACGACGCCGCGCGCCAGACGTTCGCGGTGGACCTCGTCCGTGGCCTGGTCGCGCAGGTGCTCGGCCACGCCGATCCGTCGGCGATCAAGGAGACGCGTCCGTTCCAGGAGCTCGGGTTCGATTCGCTGACCGCGATCGACCTGCGCAACCGGCTGACCGCCGCGACCGGCCTGCGGTTGCCGGCGACGTTGGTGTTCGACTACCCGAACACGCTGGGTCTGGCCGGGTTCGTGGTCGACGAACTGGTCGGCGGAGCGCTGCCGGTGCCGGTCGCGCCGGCCACTCCGAAGGTGGCCGACGATCCGATCGTGATCGTCGGCATGGCCTGCCGGTACCCCGGCGGTGTGTCCACGCCGGAGGACCTGTGGCGGCTGGTGATGTCCGGCACGGACGCGGTGTCGGAGTTCCCGTCGGATCGTGGCTGGGATCTGGCCGGGCTGTATCACCCGGATCCGGATCATGCCGGGACGTCGTACGCGCGTGAGGGTGGGTTCCTGCACGAGGCGGCGTGGTTCGATCCGGAGTTCTTCGGGATGAGCCCGCGGGACGCCGTCGGAACCGATGCCCAGCACCGGTTGTTGCTGGAGACGAGCTGGGAGGCGATCGAGCGGGCCGGGATCGATCCGGTGTCGTTGCGTGGTTCGCAGACCGGCGTGTTCGCCGGGGTCATGTACAGCGACTACGGCGGCGCGGGTGCGGCGCCCAGCGTCGCGTCGGGCCGGGTGTCGTACACGCTCGGGTTGGAGGGCCCGGCGGTGACGGTGGATACGGCGTGTTCGTCGTCGCTGGTCGCGGTGCATCTGGCGGCGCAGGCGTTGCGGTCCGGTGAGTGCGGGCTCGCGCTCGCGGGTGGGGTGACGGTGATGGCGACGCCGTCGGCGTTCATCGAGTTCTCGCGGCAGCGGGGTCTGTCGCCCGATGGCCGGTGCAAGTCGTTCTCGGACGCCGCCGACGGTGTGGGCTGGTCCGAGGGCGCGGGCGTGCTGGTGCTCCAGCGGTTGTCCGACGCCCGCCGGGACGGAAACCCCGTGCTCGCGGTGGTGGCGGGGTCGGCGGTCAATCAGGACGGCGCGTCGAACGGGATGACGGCGCCGAATGGTCCGTCGCAGCAGCGGGTGATTCGGGCTGCGTTGGCCAATGCGGGGCTGGAGCCCGGTCAGGTCGATGTGGTGGAGGCGCACGGTACCGGCACGACGTTGGGTGACCCGATCGAGGCGCAGGCGCTGCTCGCCACGTATGGGCAGGACCGGGCGGAGCCCCTGCTGCTGGGGTCGGTGAAGTCGAACCTGGGTCACACGCAGGCGGCGGCCGGGGTCGCGGGGATCATCAAGATCGTCGAGGCGATGTCGCACGGGGTTCTGCCGGCGACACTTCACGTCGATCGGCCGTCGTCGCACGTGGACTGGGAGTCCGGGAACGTCGCGCTGCTCACCTCGGCAGCCCCGTGGCCGAGCACCGGGCAGCCGCGCCGCGCTGGTGTCTCGTCGTTCGGGTTGAGCGGGACGAACGCGCACGTCATCCTCGAACAGCCGCCCACGCTCGTGTCGGCCGAGCCGGTGGACACCGTCGTGCCGTGGGTGGTGACCGGGAAGACGCCGGCCGCGCTCGAGTCGCAGATCGGGCGCCTGGCGCGGGCGGTCGACGCGCACCCGGTGGACGTCGGCTGGTCGCTGACGCGCCGGTCGGTGTTCGAGCAGCGGGCCGTGTTCCTTGCCGACGGCACGGAGCTGGCGCGGGGCGCGGGCGCGGATCCAACGGTGGGTGTGGTGTTCACCGGTCAGGGTGCGCAGCGGTTGGGGATGGGCCGGGAGCTCTATGAGCGGTTCCCGGTGTTCGCCTCGGCGTTGGATGACGTGCTGGCCGGTTTTGACGCGGACGTGCGTTCGGTGATGTGGGGCGCTGATGCCGAGGCGCTGGCGCGGACGGGGTTCGCGCAGCCGGCGTTGTTCGCGGTGGAGGTGGCTCTGTGGCGTTTGGTGGAGTCGTTCGGGGTTCGTCCGGCGGTGGTGGCGGGGCATTCGATCGGTGAGGTGACCGCGGCTCACGTGGCCGGGGTGTTGTCGCTGGCGGATGCGTGTGCGCTGGTGTCGGCGCGGGCCGCTTTGATGGACGTGCTGCCGGCGGGTGGGGCGATGGTGGCGGTGAACGCTTCCGAGGATGATGTCCGGGATCTGTTGGGGGAGGATCTGGCGCTCGCGGCGGTGAACGGGCCTCGTGCGGTGGTGCTGTCGGGCACTGCTGAGGCGGTGGATCGGGTTGTGGAGCGTCTGGACGTCAAGTGCACGCGGTTGAGCGTGTCTCATGCGTTTCATTCGCCGTTGATGGAGCCGATGCTCGCGGACTTCGCTGACGCGCTCCGGGATGTCACGTTGCAAGCCCCGGGTTTGCCGGTGGTGTCGACGGTCACCGGTGAGGTGGCCGCGCTCGACAGCGTCGATTACTGGGTTGAGCAGGTGCGTGAGCCCGTGCGCTTCGCGGATGCCGTGACCGCGATGCGTACGCTGGGCGTTGACACGATTGTGGAACTGGGGCCGGATACCGCGCTGACCGCGCTTGTCGACGGCGGGATCGCCACCCAGCGGCGGGACCGGCCGGAAGTGGCCACTCTGCTGGGCGGTCTCGCGCAGCTGTTCGTGCGTGGTGCCGGGATCACCTGGTCGGCTGCGTTCGCCGGGCTGGGCGGGCGGCGGATCGAGTTGCCGACGTACGCGTTCCAGCGCCAGCGGTACTGGCCGCCGGTGGGCGTCGGCGCGCTGAGCAACGTGTCGGCGGCCGGTCTGGTCGCGGCCGAGCACCCTCTGCTCGGCGCGGCCGTCGAGCTGGCCGATACCGGTGGTGTCGTGCTGACCGGCCGGCTCTCGGTGGCCACCCAGCCGTGGCTCGCCGAGCACGTCGTCGGCGGGCAGGTGCTGCTCGCCGGCACCGCGCTGCTCGACCTGGCCGTGCGGGCCGGTGACGAGGTCGGCTGTGCGCGGGTCGAGGAACTGACGCTGTACGAGCCGCTGGTCCTGGCGGGGAACGAGCCGGTCGACGTTCAGGTGCGGGTCGGGGAACCGGACGCGGCCGGGCTGCGGCAGGTGACCATCCACAGCCGGCGGACCGGCGACTGGACCCAACACGCCGGAGGGTTGCTCGCGCCGGCGGCGCGGATCGTGGATGAGGACTTCGACGTGTGGCCGCCGGAGGACGCGACGGAGGTACCGCTCGACGGCTGGTACGACCGCTACGCCGAGGCGGGCTTCGAGTACGGGCCGTTGTTCCGGGGTCTGCGTCAGGCGTGGCGCCGGGGCGACGAGGTGTTCGCCACGCTCGAACTTCCCGGGGCCGACGTCGCCGGGTTCGGTGTGCACCCCGCGCTGCTGGACGCCGCGGTGCAGGTGTCGGCCCTGGCCGACGTCGCCGGTGGTCTGCCGTTCGGGTGGCAGGGCGTCTCGGTGTACGCCGCCGGTGCGACGTCGCTCCGCGTGACGCTGCGCCGGACCGGGGACGACCACGTGTCGCTCGTCGCCGCCGACGCGGCCGGCGGGATCGTCGTGGCGGTGGAGTCGCTGGTGTTCCGGTCCGCTCAGGCCTCGGCCGCGGGGGATGGGCGTCTGTACACCGTGGATTGGCCGGTGGTGAGCGCGACGCCGTACGGCGGCCGGGTGGTGGAGTTCGGTGACCTGCCGTCGGCGGAGCCGGCGACGGTGCTGTGGCGTTTCGGGGCTGGTACCGGGGATGTCGTGGCGGATACGCATCGTGCGGTGGCCGAGGTGCTGGCGGCGGTGCAGGAGTGGCTGGCGTCGGATGCCACGGTGGGTCATCGGTTGGTGTTCGTGTCTCTTAACGCGATCGGGTCGGACCCGGTGGTGGAGGCCGCGTGGGGTTTGGTGCGGTCGGCGCAGAGCGAGCATCCGGGGGTGTTCGGGCTGGTCGATGTCGAGCACGAGGACGATCTGCCGCTGGCGTTGGGGTCGGATGAGCCGCAGGTGCTGGTGCGCGATGGTGTCGTGCGTGCGGCGCGCCTGACCAAGTACACCGCGGAGGGGGCGCCCCCGAACTTGGGCGGCACGGTCCTGGGCACGGTGCTGGTTTCTGGTGGGCTCGGTGGGCTGGGTGTGCTGGTGGCGCGGCATCTGGCTGAGCGGGGTGCGTCGAAGCTGGTGCTGGTGAGCCGGTCGGGGATGAACGCTCCGGCCGCGGCTGAGGTCGTGGCGGAGTTGTCTTCGCTCGGCGTCGACGTGGTGGTGGAGGCCGCGGATCTCGCGGACCGGTCGGCGGCCGAAAGCGTGCTGGCCCGGCACGAGATCGATGCGGTGGTGCACGCGGCGGGTGTGCTGGACGACGGTGTGGTCGGTTCGTTGACGGCTTCGCGGGTGGCTGGGGTGTTGCGTCCGAAGGTGGATGCCGTCTGGAACCTGCACGAGCTGACCCCCGGGGCCAAGGCCTTTGTGGTGTTCTCGTCCCTCGCAGGTGTGCTCGGTTCCCCCGGCCAGGGCAGTTACGCGGCGGCGAACGCGTTCCTCGACGCGCTGATGGCCGCCCGGCGGGCTGACGGGCTCCCCGGGCAGTCGATCATCTGGGGACCGTGGCACACCGGCATGGTCGGCGACAGCGAGGCCGAACGCATGGCGCGCTCCGGCGTGCCGCCGCTGTCACCCGCCCAGGGTCTGGCCCTGTTCGACGAGGCGCTCGCTTCCGACGCGCCGGCGGTCGTCGGGGTCCAGCTCGACCTGCGAACCTGGCGGGAGGCGATCGAGGTACCGGCGGTACTGCGGGCTCTCGTGCGGACGCGTTCGCGGCGGGTCGCGGTCGCCGGCACCGCGGTTGCGGAGGGCTTGGTCCAGCAGCTCACCGCCTTGGACGACGCGGCGCGCCTCGCGTTCGCGGTGGACCTCGTCGGTGGCCTGGTCGCGCAGGTGCTCGGCCACGCGGACGCGTCGGCGATCAATGAGTCCCGGTCGTTCCAGGAGCTCGGGTTCGACTCGCTCGCGGCGATCGACCTGCGCAACAAGCTGACCGCCGCGACCGGTCTGCGGCTGCCTGCCACGTTGGTGTTCGACTACCCGAACACGCTGCTGCTGGCCGGGTTCGTGGTGGACGAGTTGCTGGGCAGCGCGGCTCCGGTTGTGGTCGCGCCGGCCACTCCGAAGGTGGCCGATGATCCGATCGTGATCGTCGGTATGGCGTGCCGGTATCCGGGTGGGGTGTCGTCGCCGGAGGATCTGTGGCGGCTGGTGGCGTCCGGCACGGACGCGGTGTCGGAGTTCCCGTCGGATCGTGGCTGGGATCTGGCCGCCGTTTATCACCCGGATCCGGATCATGCCGGGACGTCGTACGCGCGTGAGGGTGGGTTCCTGCATGAGGCGGCGTGGTTCGATCCGGAGTTCTTCGGGATGAGCCCCCGGGACGCGGTCGGCACGGACGCGCAGCACCGGTTGTTGTTGGAGACGAGCTGGGAGGCGATCGAGCGGGCCGGGATCGATCCGGTGTCGTTGCGTGGTTCGCAGACCGGTGTGTTCGCCGGGGTCATGTACAGCGATTACGGCGGCGCGGGTGCGGCGCCCAGCGTCGCGTCGGGCCGGGTGTCGTACACGCTCGGGTTGGAGGGCCCGGCGGTGACGGTGGATACGGCGTGTTCGTCGTCGCTGGTCGCGGTGCATTTGGCGGCGCAGGCGCTGCGGTCCGGTGAGTGCGGGCTCGCGCTCGCGGGTGGTGTGACGGTGATGGCGACGCCGGGTGCGTTCGTCGAGTTCTCCCGGCAGCGGGGTTTGTCGCCGGACGGTCGGTGTAAGTCGTTCTCGGACGACGCGGACGGTGTGGGGTGGTCCGAGGGCGTCGGTGTGGTCGTCTTGCAGCGCCTGTCGGACGCGGTTCGGGACGGTAATCCGGTGCTGGCGGTGGTGGCCGGGTCGGCGATCAACCAGGACGGTGCCTCGAACGGGATGACGGCGCCGAACGGTCCGTCGCAGCAGCGGGTGATTCGGGCGGCGTTGGCCAATGCGGGGTTGCAGCCGGGTCAGGTCGATGTGGTGGAGGCGCACGGTACCGGCACCACGTTGGGTGACCCGATCGAGGCGCAGGCGCTGCTCGCCACGTATGGGCAGGACCGGGCGGAGCCGCTGTGGCTGGGGTCGGTGAAGTCGAACCTCGGGCACACGCAGGCGGCGGCCGGGGTCGCGGGGATCATCAAGATGGTCGAGGCGATGTCGCGGGGGGTCGTGCCGGCGACGTTGCACGTCGACCAGCCATCGACGCACGTCGACTGGGAGTCGGGGAACGTTTCGCTGCTCACCGAGAGCGCGGCGTGGCCGGAGACTGGTGAGCCGCGCCGTGCGGGCGTGTCGTCGTTCGGGTTGAGCGGCACGAACGCGCACGTGATCCTCGAGCAGGGACCGGTGGTCGCTGCGGCGCCGAACCGTGGTGCGCACGTGCCCGCGCCCGTGCGCGCGGAGGCGGTGGTGCCGTGGGTGGTGTCGGCGAAGTCCGGTGCGGCGCTGGACGCCCAGATCGGGCAGGTGGGCCGGGTTGACGGGCACCCGGTGGATATCGGCTGGTCGCTGACCGGCCGATCGGTGTTCGAGCACCGGGCGGTGTTGCTCGACGGTCTTGAGTTGGCGCGGGGTGTGGCCGCGGATCCGGTGGTGGGTGTGGTGTTCACCGGTCAGGGTGCGCAGCGCCTCGGCATGGGCCGGGAGCTGTATGACCGGTTCCCGGTGTTCGCCTCGGCGTTGGATGAGGTGCTGGCCGGGTTCTCCACTGACGTGCGGTCGGTGATGTGGGGTGCTGATCCGGAGCTGCTGGCGCGGACCGGATTCGCGCAGCCGGCGTTGTTCGCGGTCGAGGTGGCCCTGTGGCGTTTGGTGGAGTCGTTCGGGGTGCGTCCGGCGGCGGTGGCGGGGCACTCGATCGGTGAGGTGACCGCGGCTCACGTGGCCGGGGTGCTCTCGCTGGCGGATGCGTGTGCGTTGGTGTCGGCGCGTGCGTCGCTGATGGACGCTCTACCGGCCGGTGGGGCGATGCTCGCGGTGAACGCGTCGGAAGACGACGTCCGGGACCTCCTGGGCGAGGACCTGGCGCTCGCCGCGGTGAACGGGCCGCGGGCGGTGGTGCTCTCGGGCACCGCCGAGGCGGTGGATCGTGCTGTGGAGCGGCTGGACTTCAAGTGCACGCGGCTGGCCGTGTCGCACGCGTTCCACTCGCCGCTGATGGACCCGATGCTCGCGGACTTCGGCGCCGCGATCCGGGACCTTTCGCTCGCCGGTTCGCGCCTGCCGGTGGTCTCGACGGTCACCGGCGAGGTGGCCGCGCTCGACGGCGTCGATTACTGGGTTGAGCAGGTACGTGAGCCCGTGCGCTTCGCGGATGCCGTGGACGCCATGCGTGCGCTGGGCGTTGACACGATCGTGGAGCTGGGGCCGGATACCGCGCTGACCGCGCTTGTCGACGGCGGGATCGCTACCCAGCGGCGGGACCGGCCGGAAGTGGCCACTCTGCTGAGCGGCCTCGCACAACTGTTCGTGCGCGGCGCCGACGTCAGCTGGACGGCCGCGTTCGCCGGGCTGGGCGGGCGGCGGATCGAACTGCCGACGTACGCGTTCCAGCGGCAGCGGTACTGGCCGACCGCCGTCCTCGGCACTGGCAACCCCGCCGGCCTCGGGCAGATCGCCGCCGAGCACCCGCTCCTCGGCGCGGCCGTGGACCTGGCCGACGACGGAGCGATCGCCCTCACCGGCCGGATCGCGGTGAGCACGCAGCCGTGGCTCGCCGAGCACGTCGTCGGCGGGCAGGTCCTGCTCGCGGGTACGGCGCTGGTCGACCTCGTCGTGCGGGCCGCGGACGAGGTCGGCTGCGCCCGCATCGACGAACTGACGCTGCACGAACCGCTGATTCTCCCGGCGGTGGAGTCCGTGGACCTGCTGGTGCGGGTCGGCGGCCCGGACGCGGCGGGGCTCCGCCCGGTGACCATCCACAGCAGGCAGACAGGCGACTGGCGGCACCACGCCACCGGCCTGCTGGCCCCGTCGGCGCAGGCGGCGCTCGACGTGTTCGCGTCGTGGCCGCCGGAGAACGCGACGGAGGTGTCGCTGGACGGCTGGTACGACGGGTTCGCCGAGGCGGGCTTCGAGTACGGGCCGCTGTTCCAAGGGCTGCGTCAGGCGTGGCGTCTAGGTGACGACGTGTTCGCCACGGTGGAGCTGTCCGACACCGACGTGGCCGGGTTCGGTGTGCACCCGGCGTTGCTGGACGCGGCGGTGCAGGCCGGTGCGCTGGTGCAGGGCGTGGGCGGGCTGCCGTTCGTGTGGCAGGGCGTGGAGGTTCGGGCGTCCGGTGCGACGTCGTTGCGGGTGAGGTTGCGCCCGAGTGGCGAGGGCCGGTTCGGGATCGTGGCGACCGATCCGTCGGGCGCGCCGGTTGTGGTGGTGGAGTCGGTGCTGCTGCGGGCCGGGGGGACGGCGCGCCAGGTCGAGCCGCTGTACGCGCTCGAGTGGTCGGCGGTGAACGCTGATCCGTATCCGGGCCGGGTGCTGGAGTTCGGCGACCTGCCGTCGGCGGAGCCGGCGACGGTCCTGCGGCGCCTCGGCGGCGGTACCGGGGACGTCGTCGCGGATACGCATCGCACGGTGGCCGAGGTGCTGGCGGCGGTGCAGGAGTGGCTGGCGTCGGACGTCACGGTGGGTCACCGGTTGGTGTTCGTGTCGAATTCCGCGATCGGTTCGGATCCGGTGGTGGAGGCGGCCTGGGGTCTGGTGCGTTCGGCGCAGAACGAGCACCCCGGGGTGTTCGGTCTGGTCGACGTCGAGGACGACGACGACCTGCCGCTGGCCCTGGGGTCGGACGAGCCGCAGGTGCTGGTGCGCGACGGAGTCGTGCGCGCGGCGCGCCTGACCAAGTACACCGCGAAGGGAGCGGCCCCGGACCTGGGCGGCGCGGGCTTGGGTGGCGCGGATCTGGGCGGCACGGTGCTGGTTTCTGGTGGGCTGGGTGGGCTTGGCGTGATCGTTGCGCGGCACCTGGTTGAGCGGGGTGCGTCGAAGCTGGTGTTGGTGAGCCGGTCGGGGCTGGATACGCCCGGGGCCCACGACGTCGTCACCGAGCTCTCCGCGCTCGGGGCCGAGGTCGTGGTGGAGGCCGCGGATCTCGCGGATCGAGCGGCGGTCGCGGACGTGGTGGCGCGGCACGAGATCGACGCGGTGGTCCATGCCGCGGGTGTGCTCGATGACGGTGTGGTGGACAAGCTGACGCCGGAGCGGGTGGCCGGGGTACTGCGTCCGAAGGTGGACGCGGTGTGGCATCTGCACGACCTGATCCGGGGCGCCAAGGCCTTTGTGGTGTTCTCGTCGCTGGCCGGTGTACTCGGCGCTCCCGGGCAGGGGAGCTACGCGGCGGCGAACGCGTTCCTGGACGCGTTGATGGCCACGCGCCGGGCATCGGGGCAGCCCGCGCTGTCGATCGCCTGGGGCCCCTGGGACACCGGCATGACCGGCGGGCAGCGGACCGGGATTCCTCCGCTGTCGCCCGAGCAGGGCCTGACGATGTTCGACGCCGCCCTCGAATCGGAGGCCGCCGCGGTGGTGGCGACCCGGTTCGACCTGGCGGTCCTGCGGGAGTCCGCCGAGGTTCCGGCGACGCTGCGGGCGCTGGTGCGGTCCAGGTCCCGGCGGGTCGCGGTCACCGGCGCTGCCGTGGTCGACGGGCTGACGCAGCGCCTCACCGGCCTGGACGAGAAAGCGCGCCGCACGTTCGCGGTGGACCTCGTGCGTGGCCTGGTCGCGCAGGTGCTCGGCCATGCCGATCCGTCGGTGATCAGTGAGTCCCGGTCGTTCCAGGAGCTCGGGTTCGACTCGCTCGCGGCGATCGACCTGCGCAACAAGCTGACCACCGCTACCGGTCTGCGCCTACCCGCGACCCTGGTGTTCGACTACCCGAACACCGGAGTGCTCGCCGGGTTCGTGGTGGACGAACTGCTGGGCAGCGTGGCCCCGGTGGCGGTCGCGCCGGTCACCCCGAAGGTGGTCGACGATCCGATCGTGATCGTCGGTATGGCCTGCCGGTACCCCGGCGGTGTGTCCACGCCGGAGGACCTGTGGCGGCTGGTGATGTCCGGTACCGACGCGGTGTCCGACTTCCCGTCCGACCGCGGCTGGGACCTGGCCAACCTCTATCACCCCGATCCGGATCACCCCGGCACCGCGTACACCCGCGAAGGCGGATTCCTGCACGAGGCGGCCTGGTTCGACCCGGAGTTCTTCGGCATGAGCCCCCGGGACGCCGTGGGCACGGACGCCCAGCACCGCTTGCTGCTAGAGACCAGCTGGGAGGCGATCGAACGCGCGGGCATCGACCCCGTGGCCCTGCGCGGCTCGCAGACCGGCGTGTTCGCCGGGGTCATGTACAACGACTACGGCGGCGCCGGGTCCTCGCCGAGCGTCGCGTCGGGGCGGGTGTCATACACGTTGGGCCTGGAAGGTCCGGCCGTCACCGTCGACACCGCGTGTTCGTCGTCGCTGGTCGCGGTGCACCTGGCCGCGCAGGCGCTGCGGTCCGGTGAATGCGGGCTCGCGCTCGCCGGCGGTGTGACGGTCATGGCCACTCCGGCGGCGTTCGTGGAGTTCTCGCGCCAGCGGGGCTTGTCGCCGGACGGCCGCTGCAAGTCGTTCGCCGACGCCGCCGACGGCGTCGGCTGGTCCGAAGGCGTGGGCGTGCTGGTGCTCCAGCGCCAGTCCGACGCCCGGCGCGACGGCAACCGGATCCTCGCGGTGGTGGCCGGGTCGGCGATCAACCAGGACGGTGCCTCCAACGGCATGACGGCCCCCAACGGCCCGTCGCAGCAACGTGTGATCCGGGCGGCGCTGGCCAACGCGGGCCTGCACCCCGCCCAGGTCGACGCCGTGGAAGCGCACGGCACCGGCACGACGCTCGGTGACCCGATCGAAGCCCAGGCGCTGCTCGCCACGTACGGACAGGACCGACCGGAGCCGCTGCTACTGGGGTCGGTGAAGTCGAACCTCGGCCACACGCAGGCTGCGGCCGGGGTCGCGGGGATCATCAAGATGATCCAGGCGATGTCCCACGGCGTGCTGCCGGCCACGCTCCACGTCGACCAGCCGTCGACGCACGTGGATTGGGAGGCCGGAAACGTCGCGCTGCTCACCGAGAGCACGCCGTGGCCGACCACCGGCCAGCCCCGCCGCGCGGGTGTCTCGTCGTTCGGTCTGAGTGGCACGAACGCACACGTGATCCTCGAGCAGCCCGCGGCTGCGGCGGTGCCGGATCGTGGCGCGCACGTGATCCTCGAGCAGGGACCGGTGGCTGCACCGGCGCCCGCGGACGCGGTGGTGCCGTGGGTGGTGTCGGCGAAGACGCCGGCGGCGCTGGACGCGCAGGTCGCCCGGATTGCTCAGGTCGAGGAGCACCCGGTGGACGTCGGGTGGTCGCTGACCGGCCGGGCGGTGTTCGAGCACCGCGCGGTGCTGCTCGGTGACCGAACCGAGGTCGCCCGGGGCGCCGCCGCGGATCCGACGGTCGGCGTGGTCTTCACCGGCCAGGGTGCGCAGCGGCTCGGGATGGGTCGGGAGCTGTACGCCCGGTTCCCGGTGTTCGCGACGGCGCTGGATGAGGTGCTGGCCGGGTTCGCTTTCGACGTGCGTTCGGTGATGTGGGGCGACGACGCCGAGATCCTGGCCCGTACGGGCTGGGCTCAGCCGGCGCTGTTCGCGGTCGAGGTGGCTCTGTGGCGTCTGGTGGAGTCGTTCGGGGTTCGCCCGGCGGCGGTGGCGGGGCATTCGATCGGTGAGGTGACCGCGGCTCACGTGGCGGGTGTGCTGTCGCTGGTGGACGCGTGCGCCCTCGTATCGGCGCGGGCGAAGTTGATGGATGCCCTGCCGCCGGGTGGGGCGATGGTGGCGGTGAACGCGTCGGAAGAGGATGTCCGGGACCTGTTGGGGGAGGATCTGGCGCTCGCGGCGGTGAACGGGCCCCGTGCGGTGGTGCTGTCGGGCACTGCTGAGGCGGTGGATCGGGTTGTGGAGCGTCTGGACGTCAAGTGCACGCGGCTGGCCGTGTCTCATGCGTTTCATTCGCCGTTGATGGAGCCGATGCTCACTGACTTCGCTGACGCGCTCCGGGATGTCACGTTGCAAGCCCCGGGTTTGCCGGTGGTGTCGACGGTCACCGGTGAGGTGGCCGCGCTCGACAGCGTCGATTACTGGGTTGAGCAGGTGCGTGAGCCCGTGCGCTTCGCGGATGCCGTGACCGCGATGCGCTCGCTGGGCGTTGACACGATTGTGGAACTGGGGCCGGACACGGCGCTGACCGCGCTTGTCGACGGCGGGATCGCCACCCAGCGGCGGGACCGTCCCGAAGTGATGATGCTGCTGAGCGGCCTCGCGCAGCTGTTCGTGCGTGGCGCCGACGTCACGTGGGAGACCGCGTTCGCCGGGCTCGACCCCCACCGGATCGACCTGCCGACCTACGCGTTCCAGCGGCAGCGCTACTGGCCGGCGACCACGCTCGGTGCGGGCAACCCCACCGGCCTCGGCCTCGCCGCCGCCGAGCACCCGCTGCTCGGGGCGACAGTCGAATTGCCGGACGACGGCGGCGTCTTCCTGACCGGCCGCATCTCGGTGACCGCGCAGCCGTGGCTCGCCGAGCACGTCGTGGGCGGGCAGGTCATGCTCGCCGGTACCGCGCTGGTCGACCTCGTCGTGCGGGCCGGGGACGAGGTCGGCTGCGAACGAGTGGACGAGCTGACGCTGCACGCTCCGCTGGTTCTTGCCGGGAACGAACCGGTCGACGTGCAGGTGCGGGTGGACGCCGCGGACAACAGCGGCCGGAGGGCGGTCACGATCCACAGCCGCCAGGCCGACGACTGGCGGCACCACGCCACCGGTGTGCTGGCCCCGTCGGCGCAGGCCGCGATCGACGTGTTCGCGTCGTGGCCGCCGGAGGGCGCGACCGAGGTGCCGCTGGACGGCTGGTACGACCGGTTCGCCGAGCTGGGCTTCGAGTACGGGCCGCTGTTCCAAGGGCTGCGTCAGGCCTGGCGTCTAGGTGACGACGTGTTCGCCACGCTCGAACTGCCCGAGGCCGACGTCGCCGGGTTCGGCGTGCACCCCGCGCTGCTCGACGCCGCCGTCCAGACCGGCGGGCTGGTGCAGGGCTCTGGCGGGCTGCCGTTCGTGTGGACGGGTGTCGAGGTCCGGGCATCCGGGGCGACGTCGTTGCGGGTGCGGTTGCGGCCGAGCGGGGAGGGTCGGTTCGAGATCGTCGCGGCCGATCCGTCGGGTACGCCGGTTGTGGTGGTGGAATCGGTGCTGCTGCGCGCCGACGGGACGGCACAGCAGGTGGAGCCGCTGTACGCGGTGGAGTGGTCGGCCGTGAATGCCGATCTGTATCCGGGTCGGGTGCTGGAGCTCGGCGATCTGCCGTCGGCCGAGCCGGCGACGGTGGTGCGGCGGCTCGTGGCCAGCACCGGGGATGTCGTGGCGGACACGCATCACCTGGTTACCGAGGTGCTGGCGGCTATGCAGGAGTGGCTGGCATCGGACGTCACTGTGGGTCACCGGCTGGTGTTCGTGTCGCGCAACGCGATCGGTTCGGATCCGGTGGTGGAGGCCGCGTGGGGTCTGGTGCGTTCGGCGCAGAATGAGCATCCGGGCGTGTTCGGTCTGGTCGACGTCGAACATGACGACGACCTGCCGCTGGCCCTGGGGTCGGACGAGCCGCAGGTGCTGGTGCGCGACGGAGTCCTGCGCGCGGCGCGCCTGGCCACGCGCACCGCGGCCGGAGCAGTGGCTCCGGACCTGGGCGGCACGGTGCTGGTTTCTGGTGGGCTGGGTGGGCTTGGCGTGATCGTTGCGCGGCACCTGGTTGAGCGGGGTGCGTCGAAGCTGGTGTTGGTGAGCCGGTCGGGGCTGGATACGCCCGGGGCCCACGACGTCGTCACCGAGCTCTCCGCGCTCGGGGCCGAGGTCGTGGTGGAGGCCGCGGATCTCGCGGATCGAGCGGCGGTCGCGGCCGTGGTGGCGCGGCACGAGATCGACGTGGTGGTCCATGCCGCGGGTGTGCTCGATGACGGTGTGGTGGACAAGCTGACGCCGGAGCGGGTGGCCGGGGTACTGCGTCCGAAGGTCGACGCCGCCTGGAATCTGCACGAGTTGATCCCGGCGGCTAAGGCGTTTGTGGTGTTCTCGTCGCTGGCCGGGGTCCTGGGTTCCCCCGGGCAGGGCAGCTACGCGGCGGGCAACGCGTTTCTCGACGCGTTGATGGCTGCCCGCCGGGCGCAGGGGAAGCCCGGGTTGTCGATCGCCTGGGGCCCGTGGGATACCGGCATGATCGGCGCTCAGCGCACCGGGATTCCGCCGCTGTCGCCGGAGCGGGGTCTGGCGATGTTCGATGCCGCCCTCGAATCCGAGGCCGCCGCGGTAGTAGCGACCCGGTTCGACCTGCGGATCCTGCGCGAATCCGCGGTACCGGCACTCCTGCGGACGCTGGTCCGGACGCGCTCCCGGCGGATCGCGGTCGACGGCACGGCCGCCGCCGAGGGACTCGTCCAGCGGCTCACCGCCCTGGACACGGAGGGCCGCCAGGCCGCCGTCGTGGCCATGGTTCAGGCGCAGGTCGCCCAGATCCTCGGCCACGCGGACGCCGCCGCGATCACCGTGACCCGGTCGTTCCAGGAACTCGGATTCGACTCCCTCGCCGCGATCGACCTGCGCAACCGCCTTACCGCCACGACCGGTCTGCGGCTCCCCGCGACCCTGGTGTTCGACTACCCGAACACCGGCGTGCTGGCCGGGTTCGTCGTCGACGAACTCCTGGGCAGCGCGGCACCGGTTGTGGTCGCGCCGGCTGCCCCGAAGGTGGCTGACGATCCGATCGTGATCGTCGGCATGGCTTGCCGGTACCCGGGTGGTGTGTCGACACCGGAAGACCTCTGGCGGCTGGTGATGTCCGGCGCCGACGCGGTGTCCGACTTCCCGACGGACCGCGGCTGGGATCTGTCGAGCCTGTACCACCCGGACCCCGATCACCCCGGCACCGCGTATACCCGTGAAGGCGGATTCCTGCACGAGGCGGCCTGGTTCGACCCGGAGTTCTTCGGGATGAGCCCCCGGGACGCGGTCGGCACGGATGCCCAGCACCGGCTGTTGTTGGAGACCAGCTGGGAGGCGATCGAACGCGCGGGCATCGACCCCGTGGCCCTGCGCGGCTCGCAGACCGGCGTGTTCGCCGGGGTCATGTACAGCGACTACGGCGGCGCGGGTGCGGCGCCCAGCGTCGCGTCGGGCCGGGTGTCGTACACGCTCGGCTTGGAGGGCCCGGCGGTCACGGTGGATACCGCGTGTTCGTCGTCGCTGGTCGCGGTGCATCTGGCGGCGCAGGCGTTGCGGTCCGGTGAGTGCGGGCTCGCGCTCGCGGGTGGGGTGACGGTGATGGCGACGCCGTCGGCGTTCATCGAGTTCTCGCGGCAGCGGGGCCTGTCGCCGGACGGTCGCTGCAAGTCGTTCTCCGACAGCGCGGACGGTGTCGGCTGGTCCGAAGGCGTCGGTGTGCTGGTGCTCCAGCGCCTGTCCGACGCTCGGCGCGACGGCAATCCCGTCTTGGCCGTGGTGGCCGGTTCGGCGATCAACCAGGACGGCGCGTCCAACGGGATGACGGCGCCGAACGGGCCGTCGCAGCAGCGCGTGATCCGCGCGGCGCTGGCCAACGCGGGCCTGAACCCCGCCCAGGTCGACGTCGTGGAGGCGCACGGCACCGGCACCACGCTCGGTGACCCGATCGAAGCCCAGGCGCTGCTCGCCACCTATGGGCAGGACCGGGCGGAGCCACTGTGGCTCGGGTCGATCAAGTCGAACCTCGGCCACACCCAGGCCGCCGCCGGGGTTGCCGGGATCATCAAGATGATCCAGGCGATGGCCCACGGCACGATGCCCCGCAGCCTCTACGCCGACGAGCCGTCGACCCACGTCGACTGGGAATCGGGGAACGTCGGCCTGCTGACCGAGAACGTCGACTGGCCGACGACCGGGCAGCCCCGTCGGGCCGGCGTCTCGTCATTCGGGATCAGCGGCACGAATGCACACGTGATCCTGGAGCAGCCGCCGGTGACGCCGGTGCCGGAGACCACCGACGCGGTGGTGCCGTGGCCGGTCTCCGCTCGATCCGCCGCCGCGCTCGATGCCCAGCTCACCCGGCTCACCCAGGTCGACTACCACCCGGTGGACGTCGGCTGGTCGCTGACGCAGCGGTCGGTGTTCGAGCACCGGGCCGTAATCCTCCCCGGAGGCACCGAGCTGGCGCGAGGCACCGCCGCGGATCCGACCCTGGGCGTCGTGTTCACCGGCCAGGGCGCACAGCGCCTCGGCATGGGCCGGGAGCTCTACGAGCGGTTCCCAGCGTTCGCCAAGGCGTTGGACGAGGTCCTGGCCGGGTTCGCTCCCGACGTGCGCTCGGTGATGTGGGGCGACGACGCCGAGACCCTGGCCCGCACCGGCTGGGCCCAGCCGGCGCTGTTCGCGGTCGAGGTGGCCCTGTGGCGCCTGATCGAGTCGTTCGGGATCCGTCCGAAGATGGTTGCCGGCCATTCGATCGGCGAGGTAACCGCGGCTCACGTCGCCGGAGTGCTGTCCCTGGCCGACGCCTGCGCGCTGGTGTCCGCACGCGCATCGTTGATGGACGCCCTGCCCGCGGGCGGAGCGATGGTCGCGGTGAACGCCTCGGAAGAAGACGTGCAAGGCCTCCTGAGCGACGACCTGGCGCTCGCGGCGGTGAACGGCCCCCACGCGGTGGTGCTGTCCGGCACCGCCGAGGCCGTGGAACGCGCCACCGAGCGCCTCACCGCGAAGTTCACCCGCCTGACTGTCTCCCACGCGTTCCACTCGCCGCTGATGGACCCGATGCTCGAGCCGTTCGCCAACGCGATCGGCGGGATCAGGCTGCAAACCCCTGCGTTACCGCTGGTCTCAACGGTCACCGGCGACCAGACCGAGATCGACGGCGCCGACTACTGGGTCGAGCAGGTGCGCCGACCCGTGCGCTTCGCCGACGCCGTCGCCGCGATGCACGAGCTCGGCGTCAACACGATCCTCGAACTCGGCCCCGACACCGCGCTCACCGCACTGGTCGAGAACGGCATCGCTGTACAGCGGCGGAACCGCCCCGAGGTGCCGACGCTCCTCACCGGCCTCGCCACCCTCTACGTGAACGGAACCGACGTCGACTGGACGGCCGCCTACGCGGGCCTCAACCCACACCGGATCACCCTGCCCGCGTACCCGTTCCAGCGGCAGCGGTACTGGCCGGCCGGCACCAGCCGCACCGGCGATGCCGCCGGACTCGGCCAGACCCCCACCGAGCACCCGCTGCTCGGCGCCGCGGTGGAGCTGGCGGGTGGCGCCGTTGTGCTCACCGGCCGGATCTCGGTGAGCACGCAGCCGTGGCTCGCCGAGCACGTCGTCGGTGGGCAGGTGCTGCTCGCCGGCACCGCGCTGGTGGACCTGGTCGTGCGGGCCGGGGACGAGGTCGGCTGCGAACGGTTGG
The DNA here is from genome assembly GCF_000585375.1 of Cryptosporangium arvum DSM 44712. NCBI lineage: Bacteria > Bacillati > Actinomycetota > Actinomycetes > Cryptosporangiales > Cryptosporangiaceae > Cryptosporangium > Cryptosporangium arvum. Next base: position 3,633,900 of record NZ_KK073874.1, read on the forward strand.
ACGAGCTGACGTTGCACGCTCCGCTGGTTCTTGCCGGGAACGAACCGGTCGACGTGCAGGTGCGGGTCGAGACCGCCGACAACGACGGTCGGCGTGACGTCTCGATCCACAGTCGCCATGACGGCGACTGGCGGCACCACGCCAGCGGTGTGCTCGCACCGTCGGCGCAGGCTGCCGCGGAGACGTTCAGCACCTGGCCGCCGGAGGGCGCCGCCGCGCTCGACGTCGACGACTGGCACGACCGGCTCGCCGCGGCCGGCTTCTCCTACGGCCCGCTGTTCCAGGGCCTGCGGCAGGCCTGGCAACTCGATGGCGACGTGTACGCCCAGCTCAGCCTGCCCGACGACGTGCCGGTCGACGTCAGCGGCTTCGGTGTGCATCCGGCGTTGCTGGACGCCGCGGTGCAGGCCGGTGCGTTGCTGCAGGGCGTCAACGGGCTGCCGTTCGTGTGGACGGGCGTCGAGGTCCGGGCGTCGGGAGCGACGTCGTTGCGGGTGCGGTTGCGCCCGACCGGCGACGACCGGTTCGAGATCGTCGCAGTCGACGCTGCGGGTACACCGGTCGCGGTGATCGAGTCCGTGCTGCTGCGGGCCGAGGCGACGGCACAGCAGGTCGAGCCGCTGTACGCGCTCGAGTGGTCGGCAGTGACCGCGGCTCCGTACCGGGGCCCGGTGCTGAAGCTCGCGGATCTGGCGTCGGCCGAGCCGGCGACCGTGCTGTGGCGCCTCGGCGGCGGTACCGGGGGCGTCGTGGCGGACACGCACCGCACGGTCACCGAGGTGCTGGCGGCTATGCAGGAGTGGCTGGCATCGGACGTCACTGTGGGTCACCGGCTGGTGTTCGTGTCGCGCAACGCGATCGGTTCGGATCCGGTGGTGGAGGCCGCGTGGGGTCTGGTCCGTTCGGCCCAGAACGAGCACCCCGGGGTCTTCGGTCTGGTCGACGTCGAACAGGACGACGACCTTCCGCTGGCCCTGGGGTCCGACGAGCCGCAGGTGCTGGTGCGCGACGGAGTGCTGCGCGCGGCGCGCCTGGCCACGCGCACCGCGGCCGGAGCAGCCCCGGACCTGGCCGGCGCGCGCCTGGGCGGTGCGGACTTCGGCGGCGCGAACCTGGGCGACACGGGCCTGGGTGGCGCGGTGCTGGGCGGCACCGTGCTGGTTTCTGGCGGGCTGGGTGGGCTCGGCGTGATCGTCGCGCGGCACCTGGCCGAGCGGGGCGCACGGAAACTCGTGCTGGTCGGCCGGTCCGGGATGGACACACCCGGTGCGCACGAGAAAGTCACCGAACTCATCGCGCTTGGCGCCGAGGTAGTGGTGGAGGCCGCGGACCTCGCGGATCGGACCGCGGCCGAGGACGTGCTGTCGCGCCACGACATCAACGCGGTCATCCACTCCGCGGGTGTGCTCGATGACGGTGTGGTGGACAAGCTGACGCCGGAGCGGGTGGCCGGGGTGTTGCGTCCGAAGGTCGACGCCGCCTGGAACCTGCACGAGCTGACCCCGAACGCCACAGTCTTCGTGGTGTTCTCCTCGCTGGCCGGGGTCCTGGGTTCCCCCGGGCAGGGCAGCTACGCGGCGGGCAATGCGTTTCTCGACGCGTTGATGGCTGCCCGCCGGGCGCAGGGGAAGCCCGGGTTGTCGATCGCCTGGGGCCCGTGGGATACCGGCATGATCGGCGCTCAGCGCACCGGGATTCCGCCGCTGTCGCCGGAGCGGGGTCTGGCGATGTTCGATGCCGCCCTCGAATCGGAGGCCGCCGCGGTAGTAGCGACCCGGTTCGACCTGCGGATCCTGCGCGAGTCCCCGGTACCGGCACCGCTGCGGACGCTCGTGCCCGCGCGGGTCACGCGGGCCGCGGTCGACGGCGCCGCCGCGGCCGAGGGCCTCACCCAGCGGCTCGCCGCCATGGATCCGGCGACCCGCCGCGAGACCGTCCTGACGATGGTCCGCACGCAGGTCGCGCAGGTGCTGGCCCACGCAGACGCGGGCGCCGTCGACGACGACCGCTCGTTCCAGGAACTGGGCTTCGACTCGCTGACCGCGATCGAGCTGCGTAACCGCCTCACCGCGGTCACCGGGATCCGGCTGCCGGCCACGCTGATCTTCGACTACCCGACGCCGGCCGGGCTCGGCGACTACGTGCGCGAGGCGCTCGTGCCGGATACCGCCGACCCGCAGGACGCGGTGCTGACGCTGCTGGAGAGCCTGGAGCGGGCGCTGGCGGCCACGACCGTCGACGCCGGACTCGCCCGGGAGGTCGAGAGCCGGCTCGACGGGGTCCGGGCCCGCCTCGGCGACCACGGCACCGGGTCGGCCGACGGGTTCGACTTCGCCGCGGCCTCCGACGACGAGGTGTTCGCCGCGCTCGACGCCGAGCTAGGGCCCGACGACAAGCTCTAGGGATTCCCTGGTCCGGGTCCTCGTATCGTCCGAATTCGGGAGTACCGGCGACATCGGAGGCTGGCGGCATGGACGCGACGCGACGCCCGATCCTGTTCTCGTGCACCGAGTCGGCGGGTGTGTTCAACCCCCACGTCCTGCTCGCCGGCGAGCTGGCCGGGCGTGGCGTCGACGACCTCTGGTTCGCCACCGACGAGAACCGGCGCGGCGACGTCGAAGCGGCCTCCGACAAGACCGACGTGCGGTTCCTCTCGATGGGGGAGGTCAACCCGCGGGACGTCGTCACGAACTACGACGACCGGACCTACCGTGCCGTGACCCAGCCGGAACCGTTCAAGGCCTACCTGGCCCGGGTCAAACAGTCACTTGACCTGGACGGCCACTACGCGCGGTACCACCGGCTCGCGGCCGCCGTCGACGAAATCCGGCCCGCGCTGCTTGTCATCAACAACCTGAACATGCACGCGGTGCACCTCGCGGTCACCCGGAACATCCCGTTCGTGCTCGTGGCGCCGTGCCTGCCGAGCGACGTGCTGAAAGCGACGCTGCCCCCGGAGTACCCCGCGCCCGGCACCGGCCTGCCACTGCGGATGGACGCCCGGCAGCAGCAGGCGAACCGCCGGTTCCGGCGGCGCAAACGCACGATGTTCCTCGACGGCACCGTCCTCAAGCACAGCATCGCGTTCGAGAAGGCCCGGAAGGCCGCAGGCATCGACGCCAAGGTGCTCAACTCGGCCGCGATCATGGATCAGGTCGAGCTGATCCTCTGCTTCTCGGTGTTCGGCCTGGAATACCCGTTCGACGCGACGGACAAGCTGCGGATGCTGGGCGCCGCCGTGCCCCCGGTGCCCGACGGCCCCGCCGACGACGTGGTTACGTGGCTCGACGCGCACCGCTCGGTCGTCTTCGTGTCGTTCAGCTCCGGCATGCGGCTGACCGAGGCGGAGATCGTCGCCGTCACCGAGGCCGCCCGGCGGCTCGGCGACCACAGCGTGCTGTGGAAGCTCCCGCCGTCGCAGCAGGCGCTGCTGGGCGACCTGCCGCCGAACCTCCGGGTGGTCGACGCGGTCCGCTCGCCGGCCGAGGTCCTCGCCCACCCGCACGTCCGCGCGTTTGTCAACCACGGCGGCAGCAACAGCGTCAACCAGGGCCTGTATTTCGGACGGCCGCTCCTGATCCGGCCGCTCTGGCTCGACGGGCGTGACCACGCCGTCCGGGTCGCCGACAGCGGCGTCGGCCTCACCGTGGACGCCCTGACCGCCGATGCGCTGCACACCGCGCTGACCCGGCTGCTGACCGAGCCGTCCTTCACCGAGCGCGCCGACCACCTCGGCCGCGCCCAGCGGTCCGCCGGCGGTGTGCCTGCCGCGGCTGACCTGATCCTCGAGACGCCGTCGATGCGATGAGCGCGCTGATGACCGGAGCGAACCGATGACCGAGACCGAGACCGAGACCGCACTCGTCGACTTCCCGCTGCGGCAGCCGGGCCAGTCGTTCCCGCCGGAGTCCTACGCCGGCTACCGGCAGCAGGACCGGCTGGTGCGGTCGAAGCTGCTCAACGGCGCGATCGTCTGGCTGGTGTCACGCCACGAGGACGTCCGCGCGGTGCTCAGCGACCCGCGGATCAGCTCGAACCCGACGCACCAGGGTTTCCCGAACGCGCAGCGCACCGGCGGGGTGCCGTCGACCGACGAGGTGCCCGGCTGGTTCGTCGCGCTCGACCCGCCCGACCACACCCGGTTCCGCAAGGCGCTCATCCCCGAGTTCACCGTGCGGCGGGTCCGGGACATGACCGCGGCGGTGCAGGGCATCGTCGACGACCGGATCGACGCGATGCTCGCCGCGGGGGACACCGCCGACCTCGTGTCCGACCTCGCTCTCCCGGTGCCGTCGCTGGTGATCTCCAGCCTGCTCGGGGTGCCCCGGGTCGACCGCGACTTCTTCGAGGCGAAGACCCGTGTCCTGGTCACGATGTCGTCCACCGACGCGCAGCGCGAGAAGGCCGCCGGTGACCTGCTGCGGTACCTGACCCGGCTGATCGCGATCAAGCGGCGGCGCCCCGGCGACGACCTGCTCAGCCGCATGCTGGCGAACGGCGACATGACGCCCGAGGAGATGTCCGGCGTCGGCATGCTGTTGCTCATCGCCGGGCACGAGACGACCGCGAACAACATCTCGCTCGGCGTGCTGACGCTGCTGCAGAACGCCGAGTGGATCGGCGACCCGCGGGTGGTGGAGGAGATGCTGCGCTTCTGCTCGGTCGCGGACCTCGTCGCGCTGCGGGTGGCGGTGCGGGACGTGGAGATCGGCGGGCAGCTCATCAAAGCCGGCGAGGGCATCGTGCCGCTCGTCGCGTCGGCGAACCACGACGCCGCGGTGTTCGCGCACCCGGAGCGCTTCGATCCGGGCCGGCCCGCGCACGGCCACGTCGCGTTCGGCTACGGCGTGCACCAGTGCCTCGGCCAGAACCTCGTGCGCCTGGAGATGGACGTCCTCTGCCGCACGCTGTTCACCCGGATCCCGACGCTGGAGCTCGCGGTGCCCGTCGAGGACCTGCCGTACAAGTACGACGGCGTGCTCTACGGCCTGCACGCGCTGCCGGTGCGCTGGCAGCGGGACACGCCGTGACGGGCGCTATCCGCGTGCGCGCCGACGTGGAGACCTGCGTCGGCGCGGGCCAGTGCGTGCTGTCCGCCCCGGACGTGTTCGACCAGGACGACGACGGCATCGTGCGACTGCTCCAGGACGCGCCACCCCCGGACGCCGAGAGCGCGGTCCGGCTGGCCGGCCGCACGTGCCCCTCGCGTTCGGTCCACGTCGACGTCGCCCCCGGCTGATCCCCCGGGGGGCGTCCGCCCGCGTCAGATGTCGACGCGCACCAGGCGTCCGCTGCGCTCGTCGTCGAGCAGCTGCCGGTCCGCGTCGACCATGATCCGGACCAGGTCGCTGAACCGGGTCTTCGGTGTCCAGCCCAGCACCCGCTCGGCCTTGCTCGCGTCGCCGATCAGCACGTCCACCTCCGACGGGCGGTAGTAGCTCGGATCGATCCGGACGTACCGCTCCCAGTCGAGGCCGGCCTGTGCGAAGGCCGCCACGACGAACTCGCGTACCGAGTGCGCCTCCCCGGTGGCGATCACGAAGTCGTCCGGCTCCGGGTGCTGCACCATCATCCACATCGCCTCGACGTACTCCGGGGCGTACCCCCAGTCCCGGATCGCGTCGAGGTTGCCGAGGTAGAGCACGTCCTGCAGACCGGCCTCGATCCGCGCCACCGCCCGGGTGATCTTGCGCGTCACGAACGTTTCGCCGCGGCGGGGGCTCTCGTGGTTGAACAGGATGCCGTTCGTCGCCTTCAGGCCCCAGGCCTCGCGGTGGTTCACCGTCGCCCAGTACCCCAGCACCTTCGCGCAGCCGTACGGGCTGCGCGGATGGAACGGCGCCGTCTCCGACTGCGGCGGGGGAGTGGCGCCGAACATCTCCGACGAGGACGCTTGGTAGAACCGGCAGTCCAGGCCGGCCACCCGGATGGCTTCCAGCAGGCGGACGGTGCCCATGCCGGTGATGTCCGTGGTGTAGCCGGGCAGGTCGAACGAGACCCGCACGTGGCTCTGCGCGCCCAGGTGGTAGATCTCGTCGGGCTGGATGCGGCAGAGCAGATGGGCCAGCGACGCTCCGTCGGCGAGGTCGGCGTAGTGCTGGAAGAAGCCGGCGTCGGGATCCCAGAGGTCGGAGTCGAAACGGTCGATGCGGTCGGTGTTGAACGACGACGACCGGCGTTTCAGTCCGTGTACCTCATAACCCTTGCGGAGCAGCAGCTCCGCGAGGTAGCTGCCGTCCTGGCCGGTGATTCCAGTGATCAGGGCAACGGTCACCGGCGCAGTCTGAGGCCGGTCCGGATGGGGAAACGACCAGATGATGGCGCGAGGAACTGGTCATTTTCGCGGGAGTTCCAGGCTTCACTCCGGGGTGGACGGGCAGCCGATTGCCCGTGCCACCGGCGAAGGGACCGACCGTGACGATCTCCGACACCGCGACCACGTCGTGGATCCGGCGCTACAAGCCCACTGAGGGCGCCGACGTGCGGCTGGTCTGTTTCCCGCACGCCGGCGGTTCGGCCAGTTACTTCAACTCGGTGGCGGCGCGGTTCTCGCCCGGCGTCGACGTCGTGGCGTTGCAGTACCCCGGCCGGCAGGACCGCCGGCGCGAGCCGGTCCTCCGTGACCTCGGCGAACTCGCCGACCTGGTCACCGCGGAGCTGCTGCGCCTGCGCGAAGTGCCGACGGTGTTCTTCGGGCACAGCATGGGAGCGGTGCTCGCGTTCGAGTGCGCCTGGCGGATGGAGGAGAAGGGCCTGGCCGACCCACAGACGCTCCTGCTCTCCGGCCGCCGCGCCCCCTCGGCGCTCCGGGACGAGCAGACCTACCGCGGCGACGACGCCCGGCTGCTCGCCGAGCTCCGGCAGCTCAACGGAACCAGCTCCGCGCTGCTGGAGGACGACGACATCCTGCGGATGGCGCTGGACACGCTGCGCGGCGACCTGGAGGCGGTCGAGACCTACGTCGACAGCGGGCACCGGGTCACCGTCCCGCTGGTCGTCCTCACCGGCGACGACGATCCGAAGACGACGGTCACCGAAGCGCAGCGCTGGTGCGAGCACACCGAGAGCACCTGCCGGGTCCTCACGTACCCGGGTGGCCACTTCTACCTGGACCGCCACGCCGCGGCCGTGGGCGACGTGGTCGCCGCCGAGCTGGCGAAGGTCCGCCCGACGACGATCGGAGCCCACTAGTGCCCGCCGGCACGCTGTACGCGATCAGCGATCTCCACGTCGCGTACGAGGAGAACCGGCAGATCGTGCGTGACATGCGCCCGACGTCGGCGTCGGACTGGCTGATCGTCGCCGGTGACGTCGGCGAACGGTTCGAGGACGTGCGGTGGGCGCTGGGGGTGCTGGCCGAACGGTTCGAGCGCGTCATCTGGTGCCCGGGCAACCACGAACTCTGGACCCCTCCGGACGATCCGGTGCAGCTGCGCGGCGTCGAACGCTACGACGCGCTGGTCGAGCTGTGCCGCGAGCTCGGCGTGAGTTCGCCGGAGGACGAGTACGCGGTCTGGACGGGCGCCGACGGTCCGGTGGTCCTCGCGCCGCTCTTCGTGCTCTACGACTACAGCTTCCTCGTCCCCGGGGTGCGGACGAAGGCCGAGTCGCTGGCGCGCGCGTACGAGGTCGGTGTGGTGTGCACGGACGAGATGCTGCTGCACCCCGATCCGTTCCCGTCCCGGGAGGCCTGGTGCGCCGACCGGCTGGAGCGCACCGAACGGCGGCTCGCCGAGCTGCCGTCGGATCGGGAGGTCGTCCTGATCAACCACTTCCCGCTGGTGCGCGCCCCGACGCGGATCCTGCGCTACCCGGAGTTCGCGCAGTGGTGCGGCACGACGAGGACGGCCGACTGGCACGTCCGGTTCGGTGCCCGCACCGTCATCTACGGCCATCTGCACATACCCCGGGTGACCTGGCACGACGGGGTGCGCTTCGAGGAGGTCTCGGTGGGCTATCCCCGTGAATGGCGGCGTCGGCCCGGTGCCGCCGGTCGGCTGCGCCGGGTGCTCGGCACGCGGGCTCCGTCGACGCCGGCCCGCGTCGGTGCGCAGCGGTAGGGCCGGCACCGTGCTCACCACGCTGGCCGGGCTGCTCGAGCGGCTCACGCCGTCGACGGTCGCGGCCGAGGAGACGTTCACCGACCGCGCCGACGTGCGCCTGTACCCCGCGGAGGAAGCGGCGATCGCGCGGGCGGTGCCGAAGCGCCGGCGCGAGTTCGCCACCGTGCGGTCCTGCGCGCGCACCGCCCTGACCCGCATCGGGGTAGCACCGGCGCCGATCGTCCCCGGCCATCGCGGCGCACCGGCCTGGCCGGCCGGAGTGGTCGGCAGCATGACCCACTGCGCGGGCTACCGTGCGTGCGCGGTCGCCCTCGCACACGACGTGATCACGATCGGCGTCGACGCCGAACCCGCACAGCGGCTGCCCGACGGCGTGCTGGACGTGATCTCGCTGCCGGCCGAACGCGCCGCGCTCGCCGCACTGGCTCAGCAGGCACCCGGGATCGCCTGGGACCGGATGCTGTTCAGCGCCAAAGAGGCCGTCTACAAAGCCTGGTTTCCGCTGATGCGCGCACCGCTGGACTTCTCCGAGGCGACGGTCGACTTCGACCCGGTGGGGCGGACGTTCACCGCTCGCCTCCTGGTACCGGGCCCGGCCACCCCAGCCGGGCAACTGACCGAATTCAGCGGTCGCTGGCTGCAGGCGCGAGGTCTGGTGCTCTCCGCCATCGTCGTGCCCGCCCCGTCCGTCGTCGCAGCTTGAGGAGGCACGATGAGCTACGCCTACCCGGTCTCCAAGCCCTGGCTCGGCGACCGGGAACAACAGTTGGTCGGCGAGGCGATCGCCAGCGGTTGGATCTCGTCGCAGGGCCCGGAGATCAAGCGGTTCGAGGCCGCGTTCGCCGAGTACAACGGCGTCGCGCACGGCGTCGCGTGCTCGTCGGGGACGGCGGCACTGACCGTCGCGCTGGCCGCGCTGGGAGTCGGGCCCGGCGACGAGGTGATCGTGCCCGAGTTCACGATGATCGCCTCGGCGTGGGCCGTGAACTACGTCGGCGCGACGCCGGTGTTCGTCGACTGCGGCGACGACCTCAACCTCGACGTCACGAAGATCGAGGCCCGGATCACGTCCCGGACCGCGGTGATCATGCCGGTGCACGTCTACGGCCGCCGGTGCGACATGGACGCGATCATGGAGCTGGCCTACGACTACAACCTGCGGGTCGTGGAGGACTCGGCGGAGTCGCACGGCGTGCGACCGGTGGGTGACGTCGCCTGTTTCTCGTTGTTCGCCAACAAGATCATCACGGCGGGGGAGGGCGGCATCTGCATCACGAACGAGCCGCGCCTGGCCGAGCAGATGGCGCACCTGCGGGCGATGGCCTTCACCAAGGACCACAGCTTCCTGCACAAGAAGATCGCCTACAACTTCCGGATGACGAACCTCCAGGCCGCGCTCGCGAGCGCGCAGCTCGAGCGGATCGACGAGATCCTGAGCCGGCGGCGGGCGATCGAGAAGTACTACGACGCCGCGCTCGCCGGGATACCGGGCGTGACGCTGATGCCGCCCCGCGACGTGCTCTGGATGTACGACGTGCGCGTCGAGCGGCGCGCGCAGCTCCAGGCCCACCTGGCCGAGAACGGCGTCGAGACGCGGCTGTTCTTCAAACCGATGAGCCGCCAACCGATGTACTTCGACGCCGGGTGGCCGGAACTCAAGGCCGCGGCGTTCAGTGAGGACGGCCTCTACCTGCCGACCTACCCCGAGCTCACCGAGGCCGACCAGGAGATCATCGTCGGCCACATCCGGTCCTTCTACCGGCCCTGACGGCCGGTCCGACCGCGGCGCCGCCGCCGCGACTTCCTGGAGCGAATCATGACGACGCCGGCTGACGAGGCCGCGGGCGTGCTGCACGCGTCGCGGAAGGAGACCGAACGCCCTCGCCGCTATGGCGTCAGCCGCGCCGTCACCGGTGCACCGGTGACCCGGACACCCCGTCGTCCCGGCCCGGCGCCTGAGCTGCTGCGGGTGCGGTGGGTGGAGGTGCGCGGGTCCGGGGCGGGGTTCCCGGCCGGTTTCCGGACCGGCTTCGTGACCGCGGCTGGCGCTCTGCCCGAGCCGGCCGGCGGGCGGGTGCCCGACCTGGTCGTCGTCGAGACCGACGAGTCGTGCGACGCGTCCGGCGTGTGCGCCCGCGTGCTCGGCCCGCTCCGGGCGTTCCTGTCCGACCGTCGGTACACCGGTTCGCGGCTGGCCGTCGTGACCCGCCTCGGGGTCGCGGTCGAGCCGGGCGCGCCGGTCAACGTCGCCGTCGCGGCGGCCTGGGGACTGGTGCGCGCGGCGCAGAACGAGCATCCGGGGCGGGTCGTGCTGGTCGACGTGGAGGCCGACGAGCCCGCGCTGCTCAGCGTGCTGGCCGCGGTGACGGCCACCGGTGAAGCGCAGGCGGCGGTCCGCGGCGGGAGCGTGCTGGTGCCCCGCCTGGAGGCGCTCGACGACGGTGGCGGCCTGCTGCCTCCGCCCGGCGCGACACCGTGGCGCCTCACGCGCGGTGGGGACGGCCTCACCCTGCTGCCGTGCCCGCAGGTCGGTGCGCCGCTCACCGGCCGGCAGGTCCGGATCTCGGTCCGGGCGGGCGGGGTCAACCCCAGCGACGCGTCGGGCAGGTTCCGGAACCTCGGCCGGGAGGCGGCGGGCATCGTCCTCGACGTCGGCCCGGAGGTTGCCGGCCTCCGTCCCGGGGACCGGGTGACCGGGCTGGCCGACGCGTGTTTCGGCCCGGTGGCGCTCAGCAGCGAACCGCTGCTGCTGCCGGTACCCGAGGACTGGACGTTCGAGCAGGCAGCGACCGTTCCGGTCGCGTTCCTGACCGCCTACTACGCGCTGGCGGACGTCGCTCCGGGGGCGTCGGTGCTCGTCCGTGACGGCGCCGGCGGGGCGGGCACGGCCGCGATCCAGCTGGCTCAGCATCTCGGTGCTGACGTTTACGTGACCGCCGCCGAATCCACCTGGGACGTGCTCCGCGACCTGGGCCTGCCGGACGACCGCATCGCCGTGAGGTGGCCGACCACCAGGTTCGACGTGGTGTTCGAGAATCGGTATTTCGACGCCGGGCCCGACATCGTCTCCGCGATGCTGGCCGAGCTGGCCGAGCTCTTCGCAGCCGGCGTGCTCGACCCCCTGCCGGTCACCGCGTTCGACGTGCGCCGGGCCCGGGACGCGCTGTGGCACCTGAGCCGGGGCGAACACACCGGCAAGGTCGTGCTGACGATCCCGCACGGGTGGGACACCGACCGGACGGTGCTCGTCACCGGTGGCACCGGACACCTGGGGCGCGACATCGCCCGGTACCTGGTCACCGCCCGGGGGACGCGCCGCCTGGTGCTGGCCGGTCCGGCCGCGCCGGGCACGGATGCGCTGCGGAGGGAGTTGACCGCGTCCGGCGCGCGCGTCGACGTCGTGGTCTGTGACGTGGCCGATCGGCGCGCGCTCTCCGCGCTGCTCACCACGCACCCGGTGGACGCCGTGGTTCACGTCGCCGGCCCCCTGGACGGTGGGGCCGTCGGGTCGCTGACCCCGGATGAGCTGGGGAGCGCGCTGCGCGCCAAGCTCGACGTCGCCTGGCACCTGCACGAGCTGGTCGGCGACGCGCCACTCGTCGTGTTGTCCTCTCCGGCCGGGCTGCTGGGCACGCCGGGGCGGGGCGCCGACGCCGCGGCGAGCGCGGGGCTCGACGCCCTGATGCACCAGCGGCAACGGCTGGGCCTTCCCGGTCTGTCGCTGGCCTGGGAGAGCGGGGAGACCGCGCTGCGGCTGTTCGACCTGGCGATCGGCAGCGACGAGGCCCTGATCGCGCCGTTCCGCGTCGACGCGTGGGCCGACCTGCCGGTGCCGCCGCTGTTCGACCGGCTGGTATAGCGGAACGCCCCGATCGTCCGTGATGACGATCGGGGCGTTTGCCGTCGTGGGTCAGCTCAGTCGTGGGTCAGTTCATTCGGCGATCCGGGTGCGGTCGCACCAGACGAATACCGGGAGTTGTTCTCCGTCGAGCACTCGGAAGGTCCCGTTGTGGGTGTAATGCTCGTAGCCGTTCCCGTGCGCGATCTTGATCCGGCTTTCCAAGCCGCCCGCATCCACGCGGTAGCTCGTACCGAGGAACTCGTGCGGTCCACCGTCGAGCAGAACAAACGTGGTCACGTCGTGCTCCTTCCCAGGTCCGGGTCAGATCGTGAAGTCGGTTAACACGCGGGGAGGCCAGGAGCCGAGCCGGAAGATGCCCATCGAGTAGGCCTTCGAGACCAGCGCGGGGCGGTTGTTGACCTTCAGCTTCCGCAGCAGCATGGCGACGTGGTACTCGACGCCACCGCGGCTGAGGAACAGCGCGGAGGCGAGCTGCACCGTGGACACTCCGGCCGCGACGCCCTCGAGGACGCGAGTCTCCATCGAAGTGAGCAACTGCTGGCGACGGGCCAGCTGCTGATCGTCGTTCCCGGCGTCGGGGCTGAACAGTACGACGATTTTCTCGATCATTCCGGCACTGCCGGTCACGGCGATCCCGGTGAGCTCGCCGGCGAAAGCGGTGTCGTCGGGACGGAGGACGATCATCGTCTCGTCGAATCGCACCCGCTGGCCGGTTGCGAGCCGGCCGAACTGCTCGGCGATTTTCTCGCGAAAGCTGGGATGGAGTAAATCGCAGAATTGCTGACCGCAGATCTCCCACGATGCTCGACCGAACTGCCGAACCAATTCGACGTTCACGTCGATGATCGTGCTTTTGCGGTCCAAATTGGCTACGCACATGCCGGGACGGCCTGCTCGGACGCGAGCTCGAGCCGGGTCGATTCGCGTGGCCTGCAGAGACGTCATCGCGTTCGCGTACAAATCGTCGGTCTCGAGTTCGGTGGTGCGGGCAGCCATGACTCACCAGCCCTTCGTGAAGAGAGGATTCCCGAGGTCCGGAAAGCCACGGTGCTCGAACGAATGAATCCGTTCAACGCCCGGCGCGCACGATCCGTTTTTTGTACGTCACCCGACGCATATTCGGGCGTCCGGCTCCGGCGCTGGCGCTCACTCCGACCTCCCTATTCCGGATAAGCCCGAGTTCTTTCCGTACGAAGAATTATCTAGCACTCGTCCGCGATGTGAACAGGCTCACAGCTGAGCTATCAACGCCCGGTTTTGCCTAGTCCGGTGTTGGTGTGATGCCCGTTTACGAGCGGAGATGCGGTCCGCGGGAGCGCGGGAGTGCCCGGATGGGCCTGCTGGGCGGCCCGATCGTGCCCGATTCGCGCCCGGCGCCGGAGATGTTCCGTCGTGGAGAGGACGCGGTGCTCCGCTGCCGCTCGGCCGGGCGCCCCCAATGACTAGGCAATATCCGGTCGCCGCGGCGACAACATGGAGTCACGTGCTGTCGCCGTCGGGGGTCGGCGAACACGCTTACACAGAGGATTTCCGAGACATACCAACATTCTGTCGTGTAGACACTCGACACCCACAAAGGACGAGGGGGAGCAACGGTGCACCACTCGGAACGACAACGCCGCATCCTGTCCACAGCACGCAGCGCGGGATATACCGACGTCGCGAAGCTGGTCGCGGATCTCGCGGTGGCCCCCGAGACGATTCGGCGTGATCTCCGCATACTGGAACGCCGCGGTCTGCTGAAGAGGACACATGGCGGTGCCTATCCGGTCGAGACAGCCCGCTTCGAGACCAGTCTGGCCACCCGGACCACCCGCTATCTCGGCGAGAAGCGCCGGGTCGCGTCGGCGGCGATCGAACGGATCGGCAGCGCACGCACGATCTTCATCGACGAGGGTTTCACTCCGCAGCTCATCGCGCAGGAGTTGCCCCAGGATCGACCCCTCACCGTGGTGACCGCCTCGCTGGGTGCCGCCGCGGCCCTCGCCCACAACACCGCCGTCAGCGTGATTCTGCTGGGCGGCCGGGTGCGCGGCCGCACGCTGGCCACTGTCGACTTCTGGGGCACGGACATGCTGTCGGGGTTGGACATCGACCTGGCGTTCCTCGGCGCGAACGGCATCTCGCTCCAGCACGGACTCACCACTCCCGACCCGGCCGTCGCCGACGTGAAGGCGCAGGTGGTCCGAGCCTCGAGACGGCGCGTGTTCATCGGGGTCCACGAGAAGTTCGGTGTCTGCAGCTTCTGCCGTTTCGCCGAGATACCCGACCTCGAGGCGATCGTGACCGACGCCGCGCTACCCGGCGAGGAGGCCGAGCGGTACATGCGAGTAGGGCCTCAGGTCTATCGCGCGTGATCACAGCTGTCCCGTCCCGGCTGTCCCGTCCCGGCTTCGAGAGCCGGGACGGGTCACGCGTCGTCGCGCGGCACGTCGACGTGGGTGACGAGGTTGATGCCACCGTCGACGTGGATCACCTCACCGGTGACAAAGGGACCGTGGTGAGCGCCAGAACCATCGCCGCGACGTCGGACGGTAACCCGAGCCGGCCCAGCGGCGTCATCGCCCCGGTACGCGCCGCCCGCGAGGCGAGGCTGCCCGACGTCAGCCGGGTGTCGACCGGCCCCGGGGTGTCGGTGCTGGTCGGCATGTCCGTCACTCCTCACCTGGTTCGGGCCACGTGCCACCCATTTCCTTGGTGAGCCGCTCGCAGGCGGCCTTCAGCGCCGTGGCCTCGCGGGAGTCCAGCGCCGCGGGCAGCATCCGCTCGGTGCGACGGCCGCGATCGTGGCGCACATTCCGGCCGCCGCGAACACCGGCGCCGCGAGGATGTAGATGCCGCGGTGGTTGACGTCGCTGCTCATCCCCGGCGATTCGATGCAGAGGACTGGACCGCCACAGGCGTCGATACCGACGCGATCGAACGCACTCAGCAGGCAGTCGCGGAATGGATCGAAGACTGGGCAGCTGACCCACCCACCGTTCAGTGCGGCGCCATTTCGCTGGTCAACACCAGCGGCGGTGGGCTCATGGTTCGGCTCGGTCCTCGGACACGTCAACCCCCACGAGCGGTGTTTTCGCTGGTGGGGGTATCGCTTCGTGCGGTGCCGAGGCTTTCGGGCTCCTGTCGGCTTGGGCGGAGACGGTGTTGACTGCTCGGGCGGCGATGAAGACCAACCCGGGGTGCGCGATGTTGGGGAAGACAACCCGATCTGTGCCGGATGTCCATCGGCGGTCGCCGAACCGTACAGCGGGGTGGGTTGCGCTCGGGGTCGTGGCCGGACGGGCAGGGAATGCCGGCGTCGTCAAGAATGCGAACGATGCGCGCGACGCTGTGTCCGGCGCGGCGTAGGGCGAAGATCCAGGCGACGTTGAACGCCGTGGTCGCGTCGGGTTCCAGGCGGTGAAGCCGGCGACCCCCGTGCGCCACGTCGAGCGGGCGACGGCCTGGCGGGTCTTCTCGGCGACCAGGGGGCGCGGGCCGGGCACGGGGGACGTCACGCCCGGCAGGGTGGCCGCGCGTGCTCGTGCCGGTGGGTGGATCGCGGTACGCGCAGCGATCGGCACCGGTGTCGCGATTGTCCGGGCAGCCCGAGGGCCGGGCCGAACGTCGCCGCGTCCGAGGCCGATCCGCCGGTGGTCACCGAGAAGGACCGGGTCGAACTCACCCGCGTCCACCGGCTGCCGACCACGTTGCCTCCCGTCGAGGCCGGGATACTCGTGGGCCGATGGACCCCGCCAGTGGCGGCGGAGCGGCGTTCGTCGAGTTCGCGGACGACGGCACCCGGACGGGTTCGGACGGCTGCAACGGCCAGGGAGACCGGTGGACCGTGACCCCGACGTCGCCGCTGGCCACCGACGGCCCGAGCGCGCTGATCGGCTGCGACGGCGCTCCAGTGGGTGGCTGGCTCGCCGTGACCGCGATGGCGGGCTTATCGAGCGGTGTGCTGGTGCTCCTTGACCCGACCGGCGCCGAAGAAGGTCGTCTCCGGAGGTACTAGCGGCTTCCCAGAGTTCTCACAGAAGCTCTGCGACGGCGGCTAGGCGGGCCCGTCAGCATCACCGGCATGGCGATGATCGACGTAACTGGACTGACGAAACGATACGGCTCCACGACGGTGGTGGACGACCTGTCGTTCACCGTGCGAGCCGGGCAGGTCACCGGCTTCCTCGGCCCGAACGGTGCGGGAAAGACCACCACTATGCGCATGATCGTGCGACTGGCCGCCCCGGACGGCGGCTCCGTCACGATCGACGGCCGCCGGTACAGCGACCTCCCGACGCCGCTGACCGAGGTGGGCACGCTGCTCGACGCCGGCGCGGTGCACGGAGCGCGGAAGGCGTACGACCACCTGCTGGCGCTCGCGGTCAGCAACGGCCTCCCCCGGCGACGCGTCGACGAGGTGCTGGCCCGAACCGGAATGGACAGCGCGGCGCGCAAACGGGCCGGCGAGTTCTCGCTCGGCATGCGGCAGCGCCTCGGCATCGCGGCGGCTCTGCTCGGCGACCCACCGGTCCTGATCTTCGACGAGCCGGTGAACGGGCTCGACCCCGAAGGCATCCGCTGGGTCCGCGAGCTCATGCGCTCACTGGCCGCCGAGGGTCGCGGTGTGCTGGTCTCCAGCCACCTGATGAGCGAGATGGCACAGACCGCCGATCACTTGGTCGTCGTCGGCCGGGGCAAGCTCATCGCCGACACCCCGATGAGCGACTTCATGCGCGCCGCCGGCGGCGGCACGGTCCAGGTCCGGGTCGACGACCCGGGCGCCCTGGCGCTCCGGCTCACCGCCGCGGGCGCGACCGTGCGGAACGGGCTCGAGTCCTCGCTGGTGGTGTCCGGCGTGACGGCCGGGGAGATCGGCGCGGCCGCGGCCGGTCTCGGCCTGGTGCTCAGCGAACTCACTCCGCAGCGGGCGTCGCTGGAGGACGCCTTCATGGAACTGACCAGCGACAGCGTCGAGTACCAGGGGGTAGTGGCATGAACCGCGCGCTGCAGTCGGAGTGGGTCAAGTTCCGTAGTCTGCGCTCCAGCTGGCTGACGCTGGCGTGCCTCTTCTTCGTCGGTCTCGGCATCACCGCCCTGTCCGCGGGCAACGCGGCAGCGGCGTACGCGGACGCCGGCGCGTCGTGGGACCCGACTGCCCACAGCCTCACCGCCTATATCGTCGCCCAGCTGATCGTCGGGGTACTGGGCACGCTGATCGTGACGTCGGAGTACGCCACCGGTCTGATCCGCTCGACGTTGGCCGTCACACCGCGCCGCCACCGCGTGCTGGGAGCCAAGGTGGTGATCGCCGTTCTCGTGGCCGTGGTGGCAGGCCAGGTGCTGATGTTCGCGGCCTTCCTCATCGGACAACCGCTGATCGCCGGTCAGGACGTACCGGAGGCAGGGCTCGGAGACCCCGGCGTGCTGCGCGCCGTGCTGGCCGGTGGGGTCTACCTCGCCCTGATCGCGTTGTTGGCCGTCGGGCTCGGCGCGATCATGCGGGCCACGGCGGGCGCGCTCACGGCCCTGGTGGGCATCGTCTTCCTGGTTCCCGCCCTGGCGGGCATCTTCCCGACGTGGATGCAGGACCTGTTCGCGATCTGGCCGACGCTCGGCGGGGCGGCCGCGCTGAGCACCGTCGCGGATCCGGACTTCCCCCACCCGTGGTGGAACCTGGCCGGTATGGGCGCCGCGATCGTCGGGGTGCTGGCCGTCGCCTTCCTGGTCGTGCGACGTCGCGACGTGTGAGTCGGCCGGTCGCGCTGGCGCGCGGCTCCAGGTGGTACGGAACGACGTGGTGGGCCGGGCGCGCGGACGCCCGGCCCGGAGCGAGCCGCCACGCCGACGATCGGCGTCTGTGCACGCGCGACGGTTCTCTGCGCGCGTGTCCGCCCACGGCGGCCGTGGCGCCGGAGCTGGGGTAGGGCGCGGAGTACGCGATAAGGCGGCTACTCAAGCCGCTACGAGACCGTTAGCCGTGCCCGCCACGCGCCCGCTCCGGTAGACCTGTGCTCGGTCGATCGGGTCGGCGTCGATCGGGATGCGGCGGAGACCGCCTAGTGCGTTGACCAGCGCATTTATCTCTTCGCTGGTCATCCGCTGGCGTCCGGTCAGCTCGCGGATCTTGGCCTCCGCCTGGACCCGTTCGGCGTGCACTTCGGCGGCCCACTGCTGGATGAGCGCCGGGTCGGTGCCGGCGGGCTCCCGCGGCCGTGAGCGCCTGGACGCCTTCGAAGTCCTCGGGCGTGACGATCGCGGGATGCGTCGGCTTCGTTGACCAGATCCGCTCGAACGGCGGACTTGCTCCACGCGACGCCGGTTCGGTGGCTGTTGCGCTTCCGGTCGTGGGCGGAGGGGCACAGGATGCCGTCTCGGGTGAGTCCGCCTGCCGTCCGCGGCCTTGGCGGGGTTGGGGTGCGGGCCAGCGTCACCGAGTCGGTACCGGCTCTGGTTCCCGATCGTGTTCGTTCGGGGCTGGCCTTCGGTTCGGCGGCGTTGGATTGCCACGGCCGGGTCAACGACCGCCCGATCCTGACCACGCTCGGCTGGGTGGGCGGGCAGCGGCTAGCGGTTCGTGAAGAGCCGGGCCTGATCGTGGTGGCGATCCCTGCGGCGTCTTGACACGGAGGGGAGCCTTCATCGCGCTTCACACCGCCGCGGGCGATCGATGTCCTCGACACCGGCAGCGGGCCAGCTACCGGTCGGTATCTCGGCGCGTGGTGGCGATCGCGGTGGGCCTGGGCGCCGGTCAGTCGGCGTCGGCGACGCAGAGAAAGTGGAACCGGGCGTGGGCTTGGTCGATCAGCAGAGCGCGGCGAACCACCGAGCGGTCGGGTCGGCGGCGACCACCTCGAAGCCCGCGAGCAGGACGCCGCCGTTGCGGTGTACCTCGGTCAGTGCAGCCAACAGCCGAGCGACGGCTCGGCGGACGCCGTCAGGTGGTGGCGGGTCGACGGTGGTGGCCCGTCGCTGCCGGATCGGGGCGTCCCATCTGGCGCAGACGTAGACCGAGCATCAGCAGCGTGACGCCGAACGCGATGGCAGCGACACCGATCAGGACGACCAGGGTCAGGACTCCGGCGGTCGGCCAGACGATCAGCAGAACGCCGAACAGCACGGACAACGCGCCGCTGAGGGCAAGCAGCCATTCGCGTCGCATCTCTTTGCGGAGGTGGAACGCGGCGACGATTTCCAGCAGGCCGGTCACGACGGCCCAGACAGCGATCACCCAGAGCAGCGCGAGGGCGGTGATCCCGGGCCAGATGAGCGCGATGACGCCGGCCAAGACGCCGGCGATGCCGCGGGCGAGGAGCCAGGCGCGGCGGCCAGGTGTGCGGCGCCCGTCCCGGTCGCCGCTCCGCTCGCCGGTCTGGTCGCCGAACGCGGTGATCAGAGTGAACACGCCGTCGACCAGCGCGTAGGCGCCGAAGGCGATGACCAACGCGAAGACGGTGATTTCGGGCCAGACGAGGGCGAGCACACCGAACAAGACCGCGGCGACGCCACGCAGCGCCACCGCCCACCACTGACGGCTGAGTGTCTCCAACATCGGGGGTTCCCTTCCAGACGTCATGTAGAGGACCGCTGCCGGTCGGCAGCAGGTCCGAACCTGGCCAGATGGTCGTGGATCAGGCGGACGGCCATGGACCCCTCGCCGACCGCGGACGCGACCCGCTTGATCGAGCCGCTGCGGACGTCACCCACGGCCAGGACGCCGGGGCGGCTGGTCTCGAGCGTCACCGGCTGTGGTGCGTCGGTGTGCACCTGCGCTCCGGTCAGCACGTAACCGCGCTCGTCCAGATCGACGCTGGACGCCAGCCAGTCGGTGCACGGCTGCGCCCCGATGAAGACGAACAACAGCATCGTCGGGATCTCCTGTCGCTCACCGGTCCTGATGTCGCGCAGGCCGAGCACCCGCAGCCGCCCGTCGTCGCCGATCAACTCGGTGATCTCCGTGTGGCGCAGCACTCCCACGTTGGGCAGTCGCTCGATCTGGTCCACCAGGTATCGGGACATGTCGCGGTTCAGATCGTCGTGCCGGATGATCAGCCGCACCTCCGCGGCGTGCCGGGCGAGGAAGACCGCGGCCTGGCCGGCCGAGTTGCCGCCACCGACGATCGTCACCGGCTGCCGCTCGCAGAAGACCGCCTCCATGAACGTGGCGGCGTAGTACACGCTGGTGCCCTCGAACTCCGCGAGACGGGGCACGTCGAGCTTCCGGTACTGCGCACCGGTGGCGATCACCACCGTCCGGGTCCGCAGCTGTGTCCCATCGTCGAGGTGCACGATCTGGTCGCTGTCGTGCCACCGGAGCCGTACCGCCTTGACCGGAACGTTGAGGTCGGCGCCGAACTTCTTCGCCTGCACCACGGCGCGGTCGGCCAGTTCGGCGCCCGAGATGCCGGCCGGAAAACCCAGGTAGTTCTCGATCCGAGAGGACGTGCCGGCCTGCCCACCGGTGGCCACCGCGTCGAGGACGACCGTCGCGAGTCCTTCGGACGCGCCGTACACGGCGGCGGCGAGGCCGGCCGGGCCCGCGCCGACCACGACGACGTCGCACATCGCATTGTTCGGGACGGAACGTCGCAGGCCCGCGAGGCGGGCCAGGTCCGCGCTCGAGGGGTTGCGCCACACCTCGTCGCGCCAGATCACCACCGGCGTCTCCGTCGCGCTGATGGCCAGCCGGCGCAACAGCTCCTCGGCCCCCGGATCCTCTTCCAGGTCGATCCAGGTATGGGGCACCCGGTTACGGGCGGCGAGTTCGCGCAGGCGGCGGGTGTCCGGGCTGAACCGCGAACCGACGATCTTGAAGCCGGCGATGCTGCCGATCAGCAGTTCGCGGCGGGCGAGGAAACTGCGCAGGATCAGGTTCCCGAGGTCGGGCTGCTCCCGGACCAGTTCGTGCAACCCGGGCAGGGGGACCGCGAGAACCCGCCCCGGTTCCTGCGCGACCATCGAGACGAAGGACGGCTGACCGGTGAGAAGGCCGAGTTCGTCGAGAAACCGGCGCGGGCCGTGCACGCGGACCGGCCGGGCTTTCGGAGAGTCGTACCCCTCGATCACCGCGACCTGGCCGGAGAGCACGACAAAAAAGTCGCGGTCCCGTTGGCCTTCGGCGACCAGCACGTCACCGGGCTCGACCGACCGTTGTTCGCCACGCCGGCTCAGCAGGTCGATCTGCTCGTCGGAGAGGCGAGGATAGGCCCCACCGATGTCCGGTGTCTCGGCGAGCTGCTCCTGGTCCGTGTTCATGCCGGGCTCCGCAAGGCGTCGTCCAGCCAGCTGCGTAGCGCCGATGCGGGTGCGGCGCCGGCTCGCCGGGCGATCACCGTGCCGTCCCGCAACAGGATCAGCGTGGGGACGGCCTGGATCGTGAACCGCTCCGACACCTTCGGTGCCTTGTCCACGTCGACCTTGACCAGTTTGACCCGGCCGGCCAGATCGCGGGCCACTTGCTCCAGTGCGGGGCTGACCTGACGGCACGGGCCGCACCAGGTCGCCCACATGTCCACCAGCACCGGGAGCTTGCCCCGCTCGGCCACGTCGGTGAAATCGTCATCACCGGCCTCGGCGATCCAGGGCAGTGGTTGATGACAGTTGCCGCATCGCGGGCTCCCCTCAGCGGCCGCGGGCACCCGGTTCTTGCGTCCACAGTTCGGGCATTCGATCACGTCACTCCTCCGTGGGGTTCCCGTGGGCGACGGTCAGCTCGCCGTCGATCACGTCCACCCTGATCACCGCGCCGTCGCCGGCGTCCCCGGCGAGCAGCGCACGTCCGATCCGGGTCTCGACCTCGCGTGCGATGAAGCGGCGCAGCGGCCGGGCGCCGTACACCGGATCGAAGCCCTGGCGGGCGATGAACCGCTGTGCTTCCTCGGTGACCTCCAGCGTCATCCAGCGCGCGTTCAGCCGCTCGCGCAGCTCGTCGAACATCAGGTTGACGATGCGCTCGATCTCCGGCTGGGTGAGCGGCTTGAACAGCACGATGTCGTCGACGCGGTTGAGGAATTCGGGCCGGAAGTGCCGCCGGAGCTCGCCCATGACCAGCTCGCGGCCCTCGGGCTTGATCTCACCGGCGTCGGAGATGCCCTCGAGCAGGTACTGGGAGCCGATGTTCGAGGTCATGATGATCACCGTGTTGCGGAAGTCGACGGTGCGGCCCTGCGCATCGGTGAGACGTCCGTCGTCGAGCACCTGCAGCAGCGTGTTGAACACGTCCGCGTGCGCCTTCTCGATCTCGTCGAAGAGCACCACCGAATACGGCTTACGCCGGACCGCCTCGGTCAGCTGTCCGCCCTCCTCGTAACCGACATATCCGGGCGGCGCCCCGACCAGCCGGCTCGTGGTGTGCCGTTCCTGGTACTCGCTCATGTCGATCCGGACCATGTTGTCCTCGGTGTCGAACAGAGCCGCCGCCAGCGTCCGCGCCAGCTCGGTCTTGCCGACGCCGGTGGGACCGAGGAAAACGAACGAGCCGATCGGCCGGCGCGGGTTCTTGATGCCGGACCGGGCGCGGATGATCGCGTCGGTGACCAGTTGCACGGCCTCGTCCTGGCCGATCACCCGTTCGTGCAGGATCTCGTCCAGACGCAGCAGCTTCCGGCGTTCGCCCTCGGTCAGCCGGCTGACCGGGATGCCGGTCCACCGGGAGACGATGCCGGCGATCTCGGCCTCGGTGACGACCTCGCGGAGCAGCCGGTGGCCACTCTGCTTCGCGGCGAGCCGCTGTTCCTCGGCCTGCAGACGGCGTTCCAGCTCCGGGAGCTTGCCGTGCCGCAACTCGGCGGCCCGGCTGAGGTCGTAGTCGCGTTCCGCCTGTTCCGCCGCGTGCCGGAGCTGTTCGATCTCCCGGCGCAGCTCCTGAACCCTTCTCAGGGCCTGCCGTTCGGCGTCCCACTGGGCGCGCAGCGCGTCCACCTGGGCGCGGAGGTCTGCGAGTTCCTTGCGGAGCTGGTCGAGCCGGGCCAGGCTGGCGGAATCCTCCTCCTTGGACAGCGCCGCTTCTTCGATCTCGAGTCGGATCAGGCGTCGGCTGAGCTCGTCGAGTTCGGCCGGCATCGAGTCGATCTCGGTCCGCAGCATGGCGCACGCTTCGTCGACCAGGTCGATGGCCTTGTCCGGCAGGAATCGGTCGGAGATGTACCGGCGGCTGAGGACCACCGCGGCGACCGACGCCGCGTCCTGGATCTTCACGCCGTGGAAGACCTCCAGGCGCTCCCGCAGCCCGCGGAGGATCGAGATGGCGTCCTCCTCCGTCGGCTCCTCCACGAGCACCGGCTGGAAGCGGCGCTCCAGCGCCGCGTCCTTCTCGATGTGCTTGCGGTACTCGTCGAGCGTCGTCGCGCCGATCATGTGCAGTTCACCGCGGGCGAGCATCGGTTTGAGCATGTTGCCGGCGTCCATGGCGCCCTCGGAGCCGCCCCCGGCGCCGACGATCGTGTGCAGCTCGTCGATGAACAGCAAGATCCGTCCCTCGGCCGCCTTCACCTCGGACAACACGGCCTTGAGCCGTTCCTCGAACTCGCCGCGGTACTTGGCCCCCGCCACCAGGGAACTCATGTCCAGGGCGAACACCACCTTGTCCCGCAGTCCGTCGGGTACGTCGCCGGTGGTGATCCGCTGGGCCAGGCCCCCCACGATGGCGGTCTTCCCGACGCCTGGTTCACCGATGAGCACCGGGTTGTTCTTCGACTTGCGGGAGAGGATCTGGACCACCCGGCGGATCTCGCCGTCGCGTCCGATGACCGGGTCCAGGATGCCTCCGGCAGCGTCGGCGACCAGGTCGCGGCCGTACTTGGCCAGCGCCTCGTAGGCGACCTCCGGCATCGCCGAAGTCACCCGCTGGTTCCCGCGGATCTTCGTCAGCTCCTGGAGGAAGCCGTTCCGGGTGAGTCCCGCCTCGCTCAGCAGCCGACCGGCGGTGGAGCTCGGTCCTTCGTGAAGCATCGCGACGACCAGATGCTCGACCGAGACGTACTCGTCCTTGAGTCGCTTCGCCTCGCGCTCGGCGGCATCGAACAGCCGGGACAGGCGCTGGGTGACGAAGACCTGGCCGGGGGCAGCACCAGGTCCGCTGACCCGGGGACGCCGGCCCAGTTCCGCCTCCACCTTCTCTTGCAGTTCGCCCGGGTCGACACCCGTCGCCGAGAGCAGCCTGGGCACCAGCCCCTCGGGCTGTTCGATCAGGGCGAGCAGCAGGTGCTCGACGTCGACCTCGGTGTGACCGAACCGCAGTGCCTTGGTCTGGGCGTCGTGCACGGCCTCCTGCGACTTCTGGGTCAGGCGGTTCAGGTCCACGAGCTGCCTCCGGTGGGTCGAGGGGGCGGGGCACGAAGGTCACGCTCGAGGGCGGCGATGCGGTCGAGGAGGTCGATCACGAGGCCGAGAGCGGTGTAGTTGATGCCCAGGCCGGCGCGTAGTCGCCGGACGCGGGCCAGGGTGAGCAGCTGGTCGCGCTCGAACCACAGGTCTCCGGCGGCGTCGCGTTCGGGGTCGAGGATGCCCAGCACGACGAGCCGTCGGACCAGATCCGGGTGCACACCGCCGGTACGGCTGAAGGTGGTCAGGCTCAACCGGCCGATCGCACGTCCCGGGGTCCGGACGAGGGGATAGGTCATTACTGCCCCCGCGGGTCGAAGGTGGAGACCGCGGCGAGTTGCTCGAACAGTCGCCGTTCCTCGTCGGACGGCTCGGGTGGCACCATGATCCGAGCCTCGGCGTACAAGTCACCTGGCCGGCCGCGGGGGTTGGGCAGCCCTCGTCCGGCGAGCCGCAGTCGTCGACCGCTGGGGGTGCCCGCGGGAACCCGCACCCTCGCCTCGCCGGCCGGGGTTTCGACGGCGACCGACGCGCCGAGGGCGGCCTCCCACGGGGTCAGCGGCAGGGTGGCGGTGATGTCCCGTCCGGCGACCCGGTATCGCGGATGCGGTGCCAGCCGCACCACGAGGTAGAGGTCTCCGTCCGTGGCGCCGTCCCCGCCGCGGCCGCCCTGGCCGCTCAGCCGGATCCGCTGGCCGTCGGTCACCCCGGGCGGAATCGTCACGTTCAGCGTGCGGCTGCCGTCCGGACCGGACAGCGTGACGGTCCGGCGTCCGCCGGTGTGGGCCTCCTCGACCGTCAGCTCGATCTCGGCCTCTTGGTCCGCTCCCGGAATCGGGCCGAAGCCACCGTCGCTCCGGCCGCCGAACACGCCGCCGAACATGCTCTCGAAATCGATGTCCTGGAAGCCACCGGACCGGGTGTACACGTCCTCCGGCGGACCGCCGCCGCGACGCGCGCGTCCACCGCGTTCACCGCGGCTGCCGCGGGTGCGCCCGCCGTCGGCCCCTGCGCGGGCCCGGGCCTGCGGATCCACGTCCGGCGGCACGTCGCGGAAGTCCGGTCCGAAGGCGTCGTACCGGTGCCGCTGCTCCGGATCGGAGAGCACGTCGTACGCCTCGGAGATGTCCTTGAACCGCTCCTCCGCCCCCGGATCCTTGTTGACGTCGGGGTGATAGGTCCGGGCCAGCTTGCGATACGCCCGCTGCATGTCGTCCGCGCTGACGTCTCGGGCGACGCCCAGCGTGGCGTAGAAGTCGCGGGACGGCGCCACTCAGGCGCCCTTCGCGACGACGACCGCGGCCGGTCGCAGCGGGCGCGCGTCCGTGCCGTACCCGGGCCGGACGACCTGCAGGATCGTGCCCGGCTCGGCGTCGGTGGCCGGCAGCACCGCCACTGCTTCGTGCCGACTCGGGTCGAACCGCTCGTTCAGGTCGTTACGCAGCGGGTAACCGAGGTCGGCCAGGACGGCCAGCGCCTGTTGGCGGACGGCCTCCAGCCCGGACAGGATCGACGCCGGTTCGGCGGTGGCGTGGTGCAGGGCCAGTTCCAGATTGTCGACGACGGGCAGCCATCGCGCTGCCACCCGGGCCCGTTCGTCCTCGCGCTCCCGGTGGGCATCCCGCGCCGTCCGTTTGCGGAGGTTGTCGAAGTCGGCCACCGCCCGCCGGTAGCGCTCGTCCAACTGCGCCACCTGGGCGCGTAGCTCGGCGGTCTCGTCGCGGACCTTCGGGGCCGCACCGTCGGCGACCGGCTCCGGCGGGCCGGACGACGTCGCTCTCGGCTCTTGCGCCTGATCGGTCACCTGTCGTTCACCCGGTCGTGAATTCGGCGTCGATGACGTCGTCGTCCTGACTGCCCGACGAGTCGCCGCGGGATGACGAGCCATCGGCGGCCGGGCCGCCGTTCGATCCACCGGACGCCGGGCCGCTGCCGGCACCGAGGCTCTGGTAGACCTGCCGCAGTTCCGCGGTCAGTGTGCGGAGCCGGTCGAGCGGCGCGTCGTCCTTGATCGCCTGACGCGCGTCGCCGACGAGCATCTCGGCGCGGCCCTTTTCGTGCACGGGCACCGCGTCGCCCAGGTCCTTCAGGCGCCGTTCCACCTGGTAGGCCGCCGAATCGAGCTCGTTGCGGGCGTCGATCATCTCGCGCAGCCTGGCGTCCTCGCCCTGGTGGCGTTCGGCGTCCCGGACCATCCGGTCGACCTCACTACTGTCCAGGTTGGAGCTCTCGCTGATCGTGATGCGCTGTTCGGCGCCGGTGTCCTCGTCCTTGGCGGACACGTTGAGGATGCCGTTGGCGTCGATGTCATAGGTGACCTCGATGTGCGGCTCGCCACGGGGCGCGGGCCGGATGTTCTCCAGCCGGAACCGGCCGAGCACACGATTGTCGTCCGCTTTCTCCCGCTCGCCCTGCAGCACCACCACGTCCACGGCGGGCTGGTTGTCGGCTGCCGTGCTGAAGGTCTCGGCACGACGGGCCGGAATGGTGGTGTTGCGGTCGATGACCCTCGTCATCACCCCGCCCATCGTCTCGATGCCCAGCGACAGCGGCGTGACGTCGAGCAGCAGGACGTCCTTGACCTCGCCTTTGATGATCGCGGCCTGCAATGCGGCGCCGAGCGCGACGACCTCGTCAGGATTGACCGTCATGTTCGGGTCCTTGCCGCCGGTGAGGCGGCGAACGAGCTTCTGCACGGCCGGGATCCGGGTGGAGCCGCCGACGAGGATGACCTCGTCGATGTCGTTCGCGGTGACCTTCGCGTCGGACATGGCCTGCTGCACCGGGCCCAGGCACCGCTCGACGAGGTCGTTGGTGAGATCTTCGAACTTCGCCCGGGCGATCGTCAGGTTGAGGTGCTTGGGACCGTTGGCGTCGGCCGTGATGAACGGCAGGTTGACGGTGGTTTGGCTGACCGACGACAGCTCGACCTTGGCGCTCTCGGAGGCCTCGAAGAGCCGCTGCAGGGCTTGCGGGTCGCGGCGCAGGTCGATGCCGTCGGTCTTCTGGAATTCGTCGGCCAGGTGGTCGACGAGCCGGCGGTCGAAGTCGTCGCCGCCCAGATGGGTGTCGCCGGCGGTGGAGCGGACCTCCACCACGCCATCACCGACGTCCAGCAGGCTGACGTCGAACGTGCCGCCACCCAGGTCGAAGACCAGCACGGTCTCGTGTTCCTTCTTGTCGAGGCCGTACGCCAGCGCCGCCGCTGTCGGCTCGTTGACGATCCGCAGCACTTCGAGGCCGGCGACGCGGCCGGCGTCCTTCGTCGCCTGGCGTTGGGCGTCGTTGAAGTAGGCGGGCACGGTGATGACAGCTTCGGTGACGCGCTCACCCAGGAACTTCGAAGCGTCCTCGACCAGCTTGCGCAGCACCAGCGCGGAGATTTCCTCGGGCGCGTAGAGCTTGTCGCGGACCTCGAACCGGACCGCGTCGTCGGGACCGGGCACCACGTCGAACGTCACCGCGTTCAGCTCGCTGGACACCTCGTCGAAGCGGCGTCCGATGAAACGCTTCGCCGAATAGATGGTGCCCTTGGGGTTGAGGATCGCCTGACGGCGGGCCAGCTGACCGACCAGTCGCTCGCCGTCTTCGGTGAAGGCCACTACCGAGGGGGTGGTCCGTGAGCCCTCCGCATTGGCGATGACCGTCGGCTGCCCGCCTTCCACGGTCGCGATAACCGAGTTCGTGGTGCCGAGGTCGATGCCGACTGCCTTGGGCATGAAGCTCTCCTCCGACGTCGCGGTGGGTTGTCGAGATTCGCTGCTCCCTTCAGCGCACCAGCAGTCGCCGAGAGTGTCGATTGGCAGATCTACCAATCCGGAGCCCGGCGGCTGACCCGCCGCGGGTGAGCGGCACCGGAAACCACCCACGCGAGGTGATCCGTTCTCGCCCGCTCCCACCCGACGATGTCGCCGGCGGACCCACCGGAAGGGGAATGGGGCCGGCCGTATCCGCGACGCGGAGGAGATCTCGTGTTCGATCCGCTGGAACACCCCGGTATCCCGGTCGGCCACCGTCGCCGGCACTGGCGCGAATTCGACGTCGAGCCGGTTGACCCGCGCGCGACCGACCCGTACACCCGCTGCCGGATCAGGATGGGAGCGGTCGTCGAAGCGACTGCCGAGCTCTTCGACCGGCAGTTCGCCGACCACGTCCGAGGCGCCGACGAACATCGGGTGGTGAGCAGACTGGGTGACGCGGCCGCCGAGCGGCGCCGGCACGCCACGGCGGCACGGGCAGTGCCCCGTAGCGCGGTGGAGGAGGCGATGGACCGCGAATGGGCGGCGTTCGACCTGGCCGGTTGGGCGGCTCGCAACGAGTGCGAGCCGGACCGGTCGACGGCGTACCGGCAGGAGGCGTGGCAGCACCTCGAGCGCCTGCACCGCTACACCGGGTTCGGTGCCCGCGCGCGCCTACCCGGCGCCGATCAGATCGCCGACGAGGTGCAGGGGTTGTCCCTCCCACCGGTGGTCACCGCGCCGGCCGACAGCCGGCCACCCTCCGCCCCGGTGACGCAGCCGCTGTCCCTGCTGCACGACTGGATGATGCACGCCGCCGGTCGATCGGCCGCCGGGTTCCGGGCCGGGTCTTCCGACGCCGGCTGGGCAGCGCTGGTGGTGAACGAGTCGGCGAACTGTTATCTGTACTACGGGTTCCTGGCCGAAGAGGACGACCGGCGGCTGCGGCCGGTGTGGGAGCTCCAGTTGCAGATGCGGCTGACGCGGCTGCACGCGGCGTCGGACCTGCTGCGTCGGTACGGCGGTCGCGACCCGCAGGAGGTGATCGGTGAGGGCCTGCCCGAGCCGCTGAGTCTGCGGACCGACCGGTCGTCGCTCCCGGCCGACGAGCCGGATGCCCTTCGACCTCCCGACCGGGACCAGGATCGGAAGGGACCGGACGTGTTGGAGCTGCTGACCGGGCACCACGACCGGATGAAGCGGTTGTGCGGCCGAGCCGCCCGATCGGCTCGGGACGACGCATACGTGGCGTTCGGCGAGCTGGCCCGGTTGATCACGCTGCACGAGATCGCGGAGGAGCAGATGCTCCACCCGCTCGTCCGGCGGTTGCGGCCCGACGACCAGTTGGTCGACCATCTGCTCGACGAAGAGAGCCGGATCAGCGACGCGCTGTCCGACGCGGTACGCGCCGCCGCCCACGGCCACCTCGACGACACGATCGGCGGCCTGCGCGAGATGGTGACCGCCCACGCCCGTTGCGAGGAGCACCACGAGTTCCCGCAGCTCCGTAGCAGCGTGCCGGTGCCGGAGCGCAGGGAGATGGGCCGCGCGGTTCGCGCGGCCGAGGCAGCGGACGCCGAAGCGGGACCGCCGGATCCGGAGCCGGTCGGCCCGCGGGCCTTGGCGCAGACGGTGGAACGCGTACGCGACGCGTTCGCCGGCCGCTAGCTAGACCATCGCCTCGTCCACGTAGCACCAGCGCCAGACCTCTCCGGGCTCGAACGATCGGACGATCGGATGACCCACGGTGTGCGCATGCGCATGCGCACGCGCGTGGCGCATCGGTGACGAGTCGCAGCAGCCGACGTGCCCGCAGGTCAGGCACAACCGCAGGTGCACCCACGGAGTGCCCAGTTCCAGGCATTCAGCGCAGCCTTCCGGTGTCTGCGGGCCGACCGGCCGGATCATGACGACGTGCGGGTCGAAGACGGCGGTCATTGTTCAAGCATCCTTTGCTCACACGAGTTCGTCGAAGATCCGCACGGCGCGTTCCCAGTGCTGGGCCTGGGGATTCCTCACCTCGGGGTCGAGAATCTTGATTACCTTGGCCAGTGCCAAGCCCAGCCCAGCCCGCCGACGATTTCGGGCAGCCGCACTTCGGTCTCCGCGCTCGGCGTGCGGTCCAGCGGCGGGTACGGCGCCAGTCGGTCCAGGATCGGCTTCAGCTCGACGTCGTCGTCCATCTTCCGAAACCGGTGGATGTTCTCCCGAAGTCCCTCGGTGATCGGCAGGTCGTGCGGCTCGACCAGATCCCGGCCGTTGGAGGACGCCGTTGCCTGTCCGGCCAGGAGAAGGTCGTAGAGCTGCGGTCAGGGCTCGTCGTGGCCGAGCCCGTCGACGAGCAGGCTGAGCGCGATGCCCAACATCCAGACGTCCTTGGCGAGGGTCTGGCCCTGCTGGGTCGGGCGCAGGCTGCCCTCCGTCCGCATCCCGGGTACGCGGAGGTACAGGCCGAGCAGACCGGTCGAGAAAGCCGTCAACGCGGCGCCGGCCACTACCGGAGGTACGACCGGAAGCAGCAGCGCGGTGCCCAGCGCCAATTCCCCGGCGCAGACCAGGCGAACGAATCGCTGGGGCGGTATCGCGCGAAGGAACGGGTAGGCCGCAGCCGCCATGCCGTGCAGGGCCGCCGCGGTGTCGTCATCCGTATGCCGCTTGGACAGGCCCGAGTTGACGATGAACACCCCGGTGGTGAGACGCTCCGGCAGCTGCCGGAGCCGCACGCGTCGTGACATGTTTTCTCCTCGCCTCACCTCCATCGCAGCAGCATTCCCACCCGGCGTCGATTGGCAGAAATGCCAGTCGGACCGGCTGTATCTACCGCCGTGGGGGTGAGCCCGGCTCATCCTTCCCCGGCCGACAGTCGGCTCATCCGTACGTAGCCGAGGGAGGCACCGAGATGGCCACCGCAGTAGCCCAGCAGACCGACGAGGACATCCAACGTGAAGTGCTGCACGAGCTGAAGTGGGACGCCAGGATCGCACCGAACGAGATCGGGATCGCGGTCAAGAACGGAGTCGTCACGCTTTCCGGGGACGTGGAAACGTTCACGAAGAAATGGGCTGCCGAGCGCGGCCTTACGGGTCCGAGGAGTCAAAGGCGTCGCCAACGAGATCGAGGTGCGCCTTCCGTCCGCGAACAAGCGGACCGATCCGGAGATCACCGAGGCGGCCGCCCGGGCACTCGACCTGAACTCCGTCGTGCCCAAGGACGCGATCAAGGTGGTCGTGTCCCAAGGCTGGGTCACGTTGCAAGGCGAAGTCGGATGGCAGTACCAGCGGCGTGAAGCCGAACGTGTCGTCCGGAATCTGCGTGGGGTGAGGGGCGTCACCAACCTCGTCACATTGCGGCCGCGCACCAAACCGTCGCCGGAGGAGCTGCGGAAGAAGATCGAGGACGCGCTGGTGCGCACGGCTGAGACGGATGCCGAGAACATCACCCTCACCATGGAGGGCAGCACGGTCATCTTGTCCGGGACCGTCCGTTCCTGGGCGGAGGCACGAGAAGCCGAGCGGGTGGCGTGGCAGGCGCCCGGTGTCGCCGAGGTCGAGAACCGGATCCGTCTGCGACCCTGAGCACGACGTGGCCCCGGGCGCCCGTGCCGGACGGTGAATGGGTAGTCCTGCCAATCGACACGCGGCGCCCGGGCTGGTCGGATCGACGGTGTGCAAGTTGGACTGAAGGCCGGTCCCGTGGATCGACCACCGCACCACGTGCCACGACCACGGCTGATCGCTCGTTTGGACGACGCCGCGGCGCCCGTCACCGTGGTGTCGTCTCCGGCCGGCTGGGGCAAGTCCGCGTTGCTGGCATCCTGGGCTGCCGGTCGGCAGGACCGGGCAGCGTGGGTCGCCGGCGGTGACCGGGACGGGTTTTGGGGCCGGGTCGTCTCGGCGGTGACCAGCACCGTGGGGGAGCCGCCGTTCGCCGGTGAGGTGGCCGCGCCGACGGGTCCGGCGCGACTGATGGAGGTGTTGCAGCGCACGTCAACGATGCCGGTGATCGTGGTCGACGACTGCAATGACGCCGCCGATCCCGGCGAACTGGTGACGCTCGCCGAGACGATCCGCACCAGCGGCACCGGGACGCGGCTGGTCGTCGCCTGCCGGGGTGTTCCGAACATTCCCCTGCACCGGTGGCGTTTGGACGGTCGGCTCGCCGAGATCTCCGGTGCGGACCTGGCCTTCACCGTGGACGAGACGGCCGACCTGTTCGCCGGCCACGGGCTGATCCTGCCGTGGCCGGCCGTCGCCGATGTGCACGCGCGGGCAGAGGGTTGGCCGGGCGGTCTGCGCCTCGCTGCGATGGCGCTGGGACACCACCCGGTCCCGGCCGAGGTCTTCGCCGGATCGGCCGCGAGCGAAGCCGTCACGGACTACCTCACGGCCGAGGTGCTATGCCCCCTGGACCCCCAGGCGCGCCGAGCGCTGACGGAGATCTCCGTGGCGGAGCGGCTGACGCCGGACTTCGTCAACGCCATGACCGGCCGGGTCGACGGCGCCGCGCTCCTCGCCGATCTCCAGCGCGGTGGTGCGTTCGTCACCCGGTGCGCCGGAACCGAAGACACGTATCGCCTTCATCCGATGCTCAGCCGGACGCTGTATCACGAACTCGGCCGGCACGACCGGGAACGAACGGTGCGGGCGCATCACCGCGCCGCGGATTGGCATGCGGCTCACGGACCACCTGCCGACGCGCTCAGGCATCTGCTGGCGGCCGGCGACTGGACATCGGCGATCCGCGTCGCACACCGCCATTGGGCCGAGATCGTGGTCGGGAGCCGGTGCCTCGATCAGCTCGCCACCGCGATACCGGGGCCGGACGGCGAGGCGCCCCGGCGCCTGTGGTTCGCGATGGCCCTGGAGCGACTGGACGCAGGCGACGTCGTGGGGTCGCGACGCTTTCTCGGACTGGCACGCGCCGAGGAGACGGCGCCCGCAGTCGGTTCAGCCGCCGAACCGCTGCCGTTCGCGGCCCTGGAGCTGACGGCGACCCGACTGGAGGCGGCCCTAGGGCGTGTTTGAAAAGCGCTTCGTTCGTTGGGTGATGCGTGGCTCGTGGTGATCTGACGAATGCGGAGTGGGAAGTCTTGTCGGCGGTGTTGCCGTCGGCTAAGCCGGGTGGTCGGCCGCCGCGTTCGCGGCGGCAGGTCATTGATGGGATCCGGTGGCGGGTGAGGACCGGGGCGCCGTGGCGGGACCTGCCCGAACGGTATGGGCCGTGGGAGACGGCGTATGCGCTGTTCCGGGACTGGCAGCGGGACGGGACCTGGGCGCGCATCGTGTCCGATCTGCAGTCCCGCGCCCAGGCCCGGGGGCTGATCACCTGGGACGTGTCCGTCGACTCCACCGTGGTCCGGGCTCACCAGCACGCCGCGGGCGCCCGTAAAAGGGGGTCGATCAGAAACAACCGCCGGGAGGGTGCACCGCAGAGCCCAACGACCATGGTCTGGGACGGTCACGCGGCGGGTTGAGCACCAAGATCCATCTCGCGGCCGAGGGCGGACAGCGTCCGCTGTCGCTGCTGGTCACCGCCGGGCAGGCCGGAGACGCGCCGCAGTTCCAGCCGGTGATCGACGCGATCGGTGTCCCCGGTCGAGTCGGCAGGCCTAGGACACGGCCGGCGCGGGTCCTAGCCGATAAGGCCTACGGATCCCGCGCCAACCGCGTCTACCTGCGCCGACGCGGAATCCGCGCCACCATCCCCGAACCAGCCGACCGGTTGGCCCACCGCCGACGTCGCGGCAGCGCCGGCGGCCGCCCACCGACGTTCAACGCCGAGACCTACAAGCAGCGCCACGCGGTCGAGTGCGGGATCAACCGCCTCAAGCGCTACCGGGCGGTCGCGACTCGCTACGACAAACTCGCCGTCCGCTTTCTCACGACGCTGCACATCGCCGCGATCAACGAATGGCTACGGTGACCAGCTTTTCAAACAGGCCCTAGACGGCGGGTGTCTGCTGGCAGCACCGATACTGGCGACGCCGGCACCCGCCGAGGGTCGGGCCACCGGCACCGCGGTGACACTGCGCTCGCTCGCGCTGCTGTCGCGCGGCGCCGCGGAGTTGAAGCGCGGGAACATAGCGGGGGCGGATCGCGATCTCCGCGACGCGCTGACGTTGGCCCGACGGTGCGATCTGGGACGCGCCGCGATCAGTGCCGCCAGCCATCTCGCCGCCTGTCACGCTGCTCGGGGACAGCTGCGGCAAGCGGCGCGATGTGCCACGGAGACCCTCGCGCACGCCGACCGGCTCGGCCTGGCGCAGCTGGTGGACCTGGGCTGGAGCCGGCTGGCGCTGGCCGAGGCGTACTTCGAGCGGAACCGGATCGAGGACGCCGAGCGCTGGGCAGCGGCCGCCGTGGGCGGTTCGCGCGGCGATCGACTGATCCAGCTGTGGGGCACGATCCTGCAGGCGCGGATACGGACCGCCACCGGCCGGCCGGGCGAAGCGCACCGCATGATCCAGGCGGCCTCGCGCGAGATTGTCGTCTCCGACCTGCCGCCGGTGGCGCTCCGGGGCGCGCTGTCGCTGGTGGAGGGTGAACTACGGCTCGCGTGTGGTGACCTGCTCGGAGCACACGAATTCGTGCGGACCTGCCGGGACGCCGGTGCGTTGCCCGCTGCGGCGGCCGTCCTCGAAGCGTCGGTGCTGCTCGCGGAGGGCCGGCCGGCCCTCGCCGCCGCGGTCGTCGAACCGCACGTGGCGGCGCACGACGAATTCAACTCCCGGACGTGCCGGGCGTGGGCAGGCCTGGTCAGTGCGCTGGCCGGGCAGAGTCTGGGTCGTCATGACCAGACGATGCGGGGCCTCGAAATCGCCCTGCGTCTGGGGGAGGAGGAGGATCTTCGACGGGGGTTCGCCGTCGGCGGGTTCCGGCTACGTGCACTGATCGAATCGGTGGCGCCGACGATGCCGGTGTATCCGTCGGTCAGGGCGGTGCTGACGGCAACGCTCGACGCAGCGACGTTCCCGGCCGGATCCACGATTCCGCCCCTGACCGACCGTGAACTGACCGTGCTGCGTTATCTGCAGAGCACACTCTCGCACGTCGAGATCGCCGCGTTGCTCCACATCTCGGTGAACACGGTGAAGACCCACGTCAAGAACGTCTATTCGAAACTCGGCGCCAACCGGCGCAAGGACGCGATCCAGCGCGGTCGCGAGCTGCGGCTCCTCTGAGGGGCCAGATCAGGGACAGCGAGTGAGTCGCTGTACGTGGTACTGCTCAGTGCGTAGCGTCAGCGATCGTTCGGACAGGCACGGCCCCGGACACCGTCGATGGACGTGCGGACGCCACCTCGGCCTGTGCGCCGGGAACGAGCGCGTCGACGTGCGGGGATCGCCTCGGCTATCGGGCAGGAGCTCGAATGATCCGCAGTGAACAGAACCCGCCGGAGATCGTCGTGGGACTGGTGGCGACCCCACCGGACCACCCCGCCCGAGTGACCGCGCACCTCGCCGCCGAGCTGGCTGACCGGCTCGGCGAGCGGACGGACGGAGAAGTGCGGTGGACGGTCCGGGAAGGCTGGGGTGAGGTCGCGCCCCGCCGCGACGGCGGTGTCGAGGCGCTGCTCGACGATCTCGCCCGCCGGCGCACGGACGAGCGGTGGGACCTCGCAGTCTGCCTGACCGACCTGCCGCTGCACACCGAGCGGGTGCCGCTGGTCGCGCAGACCTCCGCCCGGCGCCGAGTCGCGATGGTGTCCCTGCCC
Organism: Cryptosporangium arvum DSM 44712; assembly: GCF_000585375.1. NCBI lineage: Bacteria > Bacillati > Actinomycetota > Actinomycetes > Cryptosporangiales > Cryptosporangiaceae > Cryptosporangium > Cryptosporangium arvum. Next base: position 3,669,578 of record NZ_KK073874.1, read on the forward strand.
GCGCTGGGACTGCGCCAGCTGCCTGCGGTCCGCGCAGTCGTACCCGATCTGGTGGACCGGCTACTCACCGACGCCTCCGACGACCGGGTACCGCCGGCCGGCTGGGCACCGGCCGAGCTGGCACACCGGGTCACCGCCGTTCATCGGATGGCCGGCGAGGGCGACGCCGGGGAAGTGCGTTACGTCGCGTCACGGCTGGCCGGCCGGGCTCGGTTGCTGATCGGGATGGTTCGGGCCAACCGTCCGGGGCGTGCCCTGCTGGGTCTGTCCAAACTGCTCGTCGGCGCGTTCGGCACGGCGGCCATCGCGCTCACCAACTCCAGCGTGTGGCAGCTGGGTCAAGGACTCAGCCCACTTCGGCTCGCGGTCATCATGGTCCTCGGGCTGACCGGGTTAGTGGCCTGGCTGATCGTCGCGCACGACCTGTGGGAGAAACCCGATCAGGACACCTCCCCCGAGCTGGCCCGGCTGTTCAACCAGGGGACCGTCCTCACCCTCGCCCTGGCCACCGCCGTCTCCTACCTGGTGCTGTTCGCCGGGACGATGCTCGCCGGGGCGTTGCTGATCGACACGTCCGTGCTGGAGCAGACCCTGCAGCGGCCGGTCGGCCTCAACGACTACCTGGCAATCGCCTGGCTCATCAGTTCGCTGGCCACCGTCGGCGGCGCGATCGGATCCGGGCTGGAGGACGAGGAGACGGTGCGGGCCGCCGCGTACGGCTACCACCCCGACCCCGGCGGCTGGAAGGACGAGCGAGACACCTGAGTGGATCTCGGCCGGCCGGTGCCGGCGGCAGCATTGGCAAAGCTGCCAATCGACGCCGACGGCCGAGCCCGGCAACTTGGGACCCGGATCGCAGTGCTGGCAGCCGACCGGAAGGTCCGTCGTGGTCGAGGTCGTAGGTACTCAGGAGAGCGTTTCGCATCGAGCACGCCGGACGTGGCTGCGAATCTTCGTCGTCGGCGCGGGGCTCTGGGTGGCCACGGTGGTGGTCACTTTCCTCACCGGTAATCCCAACCTGATCCCCACGCTGGTCCTGCTCGGCAGTTTCCTCGTGCCGGTGACCTTCGTCGCGTGGGCTTTCGAACGCCGGGGCACCGGCGAGTTGACCTCGAGCCTGGTGTTCTCGACGTTCCTCACCGGCGGTGTGCTGGGTGTGCTGGGCGCCTCGGTCCTCGAGGCTTACCTGCTGCATCCCTCGGCGTGGTTGTTCTTCGGCGTCGGGCTCATCGAGGAGGCGGTGAAGCTCGGTGCGCTGGTGGTACTGACCCGCCATCTGCGAACCCGGTCGCTGCGTGACGGGATGATTCTCGGCGCAGCAGTCGGTTTCGGCTTCGCCGCCTTTGAATCCGCCGGCTACGCCTTCACCGCTCTGTTCACCGTTGACGGCTTGTCGATCGACCAACTCGTGCAGACCGAGTTGCTCCGGGGCCTTCTGGCGCCGGTGGGCCACGGACTCTGGACCGCCATCCTGGGCGGAGTCTTGTTCGCCACCATGCGGCACGGCCGTGCCATCGTCAGCGGCAGGCTGATTCTCGCGTATCTCGGCGTCGCTGCCCTGCACGGCCTGTGGGACTCGATGCACAGCATTGCGTTGTACCTGACCCTGTTGTTGACCGATGGTGAACGGCTGCGCCCGTCGCCGCAGGGCTGGCTGATCGAACCCAGCGTCGAGCAGGTCAATCTGTTCTCCGGTCTGGAATGGGCGGGCCTGGCCCTCATCTCGATTATCGGGATCGTTTGGCTGGCCGTTCTGTGGCGCCGGTCGGCCCGGGGTGCCTCGGTGATACCTGCCGCGCTGTGACGAGGGCCTATTCCGACAGATAAGGGGAGGAGTTCGCCGTGACCAGCGGCGCAATGACGGTATCGGTCGAGTCCGATGCCGTCATGGACTATTCGAACTACCCGATGGTCGAACCGTTGTTCCGGCGCCTGGCGGCGCTGGATCGGGCTGATCCGGTCCGTCGGCAGCTCAGGAACGAGATCGCCCTTCTCCACCTTCCGCTGGCACGGAACCTGGCCTACCGCTATTGCCGCCGCGGTCAACAAACCGAAGATCTGCTGCAGGTCGCCCGGGTCGGCCTGATCAAAGCCGTCGACCGATTTGACCCCGACCGAGGCGTCGGCTTTCTGCCGTTCGCCATTCCTACGATCACCGGCGACCTCCGGCGGTTTTTCCGCGACACCGCCTGGGACGTCCGCCTTCCGCGAAGGCTGCAGGAGCTGAACCTGCGGATCAATGCCGGCATCGTCGAGCTGTCCCAACGCACCGGGCGGGCCCCCACCGCCGGCGAGCTGGCGGCCCACATGGAGGTACCGCGCGAGGACGTCATCGAAGGCCTGCAGGCCGGCGCTGCCTACACCGCCAAATCACTCGACGTTCCCGCTGCGGCGAGCGCCGAGGCGCCTACCCTGGCGGAGTCGCTGGGTGGTGACGATCGTCGATTCGAGGCGGTCGACAACCATGAAGCGCTGATCGATCTGCTGGCCGCGCTGCCCGCCCGCGAAAAACTGATTCTGAGACTCCGTTTCTGCGAGGACATGACACAGATTCAGATCGCGCGAGTGATCGGGGTTTCCCAGATGCACGTGTCGCGCCTGCTGGCTGCGGTCCTGGATCGACTGCGCACACAGTTGCTGGCGGAGCCCTGATCGAGGGTGCGGCCAGGCGGGCTGTCGACGGCAACTACGTAACGTATGCGGGTTTAGCCAGTTTCGCGAGGGTAGTCCGCCTCATGCGCGGCGCGCCGGATCAGCGGCGTGAATGCGAACCGACGTTCCGGGTGACGGAGATCGGCTCCGTGCCGTCGGCACGGAGCGCACGCGAAGGAGGATCGATGGAACTGACAGCCACGACAACCATCCGCAAGCCCGTGCCGGAGGTGTATGCGTACTGGCGCGATTTCGAGAACCTTCCGGCGTTCATGGCGCATCTCGAACTGGTCCGCACAACGGGCGACCGTACGAGTCACTGGTCCGCTGCTGCGCCGTTCGGCACGAACGTCGAATGGGACGCCGAAATCACCGACGAGACGGTCGCCGAGATCATCGTGTGGCGGTCGACCGGGGATGCCGACGTGCCGAATGCCGGCACGGTCGCGTTCGTGCTCGCGCCGGACGGGGTGAGTACCGAGGTGCACGTCGCCCTTTCCTATGACATTCCCGGTGGGACGGTCGGTAAGGCGGTCGCCAAGTATTTCGGCGAGGAACCGCACCAGCAGCTCGATGATGACCTGCGTCGGCTCAAGCAGGTGCTGGAGACCGGCGAGGTGGTCCGGTCCGACGGTTCGCCCTGGGGCAAGCAGGCCCGCAAGGAGTTCCCGCAGCGTCCGGCGCAACCGCTGTCGGACGCCGAGCTCGAGAAGGGGCCGGAGTCATGAGGGCGAACACCTGGGCGGGCCGCAACAAGGTCGAGGTTCGCGACGTACCGGACCCGAGAATCCTGAACAAGCGCGACGCGATCGTGCGGATCACGTCCACCGCGATCTGCGGCTCGGACCTGCACCTGGTCGACGGGTATGTGCCCACCATGCAGGACGGCGACGTCCTGGGGCACGAGTTCATGGGTGAGGTGATCGAGGTCGGCTCGGGCGTCCGGGCCGATCGCCTGCGCGTCGGGGACCGGGTCGTCGTGCCGTTCCCGATCGCCTGCGGCGCATGCTCCGCCTGCGCCGCCGAGCTGTATTCCTGCTGCGAGAACACCAACCCCAACGCCGGCATCGCGGAGAAGATGTTCGGACATCCGGTCGCCGGGATCTTCGGCTACTCGCATCTGACCGGCGGCTTCGCGGGTGGTCAGGCGCAGTACGCGCGGGTGCCGTTCGCCGACGTCGGTCCGTTGAAGATCGAGTCCGATCTGTCCGACGAGCAGGTGCTGTTCCTCTCCGACATCCTGCCCACCGGCTACATGGGCGCCGAGATGTGCGACATCCAGCCCAGCGACGTGGTGGCGGTGTGGGGTGCCGGTCCGGTCGGCCAGTTCGCCATGGACAGCGCCCGGGTGCTCGGCGCCGCGAAGGTCATCGCCATCGACAAGGAGCCGTACCGGTTGCAGATGGCCGAACGCGCGGGCCACATCCCGGTGAACTTCGACGAGGTCGACGTCCGGTCCCGGCTGCTGGAGCTGACCGGAGGGCGAGGACCGGACAAGTGCATCGAGGCGGTCGGTTTGGAGGCCACCCACGGCAGTGCGCACGTCGCTGCGTACGACCGGGTCAAGCAGGCCGTACGGTCGGAAACCGACCGCCCGCACGCACTGCGTCAGGCGATCATGTCCTGCCGCAGCGGCGGTGTGGTCTCGGTGATCGGCGTGTACGGCGGTCTCCTCGACAAGTTCCCGGCCGGCGCGTGGATGAACCGATCCCTGACCCTGCGGACGGGGCAGTGCCACGTGCAGCGCTACATGAAGCCGTTGCTGCAGCGCATCGAACGCGGGGAGATCGATCCGACGCGGATCATCACCCACACCATTCCGCTCGACGAGGCGGAACGCGGCTTCGAGATGTTCAAGAACAAGCAGGACGACTGCGAGAAGGTCGTCCTCAAACCCTGAGCACGGAATCCGGCGCGCGGGAGAGCAACTATGGCCAAGGAAATGGAAGGCGACAACCGGAAGCGCCGGGCACTCGCCCGCGACGCACGCGACGAGGACAAGAGTCCCAGCGCGAGCGGGGTGACGCTGGGCTCTTCCAAGCAGCGCGAGCACACCCGTAGAGGTCGGAGGGACGGTCCGCCGCCGGCCGGTGCGCACAAGCCGGGGCCGGACGCTCCGGTCGCGCACCGGCCGCACGGGGACACGGAGCCGACCCCCGCGGACGAACCCGGCGATCGCGCCACGCCGGACGAAGGTTCGTTGCGCCTGCGCTACCGCGAGGTGGTCAGCGCAGCCGCGGCCCGGGCCGGCGTGGAGTTCGACGACGGTAAATCCGCTGCCCGCGCGACGATCGCCGTGTTGGCGGGGACACTCGACGCGGACGACCGGCGGCGGCTGGTGGCGGCGTTGCCGGCGGAACTGACCGTCGGGCCGCGTTTCCCGGCGCCGTCACCACCGGCCGGGGAGGCGGACTTCGTGCGCACGGTCGCACTTCTCGCCGGCTGCGCACCCGAGCACGCCCAGCGCCGCGTGCAGGCGGTATTCGCCGCGATCAATGACGAAGACCCGGACGTTCTGCGGGCGCTGAGCGTGCCCGCCGGGATCGAGGAGCTCGTGCTGTCAGCACCGTGAAGCGCGGCGTTCGGTCGGCCCGTCCCCGGTAGGGGACGGGCCGACCGGCATTTGAGGGGATCTTCGCTGCCCCCCGGATCTCGGCTCGGTGGAGCAGACTCACGGGTGTTGGTTTCGGTCCGAACAATCCGGTCAGGTGAGTGTTTTGATTTGAGCCAGAGGGGACGGGGTAACGATGCCGCCCGACACTCCGAACACGAAAGTCGGCGATTCGGAACACCCGGACAACTGGTGGCGGGAGCAGCTGTCGAATCTCTACGGCTTGTTCGTCGTGTCGATGATGATGTTCGACGGGCGCGACCCCGATGACATTCTCCGCCTGGCGACCACCTCCCTGCCCGCGCTGTGCGAGTGCATCGCCGACACGGTGTACCTGCGAGTCGATCGGGCGCTGATCCCCGCGCACGGCGACACGCCGGATCCGGACCTGGTGACTGCTCTGCTGAGCCTGGACGGCCAGAGCGGGCCCGTCCCGACCAAGGACGGTCGGTGGCGGTGGGCGATGGCGCTGGGTAGTCCGGCAGAGTTGCTCGGCTACCTCGTCGTCTGCTCCAGGTCGGAACCGTCCTCCGAGGAGTTCTTCCTCATCAAGGCACTCGCCCAGCAGACGTCCGGCGCGTTGGCCAGCGCCCGGCTGCATCAGCGGGAACGCGAGCACGCCACGGCGTTGCTGACCCTCAACACCGAGCTGCAGGCGCTCAACGGCCGGCTCTCGGAGTCCGTCGCGCGGCTGGAAGCCCAGACCAGGGTGCACGAACGGCTCGGCGAGGTCTCCGCGTCGGGCGCGGGAGAGGCCGGAATCGCGCTCGCCCTGCACGAGTTGACCGGCCTGTCGGCGGCGGTGGAAGACCGGTTCGGCAATCTGCTGGCCTGGGCGGGCCCCGACCGGCCCGACCCCTATACCAAGGTGGTTCCGCATCGTCGGGAGGCGCTTCTGCGGCAGGCGGCCGCGGTGCCGCATCCGATCCGCGTGCAGACCCGCGTGATCTCGCTGGCCAAGCCCCGGCAGGAGGTGCTCGGAGTGATCGCGCTCGTCGATCCCCGGCACACCGCCGGCGCTCACGAGGTGTTCGCGCTGGAATACGCCACCACGGTCCTGGCCCTGGAGCTGTCCCACCAGCGCAGCCTCGCCCAGGCCGAACTGCGGCTACGCCGCGACCTGGTCGACGATCTGATCGCGGGCACCGACGAGCACAGCGCGTACGCCCGGGCCGACGCGCTCGGCCACGACCTGCGCGGTACGCACCAGGTCGTCGTCGTGAAGTGGAGCCGGACGCAGACCGATGACGCGGTCGCGGCAGCCGCGGCTGCTGCTGCGGCCGCGCTGCAGCTGCCGAGCCTGATCTCCCGGCGGGCGGGCAGCGTGGTGCTGCTCGCGCCCGGGCCGCTGGTCGGCGTCAGCCTGCATCGGGCTCTGGCCGACAAGCTCGGCGGGACGGCCGGAGCGGTCGGGGTCGGCGGCCGCTGTCGTGGGCCCACCGACGTTCCTCGTTCCTATGCCGAAGCGGTGCGCGCGGCCGACGTCCGGCGCGGCTCCCGATCTCCGGACGGTACGACCTCCTACGACCAGCTCGGGCTCTACCGCATCCTGGACACCGGTGCCGGGACCGGTGAGGTCCAAGCGTTCGTCCAGGAATGGCTGGGCGAGCTGCTCACCTACGATCAGCGCAAAAGCGCAGATCTCGTCCACACGCTGTCCCAGTACCTGGAGTGCGGCGGCAATTACGACGAGACCGCCGCCGCGCTTCTCATCCATCGCAGTACTTTGCGTTACCGGCTGGGTCGGATCCGTAATATCTGCGGGCACGACCTCACCGATGTCGACGACCGGTTGAACCTGCACGTGGCTACGCGGGCATGGCAAGTGCTCAGGCGGCCGGAGTGAACGGAGACGCTCGGTGAACCTCGAGCCGGAGAAGACCACGACCGTGACGCTCGGCGGTGCGACGCTGGGCGCCGGTGACCACCTCTGCGTTTTCCATCGCGGCCAGGAGGAGCGCGACCAGCTGCTCGTCCCGTTCTTCGCCGAGGGGTTGGGGGCCGGCGACGCGGTGCTCTTCCTCGGCCGGGACGGCGGGAAGGAGACGATACCGGCGCTGCTGGGCGAGCACGACAACCTGCAGGTGACCGAGCCGGAGAACGGTCACCTGCGGAACGGCCGGTACTCCCCGGACGACCTGTTCGTCCGTCTCGACGACTGGGTCGGGCGCACTCTGGTCTCGGGTGCAGCGCCGTTCGGCCGGACCGCCGGCGACATGAGCTGGGCGAGTCAGCTGATGTCGCCGACGCTGCTGCCGGAGCTGATCGGCGAAGAGATCGCGGTCACCAGCTGGCTGCGTGAATACCCCCTGGTCGTGCTCTGCCTCTACGACCTCGAGCTGTTCGGCGGTGATCTGATCATTCCGATGGTCAAGGCCCACCCCAAAGTCTGGATGGCCGGCACGCTGGTCGAGAACCCCTACTACCTGAGGTCGGCGGAGAACGGCGTCCGGCACTGACCGCTCCGCATCGACGCGGCTGCCACAACGAGCCTGGTCTGGGTCTGGCGGACGAGCTGGCCGCGGGATCAACCGGGCACCAAGCGCCTCGCCGAGGCCGAAGCCCGTACCCGCTCCACCGACACCTGGGTACTACTGGCCGCGGTGGCCAGCCTCGCGGCCGTGGTCTGGGCGCTCGTGCGCTCGTCCGGTCAGCAGGATGCGCGGGCCGTCGCGGCGGTGATCCTGAGCGCGCTCGCGGTAGTGCAGTCCTGGGCGCTGGTCAACACGGTGTTCGCGCTGAAATACGCCCGGCTCTACGACCTGGACAGCGACGGCGGCATCACGTTCAACCGGTCCGATCCGCCGACCTACAGCGACTTCGCCTACCTGGCGTTCACCATCGGCATGGCGTTCTCGATGGCCGACAACGAGCCGAACACCAGCGCCATCCGGAAGGTGGTGCTGGCCCACGCGCTGCTCTCCTACGCGTTCGGGACCGGCGTGCTCGCGGTCGCGATCAACCTGGTGACGAACCTCGGCCAGAGCCGAGGCCTTCGGCGATCACCCGCTCCCGTCGTCCGTGTTGCCGGTGTCTTCGGGCATCGTCACGAGACCACCGGCAGGGCGTCGGTCAGCTCGGTCGCGGCCAGTACGCGCCGCAGCATCGGTGTGGGCTCCACGAGTTCCAGCGAGACTCCGGAGTCGCCGAGGAACGCCCGCGCGTACAGCAGAGCGTTCAGCCCACGAGCGTCGATGAACCACAGGCAGCCGCAGTCGAGGACGGCCCGGCCACCGGTGGACGTCTCCAGGTGCTCGACGCGGCGCCGCAGCACGAGCGCGCCCTCCTGGTCCAATTCGCCGAGAAGGCTGAGGCGGTGGCCGCTACCGGTCCGCATTACTCGGATGAGCAGCGGTGGACAGGATCGGGTAGGTGGAGTGTCGTTCACGGTTCCGTGCTCTCCGGAGGATCAGCAGCTCCAGGCGCGCTCTATCGGCGGTCCTGCCCATGGCCGTGATGTACGTCCGCGCCGATCGACGAGCTGAGCCGGCAGATACAGGCCGTGCCGGACGGCGTACAAGGCTGCCGCCGTCCGCGTCGGGGCGCGAATCTTCGAGCGAATGTGCTCCAGGTGGGCCGCGACCGTGCGGGCGGTGATGAACAGGACCGACGCGATGTGCTGGTTTGCGCCTCCGTCCACCAACAGACCGAGAATCTGGAGCTCGCGCGGCGTCAGGCCGTGCGTATCCCTTATCGGCTGGAGCAGGATCAGGCCCGCGGGTCGGGTCGGCGGCGAGGCGTCGCACGCGAGGCCCGTGATCCGTACGTAGTTGTCCTGGACCGGTCCCGCGTGCGTCGGCGCGGACCGCCAGGGCCAGAGGAACGCCGTATGAGGCTGATCGCTGACCAGTTGGGACACCGCGAGCTTCACCACGGGAGATTCGGCGCCGAGCAAGGGATGGCCGGGGATCCCGGACAGCGATGAGACCCTCCCGAAGGCATCGACTGCCACGGCGGCATGTGGCTCGGAGAGGACACGGGCCAGGCGGCCGAACGTGTCGCCGGGGTCGTGCATCGCACCGGTCATCGGATTGAGCCCGCCGGCCCGGGCGATCGGGATCGGGCTGGGCTTGCTCGCTCGGGCACCGGAACGTCGCGATCGGCCTCCATCGGTATCGCGCGAGGCGCTCGGCGATCCGGGGATTGTTCGGCGAACGGTTCGCTGTACCAAAATGGGTTGTACGTAAACAATTTCATCGCTACACGCTCCTTCGTGATGTGTCGGCCTAGTGGGACACACAGCACACGATCACAGCGGTGGCGAGAGGCCGCGTGGGCACGGCAGGTCGAAAGCCTCTCCGTTTGTCGGCCTGGCGAATCGAGGCTCGCCCGGCCGGGCGCCGGGTCGGGCCGCCGGGGGAGCGAGGCGGCGTTCTCGATGGTCCACGGCGGAGGAATCTGTTGACGACGGCCCCAAGGTCGTCAGCGCCGTCACTCCGGGGCGGACCCGACACGTCCCCGAGCTACGGGAGGTCGGCGCGTTCCTCGCCGAGTTGCCAGGCCTCGCCGTCCGCACTGGCCACCACCACGGAGTACCCGTCGGGGTCGCGGAGCCAGATCTCCCGGTGGGCCGGTCCATTGCCACCGCCCGCAGGCGGATTGCGGTGTGGCGCCCGCACCACGGTGGCCTGATACTCGGTCACGCGGGCGAGCACACCGTCGAAGTCGGCGACTTCCCCGAGCCAGACCAGCACGCCGTTGCCGACCGGGCCGGCGGGATCGGCGATCACCGACCCGTGATCGTGGTCGACGTCGACGTGGTGGAGCTGGAGCACGAGTTCGCCGTCGGCGGTCAGCCGCTCGTAGGAGGGTCCACCGTGGTCGCTGACCAGACCGAGGATGTCCTGGTACCAGCGGCTGGAGGCCTCCACGTCGCGGACGGCGAGGAGGGTCTGCGCGGTGGCCGTGCGCGCGGTCGCGACCACGCCCAGGTGGTTGCCCGCTGGATCCTCGACCTCGGCCAGCCAGCGCTTCCTGTGGTCCAGGACCGGCCGGGTGCGGACGGAGCCTCCGTGCTCGGTGACGGCGGTCAGCGCCGGTGAAAGGCGGTCGACGGTGATCCACAGGAGCGGGCCGCCGCCCGTCGCCGCCTCACGGCCGGTGGTCCATTGGCCGATGACGCCGGGCGCCTCGAAGCTGCCGAACTCAAGGTCGGCGCGCCAGCCGAACACCGCCTGGTAGAACTCGGCGGACCGGGCGAGGTCCTGCGTCGGGAGCTGGAGATAGCCGATCGAGCCGTGCGCGGGGTGCTGCGGGATCATGGCGTCAGCCTTCGCGTGGCATGGACGTGGTCGGGGGTTCCGTCGGGAGGTCGTCGGGAACGAGCAGGGTGCGGAGGGATCGGGCCATCCAGTCCTGGTACCGGGGCATGCTCCAGTCGCGGTGCCGGGTGAGCCGGACGAACACCGCCGGGTCCATCAGCAGCCACACGGTGTCCACGGCATCCGCGCGGGTGAGTCCGGTCCGGAGCGGACTGCGCGCAGCGACCTGATCGGCGATCCACCCCGCCGTGACCGCGCGCTGCGCGACCAGTTGCTCGCTCACGACGCCGAGATCCCGGTCCGTAATCGACGCCTCGAGCGCGGCCAGCACGAGCCCGGCCGACCGTTCCTGAGCGGCGCCGAGGACGCCCACTACCACTGTGAGTAGGCCTGGCACGTCGCCGGCGGCCCGCGCGCGGACGCTCCACTCGCGGTCGAGCACCGGGATCTGCTCGTCGTCGCCCGCGATGGCCACGTCGATCGTGGCCTTCAGCACCGCGGCCTTGGTGCCGAACAGCAGCTCCACCGTGGGGACCGAGACCCCGGCCCCGGCCGCGATCATCCGCATGGTCGTCCCGGCATAGCCGCGGTCGATGAACGACACCCGGGCCGCCGCTAGGACCTCGCGGCGGGTGTGCCGTGCCCGTTCCTCGCGGATGCTCGACCGGTAAGGCATGCCGCCATGGTTGACTATGGCATCACCATAGTCAACCTCACGACGGGCCAGCGGACGTGTTCGTGACGCGCGTTGACCGGCTCGGTCGATCGGGTAGCGCTGACCTGGAACCAGTCTGTTGCGTGGGGCGATTCCCGTGTCGTCAGGGACGATTGAACATGCGCAGCCGCTTTACCCCTCGTCTCCCGGTCCCTGCTTGTGCGTTGGCCGGGTTCCGGTTCGCTCCCCGAGATGATCCGATCTGGCCGCCGCGCGCCGGTTCTTCACCCGGGCCCTGCGGCAGGGCCGACCGGCGCAGGTGACCACCGACCGGGCCGCGGTCTACCCGCGGGTCCTGGACGAACTCCTACCCGAGGTCCACCACCTCGATGCCCGGTAGGAGAACAACACGCCTTCGTGCAAACATCCGACGCGGACACTACGAGCTCGCCCAGGCCGTCTGACCGAACAAGGTCGGACCTCAACACGTCCGTCCTCGCTCAACGCAACAGCGCCCGTGACGGCGGCGATCGCCGGCGCCGCGGCGAACTACCGGTCCGCGCAACTGCCCGCACACGCGGATCGGTACGAGCGCGGCGGCGAGTTCGAGGAGGTCGTCACCCGGCTATGGGAGGCCTGGGAACCCGACGCCCCGATCCCCCGCTCACCCCCGGGGCGTCCGGTGCTGGCCCAAGTCGGGTCGTCGCCGGCGGGGATGGCGCTCGGTGCGCGCTGGTTCTCGCGGACGTAGACCGCTCGGTCCGGCCCGGCTCGCCCGACGACAGTCGACGGCCGGTCCGCCGCCCACCCCTCCGGTCCAGGACGAGGTCAGCAATAGATCGGTCGGCCGGGAACGTCGTCGCGCAGCGAGAACGTCGCTGCGCGACGACGAGTGCGGCGAACCGGGGTTATGGGGTGCCTGCGAAGACGGCGTGTACCAGGGCTCGTAGGCCCGCCTCGGTGTCGGCCTCGGGCTGATCACGCAGGTGTTCCACCAGGTCGGCTCGCACCGCGGCGATCAGCGCGTGGGCCAGGAAGTCGGCCGGGCCCATCCCGGCGGCGACCAGCAGTCGGGTGATCTCCGCGTGGAAGCGCTCGTAGCTCTCGTTGCGGTACGGGCTGCCTCGCCCGGCGCGTTCCAGGGCCAGGGCCAGGCCGCGGTTGCGCACCTTGAACCGCCACATCCTGGTCAGCAGCTCGACCGCCTCGTCGGAGGGATCGAGCCCGCGGCCGGTCGGCAGGGTGTCGAGCTCTTCGGTGATCCGCTTGACGTACAGCGCACGCACCAGGCCGAGCCGGTCGCCGAAGCCGCGGAACAGCGTGCCTTTGCCCACGCCGGCGGCGGCCGCGATGGCGTCCATCGAGACCGCGTCGGGGTCGTCGGCGGTGTCGAACAGGCGCTCGGCGGCGGCGAGGACGGAGTCCTGGTTGCGTGTCTTGTCGGCCCGCACTGATGACCTCCTGGCGAAACGGACCGCCAGTCCGCTACGGTGAAAGCGGACCGACAGTCCGTACGGTATCGCACCGATCTTCGGAGGATCATGTCCGACAGCCCGTCCGCCGTCGTCCGGCAGGCGCTCGACCATCTCCTCGCGCACGACATGGCGTCGTTCGTCGCGCTCTACGCCGATGACGCGGTCATGGAGTTCCCGTTCGCCCCGCCCGGGCGCCCGGCCCGGCTGGAGGGCCGGAGCGCGGTCGAGTCCTACCTCGACGGCTACACCGACCTGGTGAACATCCAGCGCATCCACGACGTGGACCTGCACCAGACGACCGATCCCGACGTGATCATCGGCGAGTTCGCCGCGAGCGGCCTGGTCGTCGCCACCGGCGAGCCCTACACCGCGCGCTACATCGCCGTCCTCACGATCAGCGGTGGTCGCATCCAGCACTACCGCGACTACTGGAACCCGCTCCTGCTCAGCGACGAGCGGGCGACCGCATGACCGTGCTCGTCCTCGGCGCCCGCGGCACCACCGGCAGCCGGCTCGCGCGGCAACTGACCGACCGTCACGTCGACGTACGCCGGGCCGGCCGGTCCGCCGGTACCGACGTGTACTTCGACTGGTCCGAACCGGACACGTTCGCCCCGTCGCTGCACGGGGTCGGCGCGGTGTATCTGCTGGCCCCGGTGGGCGTCGTCGATCCCGAACCGGTCATCCTCCCGTTCCTCGGCGCGGCCGAGAAGGCCGGCGTGGAACGCGTCGCGCTGCTCGGCTCGTCGGCGATCCCGATGGGCAGCCCGGGGCTCGGCACGGTCGGTACCCGGCTGCGCGACTTCGTGCCCGGCTGGGCGGTCCTGCGGCCGACGTGGTTCGCCAGCAACTTCACCGGCGACCACCTGCACGCCCGCACGATCCGGTCGCACGGGGAGATCGTCAGCGCCACCGGCGACGGTCGTGTGCCGTTCATCGACCCCGATGACATCGCCGCGGTCGCCCGGCGGGTGCTCGTGGGCCCGGCCGCCCCGCAGCGCGACCTGATCCTCACCGGCCCCGAGCCACTGAGCTTCGACGACGTCGCGGCGCAGCTCACCCGGCCGGACCGGGCGGTACGGCACCGGCGCGTCACCGAGGCCGAAATGTCCCGCCGCCTCCGGGAGGACGGGATACCGCCCGCTTTCGCCGACCTGCTCGCCGGGATGGACACCGCGATTGCGCGCGGAGCCGAGGATCGCACCACCGGCACGGTCGAGGAGATCACCGGGCGGCCGCCGCGCTCGTTCGCGCGGTTCTCGATCGACTCGTAGCCGCCGGAATCGCAGAATGCGGGCATGGCGCTGTTACTGCCCGCCGACGTGCTGCGTCCCCCGCCGGGTGGACGAACACTTCGCCGGCGAGTTCGACGCCGCTCGCAGCCTCGGCCACCCGGTCGCGCTGAGCGGCGCTGAGCCGGCCGGGACGGCGTGGCGTGCCGCCCGGGTCCGAAGACGTCAACCGAAGTCGTAGAGGCACCGAGCGGATTTCAGTCGTTCCGCAGAAGCGGGAAACCCGTCCCGATCGGCATGCTTCTGCCCATGACGACAATCATGGTTATCCTCGCGATCGGCGCTGCGGGCGTCGGCATGATCGTTCTCGCGGCCGTCCTGAACCGGCGCGCCCGGCTGGCCCGGGAGGGTCGGTCGGTCGACCTCGAGGCGGTGCGCGCCGAGGTGCTGGCGGCGCTCGACCGGGGAGACCCGATCGGGGCCGTCAAGGTCTACCGCTACGAGACCGGCCTGTCGCTGGTGGAAGCCAACGACGCCGTACAACGCATCGCCATCAACCGTCGCTGACGAAGTGAGGAGCCGTGAACCGGGACCTGCTCCGGGCCGCGGACGCCGGGCGCGTGACCTACGAGGTCGCGTCGACATTGCTCCTGACGGGCGGGGTCACGTTCTGGGCGGTGGCCGACCCGCCGCACGCGCTCGCGCCGTGGTTGCTCGGCCTGCTGACCCCCGTCCTGTGGCTGCTGCGGCTGACCCGTCCGACCGCCGCGTACGTGGCCGCCGCGGTATTGGGCCTCGGCACCGGCGGGGAGAGCACGCTGTTGCTCGCGGTGCTGAGCGCCTCGTTCGCGTACCGCGCCGGTACCTGGCGGCACCTCGCGGCCGGGCTGACGGTGGCCTGGGCCTGCTGGGTGGGGTCCGGCTGGTGGTGGGGCGAAGACCCCGACGTCGTGGACGGCGTGTTCCTCTCCGGCATGTTCCTGCTGACCGCGCTGCTCCCCGCCGGGATCGCCCGGTTCGTGCGGCGGCAGCGCGCTCTGGTCGCCACCATGCATCACCGCAACGAACAGCTGCACGGCGAGCAGCGTGAGATCGCCCGGCGGGCGCAGGCTCGCGAACGGGCGCGGATCGCCCGCGACCTGCACGACTCGCTCGGGCACAAGCTCACGCTGATCTCGCTCTACGCCGCCATGCCGCGATCCACGGACCCGCCCGCCGAGACGACGGCCCGCGACCAGGCGAACCTGCTGCGCGAGACCTCCTCCGCGGCGATGACCGAGTTACGCCAGATCCTCGGGATACTCCGACAGGACGACGATCAGCCCCCGGTGCGCCCGCTGACCGGTCTGGACGAGTTGGCCGCGAACGCGCGCGGGTCCGGTGCCCGGGTCCGGTTCGAGCAGGTCGGCACCGCCCGGCCGCTGTCGTCGCTGACCGAGCACGCCGCGTACCGGGTGATCCAGGAAGGCCTGACGAACGCGCTGCGCCACGCCCACGGCAGCGAAATCGTCCTGACGCTGCGGTACGAACCCGACGCGCTCGTCGCCACCGTGGTCAACTCGGCCGGCCGGAGCCTGGTGGGCGCCACGTCCGAACAGGGGCTTCTGGGCCTGGCCGAACGCGTCCGGGTGGCCGACGGGGTGCTGCACCACGGCCCCACCGCTGCCGGTGGATTCCGGCTGGCGGCGACGCTGCCCTATCCGACGCCGGACGGGGCCGCGCCGCCGCCCGCTCCGGGAGACTTCACCGAGGTGATGCATCGGTCACGCCGGAGGTCCCGGCTCGTGCTCGCGGCCACCGCGGCCGGCATCAGCGGTCTGCTGGCGTTCTGCGTCGCCGGAGCGTGGGTCTCCACGGCGCTGGTGAGCGTCGATCGCAGCACGTACGACGCGGTGCGCGTCGGCCAGCCGGAGGACGAGGTCCGCTCGGTGCTGCCCAACGAGAAGGCAGGCGACCCCAGTGTGTCCGGCGGCGCGGCCTGCGTCGACTACCAGGCCTCCCTGGTGGAGCAGGTCCGGGTCGGCGGCGGGCTGGTCTACCGCTTTTGCTACCGCGGTGGCCGGCTGGTAGACAAGCAGGCCTTCACCGCGTGAAAGACGACGGATGAACGAAACGATTCGGGTACTGCTCGCCGACGACGACGGGCTGGTGCGGGCCGCGATCGACGCGATCCTGCGTCCCCTGGCCGGGATCGAGCTGATCGCGCAGGCCGCCGACGGACGCGAGGCGGTCACCCTGGTGCAGCGGCACCGGCCCGACGTAGCCCTGCTGGACATCCGGATGCCGAACGTCGACGGCCTGGCTGCGCTGCGGGAGATCCGGCGTCTCGCGCTCGGGGTCGACGTCGTCATGCTGACGACGTTCGGGGAAGACGAGTACGTCGCGCAGGCGCTCGGCGCCGGGGCGTCGGGATTCCTGTTGAAGGACTCCGCCGTCGATGAGTTGGCCCCGGCGATCCGGGCCGCCGCCGCCGGCGAGGCGTTTCTCTCGCCCAAGGTCACCCGGCAGGTGCTGAACCAGTTGCCCGCCACGTCCGCCGCGCCGCGGTCTGAGCTGGCCCGGATCGAGTCGCTGAGCCCGCGTGAGCGGGAGACCCTGGTGCTGGTGAGCCAAGGGCTGTCCAACGCCGAGATCGCCGGTCGGCTCCAGGTCAGCGAGGGGACCGTGAAGACGCACGTCTACCGGATCTACGGGAAACTCGACTGCGACAACCGGGTGAAGGCCGCCATGGTGGCGCAGCGTGCGGGCCTGCTCGACGAACCACCCGCCTGAGCGCGGCCGCCTAGGGCACAGATGATTGCCCGACCCGACGCGTTCTCGCTCCTCCACGCGGCCGAGCGGAACGGCTGGGGGCGGCGGTGACGACCGAGCGGAGGCGCTCGGCCGGGCTCCGGCTGATCAGGTCATCGACCGCGGCGCGCCAGCGGCCACCCATCGCACGAGGAGTTCAGAAACCGGCCTGATCGGCGAACCCATAGGGCACGAACAGCGTTACCGATCGGCTACCGCTGCTCCAACTGAATCCACCCGAGTGGCCTCCGGGCCAGATGCGGTCGAGACAGGCTGACCGAAGGCGCTCGACCGCCTCGGTGAACTCAGCCGATAGTTCGCCAGCTTCGTCGCCGAGAGCTTCGACGAAGTCGCCGCGGTCGAGCTCGACGGGCACGTACCAGCGCGACGGTCGGACCCGGGTCTTTCTGCTCCGCTGGGTATGCTGCGGTGGATCCATGCGGCAGCTCGGGCCACTGTTCGGGGTCTCTCATTCGGCGGTCCACAGAGTGCTGGACACCCTCGGGTCGCTGCTCGCGCTGGCCCCGGCGCGCGAACGACGCCTCGATCAGGTGGCGCTCGTCGACGGGACGCTGGAGCCGACCCGCGATCACGCCCGCCGCGTACGGGAAGAACTACCGGTGCCCCACCAATCTGCAGGTCGCCATGGACGCCGACGCCTGCCTGGTCATCGAGGTCGGTGACCCGCAGCCAGGCAACCTCAACTTGGTTGGCGGCGAATTCGCCGCCAACTGATCAGGCGCTATGACTCCACCTACCGAGCCGAGTCAACCGAAGTCTGGGCAGTCCCGGGACTTGGTCTGCGAGATGTGGTCGGCCCGAATCTCTTGCCGGGACGTGCATCGGTCAGCTCAGGTGGCAGCCAGGGCGGATCCCACTACGCTCTGGCGAAGGAACGCAGCGGAGGGTGCTCGATCACACCTGGCCGTCGAAGGGAGAGCGTGACACCGTATGGCTGGTCACAGCACCGCCGGTACTTGGGAACCGATAGTCACGCCCTGGCATCTCGACGAGGCACTCCGAAATTTCCCTGTCCCGGTCACCGCGACACAGGTCATTGTCCCGCCGCTTCCCGACGGTTCTGTCGCCGCCCGCATGAACCGGCTGCACCAAGCAGCCGCCGACGTGGTGGCGCAGGCGTCCAGGCCGCTGGTCCTCTCCGGCGACTGCCCCACCTCACGCGCAGCGGTGAGCGTGGTCCAGCGCCGTCATCAGGATCTGGCTGTGGTGTGGCTGGATGCCCATGGCGACTTCAATACACCCGTGATCACGACCAGCGGCTACCTCGGCGGCATGGCGCTGGCCATGTTGACCGGCCGGACACCCGATCTGTTCGACGACACCCTCGGCCTGACACCCCTCCCCGATACCAGCGTCGTCCTCGCCGATGGCCGCGACCTCGACCCCGCCGAGCGGGACTCCTTGAACGCCAGCCAGGTTCGGCGGGTCTCCGCCGACCCGACCGCCGTGGCCTCCGCCCTCGGCGACCTCGGTCCCACCCCGGTCTATCTCCACCTCGACATCGACGTCATCGACAGCGCGGAGTTGCGCGGCGCGCGCTTTCCGTCCGGCCCCGGGCCCTCCCTCTCCCAGATCGAGGAGTGCCTGACCGCCGCCTGCGCCATCGCTGACGTGAGAGGCGCCTACCTCGCCTGCGCGTGGCTCCCGGACCATGTCGGCCAGCCCACCTCGCGGGACACGATCACCCGGCTCACCCGGGCGCTCGGCGCCGACCTCGCCTGGCCTGAGTCGGGTGGCCACTGACCGTTCATCCACGGCACTGGAGGAGCGCGAAGACGTTTATCCAGCCGTTGTCGGGTGGCGGTCGACGATCGAGCCGGCGATTCTGCGCACCTGGTCGGCTTCACCGACGAGCTTCGTCGGTGGGTTGGTCCGCAACGTGAAGGCGGGGGTCTCACGGTTGTTAATCCCCGGGCGGAAGGCGGCTTGGAACGCGTCGAGGTGGGAGAGGTCGTGTTCCTCGAGCTCCGGCCGGGTGTGGCGAGCCAGCTGATGAGCGTCTCCGGGGCGCAGGAGAAACATTTTCCAGCGGGCGCCGGCCGAGATCGCCAGTGGGGTTTCGCGGGGAGTTGGGTGAGGTTCTGGGGGAACGCGAGGCCGAGGTGATAGCCGCGAGCCTGCGGCAGCATGTCGTCGACCGAGCCGGGCAGGTTGAGGAAGTTGTGTGCCTCGTCGATGTAGGCGAGCGCGTCCCGGCGGTCGGCCTCGGCGATGCTCGCGCCGCCGATGGCTGCCTGCCAGGCCGACGCCACGACGAATGACCCCGTCAACCAGAGTGGCGTTTGCCGAGGCCAGTGGCGGGCGCGCAGGACTCGTGGAGACGGCCATCGCGTGAAGCTTCGAACTGAGTTCCCACTCAGGACCGAAAGGAGACGAGGCAGCTCTTGACGGTCTAACCGCACGCAGTCTCACGCGGGAGAGTCCTCCACCTTTGGGGATTCCGCTGAGACGGTCACGGTCCCTGCCCCGGTCGGTCGAACCAGGGCAAGAGCCCGCCCCTGGAACGTCAGGTGATGGGCGTCGCCGAAGGGCAGCTCGTTGTCAGGGCGACCGCTGCCCAGGGCTTGAAGGACCGCGTGACCGGCAACGGCAACGTGAACTTCGCGGTCGCCGGCGGTGTGCAGGACGCCGTTCCCTTCCGTCAGACGGATGGTGACGTAAGCAAGGTCGGTGTCGTCTGGCGGATGACCGAGCGGTCGACCTCGACGTAGGCGATAGCCGTCACGTCCCCCCGTCGCCGGTGATGTCCTGGTCTCCGGACCAGGCCGCGATCCACGGGTAGGGGGCCTCGAAGACCGGCATTTTGTCGGCGTAGTGCACCCGGTCGATGCCGACTTCCCCAAGGTGGTCCCAACCCGTCCAGGTGAAATCTCGGATGACGTGCGGGTTGTCCTCGACGAGACGCCAGAAGCGGGCGATGCCGGGGGGAAATATTTCGCTGCCGACGATGACACGATTCGGAAGGGTTCTCTTCGCGGTTCGTGGGTTCTGGCTCGAATTGTGTGACGGGCTTGCTGTGCTCCCGGCGCTATCGTGACGGCGTGATCGATCTGCAGGTGCGGGGCGAGTCCGGGCAGGTCCTGGCACGCGCGCGAGGCTTTGAGTGGACTCAGGAACTGATCGATCTTGATCGTGCAGAGTTTCCGATGCTGGCAGGGCTCTGTGCGTTCTCGGACACCGTGTTCAACTGGCGGCAAGTCCCCATGCTCCTCAATGACCTGCAGCGGCTGCCAGACGGTGTGATTCCGGAACCGGCCTGTGCGGCGATCCGCGAGTTCGCGGCAACGGTTGAAGAGGGATCGCACCTGTATTTGTGGTTCGTCGGAGACTGAGCCGGCTGGGGGTCGGCCGTCATCGGGCGAGCAGCACCCGCTTGCGGAGGAGGTCGAAGCGGGCGCGGCCATACATCTGTCGTTTGATCATCTTGATCCGGTTGACGTTGCCCTCGACCGGCCCGGAGTTGTGCGGCTGGCTCAGGCCTGCCGTGACCGCGGCCAGATCGTTGGTCAAGCTGGTGGCGAAGCGCGCGATCGGCGACGGCGCGGAGGCCTGGGCCGAGGCGATCCACGTGCCGAGCCGGTGTCCGTGCAGGTGGGTGAGCATGTCCGCGAAGGATCGCACCAGCTCGGCGGCGGTGTTCAGTTCAGGGCATCGCTCGAGGATCGCCTGGAGACGCTGGCTGTCGTGTTCAACCAGGTTGTCGGGGTGTCGGCAGATCCAGCCGGTCACCTCTCGCACCGACGCCGGCCGCCGCACCCGCTCCAGGTCGGGCTTCATGCGGTGCTGTTCGACGAAGGCTCGGACGATTCCGTAGCCGCCGGTGAAGCCCTGCGTGGTGACTTCGCGGTGCAGTCGGGTGGCGCGCAGACAGCCCTGATCGATGCGTTCACGCAGGTAGGGGATGAAGGGGTCGAGGAGGCTGGGCCGTGGTTTCTGGCCGACCATCAGCTCCTGCCAGGCTTTGGCGTGCGCATACCGGGCCACTGTTCGTTGACTCCAGCCCAGATGCTCCGCGATCTGCCGGAAACTCGCGCCCTGGGCGACGAGGTCGTGGACAAGCGCGTGGTTGGCCTTGCGGCGATCGGCCATCGCTCCGGTCGGCTCGGTGGCGGGTGACCTGGAGGTCTCGGCAGCCGGGACAGCGGGCTCTTCCAGGCACCTCTTGTGTCCGATGACGGTGCGTTCGACCGCCGTGGCGAGGTTCTGCCACAGGTGGAAACGGTCAGCGACCTGTTGCGCCTCGGGTGCCCCGGTGGCGGCGCCTTCGGCATAGGCGGTGGCCCTGTCCCGGCAGATCACCACCGGTTTCGGGTGCGCCTGCAGCCACTCAGCGAGTGGGTCGGCGTCCCTGCCGAGCAGCAGGTCGATGGCTTTCCCGGTCTGGCAGTCGACCAGCACGGTGCCGTAGTGATGGCCGCGTTTGACCGCGTAGTCATCGACCCCCAGGACCGTCACCGGACTCACCGGACTCACCGGCGGATCCGGTAAGCCTCTGACCAGCCGAAGCAGGCTATGACGGCTGACTGGCATCCCTAACACGGCGGTCAGACGAGCTCCGGCTCGACCAGCCAGCGCCAGCCCGACCGCGGTCAGCATCCGCCGCAAACTGTCGGTGCAGCGCGCCCACCGGCGCGTCAACCCGGCGACCTGCTCGACGAAGGTCTTCTTCTCGCAGGCGGTGTTCTCGCAGAAGAACCGGCGCACCCGCAGCCAGATCTGAGTGGACCGACCGGCCGTCGGCGCGTCGGCGATCCTGCGCCGATACCGGGAATGCACCCGCGTCGAGGACGCGGTGCATCCTGGACACTCGGCACGCTGTCCACGAACTCCGGCGGCCAACAGCACTCCGGACTCGCCGCCGACCACCTCGTCGATCTCGATCCCAGCCAAATGAGGCAGCAACTCCTGAGCGGCTTCACACCGCTGGACAACGAGCCACGACCGCTTCAATCACACTCTTTGAGCCAGAACCGGTTCGTGACCGCGTTTGTTCGTGAGTTCTGACCGCAGTCCTCGGCCGCCGCTTTGATGCTCGTGAGTTTTGACCGCGGTTGAACGGTTGCGTTACCACCTTCGGTGTGCCTCGGTAAGGAGCGTCGATGGCGGTCTCGAAGGTCGAGTTATACGCCGCGATCCGTCGTGATGCTCGGACGGGGATGTCGGGCCGGGCGTTGGAGCGCAAGTACAACGTCGGGCGCCGCACGATCGTGAAGGCGATCGCGTCCGCGTGGTCGGAGCCACGCAAAGCGTTGCCGCGGCGGGCGTCGAGGCTCGATCCGTTCAACCGTTCATCGAGGACGTGCTCCGCGCGGATCTGGACGCGCCGCGCAAGCAGCGGCACACGGTCAAGCGCCTGGTCGACCGGCTGATCGCCGAACAGGGCAGCAGGTGACCTGCTCCTGTTCGCGTTCCGGCTGTCGTTCTCCGGCAAAGCAGTCCATCGGGTGTTCGCCTCTGGCGGGCAAGAGGCGTTCTTCGAGGGCCACGCCCACGCACTGCAGGCGCTGGGTGGGGTGCCATTCGGACAGGTCCGCTATGACAACTTGAAAGCGCGGTCGCTCAGGTCTTGGGCTTCAACCGGGCACGCGTGGAGACCGAACGCTGGACGGCGTTTCGCTCCCACTACGGCTTGGAGGCCTTCTACTGCCGGCCTGGCATCGACGGCGCGCACGAGAAGGGCGGAGTCGAGGGCCAGATCGGCTACTTCCGCCGCAACCACCTCGTCCCCGTGCCCGACGTCGACTCGTTCACGGAACTCAACGCGCAGATCGACCGATGGGACCTCGATGACGAGGCCCGTCGGATCGGCTCCCGCCCCCGCACCGTCGGCGACCTGTTCGCCATCGAGAAGCCGCTGCTCAAGCCGCTACCGGTCGAGGACTTCGAGACCGGCCGCTGGTTCACCCCACGGGTCGACCGATTCGCGCAGATCACCGTCCGCACCAACCGCTATTCGGTGCCGGTCCGGCTGATCGGCCGCCGCGTCCGCGTCCTGCTCCACGCCTCGGAGATGGTCATCTACGACGGCCGGACCGAGGTTGCCCGGCACGAGCGGCTGATGGCCAAGTCCGCGACCTGCCTGGAGTTAGATCACTACTTGGAAGCGCTAGTTCGCAAAGCCGGCGCACTGCCTGGAGCAACCGCGCTCGAGCAGGCTCGCTCGGCCGGAAAGTTCACCCCAGTTCATGACGCGTGGTGGGACGCTGCGCGCCGAGCCCATGGGTCCACCGTCGGAACGAAGGCACTGATCGAGGTCCTTCTGCTGCACCGGCACCTGGCGCACGAGCACGTCGTCACCGGTCTGGCCGCCGCTCTGCGCGCCGGTGCTCTCACCGCGGACGCCGTTGCCCTTGAAGCGCGGAAGGCCGCCGAGACCGACGAGCACGTCGACGCCGGCATCGCGACCGCGATGGCAGACGGGTCGAAGCCCGCAGCGGTGGTGTCCTCGCTGACCGAACGCCGGCTACGCGCTCTGCCCGCCGACTCGCGGCCACTGCCGTCGGTCGCTGCTTACGACCAGCTCCTGACCCGCACACCGCGCAGAGCAGCTCCCGGCGCAGCCACCTGAAGGGAACTCCGTCATGACTACCACTCGCCACCGCGGCCTGACCGAACAAGCCGCCGACGCCGCGGTCGACCAGGCCTGCCGGATGCTGCGGCTGCCCACCATCCGCACCGAGTTCCCCGACATCGCCGAAGCCGCGGCCCGCGAGCAGATGTCCTACCGGGCGTACCTCGCCGAACTGCTGATGGCCGAGTGCGACGACCGGGCCCGCCGACGCTCTGACCGCCGCATCAAAGCTGCCGCGTTCCCGCGCGAGAAATCGCTACGCACCTTCGACTACGACGCCAACCCGAACACCGATCCGGCGGTCATCCACACTCTCGCGGCCGGAGAGGTGACTCCGGGACCGGGAAGTCCCATCTGCTCATCGCGCTGGGCACCGAAGCGGCGTTGCAGGGACACCGCGTCCGCTACACCCTCGCGACGAAGCTGGTGAACGAGCTGGTCGAGGCCGCCGACGAGAAACACCTGGCCAAGACCATCGCCCGCTACGGCCGCGTCGACCTTTTATGCATCGACGAACTCGGCTACATGGAACTCGACCGGCGCGGCGCCGAACTGCTCTTCCAAGTCCTGACCGAACGGGAGGAGAAGAACTCCATTGCGATCGCCTCCAATGAGTCGTTCAGCGGCTGGACCAAGACCTTCACCGACCCGAGGCTCTGCGCCGCGATCGTCGACCGGCTCACCTTCGGCGGCAACATCATCGAAACCGGCACCGACTCCTACCGGCTCGCTCGAAGCAAAGCCCGTGCCGACTCGCCAGCCTGAGCTGGTCTCTAAGGGCGAGTCGCTGCTGGCACTCTGCGGTCTCCTGCCCTGGAATTAGTGTCATCAGCCTGACACGCATCAGCGTTCGCTGACCTCGGGCAGAGCTGTCGTTGCCGACCGGTGATCGGCTGCGAAGGGAGCACGGTGAGCGGAACGCTGAAGATCGACTGGCGAGACGGTGAGCACGGGATTTGGGTGGTGCCGCGAGAGCCATGGACGCCTGCGCATACCCAGCGGTTCATCGAACTCGGCGCTGCCGGCCTGAGCCTCGGCGCTGCTGGATGGCGCGCCGCGACTCACGAGACCAGCGTCGCCTTTCTTCGCGACCTCGTCGGTTTGAGGCATCTGCTCGTGATGCCGATGGAGGGCGAGCACGATTGGTCGGTGCTCGGCGAGTTGCCCCACTTGGAGACCCTCTGGCTCGATATCCCCGGCCTGAAACCGATCCCAGATCTGGAGCGCCTGACCGCTATCCGCCGGCTGATCCTGGAATGGCATCCTGGGCAGGAACAGCTCTTGATGTCGATCCCGCCGCTGGCCGAGTTGGGAATCGTGCGGTGGGGATTGGCCGACCTCACAGCACTCACCACCCACCTCACGACACTCCAGCAGCTGCACCTGACCTCCGCGCGGCGAATAACCAGCCTCGGAGACCTCGAACCAGCGACCACCCTGGAATCGTTGCGCCTGACCTACTGCACGCGCCTGAACACCTTGGAACCACTCTCACAGCTGACCGGGCTGCGTCGTCTGGCCATCGATCGCTGCGGGAAACTCTCCGACTTCTCCGCGCTGGGCACTCTGCGCAACCTGCGCGCCCTCGAACTCGCCAACACCACGATCGACGACCTCGACGCCCTCCGCGGCCTACCCGACCTTGAGTATCTGTCCATCGACGGCAACGTCCGATCCGGCGACCTCTCGCCGCTCCTCGCCCTACCAGCGCTGCGCATCCTGTTCTTCCAGAACCGGAAGCACTACAGCCACCGCGTCACCGAGATCCAGGAAGCGCTCGGCCTCGACCCGGCCGCCTATCCCGAGCCCGGCCTTCGCTCCGAAGAAATCAAGTAGAGCCCCCGCCTCCAAGCACCCTTAGCCGGCGGAACACCTCCACCGCGGCCGTCGACCGCGGTCAAATCTGACAAACACTCACCTGCCAACCGGCCCTCAACCGCGGTCACGACTGACGAACAAACACGGTCACCTCTGGCAAGCGAAATCATCGGAAAGAGGTCCTTGTCGACCAGGTAGCTGGTTCATGAAATCGGCAGCGGAGTTCATGAGGTCGTTGACACCGCCACCGGCTGCTTCTTGCCCGCTGTCGCGTTGTCGGGTGGCGTTGGCCTGCATCATCTGGACGACGTCCAGGACGGAGACGAACCCGGTGATCCCGTCGAAGGTCTCGTCCGTGACGAGGACTCCGAGCCGGTCACAGGCATCGAGCATCGCTTGACTCATCGGGTCGTGAGAGCTGCGGATGGCATTGAAGCCGGCGGCTTTCAAGAGCTCGACGCGTCGCTCTTCCGCCCGGGCGATCGTGGCCGAGCCCAGGAGGCCGTTGTCGTGGTGAACGCACGCCCCGCGCAGTTTGACGGTCTCGCCGTTGATGCGAAGGCCCTTGATGGGGTCGAGCTGTAGGGCACGGATGCCGAGGCTCGTCTCGTGACGGTCAAGGACGTCGGCGTCATCGCGGAGGACGGAACGCGCGGTGTAGAGAGACGGCGAGTCCGGGCTCCACAGCGAGGCGTCCGTGGGGTGGACTCCCTGGTTCCGTCGTGGGGGATGTGTGTCAGGCCGGACACGATCAGTCGGGTGTCGCGATAGATTCCGGCTCCGGTGTACCAGCGTGAATCGTCGTGAGACCGCGCATCGACGCGGATGGTGTTCTGATCGCCGTGACGAAGGAACGGGCTCTGGTCGACCACGAAGGTGGCGTAGCCCGACGGGCGTTGCGCGGCGAAGGTTCCGTTCACGAACACCATGGCGTCGCGGTACACGCCTTGGAACTCCGGGCGCACGACCTTGTCGTGGTAGGCCTGCGGAACGTCGAAGGTCACCGACGCGGGGGAGCGCTCTGCAACTGTGCGTAGGGGCTGACCTTGGGTCGGACGGTCCACGAGTCGTTGAAGGAGGTGATGCTCACGTCGCTGCTTCTGGTTTGCCCGGACGTGGACCGCGCCGGGGTGCTGGATGTGGTTGGCGAGGGCCTATTCCTTGGGGTGGCGGCAGCGTAGTGGGGCGCCGGGATTTGCCGCTGGCGGCTTCGAAGGTCTCTGGGGTCACGATTGCGGGGTGGCTGGGTTCGGCTGAGCGCTTCCGCTCGTCTTGGGCGTTTCAGCGCATCCGGGTTTTGTGTCCGGGAGCACGTCTTCGACGCTGACCGGCGCCGGCACGCCGACCCGGCGAGGCGCATGTACACCGAGACGATTCTGGATCTGATCCTCGCCCGGCGTGCCGCAGCGTCGACGCTGCGTCCCGTGCGACGTGCGGCTATCAGCAGCACTACTGCCTGAGGGGTTCCTGAAGGGTTCCTGAGCGATCGATGGTGTACCGGTTCGGTTGCGGCATGCGTAGCGTGGCCGACGCCGAACTGGCTTGGGGCCCGCCATACCTGGATGAATGCCCAATGCCCAGGTCTGTCGTGTCCAGAAACGCAGTGCTCCGCTCAGCTCGATAGAGGAATGATCGGGAATCCGTGCGAAAGGTTCGACGCCTCATGAAACGAATTGCTTTCAGGAAAACCGTCATCACGTCGACCGTCGCGCTGGCTATTGCCGGTGGCATGGTCGGTGTCGCCCAGCCGGCGTACGCCGCACCGGATTGCAGCACGACGGTCAACGTGCATGTCCCGCAATATCCCGTCCACAAGGTGGTTCCGGCTACCGGCAGCGGCAGCGTCGATTGCGAGCTGGGCTACGGCAACCAGAGTTCCGCCGTGCGCGCTCTGCAGGTGTCGCTCAACTACTGCCACGGGGCGGGCCTGGACACCGACGGGATGTACGGACCCGCCACGAGGAACGCGGTCCGCAACGTCCAGCGCGCGAAGGGCATCCCGGTCGATGGCCGCTACGGCCCGCAGACCCGCAACGCGATGAACCACGCGTACTTCTGGGATGCCGGCGGATTCCAAAACTGTGGCCCTTACGCCTGAGGTCGGCCGGGGAGGATGAGGGGCTGGACGGCGTTGACGAGGCGGGTGGCCTGGTTGGGGCCGGTACTTGCCGCGTGGGCGGAACCCGGCTGCGCGAGCTCGTCGGCTGGGACGTCAGCGCGTCGCGATGACCATTCGGTAGCGGGCGGGGCCCGTCGGCGTAGCGCTTCACCGGTTCGGACAGGTCGTCGTATGCCGCTTGGAGGTCGGCCCAGAGCGTATGACCGCCGATTTCCGGCACCGCCTGGTACGTGAGCGATTCGATGCTGAACGGCGGGTTCCGCCACACCCCGCCGACGTGCCAGGCACTCGCCTTGCCGGTGCGCTGCACGTCGTAGGGGTAGGAGAAGCGGTTGCCGTCATCGCGGATCGCGGTCGGGTGGTCGAAGGGCTCACCGAAGATGCGGGTGGCCGCGACGTGCTGGGTCGATCACCTCCAGCAAACAGCATTCTCGACTTTTCCGATAGGGATTAGTCAATATTGATCAGGGTGCGTCGCCGTAGTTCGCGGCGGCGTCTGGCTTCGACCGGGTCGGTCACCGGCATGGCCGCCAGCAGGGCGCGCGTGTAGTCGTGCTCGGGAGCGGTGTAGACGCGTTCGGCGTCGCCGAGCTCGACGATCCGGCCGGCGTGCATCACGGCGATGCGGTCGGCGACCCGGCGGACGACCGCGAGGTCGTGGGAGACGAAGACGAGCGTCAACCCGTCTTCGCGACGGATGTCGTTCAGCAGGGCGAGAACCTGGGCCTGGGTGGTGACGTCCAGTGAGGAGACCGGTTCGTCGCAGAGGATCAGCCGGGGGTGCGGGGCCAGCGCGCGGGCGATGCCGACGCGTTGGCGCATGCCGCCGGATAGTTCGTGCGGGTAGCGGTCGTAGGCGGCCGCGGTGAGACCCACGCGTTCGAGGAGGTAGTCGACACGCTCGCGCGCGTTGGCCGCCTTGATCAGGCGGAGGGGTTCGGTGATGCTGTCGCCGATGGTGCGCCGCGGATTGAGGGAGGACAGCGAGTCCTGGAACACCATCTGGATCGCGCCGGGAGGCCCGTCGAAGCTGCGCGTGCCGTCGGTCGGGGACACGAGCCCGGCCATGATCCGGGCGAGCGTGGACTTGCCCGTGCCGCTCTCGCCGACCAGCCCGAGCGTCTCACCCTCGTGGACGTCCAGCGTCACGTCGTCGACCGCACGCATTCCCTCCACCCTACGGAGGCCCCGCCGAGGCAGCGGATAGACCTTCGTGACGCCCTCGAGCCGCATCAGCGCGCGGCCGCCCTGTTCGTTCGCGTTCCGGGGGCCCCCGTCCGCGGTGGAAGGGACCGCGGCGACCAGTTCGCGGGTATAGGGGGCGGTGGGGCGGACCAGTACCTCGTCGACCGGGCCCTGTTCGACCTCGCAGCCGGCGCGCATGACGACGACCTCGTCGGCGGAGCCCGCCACCACGCCCAGATCGTGGCTGATCAGGACGAGCGCCGCTGACGTCGTCGCACGCACTTCGTCGAGCAGATCGAGGATCTGTGCCTGGACGGTGACGTCGAGCGCGGTCGTCGGTTCGTCGGCGACGATCAGCCGGGGCCGGCACGCCAGCGCCATCGCGATCAGCGCCCGCTGGCGCATCCCCCCGGAGAACTCGTGGGGGTGGGCCCGGGCCCGGCGCGCCGCGTCGGGGATGTGCACCTGGTCGAGCACCTCGACCGCCCGGGCCCGCGCCTGTTTCGCCGACGCCCCGGTGTGCAGCCGGTACACCTCGGCGATCTGGTGCCCGACCGAGTGGAACGGGCTCAGCGCGGACAGCGGGTCCTGGAAGACCATCGCGATCTCGGCGCCGCGCAGCGCCCGGAGCGTCGAGGGGTCGGCGGCCACCAGATCGACGTCCCGGTAGACGATTCGACCGGTCACCCGGGCGTCGGTGTGCAGCCCGAGCAGAGCGAGCGCGGTGGCGCTCTTCCCCGACCCGGACTCCCCGACGATCCCGAGGGCCGCGCCGGGTTCCAGCGTGAACGACAGATCGTCCACGGCGTGGGTCGCGCCGAAGCGGATCGACAGGTTCTCCACCGTCAGTAGCGCGGTCATCGCAGTTCCACCCGGGGGTCGACGGCGGCGAGCAGCATCTCGGCGACCGTGTTGCCGATGATCACGACGCCGCCGGCGACCAGCGTGACGCCGACGACGACCGGCAGGTCGATCGTGGTCACTGCTCCCACCAGCAGCTGGCCGATCCCGGGCAGGCCGAACATCGTCTCGGTGAGCACGGCGTTCGTCATCATCTGGGCGAGGTCGATCGCGGTCAGCGTCGTCAGGGGAATGAGCGCGCTGCGCAGGGCCCGGGTGCGCAGGATGCGGCGCTCGGACAGGCCGTAGGCCCGTGCGGTACGCACGAAGTCCTCGGCCAGCGCGCCTTCCACCCCGGCCTGGGTGAGCCGGGCGTACCCTGCCGACTGGATCAGCGCGAGCGCGATCCAGGGCAGGATCAGGTTCTGCGCCCACTGCGCCGGGTCATCCGTCAGCGGCACATAGGACGGGAACGGCAACCACTGCAGCCGGACGCAGAACAGCAACAGCAGCGCCAAGCCCCAGAGGAACACCGGCACCGCGAAGCCGACGAGCACGAAGCCATTGACCGCGCGGCGCAGGAACTGGAACCGGCCCCGGCCGGACAGCAACCCGGCGCCCACCCCGAGGATCAGAGCCAGGATCTCCGCGCCCAGTGCCAGCGAAGCCGAGACCGGCAACCGTTCGGTGATCATCGAGGACACGGGCTGATCGGTCTCGAACGAGTACCCGAGGCACGGCGCCCCGCAGTGCCGTACGTCAGGTCCGGACGAGTAGTCCCGTCCGACGAAGACGCCCCGGAGGAAGTGCGCGTACTGCACGGGAACGGGGTCGTCGAGCCCCATCGCGGTGTGCACCTCGGCCAGCCGCTCGGGCGTGCAGCCCTTGCCGCAGGCGAGCGCGGCCGGGTCCCGCGGTGCGAGATAGAACAACGCGAACACGATGATCGACAGGCCGAGCAGCACCAGCGCGCCACTGGTGATCCGCCGGGCGAGGTAGCCGGTCATCGTGCCGACCGGGGGTCGAGCGCGCGCCGCAGGCTGGTCGCGGCGAGCGTGAACGCGAGCAGCGTCAGGAACAGGAGGCCGCCGGGCACGATCACGTACATCGGGTCCGAGCGGAACCACGTCGTCGCGGACGACAGCATCTGGCCCCACGACGCGGTCGGCGGCCGGACCCCGACGCCGAGGAACGACAGCGCGGCCTCCGCGATCATGTTCTGCGGCACCAGCAGAGCCGCGTAGGCCAGCACCGGCGCGGCCAGGCCGGGCAGGATCTCGCGGCGCGCGATCCGGGCCCGGCCTGCCCCGGCCAGGCGCGCGGCCGCCACGTAGTCCCTGGTGCGCAGCGAGACCGTCTCGGCGCGGGTGATCCGTGCGGTGCCGCCCCAGCCCAGGAACCCGATGACGAGGGTCAGCAGCAGCGGCCGCGGCCACGAGTCCGGGACGATCGCCAGCAGCGCCACGGCGAGCACCAGGGACGGGAACGCGATCGCCAGGTCGGCGAAGCGACCCAGCACGGCGTCGGCGATCCGGCCGCCGAGCCCGGCGGCGAGCCCGACCGTCACGCCGATCAGCACCTCGACGAGCGTGGCGGCGACACCGACGCCGAGCGACACGCGTGCGCCGTAGAGCACCCGCACGAACAGGTCACGCCCGGTGCCGGGCTCGACGCCAAGCCAGTGCGTCCCGTCGATCCCGCCGAGTGGCCCGATCGGCACCCCGCCGCGCGCGGAGTCGAGCAGGTCGTCGTGGAACGTGGTGGGATCTTGGCCCTCCCAGGCCGCGAGCAGGGGAGCGGCCAGCGCGAGCAGCGTCATCACGACCGCGATCGCGGCGCCGGTGACGAACGCCGGGTCGCGCGCCAACCGGTGCCACACCGAGCGTGCCCGCAGCGGCGCCGGATCCAGCGCGTCGGCCGGCTCGAGAACCGTCACTTCACCGAAACGCGAGCGAGGTCGTACTGGCCGCGCCACCCGTCGGGCACCGCGTTCTTCACCCCCTTGCCGAACAGGTAGGTGTCCTTCTCGTGGGTGAGCGGCACGTAGAGCGCGAGCTTGCCGAGCTTGGCGTCGAGGGCGCCCCACCGTTTCGCGGCCGCGGCCGGGTCGGTGAGCGCGTTGATCGCGTCGATCTCGGCGTTGACGGCGTCGTCGTCGTACTGGGCGAGGTTGAAGTTTCCGCCGCCCTTGATGATCTGGCGGCCGTCGAAGATCGGGATCAGGAACGGGCCGCCGGAGGGCCAGTCCGCGCCCCAGCTGTTCAGTGAGAGCGCCGGCTGCGTGGCGGGTTTGCCGACGACTTCGCGGTAGGACGCGGAGTCGATCGCCTTCGGCCGCACGGTGATGCCGGCCTGCTTGAGGGCCTCCTGGACCGCGGCCGCCACCTTGGGGCCGAGACCGTTGGAGTCGTCGTTCTCGTAGGCGAAGTCGACGGTGAGGCCGTTGGGGTAACCGGCCTCGGCCAGTCGTTTCTTCGCCGCCGCCGGATCGCCGGATTTGCCGGCCGGGAAGTAGTCGTAGGCTTGGTAGCCCAAGGCCTCCTGCGGCGGGAGGAACGTGGTGGAAGGCCCGGCGGACGCGGTGCCGCCCAACGCGTTGACCACCGAGGTGCGATTCACGGCGTGCGAGACCGCCTCCCGTACACGCACGTCGTCGAACGGCGTCTTGGTGGTGTCGAACGCCAGGTACGTGGTCGACGGGAACTCGCCGCGAGCCACCCGCTTGTCGAGCTCGCTGCCGGTGCCCAGCTGGGCGAGCTGGTCCGGCCCGATGATGCCGTCAGTCGTCACCGCGTACCGGTCCTTGCCCGAGCCGGTGGCGATCCGCTGGTTGATCACGGCGGAGTTCAGCCCCGCCGTGACGTCGATCTGGTCGGGGCAGGCGTAGCGCAGTTCGTCGGACTTCTGGTCCCACGCGGTGTTGCGCACCAGTGCCAGGTGCTTGCCCTTGTCGTACGAGGCGATCTTGTACGGCCCGCTGGACACCGGCTTGTTGCCGTAGTCGACCCCGTTGTCCTTCGCCTTCGGCACCGGGGCGAACTGCGTGGCGGTGGCCAGATAGGGGAAATCGCCTTCAGGTTTGCGCAGTCTGAAGACGATCGTCTTGTCGTCCGGCGTCTCGATGGACTTGAGGCCGGCCGGCTGTTTGTACGGGCCCTGGTAGTCGGCCGCGCCGATCAGCCAGTCACGCAGGTAGGGCGCGCCGCCGGGCAACTCCGGGGCGAAGGAGCGCTCGATGCCGTACTTGACGTCAGCCGCCGTGATCGGGGTGCCGTCTTCGAAGTAGATGTCGTCGCGCAGGTGGTAGGTCCACGACTTCGCACCGTCGGTGGAGGTACCCAGATCGGTGGCCAGGTCGGGTGCCGGCTTGGTGCCGGCCTGGCCGGGCTGCCGGTTGCGGGTGGTCAGCGTGCGGAACAGCAGCGAGGGAACGTTGCCGCCGCCGGAGGTGTAGAGGCGCGCCGGGTCGAGCTGGGAAATCCCGCCCTGGTTGAGCACGACGAGCGTGCCGCCCCGGCAGTTCTCGGGGTCGAACGCGGTCGACGAGCCGCCGCTGTCGTTGTCGCAGGCAGCCAGCGTCGCGGAGCCCAGGGTGAGGGCGAGCGCGACGGCCAGGGATTTACGCATACCGATCCTTCGTGGGGTCAGCTAGGTCGTACTAATCCGATCTGCTCGGTAGGTTAGAGGGTCGAGTCGAATATGGACAATGGGGGTGACCGATCCGGTGCGGGCGTGTCGTGCCCGACGCTTTTCTCGCCCCGTCCACCGCGCCGACAGCGCGACGCTCCGCGAGGCCTTCCGCGGTGTCTTCGATCGGATCGCCAAGGACTCCGCCCAGCGGGGGAACAGCCGCGCGCTCGTCCACGACCAGGGTGAGCAGTTACATGCGCTGGTCCGTGACGGCGGCCGGGTGGGATCTGTCGTCGATACCGCCCTACGCCGACGAACTCGGATGGTCACCCCCGCGGGTCGCTGAGCAGGTGCTGGCCGGTGCTGGCTACGCAGGATCGGACGCGGACTGGTGGACGTGGAGCTGCCATCCGACAACGCCTGTCCGGTCGGACTTGGGCTGGTTCTGGATCTGCTGGCGGGCGTTCGAGGTCATCGTCGGCGCTATGGCGGCGCTACGTGGGCTCCGGCCGCTCACGGCCGACCTCGTCGTCGGGACGACGATGGTCGAGGTGAAGGTCTACGCCCAGCCAACTCGGTGGCGCTGTCCGAGTTCCTCGCTCAACTCGCGGGGGCCGAGGCCGTCTCGCTGCGCGCCGAGCGGGACGCGTTCACCGCCGTTGCGTCGGACTACGTGGACCGCGCGTACTTCGCGCGTCACGGCCGGTCCCGCCCCGGCTAGCGTGCACGCCCAGGGCGACGTTCACCGCCGTACCCGGAATTCGAGGCGATTCCTCTCGACCGTGAGCGACGCGATGGTGGCCCGAAGCTGGACGTGCGAGAAGCGATGTCGCGGGCCGACCGGTACGAGCAGCTCGGCATTGACCAGTTCGTCGAGAAGCAACAGCCGCGCCGCCCGGCGACTCCGAGAACACCGGTGCGAAGAACCAGAAGGGCCCGAGGTACAGCGGGGCGGAAGCTGCACTGACGGACACGCAATAGGCAACCTCG
The DNA here is from genome assembly GCF_000585375.1 of Cryptosporangium arvum DSM 44712. NCBI lineage: Bacteria > Bacillati > Actinomycetota > Actinomycetes > Cryptosporangiales > Cryptosporangiaceae > Cryptosporangium > Cryptosporangium arvum. Next base: position 3,703,428 of record NZ_KK073874.1, read on the forward strand.
CCGTGCCGGGCGCCGCGTTCGAGGTCCTTGGCGGAGACGCCGTCCTCGGGGTCGAGAGCGGAATCGAAGGCGGAGCCGAGGGCTGCGACCAGCCCGACGGCGATCCCGATGGTCGGTCCGACGATCAGAAGCTGCCAGCGAGGGTCCTGCCGTGACACGGCCATGCCGGTGTACACGATGACGCTGACCACTGTGCCGACGGAGGTTCCGCCGACGAGTCCGACAAGCAGCTCGCCGAGAGTAGGCCAGCGTAGGGCCACCCGGGAGGGTTGGGCTCTCAATCCTGACGCGACGCCGGTGCCCACCGTGGTTGCTGTCGTCAGGCTGGAACCGATCACGATGGCCGAGGCGGCGGGGCCGAACCCGGCCATGAGCGTCATCCCCACCCCGACGTTACACAGGGCTACCAGTGCGCTGACCGCCACCGCGAAAGGCACCCCAGGAAGGAAGGCCACCACTTCCCACCAGCCGAACCGGGCGGCATCCTGCCGCGCGGTGCCGTGTCCCGTCCCTCTGCAGTCGCGGCGCGCAGCCGTTCGAGCGAGGGGTCGTTCCGCAAGCACGCCTCGCGCAGCATCGCCGCCATCAGCGGTGTCGTGATGTGGCCGACGACATCCGCGAGGCCATCGGAGTGCTCGCTTCGCCAGCGGCGGCGGATGTCCGAGCGGCCGCCGTTTCGGCGCACGTAGTCGATCACCTCGTGGGCGTCGAGCGGCTGCAGTTCCAACGCGGTGGATCGGGACAGCAATTCGCCAGGCGCCGCCGCGGACAAGGCGCGGTAGGCGTCCTCCGTACACGTGGCGACACAGGGACGGCCCTCGACGAGGGACCGGTTGATGGATGCGAGGGCGATCGTTTGGCCGGACGGTGACAACCGGTCGAGGCTCCGGTGGTCGGCCGGGGACGCTCGTCTTCACGGGTGGGTTGAATTCCCGGTCAGGCTGCCTTCAGTGCTGCGGCGAGGGCGTCCAGCCAGTTCGCGGTTCCCCGTTCACGCCACGCCGGGTCCTCATGGCCGTCGAGGAAGCTGTCCTGCTCGATGAGCAGCAGCCGGGTGCCCTCGCCGTCGGGGAAGAACTGCACGGTCGTGAGGGACACGGTCACCGGACGGTCGCCGTCGGCCAGCGCGGAGCTGTAGACGATTCGTTCGCCCGGGACGATGTCGTGATAGGTCGAGGTAAACGTCAGCGCCTCGGAACGGTTCGCCTCGCGACCGCCGATCCGGAAGTCGAGCTCGTAGTGGTCGGCGGTGGGCGCGAACCACTCGCGTTTGGTCGCGGGGTCCGCCCAGGCCGCGAACGCCGTGGTGGGCGGGACCGGGTAGTCGCGTTCCAGGGTGAAGGTCGACGTGATCACCGAGCGGTCAGTCATTGTCGTCTCCTGACTTGTTGAGGATGTCGCCGAGGCGGTCGAAGTTCCGCTCCCAGCCGGTTCGTTGCCGAGCGATCCAGTCTTCGGTCGTGCGCAGTGCGCCGGGCTCGATCCGGCAGGTACGCACCCGTCCGGATTTCTCCGAGACGACCAGTCCCGCCTCGATCAGGACCTGCAGGTGCTGGAGAACCGCGGAGAGCGACATGCCGAACGGGCGCGCGAGGTCACTGACCGCGGCTGGACCCTCGACGAGTCGCTCGACGATCGCCCGGCGGGTGCCGTCGGCGAGGGCCTGGAACAGGCGATCGAGCGGATCCTGACGGTTAAGCATGCACTTCACTTTAGCGCGTGCGCTGCCTATGGTGAAGCGATTACTTAACTTTTCTAGGAGGCGCGGTGGAGTCGTCCCAGCGGACAGTCCTTCGAGCGGGTCGTCGTGAATGGGTCGGTCTGGCGGTACTGGCCCTGCCGACGTTGCTGCTCGCGTTGGACTTCAGTGTCTTGTTCCTGGTGCTGCCGCGGCTCAGCGCGGACCTGCACCCCAGTGCGGTCCAACTGCTGTGGATCACCGACGCCTACGGGTTCTTGATCGCGGGCTTCCTGATCACGATGGGAACACTCGGGGACCGCATCGGACGGCGACGTCTGCTACTCCTGGGCGCGGTGCTCTTCGCCGGCGCCTCGGTCTTCGCCGCCTACTCGACCGGCCCACTGATGCTCGTCGCTGCCCGGGCGCTGATGGGCGTCGCCGCAGCCACCCTGATGCCGTCGACATTGGCGCTGATCAGCACGCTGTTCGCTGATCCGGCCCAGCGAGCCCGCGCGATCTCGGTCTGGGTCGCGTGCTTCATGGGCGGCGCAGCCCTCGGCCCGATCGTCGGCGGCGCGTTACTGACGACGTTCTGGTGGGGATCGGTCTTCCTGCTCGGCGTCCCGGTGATGGTGCTGCTCCTGGTCACCGCCCCGTTCGTTCTGCCGGAGCATCGTTCGCAGAAGGTTGGCCGGATCGACGCGATCAGTGTGCTGCTCTCGCTCGGCGCCGTGCTCCCGACTGTCTACGGGATCAAGGAATTGGCCGGTACGGGCGGGCTGCTGCCAGCCTTCACCGCGCTCGCCGTCGGGGGAGCCGCGGGATCGGCGTTCGTCCGCCGCCAGCGTCGGCTGTCCGAGCCTTTGGTGGATGTCCGGCTGTTCCGCAGCCGGGCGTTCTCCGGTGGGGTGGTGGGGATGACGCTGAACAGCGCGATCATGGGCGGGACGGCGCTACTGATCAATCTCCACCTGCAGACAGCGGTTGGCCTGTCACCGTCGGAGGCGGCGCTGTGGTTGGCCCCGGGCGCACTGGCGATCGTGGTCAGCTCACTCGCCGCGCCTCTGCTCGTCCGTCGCCTCCAGCCGGCCGACGTGATCGCCGGTGGCATGGCGGTTGCCGCAGTCGGGTATCTCTTGCTCAGCCGTGCCGACGCAGCCGGGCCGATCCTCGCCGCGAACGTCCTCATCGGCCTCGGCGCGGGTCCGATCACCGCCCTGGTTACCGACCTGATCGTCGGCTCCGTGCCGGCCACCGAGGCCGGCTCCGCAGCGGCGATCTCCGAGACGGGCGGCGATCTCGGCATCGCGCTCGGGGTCGCTGTCCTGGGCAGCCTGGGCACCACGATCTACACGGGAGCAGCCGGCCTGACCGCCGCCGGATTCCTCGCCGCGGCCCTCGCGGTCATGATCGGCGTGCTGGCAATCACCACCCTGCGATCGTCTGCGCCCAACAGACCGACGGCTTGACCTCCCTTCGGTTGCGCTGAGGGCCGCCCCGCCGGAGGTTCGAGATCGCTTCATCCTGCGGTAGGTAGGTGTCGGTGGCGGATCAGGGCGCAGGCGAGTTGGAGTAGGCCAGGTGGAGGTCGGCGCGGCGTTCCCAGCGGGTGCGTAGCCGTTTGACGCCGTGCAGTCAGGCGAGGCCGCGTTCGACGACCCAGCGGACCTTTCCCAGACCGGAGCCGTGGGGTGTGCCGCGCCGGGCGATCCGGGGCCGGCGGACCACGTGTCTGGCTGATCGAACGCCTCTCCGAGCATCTGCACTCCGTGCCGCGCGGTGACCTCTCACGTCCGTCGGGCCGCTACCGTCCGGCGCGGTGGGCGATCATCTCGGCGCTGGCCCCGGAGAGCGCGTCGGAGGGCCCGACTCCGGTTCCACCGTGGCCGCTCGGGCCGCTCGGGCCGCCCTCGGCGGGCCGGCGGGCCGCCTGCGTCGTGGTGGCCGGAGCGGACGCTGACGCCGCTGCGCGACTCGTCGGCTCGGCACCCTGGGAAAGACAGTGGCGCCACGGCCCGACCCTGTACCAGGTCCGGTGTCCGGGTCCGGCACGGCTCCCTTGCGGCGAGAACCGCCAGATCAACAACGCCGCCCGTCCGACGTCGTCTATCGCACCGTGACAGGGTGTTCACGAGGCCCGAGGGGTAGCGGCTGATGGCGCGCTTGGATGGGCGTTCGGGGTTCAGAGCGCGGCGAGTGCTTGCGTGATGTTCCATTGGGCCAGGTCGATCATCCATTGCCGGTTCGGATAGTCCGTGTCGGCGATCCGCAATGGTCCTTCGATCAGCGACAGGATTTGCGCGTATCGGTAGAGCTCCAGTCGGTGGGGGTCCAGGTCGACCGGGCGCAAGGCCGGGTACGTGTCGCCGAAGCGCATGCGCAGCCAGGCGTGGTCCCACTCGGCGTCGAAATACGCGAGGCCTTCGATGTCGATCAGGGCGGATTCGCCGGCTGGGGTGACGAGGACGTGATCGGGTCCGAGTTCACCGTGGACCAGGACGTAGTCCTGGCGGGCCTCGACTGCGCCGCGCAGGTGATGAAGGTGATCGGCGATGCGTTGATGGGCGGCGGCGATCCGTGCGTCGCGCGGTGCGGCTGCGTGGAGGTGCCCGAGTGCCCGGTCGACGATGATGTCCTCGGTGCGGCGTTCCTGGGACGCCTCGCTCCGCGTGAGGGAAGCGAGTTTGCCGTAGTGCGGCCCGCGGGTGGTGTGTAGGCGGCGCAGGGCGTCGCCCAGGCGGGAGAGCGGTGCGGCGGCAGCGGCCGGATCGTGGTCGATCAGCGTTTCGAGGGTCGTGGCGCCGGCGTCCTCTACCAGCGCGATGTCGGCGTCGAGGTAGCGGTGGTCGCGGTCGAGCATCAACAGCCGCGGGGTGGGCACTCCGGCCGCGGTGAGGGCGGCATGGCCGGCGGCGAACAGCTCCGCGCCGGACGCGTCGGTGAAGGGGTCGTCGGGGACGTTTGGTGCGGACGGCCAGTAGTTCTCGCTTTCCGACCAGACGTAGAGGATCACCGTCGTCTGGTCGTCCAGCCGAAGCCGGTAGACACCTTTCTTGCTTCCGCCGGTCAGGCGATCCATGGTGTTGAGCCGACGGTCGACACCGAACTGGTCTGCCACCACGTCGTGCACGTCGTCCGGCCGCAAGAATGCTCGTGTCATGGCCTCCATTCTCGGCTTGGTAGGCCGGTAGCCCGATACCCGCCCTGCGGCGTTTCGGGGGTCTGGAGTCCCCGACTGTCCCGGCCCAGGAGGTCGCGTCGTGAGCATGCAGCTGATCGGGCGACGGCTCTCGAGCGCCGAGGCGCGGGTGCTGCTGGACGATCCGACGACGGTAGAGACGTTGCTCTACGGCGACCCAGACGATGACGAGATGGTTCAACCCGAGCTGGATCTCGGCAAGAACTGGCACGCCCTCCACTACATACTCAACGGCTCGGCTTGGGGCATCGGTGAGGGTGCCGGCGCGGCGATCCTCGGGGGTGTCGAAGTCGGTGAGGACAACAGTTAGCCGAATTGCGCTGGTTCTATCGGGCTGCGGGTGAACACGGTCAAGCGGTGCTGCTGGCCATCTGTTGATGCTTCGGTACTCGAAGATCGCGCTGGCCGGCTCCAGCCGGGCGCTCCGTGATCGGGATGTATGACCAGCCCGGGCGCTGAGTCGCCCGGCAATCGATCGACCAGCCGACGACGCGGCGTGAGGTCGCAGGATGCTCACGCCGTGCACGTCGGCATCGTGGGCGGCAGCTTCAGGTTGATCAGGTAGTCCGCGGCGATCCTCTCGACGCACGTGTTCTTCCCGGACGAGACGACCGTGTGCCCCTCGCCCTTCACGGTCAGCAGGGCACTTCCCAAGGTGTCGGCGAGGCTGATCGCGCCGGTGTGCGGGGTGGTGGGGTCACCGGTGATCGACACGACGAGCGTGTCCGGCAGTCCGGCGATGTTCTGGGCATAGGGGATGCCGAGCGTCGGCTGGGCCGGCCAGAACTCGCAGCCGTCGCGTGCGCCCCTGGCCGCCTCCGCGGGATCTCCGCCGGGGAACATGAAGGGGGCGACCTCGTATGTCCGGATGCGCAACCGAACCGCTTCCTCCGGCGTGAGGCGTTGCTCATCCATGCAGTTGATCGCGTAGAGCGCTTCGGTGACGTTGCCGTTGACCGCGGTGTCGGCCTCCCCGCCCTCGATGTCGCGCAGCAGCTGCAGCAGCGTGTCCCCGCGTCCTTGCCGCACCTGCGCGAGGCCGCTCGTGACGCTGGGCCAGAGCTGGGGTGCGTACAAACCGGCCATCACGCCCCCGAGCGCACCGTCGAAGTCGAGCTCCTGGTCGAGCGCGGGAATGGGCTTGTCCCGTAGCGGCTGGATGATGGCCTGGAAGGTCGACGTCCATGCCTTCGGGTCGGTTCCCAGCGGGCACGAGGCGGCTGCGGCGCAGGCGGCCGCCATCGCGTCGAATGCCTGCTGGAATCCCCGGTACGCCGCGAGCCGGCGATCGACCGTTCCCAGGGTGGGGTCGAACGCCCCGTCGAGAACCATCGCTCGCACCCGCTGCGGGAACTGCTCTGCGTACACCGCTCCGAGGCGGGTGCCGTAGCTCTGGCCGAGGAAGGTCAGCTTGTCGTCACCGAGTGCTGCTCGCAGCACGTCCATGTCCCGGGCGGTCGTGCGCGACCCCATCTGGATGAGCGCTTTCGCGCCCCCGGATCCCTCGGTGCAGCGTTCCGCCACCGCGCGCGTGTCCTCCTCCGTCAGGGCGACGTTCGTCGGCAGCAGTGGGAACACCGTGTCGCCCCGGGTCGTGCCGTCCTCGGAGTAGCAGTCGGCCGCCGGCTTGGTGGCGCCGACGCCACGCGGGTCGAAGCTGACGACGTCGAAGGTCTCGGTGATCGGGCTCTTGGCCAGCGCGCGAGCGACAGCCAACCCACCGAGGACGCCGGAACCACCGGGGCCACCGGGATTGAAAACCAGCGAGCCCTGCGCCTGCTTGCGCGCCGCGACCCGCAGGACCGCGACGGACGCGGTGGCGCCGCCCGGATCGTCGTAATCGAGCGGTACGGTCAGCGACGCGCATCGGGCGGCCGGGTCCGCGAGGAGTTCAGCCTCCCGCTTGCTGGTGGCGAAGGCGTTGCACCCCGTCCACCGCAGCGTCTGGTCATAGAACTTGCCGAGGCCGACGTCGGACGAGCGCGCATCCGACTCGGATTCCTCCGGTGAGCACGCCAAGAGCGAGACGGCGCACAGCAGCATGCTGAGGTTGATCACGACGAAGCGCCGGAGAGTGGTGCGGTTCATCAGCCCAGCTGAAACCGTGTCCACGGAACCAGGTCAAGCAGCGTCTTTTTGTACCGATCGGATCAGAGGTGTTAGCGTCCCGACGTGGCGTGGAGCACCCGTGAGCTAGCGGAACTTGCCGGCACCACGGTGAACACCATCCGCCACTACCACCGACTCGGCTTGCTGGAGGAGCCGGAGCGCCGGTACAACGGGTACAAGCAGTACGGCGTCGAGCATCTGATCTGCCTGCTCCGGATCCGACGGCTCGTGGAGCTGGGAGTGCCGCTCGCGCAGATCGGCGAGGTCCGCACCAACGGAGCTATCGCCCCGGACGTGCTGCGTCAGGTCGACGCCGAACTCGCTGCGGAGGCCGAGCGCCTGCGGCGAGCCCGCTCGGACATCGCCACCATCCTGTCCACCGGTGCGTCGGCTGACACGCCGTCCGGGTTCGAGTCCGTCGCGTCACGCCTGTCTGAGGCGGACAAGTCACTCATTCATGTTCACACGCGCCTGTACGACGAGGACGCGATGAAAGACCTGCAAAGGATGGCGGAAGCCGACGAGGATCCCACCAACGGGGAGTTCGACGCTCTCTCGCCCGAGGCGGATGACGCGACTCGCCAGCGCCTGGCCGAGAGGATCGCGCCGGTCCTCGTGCGGCACCTGGCCGACTACCCTTGGTTGAGCGATGCGACGGGTCGCACGTCCATGGATGAGCGGGCCACGCGGGAGACGTTCATCGACGCCGTGGCCAACCTGTACAACCCCGCGCAGCTCGACGTGATGGGCCGGGCCGGCGTCCTCGCGCAGGAGCAGCTGCGCGCCGCGCGCGAGACGCCCCCCGACGACGTCACGGCCGCCGGCTGAGCATCAGCGGATCAACGGCGTATCCAGCCGCGACGTCGACCGCGGAGCCCAGGTCTCAGGTACGGCACGCGTTGTCGCAGAACGGCCGCTTCGCCGATCGGCCGCACGCGCACAACGCCATCCGGTTCTGCCGGTGAGACGGCTGGAGCGGCTCGGTCAGCACCAGGTTGCCGTGCAGCAGGATCGGTCCGCTCTCCACGGCGGTGACGACGGTCGGGTCGGGCGGCACTTCCTCGGCCCCGTCACGGCGGGAGTACTGCAGCGCGCCGCTAGGGCAGCGTTCCACGACATCGGCCACGACGGCGGCGTCGGCGTTGTCCGGGCTGATCCACGGCCGGGCGGTCACGTCGAAAACCTCGGGCAGCCCACGCACGCATTCGGCGAAGTGCAGGCAGCGGCCACCGTCGAACGTGACCGCGATGTCGGAACCCTGGTACGACTTCGGTCCCGGCTCAGTCACCGTGCTCGCCCAGCACGACTCGGTCGGCCTGGCCGCCGCTGCGAGTCAGATCTTGGTACTCCGGGTGATTCCGGATGTACTTCGCGAAGAAGGGGCATGCCGGCACCACACGCAGGCCTCGCCCGCGGACGTCGTCGAGCGCTCGTTGGGCCAGCCGGCTGCCCAGGCCCCGTCCTTCGTACGCGACCGCCACCTCGGTGTGGATGAAGACGATCCGTTGCCCGTCGAGGTAGTACACGGCGAAGCCCGCGAGGTCGTCGTTCACCGTGACCTCGTAGCGGTGCTGAGCAGGGTTGTCGTGCACGTGGACGTTGTCGCTCACCAGAATTCCTTTCGGCTCGGCCGGCACGTTCGTGCGTCAGCGGAGATCGATGACGGCCTTGCCGTGGAGGGTGCCGCGGCGCAGGGCAGTGATCGCATCATGAACGTGCTGCCACGATCCGCGCCAGTTGATGGACGGCAGTAAGGCACCGCGCGTCAGCTGTTCGCTGAGCCAGGTGAAGTCGGGCCCCAGCGGAGTGCCGTCGAACTGGTGGAAGCTGACGATGGTGCGGTTCTGCCCCGGGCCGGCCATCAAGGCGCCTCGTGGGAACGATTCCGCTCCGGTGGCGAGGTGCCCGAGCGCGATGAGTACGCCGCCGTTGTCCAGCCGGTCGAAGGCGCGTACGAGGAGCGGGCCGCCGACGGTGTCGATGACGGTGTGCACGGGGTCGGGACAGTCGGCCGGATCGGCGATGACGGCGTCGGCGCCGAGGCCGCGGAGCTCGTCGGCGAATTCATCCGGGTATCTGGTCACCGCGACCGGCTGAGCGCCGGCCATGCGCGCGAGCTGGATCGCATAGCGGCCGACGCCGCCGGTGGCGCCGGTGATCATGATGCGTCGGCCCAGGGTCGGGCCGCTCCGGCGGAGAGCGCGCAGCGCGCTGTTGGCCGCCACCGGAACCGTGCTGATCGCTGCGAGGTCGGCACCCTTCGGAGCGGTGCCCAGCATGCCGACGTCGACGGCGCGGTATTCCGCCCAGGCGCCGGTGACGCCGAAGGTGGTGACCGGGGTGCCCACGGCAGGACCGGATCCGTCGCCGGCCGCCTCGATGACGTAGCCGGCCGCTTCCCACCCGGGAACGTCGCCGTCGCCCATGTCGATCGCGGTAGCGAGGTCACCGTTGTTCAGCGCGAACGCGCCCACCTCGACCAGTACCTCGCCCGGGCCGCGCGTCGGGGGCGGGACGTCGCCCAGCCGCAGTCCCGAGGGCTGGGCGTGATCGACGATCAGCGCACGCATGCAGATCCCCATCAGTTCGACGTCCGCGGTGTGGCGGCCCGCCTTCCGCTCCGACCCAGCTGACACCCTGTGGCCGGAACACAGTCAAACGCGCGCCCGGTCGGGTTCCCCGGTGAGGCAGCTCCGCCAGGATCATCACCGCCACCTCCGTCAGCGTCTCCGCAGTGCCGGTGTCCTCACGAACACACAGACGATCCGCCGCCAGCGGCACGGTGGTGCCCTGAATCAGCAGGGTCAGGACAATGATCGCGACCGCCGCGGTACCTCGTCCGACCTCCGCGAGGTGCTCCCCACCGTCGAGGGAATGGCTGCGCTCGACCGCTCTTCGCGTCTGGTCCCGAGCCGCCACCGGCGCGGGACACGGCGAGATCGACGTCGACGGCCTGCGGATCCGAGTCGCATTCCACCCGCGACGTCGGCCGCGAGGACGAGGTCGACCAGGCTCTGCGCGTCCGCTACGGCCACGACTCCGGCCTCCGTCGGATGACGAGCTCGCCGGCGCGCGAGGCCACCCTCCGGGTGGCTCCACTCGTCTGGGCCCGGTGGATCGTTGACCCTGTTCCGGCCACACGGTGTGGCCTGTGGCCGTGCACAGCGAAGCGGACTGCGTAGTCGTCGGAGGGCGCCGCACCGCCGTTCGACACCGCCACGGACGCGGCGGTGTCGAATCGGGACCTGGGCGGCTCGATCCGGGCCACGACGGGGTGCCGGCGCGGATGGGCGGCGCAGCGGTGGGGCTCCACCCGCTCTCGCCGACCAGCGCCGGCCCCGGTCACGCCCACGCTGCCGAGCGGCAACACGGCCGCGCCGATCATGGCGATCGGCTGGAGCGCGGCCGACCTCATCCAGAACGGAGTCTCCGGTGACGATCGTCGATGTGCTCGACGACCTCGCGCGAGTGGCCGCTGCCACCACCCCCGACCAGTACGCGCTCGCGACCCCCTCCGCGGGCCTCGACGTGCTGGCCTTGCGGCGGCACCTCACCGGCGGCCTGATCTACTTCGAAGCCGCCTTCCGCAACCCCCGCGCCGCGAACAACGGCGCCGACCCGCACACCTACTCGGGCCCCGACGACCTCGAGGCCGTTCTGGCGCGGCTCTCCGGGACCCTGCGTGAGGCCTTGGACGCCGGGGCGACCGCCGCCCAGGCGCTTGCGTTCTACGGATGACCATCAAGCCGGAGTGGCGCGGGCCGGGCATGGCGTTCGGCTACGAGGTGACGGTCGGGGACGACGCGCCGGTGATGGACCGGGTTGTCGCGTTCGCCGGGCGAGCCCCGAAGTGGACGCACGAAACGGCTCGATAGGTCCCATTCCCGAGGACTCGGTCCGCGCCGGGCACGCTGTGGGTAGAGACCAACGGCGTCCATCGGGCGCCGGGTCATCGTCCAGAACGCCGGCCTTTTGTCGCCGCCTCAGGCGCCGAAACCATGTGCTAGGAACCGACTTTGCTGTGCCATTCTCGCGATCTGTATCGCCTACTTGGATAGGTCAGCGAATCGTCATGAAGAACTTGGCCATTCTCGTCGCCGCACTTCTTTTGGCGGCTGGGGCGCCGGCGTCAGCGACCGCTGCACCGGCGGCCCCCACACCCCCGGTCCCGAAAATCTCCTGGAAGAGTTGCGGCTCGGCGCCCGCGCTCGCCGATTTCCAATGTGCCCAGGTGGAAGTGCCCACCGACTACGACGACCCGCGCGCAGGCACCACGACTCTGGCGGTCACCCGGTTACCGGCCACGGACAAGGCGAAGCGGATCGGCTCGCTGTTCACCAACCCGGGCGGCCCAGGCGTGCCCGGCGTCAGCTTCGTCCAGATCGTCGGCAAGCTCGCGTGGACGCCCGCGGTCCGGGCGCGCTTCGACATCATCGGCTTCGACCCGCGCGGCGTCGGCGCGTCCGATCCGGTCACGTGCTTCACGACATCGCAGAAGGAGTTGGCGTTCTTCGCCGACGATCCGGTGTTCCCGATGACCGGGAAAGAGGTGCAGCAGAAGTTCGCGACCGCGAAGAAGCTCGCCGCCGCCTGCCGGGACCGGTCCGGCGACCGGTACGCGCACGGCTCCACGGCGAACGTTGCCCGTGACCTGGACCTGCTCCGGCGGGCGGTCGGGGACGAGAAGCTGACCTATCACGGCTACTCGTACGGCACCTTCCTGGGCGCCACGTACGCGAAGCTGTTCCCCGGCGACGTGCGTGCACTGGTGCTCGACGGTGCGGTCGATCCTGCGGCCTACACCGGTTCCAACGGGGACCGTCGTCCGCTCGCGGTGCGGCTCGGCTCACACCTCGGTGGCGACGAAACCATCGACCAGTTCTACAAGAAGTGCCGCGAGGCGGCGTGTGCACTGGCCGAAGTCGGCGATCCGGAGCAGGTGACCGAGCGCGTGCTCGCCGGCTTGACGAAGCGGCCGATCCGGAACGTCCTGCCCAACGGCACGACGTTCGAGGTCTCGTACGACGACGCGGTCCAGCTGATCCACTCGGCGCTGTCCTCGTCGGCGTCGTGGCCGCAACTCGCCACGCTGCTGACCGTATACGCGAAGGTGCAGGCCGAGGGCAAGACATCGGTCACGCTGACCGTGGCCCAGGCGCCGAGCGAGTTGCTCGCCATGTCGCCGCGGCCGGAGGAGTACACGTCCGGAGCGCCGAGTTTCGGCGTCTGCTCGGAGACCGCGCCGGCCGGAGGCTTGCGCAAGCTGCCCCGACTCGCCGAGGAGGCCGAGGCCGAGGCGCCGCACTTCGGGCGCAACCGGGCGTGGAACAGCACGATGTGCGAGACCTGGACCGTGCGTGACCGCGATGCGTTCACCGGCCCGTGGGATCAGGCCGTCAAGGCGCCCGTGCTGGTGGTCGGCACCCGATGGGACCCCGCCACCCCGTACCGGTACACCCGGACGGCCGCCGACTACTTCCCGGACGGCCGGGTGCTGACCGTCGACGCCTGGGGTCACACGTCGCTGGCCAAGAGCGCCTGCGCCGACACGGCGATCGAGCGCTACCTCGTCAGCGCTGAGGCGACCGACGGCACGGTGTGCGCCGCCAACGGCGGCCCGTTCGACCCCCGACCGGCGAAATAGCCGCCTCGGGCGAGCACGCGCTCGAGCGCCGATCGAACCGCGGTGCGCCGGGTGGCAACGTCGAAGGCGTCCGGATCAACCGCCGCCAGCGGGTTCAGCCCTTCGACCAACACGACCAACCCCTTGGCGAGGTCGGTCACCCGCCGCACCGCTCCGCGCCGGGGCCTGTCGGGTGGTGCGGGAAGCGTTGACACGCGCCGGGACGGCCGACCGTGGTGCGGGTCGATGCCTTCCGCGCAGGTCGGCGAATTCCCGGTGGGGACAGGCTCGTCGAAGCCATCAACGCGCACGACATCGATTCGGCTACCGGGGCTTCCGTCGAGTCGGAGGATGAATTCTGGTGCGAATCCCGTATGCCGGGTGTCCTCGCCGGACAGGGCTGAACTCGCGGTGCGACCGGCTTGACCCGGTGGCGGGAACATGGTTTCGACTGGCGCCGAGGAAAGGACTCCGCGCCATGCCGGAACGACGAGGGAACGCGTGTTTCGGCGCCGCGCCGGCCGGGCGGCTGACGGGGGAGCGGTGCTGATGTTCGACGACCTCCGGCAACGCATGGCCGCGAAGCGTGTCCGTCCCGGCGACGGTCGGCCGCTGGAGAGATTCCGCTGGTGGCAGTTGTTCACCGGGCGCAAGCTCTTCTCGCTTCAGGTCGGCGAGACCGCCTACGCCGTGGACGTGCGCCTCACCGGCAAGCAGGCGGGTGACGACGGGATGGCGCACCTGTTCGTCAACGGCCGGCACCAGGCCCGGTCGCGGATGCCCGCCGCCTTTCCGGTCGCCGGCGGCACGATCCAGGTAGCGCAGTCGACCGTGGGCCTCAAGCGCGCCCATTACGTGACGACCCAGGGCGGGGAATACCTCCTGACGCCCGATCCGAGGTCGGTGATCGGCCGCCGGCTGCGCTTCGCCCGCGAGCACCGGGTCCTGAGCCGCTGGATCGCCGCGTTCTCGGTGGTGGCGCTCGTCTGCGGCCTCGGAATCAACCTTGTGCAGCTGCTCGAGCCGATCCTGGGGGTCCCGCCGATCGTCGAGCGGTTCGGGCGCTTCGAGTCGCCGATCGACCTGCCCGTGTGGGTCAACGTCGCGCTCGGCGCCGCGGCCACGCTGGGGGCCGTCGAACGCAGTTGGCGGTTGCGTCACAACTGGTTGGACAGCCTGGGCACGTGATCTGACGGAGCGTCTGCCGCGCTATTGGCGCTGCTCCCGGCGGAACAGTCGCAATGCGAGCGCGATCGCCACCACGACCCAGGCAACGGTAGGAATCAGCAGCGCAAGCTCCTCGGTGCCGGTGATGCCGCCCACCCAGTTGGCCACCGCGATCATCCCGAGGCTGATCTGCGGCGTGGTCACCTGGGCCTGCTCGGGTGTCCGGGGCCGTCAACCTGACCGGCAGCGTCAGGCCGGTCAGGATGGCCAGCTGCGGTCGGCGCGCTGCTGCGCCTCCTCCCGGTAGTGCGTCGTCAGGATGACTGTCGATCCGTCGCGGCGAAGTTTCTCACGGCCTCCCCACAGCGCGTCGCGCGACTGGATGCCCAACCCGGTCGTGGGTTCGTCGAGGAAGATCAGCTCCGGTTGCCCGTACACAGCGGTAGCGAAGTCGAACCGGCTTTTCTCGCCACCGGACAGTGGCCCCGCCCGGGTCGTCTCCTTGTGGGTGAGGCCGACGACGTCCAGGACGCGATCGATCGGGTCCGAAGTGCTCACGTTTCCGTCGATCTGCGTCCATCGTGGCTCCAAGACGCCGAACCACCTGCACGGGCTTCCCGGGGGAGGTCGCGCGGCGTCACGCTGCGGAGCGACCTCGGCTCAGTAGAAACGTCGTTCTCGCCACACGGTCCAGCCCGCGACGGCGACGTTGCCGACGATGGCCTCGGTGACGGTGCGGGCGATTGCGTCGGCGGTGGTTGCGGCTCCCCAGTTGCCTCGCTGGAGCGTCTGCGCGCGGGCGACGACCGGGGGAGTCCACGGAATCTCCGGGTCGAATTGCGGAAGCGTGCCGCTGCCCGACAACAGTGCGACCAGTGCGGCGGCCCGCGGCTGCGGGTCCGCGCCGTCGACGAGTACCGCTCGGACCTCGGCGACCAGCCGACCCCGACGCCCGGAACCGCCGGGCCTGACGACGAACGCCCCGGCCCGGCCGCACCGGCGCAGGTCGCCGCGCCGGACGAGCCGGTCGAGCACCGCGGCTCGCACCGTGGAACCGATCACGGCGAGCGCAGCCTGGGCACCGCGGGGACCGGCGGCGATCTGGTCCCACGCGGACGACAGGATCTCGTCAGCCGGTCGACGGCCCGCGACCGCCTCCACCCGGATCGACCCGCCCCATCCGGGCAGGGGGCGGACGTGCCCGCCATGCGCGAGATCGGCGAGGACAGCTCCGGCGAGGACGTGGCCGAGCGTCGTCTCTCCGGTGAACGAACCCGAGCCCGGCCGGAAGAGCAGCAGCAGGAGATCTTCCGCGAGGGTGACGTCGACGGCGTTCACGGCGCCCCTCACCGCGCGATCCGGTCCGAGTCGAAGCAGGGGATCGCCGTGGCGAGGACGACGAGCAACGGCAGGAACACCCCGGGCGCCTCAACCGGAAGGGGCCAGAGCTCGTGGACCAGGGCGTGGATGAGGGAGACCAAGGCAGTGCTCCTCGCGGGACGAACAGCGTCGGTCCGAGTGGAAACCGCGTTCCCGGAACCGAGTCAACCCCGTGATCAGACGCGGTGCTGGTCGGCGTCCGCCAGGCGGGCACGCAGCAGTTCCGTTGCGCGGACGCTCGCGCGACCCATCACGTCGAGCTGAGCGGTGTTGTAGAGGCTGACCACCGCGTTGATGAACGTATCCCGGGTGACGTGCTCGCTCTTCGACAGGTGGGCCGCAGGATCGCTCAGCCACGGATAGTCGATGAGGTGCTGCGCCAGGACGGGTGCGAGCCGCTCGGCGAGGTCGCTCCGCGTCTCCTCGTCCGCGTCGGCCGGAAGGGACTTCAGGGCCGCGCTGACCGGGTCGGTGTCGGCCTCGATCATGCGCTGCAGGTCCTTCATCGCCTCCTCGTCGTAGAGCTGCGTGTAGACGTGGATGAGCGAGCGGTCGGCCGCGGACAGGCGCGGCCCGACCGACTCGGAGCCCGCCGGCCCGTCCGCAGGCGCACCGTCACCGAGGATGATCGCGATGTCGGAGCGCGCCCTCCGCAGGCGCTCGGCTTCCGCGGCCAGATCAGCGTCCACCTGGCGCAGCACGTTCGGGGAGAGGTCGCCGTTCGTGCTCACCGCGCCAACCTGCGAGAGCGGCACGCCCAGGTTGACGAGTCGCCGGATACGCAACAGGCGCACCAACTCCTCGACCCCGTACTGCTTGTACCCGTTGTGACGTCGCTCCGGCTCCTCGAGCAGGCCGAGCCGGTGGTAATGCCGGATGGTGTTCACCGTGGTGCCGGCGAGTTCGGCGAGCTCACGGGTGCTCCAGGCCACGTCTTCCCCTTCCTGGACGAACCGAGCACGTGGGGCGTAATCGGCGCCTGCGACCGATTTGACACTCTGTTCCCACCACAGGGTCAAGCGGCGTCGTGCTTGACCCTGTGCCTACGACACGGTCTCTACTCATTCAGTCGCGCCTGTCGAAGGGGAACGGATGGCTCAGCCCGCACAGCTCGGAGTTCCGACGCTCGCCGAAGATCTCCTGCTCCTGCTGTTCCAACCGGACTCGCGAACGATCGTCGGCGAGAACACGCTGTTCTACACCCTCGCCGGCGCGGTGCTCGCCGATCTCGCGCTCGGCGAGCACGTCCGGACCGGCGACGGCCGGGTCGGATCGACGGTCGTGCGGGTGGTCGAGGATCACCCGCCTGCGGACACCATCCTGCGCTCCGCGTGGGACTACGTTGCCGCGAAGCCCCGGGGCGTCCAGACCGTGCTCGCCGCGGTCGGACCGCCGTTACGCAGCCAGGTGCTGGAGCGGCTCGTCCTCCGCGGCGAGCTGCGCCGGGAGACCCGCAAGACGCTCGGCCTGTTCAACCGGAGCGTCCTCGAGGACGGCGGGACCGGCCACCGGGCGCGCCTCCTCGACGACGTACGGCAGGTGCTGGTCGACGGCGCGGAGCCGCAGCCGAGAGTCGCCGCGCTGGCGGCGCTGATCTCGGGGAGCGGGACGCTGCCGCAGTTCGACCCCGAGATTCCGTGGTCAACCCCGGTGATCACCCGAGCCAAGCAGCTCGAGCGAGGGAACTGGGGCGCCGGTGCCGCCGCGGAGGCCGTTACGCGTACCGTCACCGCGACGATCATCAACAGCGTGATCGTCACGGCGACCGCAACTCCCCAGCCGGGCTCGTCCTGAAGCATCGGCGGCGGCGGTCGATTCCTGGATGGACTACCAGGGTCCGATCTACTGACTGCCGGCCGGGGCCGGGGCTTGGACACTGTCGCGCAGGATGACCGCGATGTCGCAGCGGGCCCGGTGCAGCCGGTCGACCTCCGCGGCCAGGTCCGCGTCGACCTGGCGCAGGATCTTCGCCGTGAGGTGCTGGTCCGCGAGCACCTCGGCGATCTGGGAGAGCGAAGCGCCCAACCCCACCAGGCGCCGGATGCACAGAAGTCGGTTGAGGTCCTCGGCGTCGTATTGCTTGTACCCGTTGTACCGACGCTTCGGCTCCGCGAGCAGACCGAGCCGGTGGTAGTACCGGATCGTGTTCACCGTGGTGTCGGCCAGCTCGGCCAGCTCACGGGTACTCCAAGCCACGAAAGCCCCTTCCACCTGCAAAAACTTCGGTTCCGACCCGCTCGAAACGAAGCTAGCCCGCGTACTCGACGGATGCCTGAGTCAAATTGCTGCCATCTAGAGTGTTGGGCGTGAACCCGGCTGGGTCAGGTCTCGTAGGGCGAGCGGCAGAGCTGGACCGTCTGGACTCGCTTCTCGACGAAACGGCACGAAACGGTGCTGCCCTCGTTCTCTCGGGCGAGCCGGGCGTCGGCAAGACGGCGCTGCTGAACGCGGCCGCGGAGCGCGCGGTGGCACGCGGAATCCGCGCGATCCGCGGCGGCGGCGTCGAGTACGAGACGGAGATCAGCTTCGCGGGCCTGCACCAGCTCGTCAGCCCGCTCTTCCCCGAGCTGGAACGGCTGCCGGAGTCGTCGCGTGCGGCGCTGGAGGTCGCGCTCGGCGTCGGAACCGGGCTCGGGCGACCGGAGATGGCCGTCCTGCACGCCGCTCTCGCACTGTTCTGCGAGGCGGCCGCCGCGCAGCCACTGCTCTTGATCGTCGACGACCTGCACGTCCTCGATCGGGCCAGCCGATCGGTGATCAGCTTCGTCGCCCGGCGGGCCGGCGGTCACCGCGTCGGTGTGCTCGCCGCCGTCCGGACCGGTACCGACCAGTCACCGGAACGCATCCGGCTGCCGGAGATGCCCATTCTGCCGCTGGGGGACGCGGCGGCGATCCGGCTGCTGTCGGAGCGGTTCACCCACCTGTCCCGCCGGACGATCGACGGCGTAGCTCATCAGGCGCAGGGGAATCCGCTGGCCCTGCTGGAGTTCGGTGCCCTGGCCGGGGCGCCGGGGTCGCCCCGCGGTGACCACGCCCGCACCGGTACCGGTCCGGCGGAGGAGGTACGGGCGCTGTATGCCGCGCGCGTCGCCCGGCTACCCCCGACCACCCGTGAGCTGCTGCTGCTCACCGCCCTGGAAGGGACCGGGGAGCTCAGCGTCCTGGCCGCGGCCGGCGGAGCCCTCGACGCGCTCGACACCGCCGAGCGGGACCACCTGATTCGCGCCGCGCCGGACGGGCGCACGGTGCGCTTCCAACACCCGCTGGTCCGATCGGCCGTCGTCGAGCAGGCGACGCTCGAACAGCGTCGGAGTGCCCATCGACGGCTGGCCGAGGCGCTGGCCGATCAGCTCGAGCGCCGGTCCGATCACCTCTGGATGTCCGCTACGGGTCTCGACGAGTCGGTCGCGCAGATCATCGAGGCGGGGGCCCGGCAGAGCCTGCGCCGAGGCGACGCACTGGGGGCACTGTCCCGGTTCCGGCGGGCCGCGGCCCTGAGCCCGGATCGGGAGGTCGGGCGCCGCCGTCTCGCCCAGGCCGCGTACGTCGGGGCGTACATCGCCGGTCACCTCGAGCTCTCCCATCAGCTCATGCGGGAGCTGGACGACCAGCCGGACGTCAGCCGATCGCTGTCGGAGGCCGCCGCGGCCGGATACCTCTACCTGATGACCGACGGCGATGCCGCCACCGCCCACCGGCTGCTGGTCGAGGCAATCGGATCCCCCGTTCCGAACGATGCCGACCTCTCGCCGGCCCTCTTCACGCTGATGTTGACCTGTTCCTACGCGGCGCGAGCGGACTACTGGACGCCGGTGCGGGATCTGGTCGCGACGCTTCCCGCCGGGTCCGCGACCTCGCCGGCGTCGCTGGTGCGGATCCTGGAGAACCCCGGTGCGGTTCCGGACGAGCTCCTCCGGGACCTCGACGAGCAGCTGGCCCGGCTCGACGAGGTGACCGACGCCGATGTCCTCACCCGGACCGCGCTGGCCGCGTTCTACCTCGATCGCCTCGCCCGCTGCAGCGCGCCGCTGGCCCAGGCGGTCCGGGACGCGCGTGACAGCGGAACGATAGGCGGAGGACTCCCCGCGCTGGTCCTGAGCGCGTGGGACGACCTGTACGCCGGTCGGTGGAGCCAGGCCCTCGTATCCGCCGGTGAGATCGTCACGTTCGGGGAGAGCACTGGTTATCGCTTCTACAGTCAGGCGGGGCGCTACGTCACAGCGCTCGTCGCGGCCCATCGCGGTGATTCCGACGAGTGCGCGGCCCAGTGCCAGGTGCTGTTCGAGTGGGCCGGGAGCCGCGGCCTCGAACGCCTCGCGCACTGGGCCCACCTGGCACAGGCCCGGGCGGCGCTCGGCTCGTCGGACTTCGAGGCGGCCTTCGGCCACGCGTCGGCGATCACCGCACCCGGCGAGCTGCCACCGTTCGTTCTCGAAGCGCTCTCGACTGCGTTCGACCTGGTGGAGGCGGCGCTCTACTCCGGACGCAGCGACCAGGCGCTCGCGCACGCGGCGGCGGTACGGAGTGCTTCGCTCAGCCGGGTCTCGCCCCGGTTCGCGCTCGTGACCGCGGCGGTCACCGCGATGACGTCGGACCCGTCCCAGCTGGCCCGGCACTTCGACGAGGCGCTCGCGCTGCCGGGCGTCGAGCAGTGGCCGTTCGAGCTCGCACGGACGCAGCTGGTCTACGGTGAACAGCTGCGCCGCCAGGGGCTCCGAGTCGAGCCCCGGGTTCACCTCGCCGCGGCGAGGGAGCGCTTCGAGCAGCTCGGCGCGGTGTCCTGGGCGGCGCGGGCCACTGCCGAACTGCGTGCCAGCGGGGCGACGCGCACGGCCGGGTCCCGGGTCGGGGATGCGCTCACCCCGCAGGAGCTCGGCGTCGCGGAGCTCGCCGCCGCGGGACTGTCCACGAAGGAGATCGCCGCCCGCTTGGTGCTCTCGCCGCGCACGGTGTCCGCACACCTGTACCGGGCGTTCCCCAAGCTCGGCATCACGTCACGGGCTGCGTTGCGCGACGCGCTCAACGAGCGGGCGGGCGGCCGCGACACGGATCACCAGAGCGAGGGCGCCACCGGCTCGGACGGCCAGGCCGATCGGCAGGAGGCGGGCGCCGAGCCGGCCGTAGATCCGCGAGCTGACCGACGAGGCCGCGATCCGGGCCAGCGCGCCCGGGATGAGGACCGCCGCGACGGTCAGCGGGCTCCAGCGCAGCCCTTGCAGCAGGGAGATCGTCAACACGGTCGAGTGCGCGATCAGGCCTCCGAACCACAGTGATGCCACCAGGTTCCCGGCCGCGAATCCCCGGGAGGTCATCAGCGCGGGCACGAACAGGGGCATGCGGCCACGGGCGGCGTACCGGTACTCCCAGACGCCGGTCGCCGCGACCAGCAGGCCGCAGATCCCGAGAATGCTCCGGAGCCGATCGCCGTCG
This sequence comes from Cryptosporangium arvum DSM 44712, assembly GCF_000585375.1. Classification (NCBI taxonomy): domain Bacteria; kingdom Bacillati; phylum Actinomycetota; class Actinomycetes; order Cryptosporangiales; family Cryptosporangiaceae; genus Cryptosporangium; species Cryptosporangium arvum. The sequence goes on from NZ_KK073874.1 coordinate 3,724,017, forward strand.
ATACCCGGGTCGATCACCGGCAGGGTCACCAGCAGCACGAACGCGCCGACCAGGACGATCGCCGGCAGATCGAGGTCCATCCGGCCCGCCTCGCGCGTCCGGACCGGGATGAAGCGGAGCGTGAGCAGCGCGGTCGCGAGGACGAACGGCAGGCTCAGGGCCAGCACCGCCCGCCAGGCCAGTGCGTCGGGCACCACGGCCAGTAGCAGCCCGGCGGCGAGCGGCCCCACGACCGCGGCGGCCGCCCCGGCGGCGGAGTAGGCGGCCAGTGCCCGGACCCGCCGCAGGCCTCTGAAGTGGTCCTGGATGATGCCCAGCACCTGAGCGCTGATCAGCCCGGCGCCCAGCCCCTGCACGGCGCGTGCCGTGGCCGCCGACCAGTCAATACACGGACAGGAACCACTGCGCCCCGCCGGTCGGTGCACCCAGTTCGGTGGCGAGCGAGGGAACCGCGTAGTTGACGACGCCCTGATCCATCAGCGTCGCGAACCCGGCGCCGGCGCAGCAGGCGAGCACACCGAGCTCCGTGCGTCGCATCGACCCCGACAGCCCCTACGGCCGGGGAAGGTCGAGGTGCTCGCGGAGTGTGGTGCCCGTGTACTCGGTGCGGTAGATACCTCGATCCTGGAGGGCGGGCACCAGCCTGTCGACGATCTCGTCGATCGTGCCGGGGATGAGCTGCGGGATCAGGTTGAAGCCGTCGACGACGCCGTCGCCCACGAAGCGGGCCCACTCGTCGGCGACCTGGCCGGGCGTCCCGACGAAGCCCTCGTGCCGCGGGGTGACCTCGGCGACCAGGTCGCGGATGGAGAAGCCACCTGCTTCGGCCAGCACCCTCCACTGGGCGATCCGGTCGAGCTTGCCGGTCCGCCACTCGATCGGGAGCGTGCCGCGGGAGGGGTCCAACTCGCCGTCGGTGGGCTCGATGTCCGGGAGCGGGCCGTCCGGGTCGTAGTCCGAGAGGTCCTTGCCCCAGAACTGTTCGAGGAACGCGATGGCCCGCGGGCCGGTGGTCTGCTCCCGGCGGATCCACTGGGCCCGGTCGGTGGCCTCGGCCGGGGTGTCACCGAGCACCACCGAGGTTCCCGGCAGGATCCGTAACGAGTCCGGTGCGCGGCCGTATGCGGCCAGCCGGGCCCGGAGATCGTCGGCGTACGCAGCGGCCTCGTCGTAGGTGCTGTGCGCGGAGAAGACGACGTCAGCGTGGCGGGCGGCCAGGTCGCGGCCGCCCGGGGAGTCGCCGGCCTGGAAGATCACCGGACGGCTCTGTGGACTCTTCGGCGTCGTTGCGGCGGCTCGGAGGGTCACGAGATCCGTGGCGCGCTCCACGGTGTCCGGACCCGACCAGAGGGCCTTCGCCGCGTCGACGAACTGGGCGGCCCGCTCGTAGCGCCGCTCGTGGGGCAGCCAGCCGCCGTGCCGGAAGTTCTCCCCGGTCCAGGCGTTGTCGGTGGTCACGACGTTCCACCCGGCCCGGCCGCCGGAGATCAGATCGAGCGACGCCAGACGCCGGGCCAGGTCGGCCGGGTAGTTGTAGGTCGCGTTCTGAGTGGCGACCAGGCCGATCCGCTCGGTGACCCCGGCCAGCACGGCCAGTTGGGTGATCGCGTCCGGACGGCCGGCGACGTCCAGGGAGTGGACCCGGCCCCGGTTCTCTCGGACGCGCAGCCCTTCACCGAGGAAGAAGGCGTCGAACAGGCCGCGTTCGAGGGTCCGGGCGACGTGGACGAACGTGTCGATCTCGGTGTGCGGGGCGTGCGTGGGGTCGGTCCAGAGCAGCTGCGGGCCGACACCGGTGTAGAAGACGCCCAAGTGCAGAGTCCTGCTCACGACGCGGTTACCTCTCGGGAGCTGGTGGCGAAGCGGTTGATCGGGCGGGGGAGGCGCAGCGTCTCGCGCAGGGTGGCGCCTCTCAGCGGTCCGAGACCGTTCAGCTGCTCGACGAGTCCCGGCAGATCGACGTCGAGGACGGCCGGATGCAGGCGGACGCCGTCGACGTGTTCGGCGAGCCGGCGCAAGAGGTCACGGAGGGCCTCGGGTGAGCCGACGTGCCGGAGGCGGGTCGGCGGACCCCACGGCGTGCGGGCGTCCAGGGCTTCGAGACGCGTCTGCGCCGATTCGTCGGTGCCCAGGAGGACGTCGAGCTCGGCGAAGACCCGGGGTGCCCCGTCCCGCCGGGCCCGGGACACCTGACGTTCGAGGTCGATCCCGTCGACGAGGGCGATGTCCAGCTGCCCGGTGACGCCCAGGGTGTCGGCACCGAGGACGACGACCTGGCCCTGCGGGGGTCGCGGGGTGATCAGCGGCCCGATCACCGAGAACGTGTCGCCGACGAAGTTGATGTGGTGGACACGGTCGGGATCGAGGAACTGGCCGGTGGCGACGTCCTTGATGATCGCGTCGTCCTCCCAGGAGTCCCAGAGTTGCCGCCCCACCTCGATGACGTCGCGGACCTCCTCACGGAGGGCCTCCACGGCGAGCGGTTCACGGCCGACGGTGGCCAGGGCGGCGGCCGAGTTCTGCGCGCTCACGAGCCAGGCCGCCCGTCCGTGAGTGGCGATGTCGAGGCTGGCCAGCTGCGTGGCGAGGTGGAACGGCTCGGTGGTCGTGACGTGCAGGGCCGGGGCCAGACCGATCGTCTGGGTGCGGAGGGCCAGATATGCGGCACGCACCCCCGCCTCGATTCCGCCGCCGGAAGGCTGGGCCGAATCGTCCAGCGTCACGAGGGCGAACCCGGCGTCGTCGGCGAGACGCGCGACCCGGGTCAGTTCGTCCGGATCGAAGGCGGCGCCGGGCGGCCCCGCAGCCGCCGGATGGGCACCCGGTCCGCTGATTTCCACCGCCAGATGCGGATACGCCATCGTGCGTCCTCCTAGGAAGGTTCGCGCAGCAGCGGCAGGAGCTGGTCGCCCTGCCGCTTGATCTCCGGCAGATAGGGGGTGTCGGAGAGCAGGAAATGGGTGATGCCGAGCTCCCGGTAGCGGCGCAGCGACGTCGCCACGTCCTGCGCGGAGCCGACCAGCCACGTCGTCGCCGCGCCCGCGGCTCCGAACCGGCCCGGAGCGGTGTAGAGGTTGTCGTCGAGCACGTCCCCGCGCTCGGCGAGACCCAGCAGGCGCTGCTGACCGACGGCGGTCCGCCAGTCCGCGTCGCGGGCGATCGTGCCTTCGGCCATCTTCGCCACCCGGGCCTGTGCGTCGATCCAGGCCTGCTCGGTGGTGTCGCGGACGAGCGTGGTGACCCGGAGGCCGAACTCCAGCGGAGCATGCTCGCGCCCCAGTGCGTCGCTCAGGCGCTTGAGCCGTTCGATCCGCTCGCGGACGTCGTCCAGCGGCTCGCCCCAGAAGAGCTGGACGTCGGCCTCGGTGGCCGCCACCTTCTCCGCCGCCGCGGAGGCGCCACCGAAGTAGAGCCGCGGATGGCGGCGCCCGGGCCGGACGACGGGTCGCTGGGCGATCGTGGAGTCGGTGACGTGGAAGTGCTCACCGCGGAACGTGACGTGCTCCCGCGTCCACAATTGCCGCACGAGCCGCAGAAACTCTTCGGTGCGGGCGTAGCGCTGGGCCTGGTCGCCCTCGCTGTCGCCGTAGGCGGCCAGGTTGTCCTGGCCCGAGACGACGTTGATCAGCACCCGGCCCGCGCTGAGCTGGTCGAGGGTGGTGACCGCGGCGGCGAAGTGCGCCGGGTGCCAGTAGCCCGGCCGGGCCGCGATCAGGGGCTGGAAGGTCGTCGTGCGGGCGGCCAGCGCCGTGGCGACGGTGAAGGTGTCCGGGCGGTTCCAACCGGCCCCGAGCAGCGCCCCGCCCCAGCCGTGCTCCTCGATCGCCAGGGCCTGCTGGGTCAGCGCCGGCAAACCGTTGTGGTCTTCGACGACGTCGTCCCCGCGGTGGCCGGCCCGCACCTGGTTGGGGACGTACCAGAGGAACTCGCTCATGACGCCACGGAGTTCCACTCCTTGGCCAGCAGCTCGTACGAGCGCACCCGGTCCGCGTGGTCGTGGGTGATCGTGGTGACGACCAGTTCGTCGGCGTCCGTGGCCTCCTGCAGTTCGAGCAGGCGCCGCGCGACGGTGTCGGGGGCGCCGACGAACTGCGTCTCGAGCCGGTCGGCGACCAGTTCCCGGTCCTCCTCGGTCCAGGGGAACGCGGCGGCCTCGGCGGGCGTCGGGAAAGCGATGGCCCCGGCGGCCGTGCGGATGCTGCGGACCCACGGGGCGTATCCGGCGGCCAGCTCCCGGGCGGTGGCGTCGTCGTCGGCCACGACCACGTCGGCCGAGACGCTGACGTAGGGCGCGTCGAGATACTCCGACGGCCGGAAGGCGGCCCGGTAGGCGGCCACGGCTTCGAGCACTCCGGCCGGAGCGACGTGGTAGTTCGCCGCGAATCGGAGTCCGCGCTCGCCGGCCACCGTGGCACTCTGTCCGCCGCTGCTGCCCAGGATCCAGAGCTCGACGTCCGCGCCCTCGCCGGGGCTGGCGTGCCCTTCGACGCCTTCGTACTGGTAGGTGCCGTGCAGCAGCGCGAGCAGGTCGTCGATCTGCTCCCCGTAGTCCGGCGGTTGCGCACCGGGCAGCTGCAGCAGACGCTGGTGCAGCGCGATCCGGGGTGAACCGAGCAGCCGGGCGAAGGAGAACGGCTTCGGCACGACCAGCCCGTTGCTCGGCCGGGCGGGCGCGGGCGTCGCCTGCGTGCTGGGCGGACGCCCGCTCGACCGGCCGAGTCCCAGGTCGATGCGCCCGGGATGCAGCGCGTCGACCAGGCCGACCTCCTCCACGACCGACAACGCGGTGCGGTGACCGAGCTGGAACCCGGCCGAGCCGAGCCGGATGCGTGAGGTCGCCGCCGCGGCCAGCGCGATCAGGACGGACGGGGACGAGCCCAGGACGCCGGGATTGAGGTGGTGTTCGGCGAACCAGTACCGGCGGTAGCCGAACTCCTCCGTCCGGCGGGCCAGATCGACGGCGTTGCGGACGGCGTCTGCGGTGGTGGAGCCGGAGCTGACCGGGACCAGGTCGAGCACGGAGAGCGGGACGCGGGTCATGAGTCTCCTTCGCTGCCGCTCGGCGGACGCCAGCCGAGCTCCGGTGCCAGATGCATCCGGACGTCGTGGAGGATCTGCAGGTAGTCCTCGTGTTCGAACTCGTAGGGCAGCTCGATTTGGAAGTCGCTGACCTGCGCCAGGACCGGATCGGCGGAGAGCTGTTCGAGGATCTGCTCGGTCGGGCCGACCAGGTCGCGGAAGAAGAGGATCCGCTTCGGACCGTTCGGGGCCAGCGTCCGTTCGTAGCGGCTCTCGGCATACGCGAGATACCGCTTCCGGGTGGTGAAGTCGTCGGTGCCCTCGCCGGTGATGACGTGGCCGGGGCTGTAGGGCTGGACGCGCGGCCGCTGGATGTTGCCGGGGGAGTGGATCACCGTGCTCTCGTCGCCGATGAAGTCGCCGCGCAGGTTGTCGACGAGCCGGCTCACCCGGTTGTGGGACAGGTCGTACGTGCGCCAGTCGCCGTCGAAGGCCAGATGCCCGATCAGCTCGGCGTGCGGCGGTGTCCCGGCGCTGAAGCCGACGCCGTGTTCGAGGTGGCGCTGGCGGATCCAGGCGCCGTCGAAGCCGAGCTGCTCGCCGTACTCGAATTGACGGAGCGTGTTCTCCAGACCCAGATACGGGTCGTCGTCAGGATAGTTACCCGGCGTGAGGAACGCGAGCGACTGGATGGTGGTCATCGGCGCTCCTTCGTGCGTCAGGCTTCGACGTTAGTGATGAACCGGCAGCCTAGTCAATTCCTATCTAAAAAGTAGGGAAACCTGCCCGCGGAGGCATTGACAGGATATCCGATCTGCTTACTATGAATTGAACGAGCGGTTTGCCGCCGTCGCCGCTACTCCGCATTGGACGGTGTTGTGAGGTTCCTTGCCATCACGTTGATCGTGCATGCCCCGCACCCGGTGAGCGGCGTGCAGAAGTCCACCAACGACCGTTTCCGCGAGGTCGTCCAGAACGCACTGCTGGCCGAGGAACTCGGGTTCGACGGCTTCGGCGTCGGCGAGCGTCACGAGCGGCCGTTCATCTCCTCCTCGCCGCCCGTCGTGCTCAGCCACCTGGCCTCGTTGACCCGCGAGATCCGGCTGTTCACCGCCGTCACCACGCTCAGCCTGCTCGATCCGGTCCGCGCCGCCGAGGACTACGCAACGCTCGACCACCTCTCCGGTGGTCGGCTCGAGCTGATCATCGGCAAGGGCAACGGCGCGGCGCAGCGGGAGCTGTTCCACGTCACGCCCGAGGACCAGTGGGAGCGCAACGCCGAGAGCTACGAGCTCTTCCGCGACATCTGGCGCGACGGCAGGGTGACCGCCACGCCGAAGTTCCGCCCTGCGCTCCAGGACGCCGAGGTGTGGCCGCGCCCGTTACAGCAGCCGATACGGGTCTGGCACGGCAGCGCCACCAGCAAGGAGTCGGTCGACGTCGCAGCCCGCTACGGTGACCCGCTGTTCTCCGCGAACGTCACCAATCCGATCGAGCCGTACGCCGAGCTGGTGCGCTACTACCGCGAGCGGTGGGAGCACCACGGCCACGACCCGGCGTCCGCCGTGGTGGGGGCGGGTACGGCCGGGTACTACGCGGCCCCCAACTCGCAGGACGCCATCGAGGCCTACCGCCCGGTGTTCGAAGGTCAGCGCGCCTTCCAGAAGCGGCTCGGGCTCGAACCCGTCTTCGCGACGCTGGAGGACTTCGTCGAACGCAGCTCGGCGCTGATCGGCAGCCCGCAGCAGATCGTCGACAAGGTCCACCGCTATCACGACGCCTTCGGCCACACCGTGATGCACCTGCACGCCGACGCCGGCGGCCTCACCGACGTCCAGCACCGGGACTCCCTCGAACTGTTCCAGTCCGACATCGCCCCGGTGCTCCGCAAGGAGATCCCCGATCCGCCCTGGGGCTGGGGTAGCCCCACCCCCGATGAGAAAGCAGCTCAGTGAACAGACGTGTGCCCGCATCAGCCGTGGCAGTGACCGCTGCGCTCGCGCTCGCCGCATGCGGTGGGAGTCCCGGAGGTTCCGGGTCGTCCGGCACCCCGCAATCGGGCGGCACGCTCACCTTCGCCGTCGGATCCGACCAGGGCTGCGTCGACCCGCAGCAGGTCGGCAGCAACGACAGCATCTACTCGCTGCGCCAGACGGTCGACTCGCTGACCGACCAGGACCCGCGGACCGGCCGGATCGTGCCTTGGCTCGCGGAGAAGTGGGAGGTCAGCCCGGACGCGAAGACCTTCACTTTCCACCTGAAGCCCGGTGCCACCTTCAGCGACGGCACGCCGGTGAACGCCGCCGCGGTGAAGGCCGACTTCGACGCCGTCCCCACGCTCGGCGTGAAGGCCCAGCTGGCGATCGGCTACCTCAGCGGTCTCGACGAGACGAAGGTCGTCGACGAGCACACGGTCGAGGTGTCGTTCAAGCAGCCGAACGCGCAGTTCCTGCAGGCGACCTCGACGTTCTCGCTCGGCATCGTGTCGCCGGCCAGCGCCGCGAAGACCCCCGACCAGCGGTGCACCGACGGCATCATCGGCTCCGGACCGTTCGTCCTGGACAAGTACGTCGCGAACCAGTCGATCACCCTCTCCAAGCGCAAGGGCTACGACTGGGGCTCGTCGCTGTGGACGAAGAAGGGCGAGGCCTACCTCGACAAGCTGGTGTTCAAGGTGGTGCCGGAAGCCGGCGTCCGGACGGGCAGCCTCCAGTCCGGCCAGGTCGACGCGATCGGCAGCGTCGGGCTGGCCGACGAGAGCGCGCTGAAGGCCGGCGGTGTCGAGCTGAAGGCACGCGCGAACCCCGGCCTGGTCTTCGGGCTGACCTTCAACAACTCACGGCCGATCGCGCAGGACAAGGCGGTCCGGCAGGCGATCGTCGCGGCGATCGACCGCCAGCAGATCGTCGAGACGGTGTTCCCCACCGGTAGCAAGCCGGCGACCAGCGTCCTGGCCGGCACCACGCCGTTCTACACGAATCTCGGTTCCAAGCTCGCCTTCGACGCGAGCAAGGCCAAGTCGCTGCTGGACGGCGCCGGCTGGAAGCCGGGCGCCGACGGCATCCGGGCCAAGAACGGCACCCGGTTGAGCCTCACCGTGACCTGGGCGGCCAACGCGGGCACCAACCAGCCCACGCTCGAGCTGCTCCAGCAGCAGCTCAAGGCCGTCGGTGTCGAGCTCGAACTGAAGGAGATCCAGATCGCGACGTTCCCGCAGGTCCTCTCCTCGGGCAGCTTCGACGTCTTCTGGGGCAACGCCACCCGGGCCGACCCGGACATCCTGCGCAGCAGCTTCTCGACCAAGCTGGCCAACTTCTACAAGGTGCCGCCGAGCGAACTGGACGACGCCCTGGCTGGTGCGGCGGCCACCGTCGACGCCGCGAAGCGCCAGACCCTGGTGACGCAAGCCCAGAACCTGCTCGTCGACAACGCCTACACCGTCCCGGTGGTCGAGCTCACCACCGAGCTGGGCGTCGGCAAGAACGTGCACGATCTCAACTTCGAGGCCTCCAGCCGGATCCAGCTGCACGACACCTGGAAGGGCTGACCGGTGCGCCGCTACGTGCTGCGCCGGCTCGGCCAGGCCGCCGTCGTGCTACTGGCCGCCTACACGGTGTCGTTCCTGATCCTGGATCTCCTCCCCGGCGATCCGGTCTCGGCGATGGCGGCCGGTGGCCTGGACGGCAACCCGATCGATCCGGCGCAGCTGGCGGCGCTGCGACACGAATACGGCTTCGACCAGCCGGTGTACCTGCAGTACCTGGACTACCTCGGGCGCGCGGTGCGCGGCGACTTCGGCAACTCCGTCGCCACCGGCCGTCCGGTGACCACCACGATCGCCGAGGCGTTGCCGCAGACGCTCCAGCTCACGGGGGCGGCCCTGCTGATCGCGGTCCTCGCGGGGGGCGGGATCGCGATCCTGGCGACCTACAGCCGGCGGCGTTGGCTGCGTCAGGTGCTGCTCTCGCTGCCGCCGCTGGGCGTCTCGGTGCCGACGTTCTGGATCGGGCTGATGCTCGTCCAGCTGTTCTCGTTCCGTATTCACGCCTTCCCGGCGTTCGGGAACGACGGCCTTCGCGGGCTGGTCCTGCCGGCCGTCACCCTCGCGGTCCCCACGGCCGCGCAGCTCGCCCAGGTGCTGGCCAAGAGCCTGTCGACCACGCTGGGGGAGCCCTACATCGAGACGGCGAAGGCCAAAGGCGCGGGCCGGCTCCGGATCCACTTCCGGCACGCCCTGCGTAACGCCGCACTTCCCACGCTGACGCTGGCCGGGCTGCTCGTCGGCAACCTGGTGGCCGGATCGGTGGTGGTGGAGTCGGTGTTCGCACGCAACGGCCTCGGTCGCGCGACCATCCAGGCCGTGACCGTGCAGGACATCCCGGTGGTCCAGGCCATCGTCGTGTTCGGCGCACTCGTCTTCGTGACCGTCAACCTGGCCGTCGACCTGGCCTACCCGGTCCTCGACCCCCGGATCGTGCTTTCCGGGCCGCCGCGGCCGACGGCACCGCTGCAGGTGGGGAGCGCCCAATGAGCTTGACCCTGGATCGCGCGCAGGAACAATCCGACGTCGGGACTCCGCCGACGCGCAGGCGGAAGTTGCCCCCGCCGGGGCTGCTCCTCTCGATCGGCCTGGTGGCCTTCATCGTGCTGGCCGCGTTCCGGCCGTCGTTGTTCGCCTCGCGCGACCCGTTGACGGGGGTGCCCGCCGACCGCTTCAGCGCCCCCGGCGCGAGCCACTGGTTCGGCACCGACGAACTCGGCCGCGACCTCTACACCCGGGTCGTCCACGGCGCCGCGCTCTCGCTCAAGGCCACGCTGATCGCGGTGGTGGTCGCGTTCGTGATCGGCGGCGCGATCGGTCTGCTGGCCGGGTTCGTCGGCGGCTGGCTCGAAGACGTCCTGATGCGTGTCGTCGACGTCCAGCTGGCGATCCCGCCGCTGTTCCTGTCGCTCGCGCTGGTCACCGCACTGGGCTACGGCACGACGAAGGTGGCGGTCGCGGTCGGCGTCGCCAGCATCGCGAGCTTCGCGCGGGTGATGCGCGCGGAGGTGCTGCGGGTCCGGCAGTCAACTTATGTCGAGGCCGCGTACTCGCTGGGCACCCGCTGGTACACGATCCTCTGGCGCCATGTGCTTCCCAACGCGATCGGGCCCATCGCGGTGCTGGTCACCCTCGATTTCGGTATCGCGATCCTGGCCGTTTCGTCGCTGAGCTTCCTCGGCTACGGGGCGGCACCACCGGCGCCCGAGTGGGGAACGCTCGTCTCCAGCGGCCGGAACTACCTGGCCAACGCCTGGTGGCTCTCCACCCTCCCCGGCCTCACCGTCGCCGCGACCGTGCTGGCCACCAACCGGATCGCCCGAGCATTGGACGGACGTTGACCCTGCTGCAGATCCGCGACCTGGCCGTCTCCTACCAGACCCGGTCGGGTCCGATCCAGGCCGTCACCGGGGTCGACCTGGACGTCGAACCGGGCGAGACCGTGGCCCTCGTCGGTGAATCCGGCTCCGGCAAGAGCACCACCGCGCACGCGGTGATCCGGCTGCTCAGCGGCAACGGACAGATCGAGCGCGGCAGCGTCGTCTTCGACGGCCAGGAACTCACCGGGCTCTCCGAGCGCGAGATGCGCGCGATCCGCGGCGCCCGGATCGGGCTCGTTCCGCAGGACCCGACCGTCTCGCTCAACCCGGTGAAGCGGATCGGGGAGCAGGTCGCCGAGGTACTGCGCCTGCACGGGCTGACCCGCGGACGCGCCGCCGCACTCGACGCCATCGAGCTGCTCGAACGGGCCGGGTTGCCGGATCCCGCACTGCGGGCGAAGCAGTATCCCCACGAGTTGTCCGGCGGGATGCGTCAGCGCGCGCTGATCGCCGTTGCCCTCGCGGCCCGCCCGGCGCTGCTCATCGCCGACGAGCCCACCAGCGCCCTCGACGTCACCATGCAGCGGTTGATCCTCGATCACCTCCAGCACCTGAGCGAGGAGCAGAACACCGCGATCCTGCTGGTCACCCATGATCTCGGCGTTGCCGCCGACCGGGCAGAGCGCATCGCGGTGATGTCGCAGGGCACGATCGTGGAGGCCGGGCCGACCGGTGCGGTGCTCGCCGGGCCGACCCACGACTACACCCGGCACCTGCTGGCCAGCGTGCCCGCCCGCGTCGCCGGCCCGCCGCCGGTCCGGGAGGATCCGCTCGTCGTCGTCGAAGGGCTCAGTAAGGACTTCAAGGACACAAGAGTTGTCGACGAGGTGAGCTTCACGATCCATCGTCACGAAACCCTCGCACTGGTCGGAGAATCCGGCTCCGGTAAGACCACCACGGCTCGGATGGTGCTGCGCCAGATCGAGCCGAGCGACGGCGCGATCTCCTTCGGCGGCACGGACGTCACCCGGGCGAAGGGTCGGGCACTGCGTGCGCTGCGACGCCGGGCCCAGCTGATCTACCAGAACCCGTACGCGTCGCTCGATCCGCGCTTCTCGATCGCCGAGGTCATCGTCGAACCGTTGCGCGCGTTCGGCATCGGGAACCCGGCGCAACGGCTCGAGCGGGCCCGTGAACTGCTCGACCAGGTCCGGCTGCCGTCCTCGACCCTGCGCAGGCGCCCCGCGGAACTCTCCGGCGGCCAGCGGCAGCGCGTCGCGATCGCCCGGGCGCTGGCCCTCTCCCCGGAGCTGGTGGTCTGCGACGAGCCGGTGTCGGCCCTGGACGTGTCGGTGCAGGCGCAGGTGCTCCAGCTCCTGACCGATCTCCAGGCCGACACCGGGGTCGCCTACCTCTTCATCTCCCACGACCTGGGTGTCGTCCGCCAGATCGCGCACCGGGTGGCGGTGATGCGCGCCGGCCGGATCGTCGAGACCGGCCGGACCGACGCGCTGTTCACCGACCCGGGCCACGAGTACACCCGCGAACTGCTGGCGGCGATCCCGGGTGGACCGGCCGGGAGCGGGGTCGGGGCGCGCTTCTGAGCCGCGGGTTCGACGTGTCCGGTCCTGCCGCGGACGGCGACGCCGAGCTCCGTGCGGGTGTGCTGGATGAGCTCACGCTCTTGTCGGGCAGCGGTGCATCCCTCGGTTGGCCGGGCCGAGCGCCGTTGCCCCTGCCGCCACCACGTCACCGGACGCTTGGCGATGTCATGTCGAGTATCTGCTGCAAGCCGTCGCTGCCGACAACCCCTAACCCCTACCGGCGCCACCCGCCCGAACCGCTCTTCTCGTACCGTGCGCGAACGGCCTGGCCTGGCCCACCGGACGAGTGGGGTCGCCGGCTGGTTCCCGTCCGGGGGTCGGAGCGACCCGCGGCTTCCCGACGGTGGAGGTCATCGTTCGCGGCGGATGAACGCCTGGCTCACGTCGGCGAGCTGACTCAGTACGTCGCGGACGGCATCCAGGCTCTTGACGTCGAATGACCGCAAGACGCTGTCCGTGGCGTCCGACAGCGGGCCGTAGATCTCGGCGAGCTTCTCCTCGTGCTGGCCGGTCGAGCGCACGTACACCTTGCGACGGTCGGCCGCGTCCCGGTAGCGCTCGACGAACCCGCGTTTTTCGAGCCGATCGAGCAGCGCCGTGACCGCGGACGTACTCATGCCCGTGACGTCGGCGATCCGCCCCGCGGTGAGAGCCTCCTCGCGCGCGGCCAGATCGAGGCACTTGAGGTCCGTCGGGTTCAGACCGAACTGGTCGGCGACGGCCTGATGCAGCACCAGTGCCAGCCCCGACTGCAGGCGCAGCAGATCGCCGATCGATCCGATGAGCTCGTCACGTCTTGACACGGCCACCTCTCTCAGCCAACATCTCGATCAATCAAATATCTCGATAGATCGAGACTTCCTGCCCACGGAACGATCCTACCGAAGGGAACTCCGATGTCCGACGAGGTCGCGATCCGCTCATTGTTCGACTCCACACTCACCGCCTGGAACAACGCCGACGCCGAGGCGTACGGAGCGGCGTTCACCGAGGACGCCGACTACGTGATCTTCGTCGGCACCCACTACCGTGGCCGCCGGATCATCACAGACATGCACTCGGTCCTGTGGCGCAAATTCCTGAGGGGCAGCCGGCTGCTCGGTCACATCACCGACGTCCGCTTCGTCACCCCCGACGTCGCGGTGGTCACAAGCGTCGGCCGGGTGCTGAAGTCGCGGTTCAGCCGCCGGAAGCCCGACAAGGCGCAGACGTTCGTCGCGGTCCGCGAGAACGGCGAGTGGAAGTTCGCCGCGTTCCACAACACCACGCGCCGGCCGCTGCTGGAGTGGATATCCTCCCGCAGCGACCGGCGTCTGGCCCCGAACACTCCGCCGGTACCGGCAGTCCTCGCCGGCTGACGCCGGCGCCCGGCCGACCGGCGACGTGCTGCTCCACGTCGAGCACAGCATCTGGGGCGACGAGTGGGGTCCGCGTTCTGGCAGACGGTCTTGGCACCGGCTGGAGCGGCGTGGAGTCGGGCCGATCATCGCCGGAAAGGTCCTCGCCAGGTCGGTGACGTCCCCCGGTTCGCCACTCGCACGGGTTGACACACAGAGGCGCTCTTGAGCCACACCGACCCGTGACGCGGCGCTTGCTCGGCCTACTCCGAGAGGGCGCTTGACCGCCTGCTCACGTCGGGCTGGTCGAGCACGACCACGAGGAGGTCGTGGACGGCCGCGACCGGCGTTAGGGAGCGCTGGCCGAAGTCGCGGGCCCGGCGGTCCTACCAGGACTGACGTGGGCGGCTCACGCATCCGCCGCATCGGCGACCGATCGGTCGCGTCCTCTACGACAACGTCCCCGGGTACAGGGTCGAGCGGAAGATGCCGTCCGGGTCGTGGTGACGCCACATCGCCAGAACGCGGTCGCCGGTGGCTCCGGGGTAGAAACGCCGGAAGGCCGCCGCGTCGAGACGGCTCTCGAAATTCGCGTACGCGCCCCGTGTGTACGCGCCGATCGGACGCCAGATGTGGTCGAGCGTCGTCCGGTCGTGCGGCGGGAAGACCGTGCCGACGACCAGCACGGTCGAGTGCCGATGGGCGTAGGCGGTGGCATCCGCGGCCACGTCGTTGACGGCCCCGCCGACCGAACGCAGTTGCATCAGCGCCGGTCGCGGTCCGGTGACAGCCGCCGTGATGGCACGGGCGACGTCCGGGGTCATGGTGGGTAGTAAGCCGTTGGTGGTATCGGTCGGCTGCTGGCCGAGGTTCGGGTGCAGATGTGCGGTCGACACGAGGGCCGCGTGCGACGCACTCTGTTGGGTCTGATCGAGCAGAGCGCCGATCTTCCGCAACGGCATGACGGCTCCGCGCACGCGCCCGGCGTCCGTCCCGGCGTACACCGCGGTCAGCGAGAGGATCGCCTGCCGCCCGTGAGACATGAGCATGGCCGCTGTGCTGAGTTGGCGGGGCGCTCGGGCCAGGTGCTCGGCCCAGCGGGTCAGCGTGCTCCCGTCCGGGTCGACCGCCAGGGTGAGCTGCGCGACGGTGATGTCGCGCAGCTCAGTGGCCTCGATCTCGAACGCGGTGACGATGCCGACGCCGGCGCCGGCGCCGCGTACGGTCCAGAACAGGTCGGGCTCGTGCTCGGCGTCGGTGCGGACGACGCGGCCGTCAGCGAGCACCACCTCGGCCGCCCGGACGTGGTCGATCGTCAGGCCGTAGTCGCGGACCAGCCAGCCCACGCCGCCCGCGGTGGCCAGGCCGCCGACGCCCACGTTGCCGTGATCGCCGGAGCTGATCGCCAGCCCGGCCGGTTTCAGCGCTTGAGCCACCTCGGCCCACCGTGCTCCGACGCCGACTCGCACCAGCCGGGTTTTGCGGTCGAGGACGCGGACCTCGTTGAGCCCGGAGAGGTCGATGACCACCCCGCCGTCGTTGGACGAACGCCCGGACAGGCCGTGTCCGCCGCTGCGAACAGCGATCGGCAGACCACTGTCGCGGGCGTACCGCAACGCGACGACGACATCGGTGACGCTCTGCGGAAGGACCACCATCGCGGGTCGCGACACCCTGGTGTAAGTGGAGCGCAGGAGCCGATAGCGCGGGTCGGACGGCAGCACGACCTTGCCGTCCAGTTCCTTCGGGAGGGTCGCCGGCGTCATCGGCTCACCCGCTTCCGCAGGGCCGGGACGACCTCGCCGGCGAACAGTTCGAGCTGGGCCTGTGGCTGCGCGACCGGCCAGAAGATGAACGTGTCGAAACCCAGGCGGGTGGACCAGTCAGCCAGCGTGTCGACCCACTGCTCGACGTCGCCCGACAAACCGGGTGCCCTTCGGTCCGATCCGATCCACCCGATGACGTTGTAGATGCGGCTGATCGCGGCGGGGTCGCGACCCGCTGCCCGGGCCGCCTCGTCGATGATCTTCTGCTTGGCCGGTACCTCGTCCGGCTTCACATAGATGTTCAGCGGCGAGATCCAACCGTCGGCGTAGCCGCCGGTGACGGCGAGCATCTTCGGACCCTGAGCGCCGAGCCACACCGGCACCGGCCCGGCCGGGGCGGGCCCGGCCTGGTAGCCCTCGATCCGGTGGTGCGCACCGTGGAGCCGGACGAAGTCGCCGGCCAGCGCTGGCCGCAGCACCTGGAAGGCCTCTTCGGTGTAGGCCACCATGTCCGAGTTGCTCCGGCGGGTGCCGCCCATGGCCGCAATGCCGTCGGGGAACGCGCCGCCGCCGACGCCGAGGGCCAGCCGACCGTGGTGCAGCCTGCTGAAGGTGAGCGCCGCCTTGGCGAGCATGGCGGGGGGTCGCAGTTGCAGGTCGGCCACGTCGGTCAGAAGACCGATCCGGCTGGTCCGTGCGGCCAGATGGGTCAGCCAGGTCCAGCTGTCGAGGTGACCGGCCTGGTACGGGTGGTCCTGCACGGCTAGGTAGTCAAGCCCGGCTTCTTCGGCGGCCGCGGCCAGCCGTACCGCATCGTCGGCACGCGCCGCGTCCGGGTCGAGACTCAACCCGAAGCGGAGAAGGTTGTTCAGCACGTTCTCAACGGTCTTCGAGCGCCCTCGCTTCTTCAACTACGGCGTTAGTTACTTACAAAAAGTAAGTGTCTATACTCGCGGCATGACACAGCTTCCGATCAGGCCTTCGCCCGAGGGGGCTGCCGCCGAGTGCAGGCGGGTCCAGTCAGTGCTTGACACGGTGGGTCGCCGCTGGTCCGGCGGCATCATGGTCGCAGCCAGCCGCGGCGCGCGCCGGTTCACGGACTTCCGGCGCGCCGTGCCGGGCATCTCGGACCGCATGCTCTCCCAACGACTCAAGGAGCTGGAGAACCTCGGTCTGCTGAGTCGCACAGTGGTGCCCAGCACCCCGGTGCAGATCCTCTACGAGCCGACCGCGCGCGGCCTGGAGCTGCTGCAGCTCTTGCAGCCCCTCTTCCGATGGGGCGAGAAGCACCTGCCGGCCCTGCCCCCGGACGAGTCCCTGATTCCCACCGAGTCCGAGAAGCCGCGTCGATGATTCGACTGATCCACAGAGAAAGTAGATCTCACCGGCGACTCGTGCCGGGGGAGCCGCTCGGGCGCAGGCCCTTCACGCCATGTCGACGAAAGAACCCTGCTGATCGCCCGTGGGCAATGGGTGGCTGCGGCCAGATCCGTCGCGGCGAGAGCGCGATCACCAGTCGGGTCGGGATCGCACGCGCGCGGGAGAGGCGACGGCGCGCGCGGTCGGCGAACCACCAAGCGCTTTGCGCGTCGGTCTCGGTCGGACCGATCCGGCTGTAGCGGGCGGCGTCGGCCAGCGCGGCCAACGGGCGAACCTCGCCGATCGCCGCAGTGGAGAGCTCGCTCGCCGCGACCAGCACGGACTCGGAGCTCGAGACGATCCGCGGGTCGATCCGGTCTCCTGCGAGAGTCTCGATGAGGTCCTCCCAGGCTCCGGCCGTCCGACCGCGGGGGGACAGCAGGCGGCGGCGCGTCCGCCGGCGCAAGCGGGGCACTACCTGAGCCGCGGTGACGTACGCCGCTGCGAGTATCAGGAGAGCGGCAGTGGCCCAGACGCCGATCGGCCGTGTGGGCGTCGGTGCTGAGCGCAGCCGCGGATTGACGACTTGGGGCACCGACGACGGAGCGAGGGCGTCCGGCCTGGCTGCCGGTGGCGGCGCCGCGGTCGGCAAGGGAACCTCTGCGGGCGCTTCCACTCGGGCCTTCCGGGCCGGCCGTGCGGGGCCGGCTGGCTGCAGTCCGGCCCATCCACCGGCAAGATGCACTTCGGTCCACACCGATACATCGCGAGCGAGGACCGTCGAGCGTCCGCTCGGACAGAATCCGACGACGATCCGACTCGGCACTCCGAGTCGTCGGGCCGCCAACGCCAGCGTCACCGCGAACTGCTCAGTAGTTCCCGATCGCCGGGTCAGGAAGCGGCGAACATCGCCGTACGTGTGGCCGCTCTCCGCGAGGGGATCGTTTCGATAGTCATCGCGCAGTAGCTTCTGCATGGCGACGATTCGTGCGTACGCCGACGTTCCGGGGCTCGCCTCCACGGCGTTGTCGAGCACGTCCGGCAAGCCGGCCGGGAGAGAGAGCGCGTCGGTGGGGCCGGAAGCGGGCCGGGTGTCGGTCGGATCGATCAGAGGCACCGACACCAGGGCGTACGTTCGTCCCCGTTCGACCGGAGCGATGGAGAGAAGGTCGCCCGTTTCGGTGTCCACCGCATCGACACCGCTACGGAGTCGGACCGGGCGATCAAGAGCGGGGAGGAAGGTGCCGCCGAGGCCGGCGATCGTCACTCTCTGCGCAATGCTGACCGGTCCCTCGGTACGTTCCCGGCTGGGCGGCACACCGAGGCCGGCCGGGGTGTAGCTCGTCGTGCCTGCGGTCCAATTCAGGCCGTCGAACCGAGACAGTGTCGTCAGTCGCCAGCACCGTGCTCCCGCCGCGGCCGCGGCGGTGAACAGCACGTCGTTCGGGCGCACGAGCCAGGCGGAGACCCGATCGAGGGGATTGACGTCAGGACGCACCGCAACCGGGAGAGGCAGGACGCTCCGCGGGTCGGCCGGTTCGAGGTGCGTCCCCGCTACCCCGGCCACGGTGGCGACCAGCAAGAGGGCGACGGTTTGGACCGACGCTGCCGTCCGCCGCCCGGCATCGCTGTTGCTGACGATCGCGCAGGCGAAGGCGGCGGCGAGCACCAGCGCGCCGGGCAGGACCGTCGCGAGCGCGTCCTGAGCTGCGGGCGCGGGTAGGGCGACCGCCAGACCGACGGTGAGCAGCGCGGCGGCGGGCACCATCGGAAGGAGGACCGAGCGCGATCGGACCGCCAGGTCCGCGGCCAGTGTGGTGCCCACCCACAGCAGCACGAACGGAACCGCCACCAGGTCCGGACGGGCCGGGGCCGGCAGCGTGATCGCGAACAAGCCGATCCACCCTCCCGTCAGCTCCGCCACCAGGTGACGAGGGCTCGACGAGACCGCCACTGCGAACACCGCCAGGCCGGCCGCTACCAGGGCCATGTGCGACCCGCCGCCCAGCGGTCGGCCCAGTCGTAGCAACGCGATCGCTATCGCTCCGAGAGGCACGACGACAGCGAGGACGAGCGGGACCACCACGTCCGCGAGTTCGAAAACGGCACCGAAGATCGCACCGGCCGCCACCACCCCCGTCGTCGCGGCGCCGATTCGTCCCGCCGCGACCCGGCGAGTCCAGTGCCGAGGAGATGGGCGGGGACTACTCACTGCTGTCCCCGCGTAGCGGCTGCCGCCAACCGCGCCCAACCAGCCAAGGCCGAGCGGAGATCGGCTGCGTCGACGATCGCCCACCGCGCCGACGCGACCGGCAGGTCGGCCGGCCGCACGTCGACCCGGACGACGACTGACCGTCGGCCCGGCGGCACCGCCGTGAGCAGGTCTGATGCCCCGCCGCTTCCCGTCACCACGGTAAACAGACCGGCGGGCCGGAGTGCCGGCACGGCTCGCCCCGGGCTGAGTCCGACGGTCCGGAGAAGCTCGTCGATCGCGTGCGGCGTCCGAGCGGTCTCGCCGGAGACGACCGTCAGCGTCGCCGCCGCGCCGACCCGCCGTGTCGAGTCGAGGATCGACGCGCTCACATCGACGGCCGTCTCGAAGGCGGCGGAGGCGTCCGGCCCACGATAGGCGGCGGGATCCGTGTCGAGCAGGACCTCGATCGAAGGGTCGACCGGATCGACGTTCTGTCGGATCAACAGCGTCCCATCCGCCCGGCGACGGCTGGCCAGCCAGTGCACACGGCGGACGTCGTCGCCGAACTGGTACTCCCGGAGGCTCGCGAAGTTGACGCCACCCTCCTGCCCGCCGAGCTGTCGCGGGGCGTCCGGATTCTGCCGGCCGCGGGCCCGGCCGATCTCCACCGGCAGGATTCTCGGCCCGACCTCGACGGCGACCGGTTCGCCCACCTGCTCTCTCCGGTCGAACAGCCCAAGAAGGTCACGATGGGCGATCGCGGGCGGCCCGATGACCAGTTCGCCTCGCCGGTCGGTCGGGACGTCGATCTCCAGCGGAGCCGCGGCCCGGCCGGAGCCGCGCCGGACCGGGACGACGATCTCCGCGCCGCCGCACGGCACCACCAGGGTGAAGGCGCCGCCGCGCGCGGACCGGCGGGTGACGTGAATCGCCACCCGGACCACTTCGCCGCGCATCACCCGCCCTACCGCGGGGACCAACGAGACACTCGCCCGGCGCCGTGACCGCGCCGTCCACAGGAACGCGACGAGCACGGACACCGACGCTCCGGCCGCGAGCAGCACCACGCCTGGGTATCGCGTCACCAGAGAGATCGTCGCGAGCACAGCGGCGGCCGCGCAGACCTGCGCGCCGTTCCGGGTGATCATCTGACGCTCAATGGACGCCGGTCGGAATCATCGGTGCCGTAGCGAGCGCGTCGTCGAGGACCCGCGCGGGGTCGACGCCGTCCAGTTCGGCCCGGGGCGTCAGCAAGATCCGATGACCGAACACCGGCACGGCGAGGGCACGGATGTCATCGGGGACCACGTAGTCCCGTCCGGCGGCGGCGGCGTAGACCCGAGTTGCCGCGACCATCGCCTTGCCGCCGCGCGGACTGACGCCGAGCGTGACCAACGGATGGTTCCTCGTCGCGTCCGCGATCGTCACGATGTGGGACAGGATGCTGTCGGCGATGTGCGTCGTCTCCGCTTGCCGAATGAGGGCCTGCACCGTCGGCGGATCGAACGGGGGCGCCGCGCCCGTGGCCGACGCCGGAGCTCCGCGCAGCATGCGGACCTCGGCGTCGTGATCGGGATAGCCGAGGTGGATCCTCATCAGGAATCTGTCGAGCTGGGCCTCCGGGAGGGGATAGGTACCCGCCATCTCGACCGGGTTCTGAGTCGCGACGACGACGAACGGACGCGGTACCGGCCGCGGGTCGCGGTCGATCGTCACTTGGCGTTCTTCCATCACCTCGAGCAGCGCCGACTGCGTCTTGGGAGAGGCCCGGTTCACCTCGTCGCACAGCACGATGTTCGCGAAGATCGGTCCCTCCCGGACCTCCTCACCACCTCCCGGATGCAGCACGAGAGTGCCGGTGATGTCGGTCGGGAGGAGGTCCGGCGTGAACTGTATTCGCCCCCAGGTGCCGCCGACCGCGGTCGCCAACGCTCGGGCCAGGGACGTCTTGCCGACTCCGGGAACGTCTTCGATCAGGAGATGCCCCTCCGCAAGAAGGCAGACCAACGCGAGGCGTACGGCGCCGGGCTTCCCGATGATCGTCTCTTCGACCACGTCGGACATTCGCGCGAAAGCCGCCGCGAACGCGGTCGCGGGCCCGACGTCCGAGCCGATCCGTTCACGCCCTCGAAGCCTGTACCGGCCTACCGCCGGGTTCTCGTCGTCCTCCACCGCCACCCCCGCGTCCCCCTGCGCCGCTAGCTGGCATGAGCATGGGCTACCGCCGGCCACCGAGCTGTTCCGCCTCGTAGATCCAGCCGAAAGACGAGGCTGTGGTGTCCGGCAAGGACACCCAGTGCGCACGTTCGGCGGAGCTGCACCTGTTCTCGCGGTCGATCGACGGAACTACCGTGATCGCTGGGGCGTGATCGCCAGGGGGAGCAATGACACCATCGACGCTACGGAACCGCGGTCCACGGTGGCAGATCCTGCTGCGCCTCGGCCTCGTGGCGGCACTGCTGGGAACCGTGTTCGGCGTCGCCGCGCTGGGACGCTCCGGAGAGCTGGCCGGTCTCACCATGCGGTCGGCCACGGCCTGGCTGATCAGCACTCGTCCTGGTCTGGTTACCCGAGTCAACGGTCTCTCCGCCGCCCCGGAGACAGCCATCGCGCTCCCGACCGTGCGCGGCCATGATGCCGACACCGGCCAGATCGGCTCCGCCGTGCTGGTGGCCGATCGGAAGACCGGCGAGGTGACGCGTGTCGACACGGCCGCCCTGCAAGCCGGCCAACCGACGCCGCTCGGTCGTGAGGCGTCCCGGCTGCTCGCCTCCCCGACCGCCGCGGCACTCGTGGATCTTGCCGCCGGAACGGTCACCTGGGTAGATCCCGCAACGGGTACTCCCCGAGGGGAGTCGTCCCCGCTCGGTACCCCGTTCTCCGACGCGGTGATCACGGCGGACGGCACGGTGTGGGTCGTCGCACCTGGGCTTGGGTCGGCGATTCCGCTGCGCTCGTCCGGCGCCGGGAGTCCGGTTCCGGTGGGCGACCCGGGAGAGGCTCTCGGACTGACTCTCCTGGCTGGTCGCCCGGTCGCGGTGGACGCCGCGACCGGCGTGGCGCGGCGAGTCGACACCGCGGACCGCGCTGTGATCGCGCGGCTCCCGGCAGGCGTGGATCCGGTAGCGGCGGCCGGCTCGAACGACGGTTGGAGTCTCGTCGCCGTCGTGGGGAGTCCGACCAGGTTGATCAGCGTCGACGTGCGCTCGGGCCGGACCACGACGATCGCGCTGCCGGGCGTCGACCTCGGCGATCTCGACGAGCCGGTCCTGGCCGGTGGACTGACCTACCTACCCGACCACCGGCGTGGCCGGATCCTGGTGACGGACGGAACCGGCTCGCCACCGCAGAGCGTGCCTGTCACCGGCCACGCCGGCGAGTTGCAGGCTTTCGCGCAGGACGGGCTCGTCTGGGTCAACGCCCCGGCGCGTCCGGAGGCCGTCGTCTTCAGCGGGAGGGTGCACCGGCCGATCCGGAAATACGCGGCCGTCGCCGGATCTCCCGAGCCGACAGCGACGGCCACATCGAGCCAGTCGCCGTCGCCGGAGCCGACGAAGAGCCCTCCGCCGTCGGCACAGTCCAGCGTGGGGCCGACCGCCAGTGCGAGCAGTTCCAAGAGCACGGACTCCTCCGGTTCGGAGCCAGGCAGCTCGCCGACGCCCGACCCGGGGCAGAGCAGCGGTCCGGAGGCCCCGAGTCCCAGCCCGACCGCGGCGCCGCCGGCTTCGCCCGTGCGCTGCGGAGCGACCCTCACCGAGAGCGCGACGCTCGACCACGACCTCGACTGCACGACGTCGATCGGTGTCATCATCGGCGCGAACGACGTGACGCTCGACCTCAACGGTCACACGATCCGCTACACGTCGGGCTTCGCCGGAGACGAGCGGCCGATCGGGATTCGGATCACCGGCGTGCGCGGAACCGAGATCCGCAACGGAAGCGTCCGCGGTTTTCGCGACTACATCGATATCCGGGATGCGCAGGACGTCCTGCTCTCGGGACTCGATCTGGTGGATTTTCGGGTCGGCCTCCGGATCAACGACTCACGTGGAGTCCACCTCGAACGAACTCAGGTCGTCAATGCGGACAACGGTGCGGTCACCGTCGACGTCGCGAACTCCGAGATTCAGGGCACCGACGGCACGAACATCGCCGGCTTCCAAGGAAACTGCTATCAAAGCACCTGCACCATGCTCGACAGCTCGATCGGGCATCGCTACTTCTACATCAACAATGGCAGTACCTTCGTTTTCCGCCGTGGCCAGTTCCTCAACCGCCTCACCGTGGTGTACGAGGGGTGCTCGTTGACCGTCACGGACAGCCGTCTCGGAAGCGGAAACCTGGGCGGAACGGGGGAACGTGTCCTCGAGAACAACACG
Source organism: Cryptosporangium arvum DSM 44712 (assembly GCF_000585375.1). NCBI lineage: Bacteria > Bacillati > Actinomycetota > Actinomycetes > Cryptosporangiales > Cryptosporangiaceae > Cryptosporangium > Cryptosporangium arvum. The sequence continues at coordinate 3,747,036 of NZ_KK073874.1, forward strand.
GGGACCATCAACGACAACTGAGCGGTCCGCCACTACCGCCCCTGAGGGCAGGCCAGACCCTCCGCCGGGACGTCGTGTCCGGTCACCGTCGTCCACTCCGCCGAGGTGAGCTGCCGTCCGGCGACCCGGCAGACGATCGCCGACCACGACTGACGCGCGAGATTCCACCGGGTCAAGTAGCCGTCCGCGGACAACGTCAGCAGTTCCGACGTACCCGGACGAGAAACCACGGTGGTCCGCTGGGCGGACGCGGGCGAGTGCTTCCCCGGTTCGCCCCGCATCGGCAGGGGAAACCCGCCCAGCAGGTAGCCGCTGTCCGCGTCGACGATCTCGACTCCACCGCTGGTCGTCACCCGAGCGAACCAGCGGCCCCCGCGGTCCAGCGCGCGGCCTCCGGCGATCGTGTACTGGGCGGGCCCCACGGGCAGTGTTCGGACAGCCTGTCCGGTGCGCCGCGAATAGATGATCAGCGAGCCGTCCCGGCGAGAGGCGGCGAGGTCACCGCCGGCCGTGAACCACAACGAATCGGGCTCCGGCCCGGTGAGTGTGATGGTGGAGAGTGGCGAGCGCAGGGCGGTCCACTGGATCCGTCCGTCCACGACCTGTGCCACCGACGACCGGTCTGCGGCCACCGCGGCCGCGTCATAGGAGGACGATTCGTTGGAGCCGTTCCGCCAGACGCGGATCCGGGTGCCGTCCACGCGCCGTTCCTCGATCTGCCCGCGGGGCCCCAGGACAGTAAGACTGCGCTCACTTGAGTCGGCCTGCATCGCTCCGAATGGAAAGGCGCTCCCGGCCGGCCTCTCCCATGCGCCGGCCGTGGTGACCGCGCCGCCAGGGCGCCACAGGGCAGGGTCGTACTCAGTGTCGACTCCGAGCACCAGGTGGCCATTCGAGGACACCCAGTCGGGCCGGGCCAGCGCCGTTGTCGAATCGACAGCTCTTCCGGTGGTCAGATCGACCAACGTGGTACGGCTACCGACCAGGACGTCCTTGTCCTCACCGGAGATCGCCGCGAACCGCCCGTTGTCGCTGACCGCTACGTCCGGTGCGGACATCGACTGACGCCGGTTCCAGCTAAAGCTGAATCCCGCCGTGGTTTGGGCCAGTCTTCCCGGTTGCTCCAGGTCCCACAGAACGACCGTCGTTCCGAATGCCGAGATCAGCCGGCGGCTGCCCCCGTAGAACTCGAGTGCACTCGCGCCCGGCACGCCCGACAGCAACTCGGACGATGCCGTGAGACCGTACGGCGCGGCACCTTGTTCGCCGATGCCTGCGACGTGGATCCCGTCGGCACTTGGAACAGCGACGAGCTTGCCATCCGAGCTGACCGCAGTCGCCAACTCGTCTGCCACGCCAGTGTCCGCGTGTGCGGTCTCGGCCGACTTGGTTGCCGCCGTCGCCGTCACCGTGACGCTGCCGTTGATGGAGAACCCGTGGAACTCGCACCCCGCGGAGTAGCTCTCCTGACCTAGGCGAGACACCCAGGGAAAGAGCATTTCTGGGGTGTACGCCGCAATCTGTGAAAGATTGGTACCGCCGTACGTGACCACGCGCCGAAATCCTCCGCACGCACGGACGGTGTCGTCGTCGACGAACCTGAGCCGGCGCAGGGTGAACCCGTTGATGGGTCCGCGCCGGATCTCCTTCCCCGTTGCCGCGTCGTTGATCGTCAGAACGGTGTTGGTGTCACTTACGACCCACGCGACGGCAACGCGCCGCTGTGACGCGGAGAGCCCCACAGCGCCGACAGCAGAGGACCCCCTGATCCGCTGCTGGGACGCACCCTGGGGATGCCACACCACGACGTCGCGGCCCGCTACGGCCACCACGGTCTTTCCGTCGTTCGCCACGACGACCTGACTGATCTGCCGATCACCGGTGTCGGTGGCGCCGATCCGGTTACCCGCTGCGTCCCAGGCGAGCAGCCGACCGTCCCGAAGACCGGCGACGGCCACGCTGCCGTCCGCCGAGCCCGCGACCGCCGACACCTCAGCACCGGTAGGAAGGAAGCGACGCAGGCTTCGGCTGGCCGAGATGACCTGGAACAACGTGGATTGGATCCGCGGATCCCCGGGGCGCAGGCGGTAGGCCTCCACAGCCAAGAGTCCGGCGAGATCCAGACGTGTCGGCAGCTGTGCCTGCGCCGCCGCCGACAGCCGCTGCGCCTCGGTCGCGATCCGTTCCGCGGCCAGGGTGGTCCTCCGGTTGTGCCAGATGAACCCCGTGGCGGTAGCGGCGAGGACGACCGCGACCGCCATCGCGGTGAACGACGCCACTCGCTGGCGCGCGCGTTTGCGGTCGTCGTCGAGCAGGGACGCCATCGGACGTTCTCGCACCGGCGCCAGGATCATCGCCAACCGCTGCCGATCGAATCGTGGACGTCCGTCCACGATCGGGGTGGTGCTCAGATCAACCAGGACACGCTCGCGCGTGAACACACCGTAAAGGTCACGCGGAAGTGCGGTGCTGGACGGAGCGAAGTCACGACCGACCCAGTTGATGGTCCCCGAGGTCCAAGCGACGAGGAGACGAGAGGGATCCCGATTCCGGAGCCACCACTGCACCTCGTGCCGGACCCACCGCGAATTGGCCGATTCCGGGGAGGCGAGCAGAAGGAACCAGTCAGACCGACTCAGCGCTGCCTGGGCGGTGTCGTCCAGTTCGACACCTGCGGCCATGTCGGTCTGATCACGGAAGACCCGCAAGCTCCGCAGGGCCCACCACGGACGCGCGAACCGCTGCAAATCGGTTTGCAGCGCCTCCGCGGTTGTCGAGTCGGCTCCGTGGTTGTACGAGATGAAGAGGTCGTACCAGCGATCGGACCTACTCATGGAGTCCCCCCAAGGACGGCAGGTCGCCAGTTTCGCCAAGCTCGACCAACGGAGTTGTCCGCCGACTGGTTCGTTCACCGCTCCGGACCAGCGTTGCCGCCTCACACGATCGGATGGTCCGACTCGGCTTCAGAGTCAGATTCGCTGGCCGACCAGCAGCGCCGGGGCGGAGATCCGGCGCCGAGCGGTCGGGGTCGTCACGGCGGCAGATGGGAGCGCCCGATGAGTCCCGAGCGAGGAGACCACGCCTTCCGATGTGCTCCCACGCGGTGCGCAGGAATCGGCAGGTGGTCGGTCAGCCAGTGGTCGAGACGATCCGGTGTCGTCGCTGGACCGGGGTAGGCCGTTGCCGGTTCGGTGTCGACACTGTCGGGTATGGAGTTCCTGTGTTATCACCGTGACCGGCCTGGCTCCGGGTCGCTTCGTGACGAGTTGCTCGAAGAGCACTGGGCCTACATGGACCGGTACGGCGCGCGGTTGATCGCCCGCGGGCCGATCCTCACGGGCGACGGGTCCGTGGCGACCGGCAGCCTGCATATCGTCGATCTGCCGAGTGCGGCCGCTGCCCGCGCGTTCGCGTTCGCGTTCGAGGAGCCCAACTACCAGGCCGGTGTGTACCGCGACGTGCTGGTGCGCAGGTGGCGCAACGGCCTGGGACGCAGCATGTGGGAGTTCCCCGGCGGCGCGACCGGCGACAACCGCTATCTGGTGCTGGCCTTCGGCGCGGGGCGCGCGGTCGATCTGGCGCTGCCGGCTCCGGTGGACCAGTTGATCGCCTATGGGCCGATGCTGTCGGACGACGGTGTGAACTGGCTCGGAACCGCGATGCTGGTGCGGTTGCCCGATCAGGAATCGGCTCGTGCGCTTCTCTCTCCGGAGCATTACGCCGAGATCGAGGTGCACGACTGGCAATTCGGAGGGCGGCGCCAGGAGTAGGTTCCGCTGCCACCCTCGGGTTCGACCGAGGCGGCAGCGTGCGACCAACGAAACGGGCCGCTCGCAGCTCTCCGCTGTGAGCGGCCCGTTTGCCGAGGCGTGGCGGGTGAGGTGTCAGTCCGCGAGGAGACCGGCTTCCTGGGCGGCGCCGTACACCTGCTCGGCCGCGTCGATCAGTTCCTTCAGGTCGCTGAACCCGTACGGCAAGGTCAGGTACACGTGCTCGACGCCGCCTGCGGCGAGTTCGGCCAGGTCCTCCATCAGCTGCGCCGGGCTTCCCGCGTACGGCGCCCGCTCCGCCGACGACACCTCGGCCAGGCTGGTGTAGCCGACCTGGGTGATGCACGGCAGTTCGGCGCCCGCCGAGTCGCGGAGCCGGGACAACATCTCGGTGGTCTGGGCCGGCGACAGTCCGGTCGGCAGCCATCCGAGCCCACGCTTCGCGATCCGTCGGAGTGCCGGTTCGCTGATCCCACCGAGGAAGATCGGCAGCTCGCCGGTCGGTTTGGGGTTGATGTAGGCGGGAGGGAGACGGAACGTCGTCCCTTCGACGGAGACGGGGTCCGCGGCCCAGACGGTCGCGGCGACGTCGAGGAATTCGTCCAGGGCCGCGCCGCGCTCGGTGATCGGCCGGGGCGCGACGGCGTCGAACTCGTCGATCGACCATCCCGAGCCGAGCCCGGCGATCAGCCGGCCACCGGACGCGACGTCGAGCGAAGCAATGGACTTGGCCAGTTGGACCGGGTTGTGCAGTGGAGCGACCAGCACCCCGGTGCCCAACGCGACCCGCGTGGTGACCGCAGCCGCCTGCGCCAGCGTGACGAACGGGTCCGTGGTCCGCTGGTAGAGATCGGGCCACGGCAGGTCAGGGAAGCCGTACAAGCCGTGGGCGCCACTCTGGTCGGTCGGCGTGAGCACCCGTTCGAACACCCAGAGGGAGGCGTACCCGATGCGCTCCGCCTCGCGCGCGAAGGCGGGAACATCCTTCGCCAAGTCGTATGGGATGGCTTGGGGAAGGCTGAGGCCGAGCTTGAGCGGCACGAAGAACTCCTTCGGTGAGACGGCGAGGGGCTTACCTGTGGGCGCCACCGCCGGTTCGCCCAGCCTGACCGGGGACTCGTGGGCCCTCGGGCCGACGGCTGGGCGAGCCGCGTGGCGCCTACTACGTCTACATCGGAGGGAAATCGGGCGCGAACCCGGGCCGTGACGTCGTGATGCCGACGCCTACGGCGGCCGTCGCCACGTCGCGTGGGACTCCGCCGTCACGGTGCGGGGCGCCTCGGCGCACTCGGTGGAACCGGCCGCGGCGAGTCGCCGTCGACCGCGCCGTGGTGCTCAGTTTCCCCAGAAGATGTAGTTGGCGTTGTAGGGGACGCTGATCTTCTGACCGTCGGTGCACGCGGTGGTGGGGGCCACGCCGCCGAAGGTGTTCATCCGCTGGATGTGGGTGACGGTGCTGAAGAGGCCCTGACCGGAGTGTGTCTTGACCTCCAGGAGCAGCTCCGGGATGGATCCGGGCACCGGGGAACTCGCCACCGGCGCGGCGTTGATCAGCGAGCCGTCCGACTCGGACTGCCAGCTCGGACCGGCGAAGTGATGAACCTTGCGGTTGGCGCCGTCGAAGAGCCGTGCCTCCGGAACCGACGAGCCGCTGAACTTGCCCGCCGTGCAGGTGTAGGTCTGCGTCCCGCTGCCGACCACGAACTGCCCGAGGATCTTGAGGCCGTTCGGTGGCTGCAGGGAGGGAGGTTCGGCCGCGGAGGCTGGGGACGCGCTCGTGGATACACCGGCTGTGACGATCGCCGCGGCGGCAGCGGCGATCGCAATCTTCCTACTGAGCGTACGCATATTTCGTACTACGCATCGAAGTCGGCGCTGGTTCAGCTCGAAAGAGCGGAAACCGACGGTCTCCGCCGCACCCGCCGGCGTCAGCGCCATCGGCCCGATCGGCTCCTCCGGGCAGCCGCCGGTGCGGCCACTGGCCGGAGGAGCCCGCGCCTCCGAGCGGCCCAGCGTGGCGCCAGCGGACCGACGCCGCGAGGGGAGTGTGTTCGATGAGGTGGCTCGCACAGCAGCACAAGGCGATCTTGGTGATCAGATTGTTCATGGTGGCCGTATTCGTGATGTGCGGCTCGGTCAAGCTGGCCGGTGGCCAGTTCTACGGCTAGTCCTCGGTCTACGGACGTGTGACTGGCCTGTTCGAGTTGCTCCCGGCCATCATGCTGCTTTTCGGCCGAACATCGTTGGTTGGTGCCGGGGCATTGTTCGCGGTAGGTCCGAACATCACGGCGATGGATTTCGCCTTTGGTTTCCCGGCGGTGAAATACTTCACGCTGTTCTACACGGTGCTGACCGTGGTACTGGTGTTGCTGGAAAAGGAAAAACTATCGGTGTTGTCGGGTCCCCCCGGACGAAGTGAACCGGAAGCCGACGACGTCACCGCCCACTGTCGACCCAGACCTGGTTCACCCGGACGTACAGCACCTCGAACCCGGCCCTGATCATGTTGTTCAGCGACGGGTTCGTGCCCTCGACCGGCGGGACGTACGTCTCCGCGACCAGCACCTCGCAACCGGCCGTCTCGGCCGCGGCGGCCCGGGCTGCGACCAGCGCGGACTGTGCGCGCCGGTGTTCGCGCCGTTCCGGACGGCTCCGCCCCGCCGCACCTCGTAGCCCACACCACCTCGACCAGCACACGAACCCCCCGCAAGTCAAGAGACCGCAGGGAGTCCGATGTGCTGGTCGTCGTGTCAGATTCTCGTAACGCTCCGCAGATCAGGCGTCGAATATCAGAACGTCGATATCGTCGCCGCAGTAGAGGTTTATCGGCGACATTCCGGTGTACGCCTGAGCTCCCGTTGCCGGGTCGAAGGCTTCAATCGCCACCGTGCCCGTGCCGTTCGGACTGAAGTGAATGTAACCCTCGCGGTTCGGGCCGCCGGGGGCTTGGAGTCGACCGGTGGTGAAGATGACGCGCCCATTGACTACCGCATTCCAATCCGGATAGTCGCTTGGGGCACCTACCAGGAGCCGTACCACGATGTCGTACCTGGTACGTCCCCGGCCGACGTTGTAATCGAATTTGATGTACGCCTGGCCGATCCGACACCGGGCGCCATGATTGGGATTCCGGCGGGAATGCACCTGCACGTCGAAGCCCGCAGCGGCCGCCTGGGTGTGCACCGCCTCGGCGCGGGCCGGCCGGACCACGGACGCACCTGCTGGCGCCTGCACAACAAGAGACGTCAACAAGCCAGCGATGAGGAAACCGAATCGAAGTCTCGGACGATCCGGCAATGAATTTATGCGCATAACGGGACTTTAGCCCTGAAAGGGGAGTTATGTGGTTCGTCGCGACTCTGCAAATCATGAGGCCTTTTTGCTTTCACGCACAAACGGCGTCAGGCAGTTGCCGTGGTGGTGGGTCGGCGTCACCTACGCGGTCGGACGAGCGTCACGGTTGTTCGGTGACGTCACAGCAGGGTGCGCGGCGCTCTGGAACGTCTGGCCGGACGTGATGCCCAGGTGACCTCCCGCGCTCCGAAGTGAGCGGGGCGACCCGGTTTTGGTCCCGGCGATTCCGATCGCACGAACCGGCGCTACCGGCTCAACCGCGGTGGTGTCGCCGGATGCTCGGTGTGTCGCTGGGCGCGGATGGTTCGGCGGGGAACGGCCGCGGCGGGCGGCGAGGTCTTCGATCCAGCCGAGGAGCACGAGCAGAGCGCGACGAAGGCCCAGATGCCCTGCAGTCGTGCGACACCCAGTTCCGCCAGTTCGGTGGCCGGACGCGCTTCTCCGGGCCGATCGTCACGGTCGAGTGCTTTGAGGACAACGCGCTGCTCAAGTCGGTGCTGTCGGAGCCGGGTCAGGGCCGGGTGCTCGTCGTCGACGGGGGTGGGTCGGTGCTCGGTCTCAGCTACCAGCCGGGGGAGCGAAGAACCTCGCCCACACATGCTTGACCGATCCGGCGCCGTCGTCGTCGATGTACCAGCCCAGCTCCGAGGCCAGATCGCGAGCGAGCTTCAGTCCCAGGCCCCCGGCGCCGGGCGGGCGGCCCTCGGCGTACTCGGGAACCCGGTGGGGATCGTGGTCGACGACGTCCAGCACGTACGAGTCGTTCGTGCTGAACAACGTCACGACGGTCGGCGGCCGGCCGTGCCTCAACGCGTTCGTGGCCAGCTCGGAGGCGACCAGCACCATTCGCTCCGCGACGCCGTCCAGACCGACGTCGGACGGCAGTGGCCGCCCGGTGACGGCGTGGAACACACCGCGCCGCAGCTCCTGGAGCTCGGCGTCACTGCTCAGCACCCAGCGCCGCAGCTGGACACGACGGGCCGGCAACGACGCGGTTGGCAGTGGGGGCATGACACAGCTATGCCCTGCCCGTCGGCACCTCTCACCATTTTCCCGGGCCGGTTTCGTGCGTCATCTACCGGCGGGAGTGGGTACTGCCATTTCACTGTTGCCCCCTACGGATGCCCGGGACGCGATGACCAATCACCACCTCGACGTGCCCACGCCGCCCGAGGGCATCCGTCTGCCGCCGGGACACACCTACGACCAGATCCACGGCGCGAACGGAGATCTCCTGCTCGCGGCCTACACCCGCGTGGATCCCGGGGCGCACCGGGCCACTCTGCAGGTGCTGGGCGAGATCGACGCGGTGAGCGTCGGGTGGTTCCGCGACCGGCTGGCGGCCGCGATCACCGAGGCTGCCGCGGTCGGGCACCGTCCGACGATCTACCTCGATCTGCACTCGGTGAGCTTCTTCAGCGCCGCCGCCGCGGGTCTCCTGGCCGGCCTCACCGCAGCGGGCAGCGAACTGGTCGTCCACCGTCCCTCTCGCATCGTGTCCCGCGTCCTGGCGCTCACCGCCACCCTCCCGCTGCTGCGCGTCGACCCCACCGAACCACCGCTGTGACCCGGCGGGGCCGGGCCGAGCACTGGCCGGTTTCGGTCACAGCGCGGTGGTGCTCCGCCCACCCGTGGTGCTCGTGGAGACCCGCGATGCGGTGTGCCGCCTCCAGGAACTGGTCGAGGGTGTCGTAGCGGAAGAGAAATCCACCAAGGCTTCGGTCGACGCCGTCCTCGGCGAGCTCGGTCAGCCGGTCCGCGACGTGCTCCACGGTCTCACCGGGCTCGGCGTTGACCCGGACCACCTGACGCGGCCGGGCCGGATCGCGGCCCGCCTCCTCCACCGTCCGGCGTACCGGGCGGAACCCCGGCGAGCGTGTGGTAGCCGGCCACGCGCCGAGCGGTGGCGGTGTCAGCGGTCGGCGTGGCGAGGGGTGTCAGCTGTGCCGCTGGAGCAGCGATACGGCGGCGGCGGTGAACAGGCTGGGCTGCTCGACGTGGGCGAAATGCCCGCTCTCGGGCAGGAGGTGCAGGTGTGCGCCCGGGATGCCCTCCACCAGGAGGGAACCCCACCGGGGACCGCACAGGAAGTCCTGCTCACCGACGATCACCACCGTGGGTACCGCGATGTCGCCCAGCCGGTCGCTCACGTCGAACGGCACCGGATCGGACGCGCCCGCGGCCTCCGCCGCCATCAGGACGGTGGCCCGGAAGGCGGCGTACTCGCTCTTCCGGGAGTAGAAATCCGCGAAGTAGACGGGGAGCGCGGCCGCGAACGCCCGGTTCAGGCTGTCCTCGTCGGTGGCGGTCAGCGCCTGCTGGAACGCGGCCGGTACGCCTGCGGCCTCGGGAACGTCCGGATGCCGCTGGGGGTGGGCGGCCAGCGCGCTCATCCCCTCGGCCCAGAACTCCGGCCCGGCCTGCGGCGACGTGGAGTACAGCACCAACCCGGCCAGCCGCTGGGGGGACGCCAGCGCGTAGCTCTGGGCGACGAAGCCACCGTGCGAATGACCGAGCAGGTGCACCGGCTGGTCCAGATGCTCGATCAGGGCGGCCAGGAAATGACGGTAGACGTCCACGCCGTAGCGCGGGGGGCGACCGGAGCGTCCGGTACCGACCGGCTCGGGATACACGACGGTGAAGTGTTCCTCGAGGTCGGGCGAGCGCAGGTAGGCCCAGTGCAGACCCGGCCCGCCCGGGTGGGCCACGCACACGGGGCCGCGGCCGGCGACGTGATAGACCTGCCGCACTCCGTCGGTGCTGATCTCGTGCGTGCCCGGTGCGAGGGGACCCGTGCCGGAACCGGTGTCGGTGGCTGCCATGTCGTCATTCGATCGCGGCGGCCGGTCCCGCACCATGTCCCGGTGGATCGAGCGGCATACGAGTCCTTCCACCCGCGTCGCTAGGATCGGCTCGATGGACCTGATCAACGAGGTGGTGGCCCGCGCCAGGGCCGGTCGGGCCGTCGCCCGCCGCAGCCGCTACGCCGGCGACTGGGCCACCCGCTTCCCCGCGGTGAACGGCTCCGGCCTGCACGTGGTCCAGCGCGGCTCGCTCTGGCTGATCCCCGAGAACGGTGACCCCGTGTCCCTGCGCGCCGGCGACGCCGTGTTCGTGCCGCACGGCCCCCCGCACGGCTTCAGCCATGCTCCGGCCCCGTTCTCGTCGCTGTCGGAGACCGGGGCGTGGATGCCGGGCGGGGACGCGTTCGACGTCGAATTCGTCTCCTGCTGTTACCACCTGGACCGTGGACAGGTCCACGAGTCGCTGACCGGCCTGCCCGACGTGATCACGCTGACGATCGACGGGCACCAGCACCCCCAACTGCCGGTCCTGGCCGAACTGCTGGGCGACCACGCCGACGGGGCCGGTTCCGGCAACGACATCGGTCTGGCGGCGGTCGTCGACCTGATGCTGGTGCACCTGCTCCGCGCCTGGCGCGGGCTGCAGGACGAGCAGGTCCGACGCCGGACGCCCGACCCGCAGATCGCGCACGTCCTGAAGGCCGTCCAGGACGAGCCGTACCGGGCGTGGAGCGTGCGGGAGCTGAGCGACCGGACCCGGCTGTCGCGGGCCGCCTTCACCCGCCGGTTCACCGCCGCGCTGAACGAAACTCCGAGCGCCTACCTGACCCGGCGGCGGCTGGAACAGGGTGCGCACCTGTTACGGCACACCGAACTGCCGCTGGCCTCGGTGGCGGAGCACCTCGGCTACGCCACCGAGTTCAGCTTCTCCACCGCTTTCCGTCGCCACTACGACATCGCCCCCGGACGTTTCCGTTCCCAGCACCGCGTCGATCAATGAGCGGTGTGCTCCTCGACGACCGCGACCATGCGGTTCAGCGCGGCCTGCATGTAGCGCTGCCACAGCGGTTTGAACGGCCCGGCGAGGACCAGACGACGTCCCGGGCGGGGCTTGAACTCGTACGTCCAGCGGATCGTCGTGCCGCCGCCGTCGGGGAGGAACGAGAACTCACCGCGTACCCCCAGCGCGAGGGTGGCCAGTGTGTTCGTGAAGCCGGTCAGCTCGTAGGCGAACCCGTGACCGTCCACGTACTCGGTGAGCGACTCGGTGACCTGCGATCCGTCGGTGAACCGCGGCCGCCGCGAGACCCCGGCGTGGTCCCACGTGTCGGTCTGTCCCTCGACGCCGGCGACGCCGGGGAACAGCCGGTCGGCGAGGAAGACCCGGCTCAGGTCGATCGGGGCGACGATCCGGAAGGCCACGTCGGGAGCCGCGGACGTGCGGGCGAAGACGGTGATCGGAACGGTCTTGTCGGTGCGTGCGATGAGCATGTGGTCAGCTTCCGGCCGGCGCCGCGCGGCAGCCAGACACCTGTCAGTACACAGGCTGGGAGCATGCGTCGATGAACTTCGGAGCGTTGGTACGACAGTGGCGCGATCGGCTGGACCCGGCTGACGCCGGTTTCACCCGGACGGCCAAGAGCCGCGCTCCCGGTCTGCGGCGCGAGGAGTTGGCCCACCTCGCCGGGCTCTCGGTCGAGTACGTCCTCCGCCTCGAGCAGGGTCGCGCTACCCACCCGTCGACGCAGGTGGTGGCCGCGGTCAGCCGCGCTCTGCAGCTGCGGCGCCCGGAACGCGACCAGCTCTACCGCGCCGCCGGGCTGTTGCCGCCGCAGGACAGCATGGTCGACGACCACGTGCCGCCCGGCGTCGCCCGGCTGGTCGCGCGGCTCGGCGACGTACCGATCGGGATCTTCGCCGCCGACTGGCGACTGCTGTCGTGGAACGACCTGTGGATCGCCCTGCACGGCGACCCGGCCCTCGTGCCGGAGCGGGAGCGCACGATCGCCCACATGCTGTTCGGCACCGGAGCGGCGGCGGCCTATCTGCGGCCCCTGCGCTCGGAGTCCGGCCCGGACGCGTTCGCAGCCGCGATCGTCGCCGACCTCAAGGAAGCCACGGTCCGCTACCCCGCGGATCCGGGTCTGGCGGCCCTGGTGACCGGTTTCCGGCAGACGTCGCCGAACTTCGACCAGCTCTGGACGACGGCGGGCGCGTCGATGATCACCAGCGAGGAGAAGACGATCAGCCACCCGGAGATCGGCGACGTGACGCTGGACTGCGACGTACTCACCGTCCGCGGAGTCGACCTGCGCATCGTCACCTACACGGCGGCGGCGGGCTCGGCCGACGCGGGCAAGCTGGATCTGTTGCGGGTGACCTCGGGCCAGTCGTTCCGCTCAGCGGGCCGAGAGGCCGAAAGTCGCCGGTGACGACACGGTGCCGGCCCTACGACCGGTTCCCGGGCTTGTCGCGGCCGCCTGGGCTCCGGAACCTTCGAGCAGTCACGTGCCGCCGGCAGCGACGGTGCTCGGGTGACTGAACAGCAGGCGCCCACCCGGCCAGGGCGCGGAGTTGACCGCTCCGCGGCTGCCTGGGCCTGGCCGGTCATGGTGTCGCCCGTGGCCGCTGCCGATGGCGTTCATGGTGGGCCTTCCAGGTTTTCCAGCACCCGGGCGAGCAACGCCTTGAGGGTTTCCACCTCCTCCTTGCCGAGCCCTTCGACGGCCTGACGTTCAAGGTCCATCAGCCGTTTGCTCCCCTCGTCGATCCGACGATCGTCGGGGTCGGCGAGCACGATCGTGCGGCTGCGCGCGTCCGTCGGGTGCGGCCGGGATTCGATCAACCCGTCGCGGTCCATGCGCGCCAGCAGCTGAGCCATGGACGGTTGCTCGATGCCGGTCGCGTCGGCGAGCGCCTTCTGCGTCAGCCCGGTCCGCATCTTCAGCAGCGCGAACACCGGGATCTGGGCGTACCGCAGGCCCAGGGGCTTGAGTGCGGCATCGCCGTGCCGGGCCAGCGCCCGGGCGACCCTGTTTATCGACTGGGACAGGCTCGGTGACGCTTCGGCGGTCCGTGAGGTCATGCCTCCGACTTTACATCGGATCCTATGTTTATTAGGTTGCATTGGATCCTATGGAGTTCGACGCCACTCGAAAGGTCACTGACATGTCCAGCACTGCCCAGGTGGTCATCGCCGGCGCCGGTCCGGTCGGCCTGATGCTCGCCGCCGAACTGCGCTCGGCGGCATCGAGGTGCTCGTCGTCGAGCGTCGGCCGGCCGGCACGGTCGGTGAGTCACGCGCTCCCGGCATCAACGCGCGCAGCCTGGAGATCCTCGCCCAACGGGGCCTGGCCGACACGTTCCGCGCGGCGGGCAAGCCGATGCCCGGGGTTCTGTTCTCCGGCATCCTGCTGGATCCGCGCAGCATCGATCCGGCCTGGCCGGACGCGTTGATCCTGCCGCAACACCAGAGCGAGCGGATCCTCGCCGAGCGCGCCGCCGAACTCGGCGCGCGGTTCCAGTGGTCCACCGAGGTGACCGGCATCGACCAGGACCAGGACGGCGTCGACGTGCAGTTGCTCTCGGTGAACGGGCCCGAGCGGGTGCGCGCGGCCTACCTGGTGGGCTGTGACGGCGGGCGCAGCACCGTGCGCACGAGCAGCGGCATCGAGTTTCCCGGCCTGCCCGGCGAGACCTGGTGGGTGGTCGGTGACCTGGACCTCGCCGCCCCGCCGGACCAGGGATTCGGCTACAACGACCGGGTCGGCTTCTACCAGATCTCGCGCACCGAACCGGACTGGATCCGGCTGTCGGTGATGCGCCAGAACCCACCACGGGACCCCGACCAACCGACCACTCTCGACGAGATCCGCGAGGCCATGATCCACGCCTTCGGCACCGACTACGGCCTGCGTGGGGCGCGCTGGATGTCGCGCTGGTCCGACGGCTACCGCCACGCCGCCACCTACCGTGCCCAGCGGGTCTTCCTCGCCGGCGACGCCGCCCACATCCACACCCCGGTCGGCGGCCAAGGACTGAACCTCGGCATCCAGGACGCGGTGAACCTGGGCTGGAAGCTCGCCGCCGTCCTGCGCGGCGACGCACCCGACAGCCTGCTCGACACCTACCACGCCGAGCGGTACCCGGTCGGCGCCAACGCACTGAAATGGTCGATGGCGCAGACCGAGGTCCTCAAGCCCGGCCGCCGCCGCGAAGCCGTGCGGGAAATCTTCAGTGACCTGCTCGCGGCTCCGCAGGCCACCCTGCAGCTCGCCGGTGGGCTCAGCGGCCTCGCTCTGCGGTACCCGCTCGGCGACTACCACCCGCTGCTCGGACGACGCATGCCCAACCTGGCCCTCACCGGCGGCACCGACGTTTTCACTCTGTTGCACGACGCCCGCCCCGTCCTGATCGACCTGGGCGCCGAAGGCATCACCGACACCCTCGCCCCGTGGGCCGACCGGATCACGCACGTGACCGCCGAATACCGCCCCGACGAGCGCGAGGGCCTCTGGCACGTCCCGGTCTTCGGCGACATCCCGCCCTTCGCGGCCGCTCTCATCCGCCCCGACGGCTACGTCGCCTGGGTCCAACCGGCCGCGACCCCTTTCGAACCCACGACCCTGACCGACGCCCTGACCCGGTGGGTCGCCACCGTCGACCAGAGCCGTGACCCCCACCCGATCACGGAAGACACCGCCGACAGGACCGACACCGTCGACGGCACCTGAACCCACTGCACGGCCACGGTCGAGAACGACACCATGTCCGGCAAGGCCGAAGCGGCAGAAACCCCGCGCACCCCACCGAGGCCGGAGGACGTCGTGGACGATGAGGGTGCCGACGGTGACCAGGGCGGCCTGCGACACGCGCAGCACAGCACCGCGAACCCAAGCGGTCAACGCGCTAGAGACCGAGCTGGACCGGGTGGTCCGGCGTCCCCGCGGTGAGCAGTGCGGTCAGGGGAGCGGTGAGGTCGCGGGGCGAGAAGAGTTCCGGTCCCGTATGGCCGGCGATCTCCGAGAGCTGCCACCACCGGAAGGCGGTCAGGTTCCCTATGGTCGGCGGACACGACTTCCTGGTGCCAGACATGCGGCGGATCGGCGGTGATCACCAGACCGGTCTCCTCACGCAACTCGCGACGCAAAGCCGTCAGCCGGTCTTCGCCGGGTTCGATGCCGCCGCCTGGGGCTGCCCAGACGGCCGTCGCCTGCGCCGGAGCCGCCGGGTGAGGAAGGTCGAACCGGCAGAGCAGGATGCGGTCGCCCTCATCAAGGATGATCGCGCGGACGCCGCGTCGCAGTTGCGGCGTCATGGCGTTTCGGACTTGCCGGTGAGGCGGATGCCGATCGACACCGCCGCAGACCAACCCGCATTTCGTACCGTCGAGCGCGGCATGACCGGAGTTTCGCGGCCGGACCCGACGGCCGTGCCGGGACGCGTCGGCTCGGTCACACGGTGCGCCCGGCGATCCGGGGCCGCGGCCTCAGAGCACGCCGCATCGCCAGAGGATGAAGGGACTGCTCAGGAAGAAGATCGGACCGGCGTACCTGCGGAGCAGCCAGCGCAGGACCGACGCGTCGCCGAGTAGCAGCGTTCCGACGAGGAAGAGCAGCACGAGGAACGCGAAGATCGCGAGCCCGCAGCGGCGCAGACCGCGACGAGAATCAGACCTGCGACCAGCAGCAGCGCGGCCGCGCTCGACTGGCTGCGAACTCCGGAGAGCCGCACCACCACGACGGTGAGCACCAGAACGACCAGGTTGCCGAGGAAGGCGCCGAGGAGGTTCTGGCCCGGCACGAGAAGGCGACGCCGAGGCTCAGGCCGAACAGCAGCACGGCGGCGCCGGTGTTGCTCTCGACGCCGCCGAACCGAACCAGCAGGAAGACGCCGACGAGCGTGCCGACGTTTCCCACGCGAGCCTCGAGCGCGGCGTGGTGTATCTCCCCATGTGCTCACCGTAGGGAGCAAACGCCCGCGAGGGTCGAGCGCGTGCTTGACGATCCGTGGACGGATCGTGCTCCGCCCGCCGCCGGCTTGCACTGATCCTCAACCGGCTCACGCTTTTCTTCGGGCGGGGTCGTGACCGACCTCTGACTGATCCCGCCACGACCAGGAGCGCTCATGCTTGAGCACCATCGTCCTTCGCCGAGCCGCCGGGCTCGCAGATCGATCGTCGCCGTTGCCGTCGCCGCGCTGCTCGCGACGGCGTTCGCGTCGCCCGCGGCGGCCCAGAGCCCCGGCCCCAAGTCCAAGCCGACGATCGTGCTCGTGCACGGAGCCTGGGCCGACGGCGCGAGCTGGGCGCGGGTGACCGAGCGCCTGCAGGCGCAGGGTTATCCGGTGCTGGCGGTGCCGAACCCGCTGCGTGGTCTGAGCAGCGACGCCGCGTACCTCGGCGCGTTCCTGAAGGATCACACGAGCGGTCCGGTGGTGCTGGTCGGCCACTCGTACGGTGGCGCGGTGATCACGTCCGCGGCGGCGTCCGATCCGGACGTCGAAGCGCTCGTCTACGTGAACGCCTTCGTTCCCGATCGCGGGGAGTCGTTGCTCGGACTCCTGAGCAGCGAGGGCCCGGTCGACACGAGCATCTTCGAAGCCGTCGCCTACCCGGGTGGGTCGGGGGACGTCGACCTCTACGTCAAGGCGTCGGTCTTCCCGTCGGCGTTCGCGAACGACCTGAGCCCGGCGACGGCGAAGCAGCTGGCGGCGGCGCAGCGTCCGATCACCCGGAGCGCGCTGGGCGAGCAGGCCGGTGCGCCGGCGTGGAAGTCGCTACCCAGCTGGTATCTCCTGGGCACGGCCGATCACATCATCAGCCCGTCGCTGCAGGAGAAGATGGCTGAGCGGGCGAAGAGCAAGATCACCAAGGTCAACGCTTCCCACCTGTCGATGATCTCGCAGCCGCGCGCGGTGGAAGCCGTCATCACCGCGGCCGCGCGGTCGGTCCGCTGACGGCTTATCCGGGGTGCCGGTGCCGACCCGGCTGATGTCGTCGGCGGCTCGGGGCAGGGGAAACCCTGCCCCGAGCGGTGGTCAGGGGGGTGCGATCAGGCCGCCGGCGAAGAACAGGAAGTACAGGGTGCCGACGAACGCGGCCAGGATCGCCCCACCGACGGCGCGGCCGCCCAACCGTCCGTGCGTGCCCGCCCAGATCGCGAGGCCGGCCACCGCGAACGCACCCAGCACGACCTCCTGCAGCACGATGTGGGTGACCGACATCCCGGCCGCGTCGGCGAACCGGGCCAGCAGGACCATCTCGACGATCTGGACGGGCACGGTCACCAGCGCCAGATCACCCAGCGGGCGCGGGTCGTAGCCCTTGAGCTGCACGATCGTCGTAGCCAGGAACTGCAGACCGTACATGCCGGTGATCGCCGAGAACAGGAGTTGCAGGCGGACGGCCGGTCCTTCGGTGCCGAGCGGCGCCGCGACGATCAGGTGCGCCGACATGAACAGGAGCGTGACGGCGCCGAGGAGGCTGGCGGAGACCGCGACGCTCTTCACGTCGGCGGTTCCCCGGAGGTTGGCCAGGCCGTTGCCCCACAGCGCGAACGCCAGGCCGACCATGCCCAGCGTGATGGGTGCGAGCCCCATCAGATGAAGATGTCGAGGGGGAGGACGGCGGTGACGACGAAGTTCGGTACGTCGACCATCTCGGAGATCTTCAGGTCCACCGCGACCGAGCAGATCGTGTAGGCCTGCTGCTCGTCGTAGCCCCACTCGTCGACCAGGTAGGCGATCATCTGGTGCAGCGCGTTGGCCGCCGCCAGGCTGGTGTCCTCGGATTCGTTGGTGCCGTCGGCCCGGATGGGGAGTCCGGTGGTGGCGTAGAAGCGCGTCGGCGTCGACCAGGCCGGTTCCGTGGTGCCGTGACCGGTGGCGAGGGCATCACGGAAGAACTGCAGGCCCTGCACCCCGCGCCGCCTCGCTTCACCCTTGCGCAGACGCAGCTCCGCGGTGAAGGTCGCGGCCACCTCGATCGCGGTTCCGCAGACCTCGCCGTCCCCCTGCGCGAAGTGGGCGTCGGCGACGGAGAACAGCGCGCCCTCGGTGGCGACCGGGATCAGCATCGTGGTCCCCGCCGTGAGCTGCTTGACGTCGATGTTGCCGGCGATCTCCCGCGGCGGAATCGTGCGCAGCGCCTCGTCGGCGATCGCCGGATCAGCGGGTACGGCGCCGCGCGGCTCCGGACCCTTGACCGCGCCGCCGCGAGCCAGCAGCTCGGCCTCCCGGCGGAGGTAGGTCTCGCGCAGCGACGTCGACGGAGCCACTCCGATCGATCCCATGAACGGTGCTCCGGGGATCCGCACGCCGGGGATCTGTTCACTGGTGGCCCAGTTGTCGGCGATATCCCACTTGGTGATGTGCGGAGCCTGGTACGTCTCGCGCAGGAACCCGAATCCGGGCACCTGGACGGTGTAACCCCAGCGATCACATCGCGTCGGCCCGATGCGGACCTCGAGCAGATCACCCGGTTCGGCGTCCCGCACGTACACCGGGCCGGTGTGCGGGTGGACGAGGTCGGTGGTCGCCCGGCCGACGTCGTCGTTGGTCGTGTCCTTGTCGAACTGGGAGTCCCAGGCGTCGCGGACGTCGAGGACCACGGTGTCTCCGGGGTCGACGGTGAGGATCGGCGGGATGTCCTCGTGCCAGCGGTTGTGCCCGGTGAGGGGCTCCTCGGCCAAGGTCTTCGTTTTGTCGATTTTCACGTAGTGCGTGGTGCCTGCCATGGGATCCAGACAAGCGGGCGGCGAATCGCGGCGACAGGCATTCCGCGCTGATCTGCCCGGCGATTCGCGCACCGCGGAGAGCGGGTTACACGGCGGACACCCGCACCCAACGCGACGGCAATGAGCTGCGACGACGCTCAGTCGAACAGCCGGATGCGGAGGATACGACATGGCGCTCGGTGAACTGTCGCAGCAGGTGCTGGAGCGGCTGCCGCGACCGGTGTGGGTCGTCGACGGCGGCGGCGAGATCGCCTTCGCCAACCTGGCTGCCGCGGCGGAGCTCGGCTGGTCCGACCCGCACGCGCTCAACGGGCTGCCCAGCCACGAAACGGCCCACCACCGGCACCCCGACGGCTCGGACTACGCGCGCGGCGACTGCCGGGTCCTGCGGCGCGGGACGGCGTTCCCGTACACCCCGGCGTCCGACGAATGGTTCATTCGCCGCGACGGCACGATGTTTCCGATCGCGTGGGCGTGCACCCCGATCGAGCTGCCCGGCGGCCCGGGAATGATCGTGTCCTTCGACGACGTCAGCGAACAGCGGGAGCAGACCCGCAGACACCGCGGCGCGCTCTGGGAGGCCGTCCGGGCCGAGCTACCCCACACACGGACGACGCCCGACCGCGACGCGTTGCTCGGGCGCATCCGGCGCTTCGTGGCCGAGAACGCCACCGATCCCGACCTGGACCCGGCCGCGTTGGCCCGGGCCCATCACATCTCGCTGCGACTGCTGCAGGCGTTGTTCGCCGACTCCGGCTCCTCACCGGCCCGCTTCATCCGCGACCAGCGGCTCCTGGAAGCACGCCGGCTCCTCGACGAGGGGGAGTCGATCTCCCGGGCCGGTTCCCTGAGCGGCTTCCCCGATCCCGGAACGTTCACGCGCGCCTTCCGGCGGCGGTTCGGCTGCACGCCGTCGGCCTTTCTCAACGGTTACCGGACGCTGCCCTGAGGCGGTGGCTTCGTGATGCTCCACAGCAGAGCCGCGGCGTACGAGCGGTTCGGCGACCAGGGAAGTCCCAGCGCGATCGTCTCCTTCACCGTCGGCTCGGCGGGTAACTCCATCAGCTGTTGCACGCCGCGACGGATCCAGAGGTCCGGAGCGGGAAGGATGTCGGGCCGGTGCAGCTGATGGAGGACGAACAGCTGGGCGGACCAGACCCCGATACCGGGCTGCGCTACGAGCTGAGTGATCGCTTCGCCGTCGGAGAGATGGTCGAGATGCTCCAGGTCGATCCGTCCCTCGACCTGTGCGTGCGCGAGCGCGTTGAGGTACCGGGCCTTCGCCCCGGAGAGCCCGGCCGCCCGGAGCTCGACGATCTCCAGCTCCGCGAGTCGCGCGGCGGTCACCTCACCTCCGGCGCGCTGCGCGAGGCGGCCGAAGATCGTCTTCGCGGCGCGCACCGAAATCTGCTGCCCGACGATGTGGAACGCCATCGCGGCGAACTTGCTGCGGTCCGGCTCGTCGCTGTCTTGCCAGCGGAACGGGTCGACCTCGCCGTACAGGTCGACGAGACGCGCGAACCGCGGCTCGGCGGCCACGAGCTCGCGGTAGTGACGGTTGCTTCGCAGGTCCATGGTCTCGATCCTCGGCGTGCTCCGGCCCTGGTCGACGCGGAATCTACGGGGGCGCAGTGCACGGCCACTGGAGTTGCCCGCCCGGTGACTCGAAGTGATCTCCGGCGCGCCGGCCGAGGCTCCAGCGCCGGCCGGCCGGCCTAGGCCGTGAACCGGACGGGGGCGCCGGGCGCGGGCACCGCCACGTCGTGGACCGACGGATGGATGCCCACGTACTCGCAGGCCACCCGCAGCAGGTCCGGCATGCCGTCGGCGTCCGGATCGTCCTCGTCCTCGAACGGCTGGAAGGCGTCCGCCACCAGCGCGAGGAGCACCTCGCGCAAGGCGGGGTCGTCGGTTCGCA
Organism: Cryptosporangium arvum DSM 44712; assembly: GCF_000585375.1. Lineage (NCBI taxonomy): Bacteria > Bacillati > Actinomycetota > Actinomycetes > Cryptosporangiales > Cryptosporangiaceae > Cryptosporangium > Cryptosporangium arvum. The sequence goes on from NZ_KK073874.1 coordinate 3,767,617, forward strand.
CCACCTCGGGCTCGTCGGCGTCGACCTCGGCGACCGCCGCGCCGTCCCGAGTGATCACGAGCCGCTCGGCGCCGCTGCTCGGGCTGAGATACGCGGTCACCGCGACCGTGCCCATCGACAGCGGCCCACCCCAGCGGTAGAGGCCCATCCCGCCGTTCTCCTCGACCAGGACGGCGTGCCCGCCGACGTCGAACGCCGCGACCGGCACGTAGTCGCCCCCGAGCAGCCGGGCTTCCCGCCGGAGGGCGTCGTAGACGCGGGGCAGCACACCCGGCACGCCCGCTCGCCGCAGGGCCTCGGTGGACGAGATCGCGAGCGCGATCGTGATGCAGTAGCCCGGGCCGAGGTCGAGGCCGGCCCGGCCGATCCAGTCCGGCGAGTATTCGTCGAGCACAGCAGTTCTCCGTTCGGTCCGGGGCGGCGGGCGGTGGCCGGCGCGCTCAGCCGGCCAGAGGAGGGGGGAGCTCGCTGCGTACCGGTGGTGCCTCGAGCAAACCTGCCGTGTGCGAGTCGCCGCGTGCGTAGTACTGGCTCAGGCGGGTGACCGCGGCGGCCCGGTCCGGCGTGGAGTCGGTGGCGAGCGACACCTCGTGGCCGTAGGCGCGTACCAGTACGTGCGCGGAGTACACGCCCCGGTCGTCTTCCTCGAGCAACGTCGCGAGCGTGAGTTCACGCAGCGACGCCCGAACGGCCGCCGGCGTGGTGCCGCACAGGCTCGCGCAGGCCCCCGCGGTGGCACCCGCGGACAGGGTCAGCGGGAACAGCCGGAGGAGCCGGGCGGCCTCCGGGCTGAGCCGGCGGTACGACCATTCGAAAGCCGACAGCAGATCGCTCAGGGGAGAGCCACCGGAGAAGCTCGTCGGGCGCTCGTAGCCGTCGCGGAGCTCGTTCGCCACGGTGGCGAGCGACCGGCGCGGGCGGGAGCTCAGCCACCCGGCCACGCTCGCCAGCGCGAGCGGCAGACGTCCGCACCGGGCGATGATTTCGTCGAGGGTCGTCGCCTGGGCCGCGAGCTCGGCGGCGGACAGGTGGCGCGAGCGCTCCAGGCGTCGGCGGAGCAGCGACCGCGCGGACGGGAGGTCCGGAAGGTCGACGTGCAGCAGGTGGGCGCCGTCGTGCACGGCGAGGCCGACGAGGGGCGTGCGGCTGGTCACGAGAACCAGGCAGCCGGTCGAATTCGGAAGCAACGGACGTACCTGCGCCACGTCCCGGGCGTTGTCCAGGACCACGAGGATCCGCTTCCGCGCGGTCAGGCTGCGGTAGGCCCCCGTCCGGGCGTCGAGCGTTGCCGGGATGTTCCCCTCCGGCACGTCGAGTGAGGACAGCAGTGAGCGCAGCGCGTCGCCGGCCGACAGGTCGTCCTCGTCCGCGCAGTCTCCGCGCAGGTCCAGGTAGAGCTGTCCGTCGGTGAACCGGTCGGCGACCTGGTGCGCGAAGCGGGTGGCCAGCGCCGATTTCCCCACGCCGCCCATCCCGTCCATCGCCACGATCAGCGGGCTCGTCCGGACCTCGGAGAGCAGATCGGCGAGGAACGTCAGCTCGCGGCCGCGCCCGACGAACGTCGGCAGGGCCGGCGGGAGCTGGGCCGGTTGTGCGTCCGGGCCCGGAACCGGTGTGTCGAGCGGCTCGTGGTCGGGCGCCGAGGCGCCGGTCTGACTCAGGACCTTCCGCTGTGCCTCCTGGAGAGCCGGGCCGGGATCGATGCCGAGCTCCTCGGCGAGTCGCTCCCGGGTCGCCCGGAACACCGCGAGGGCCTCCGCCTGCTGACCGTCGGCGGCCAACGCGCGCGCGAGGCCGGCCTGGACGTGTTCGTGCAGCGGCGCCATCCGTGCCGCCAGCCGCAGCGACGGCAGCACCCGGGACGATTGGTTCAGCGCGACCGCGAGGTCGGCGGCCGCGCAGCAGGCCTCGTGGAACTCGCCGTCCAACGCCGTATGGAGCCCGGTCGCCGCCGACTCGCGGGCCAGCGCGTCCGCCGTGGAGCCGCTCCAGAGACGGAGCGCGTCGACGTACCGGTCGAGAGCGTCGTCCGGGCGGCCCGCCGCATGCTCGTCCTTCGCCGCCTTGGTGAGCCGGCGGAAGCTCGTCAGGTCGAGAGTTCCCGGGCGAGCAGTGAAGAGGTAGCCGTTTCCCTGGCGCACGAGGTAAGAGCCCATCTCCCGGGCGGGAAGCGCCGGCTCCAGCAGCCGGCGCAGCAATCCGACGTACTTGTGGATGACGTTGAGCGCGCTGGCCGGGGCCTTGTCGTCCCAGATCAGGTCGATGAGGTCGTTCGTGCTGATCGGCCGTCCGTCCCGGGAGAGCAAGAGGGCCAGCAGGTAGGCCTGCTGCGGTGGGCCTGCGTCCAGCTCGACCCCGTTCCGCCAGATCCGTAGCGGGCCGAGTATCTGGAGCCGGAGGTCGGCGTCGGCCGCCGCCCGCGGACCGGTGGCCGTGCGGAGAGTGCTGACTGATGCGGACACGTCCGTCCCCCTGATCGGTAACCGGTTCATGCGACGTGTTCGGCCAGGTCGAACCGCCGGCGATCTGTTGACCGCGCCTACGTCACCCGCTCAGCCTCGGACGGGCGGCTGGCCCGTGCATCCGCCACCGGCCGGTGGTGGGTGGCCGGCGCGGCCCGGCCGGTCGGCGCGCGCCGGTCGGACCACTGGCTCCCGGTCAGTGCCGGCCGGATCGAGGTCAGTGCGGTTGAAGTAAGACGTCAGTTCGCCTCGGCAGACTGCCCGTGCGATCGGCAGAAGTGGGGTCGCCGCAGCAGAAAACGGGGATGACCTAATGACGAGAGAGCTTTGCCGCGGTAGTGGGCGGCTATGACCGTTTCAGCGAATGTTCCGGCGAAACGTGCGGGATTGGTGGGCCGCGACGACGAGTGCCGCGTGCTCGACGACGTGCTCGAGGCGGTGCGCGCCGGCGAGAGTCGCGCCCTCGTGGTGCACGGTGAGCCGGGGATCGGGAAGAGCGCCCTCCTGCAGGCTCTCGTGAACAAGGCCGGTGATCTGCGAATTCTCGCGACGGTCGGCATGCCGTCGGAGGCGGAGCTGCCGTACGCCGGGTTGCACCAGCTGTTCGGGACGATGACCGACCGGATCGATCGCCTCCCGGTTCCGCAGCGCAACGCTCTGCGGGTGGCGTTCGGACTGCAGGAAGGCGACTCGCCCGACCGGTACGTCGTCTCGCTGGGGGTGCTCGGCCTGCTGGCCGATCTGTCGCGCGAGTGCCCGGTGCTCTGCGTCGTCGACGACGAGCAGTGGATGGACCGGGAGACCGTGCTGACCCTGACGTTCGTCGCTCGCCGGATGAAGTCCGAGGCGGCGGCCGTCGTGTTCGCGTCCCGGGAGGGCCGGGAGGAGTTCCAAGGGCTCCCGACGCTCGTCCTGACCGGGATCTCGGCCCGCCACGCACGCGAACTGCTGGACTCGGTGATGGCCGGCCCGCTCGACCCGAGCGTGCGGCGCCAGATCGTCACCGAGACGCACGGAAACCCGCTCGCGCTGCTCGACGTCGCTCGTGGCGTCGGGCCGGCGGAGCTGGCGGGGGGCTTCCGGTTCCCGGGCGCGGTACCGCTGTCTCCGCAGGTCGAGCGGGGCTACCGCCAGCGTCTCGACGCGCTGCCGCCGGCGGCACGTCAGTTCCTGCTGCTGGCCGCCGCCGACCCGGTGGGCGACCCCACGACGCTGTGGTCCGCCGCGGACCGGCTGGGTCTCGAGCTCTCGGCAGTGACACCCGCGCTCGCCTCCGGCCTGATCTCGCTCGGCGCCCGGGTCGAGTTCCGTGACCCGCTGGCGCGTTCGGCCGTGTACCGGGCGGCGGGGCTCGTCGCTCGTCGCGAGGTGCACGAGGCGTTGGCCGCGGTCACCGATCCGAGCTCGGATCCGGACCGCAGGGCCTGGCATCGGGCGCACGCAGCGGACAGCCCGGACGAGGACACCGCCGTCGAGCTCGAACAGTCCGCGGGCCACGCGCGCGCCCGGGGTGGGCTCGCCGCGGCCGCCGCTTTCCTCGAGCGCGCCGCGGAGCTCACCGCGGACCCGTCGACGCGGACCCGCCGTCTGATCGCCGCGGCGGAAGCGACCCGGGACGCGGGGGGCCACGAGGCCGCCCTCTTCCTCCTGGACACCGCGAGCATGCGGCCGCTCGCCGACGAGCAGGCGGCGCGCGTCATGCGGATCCGGGGGATCATCGCGATCGAGCAGCACCGCCGCGCCGACGGCGTCGAGCTGCTCCTCGGCGCCGCGGCGCGATTCGGGCCCGACCACGCCGAGGAAGCCCGGGCGACGGCGCTGGAAGCGCTGGCGGGCACGTTCTGGGACGCGAGGCAGAACGATCCGCTGTTCGCGAAGGCCGCCGCGTCGGTCGCGGACATCGTCCGGAGGTCCGGTGATCCGTCCACGTTCACGGACCTGCTGCTGGAGGGGCTGTACGTCCGGATCGTCGACGGCTTCGTCGCGGCGGTGCCGCTGTTGCGCCGGGCCGTCGACCTGCTGGTGACCGCCGCGCCGACCGATCGTTGGCCGGTGTTCGGCGTGAACCGGCTGCTCCTGATGCTGGCGGAGGAGCTCTGGGACGAAGAGGCGATGGGCGTTCTCGCGACGCGCCAAGTCGTCGTCTGCCGGCGCGACGGCGCGCTCGCGGCCCTGCAGCAGGCGCTGAACTACAGCGCCTTCCACCGGATGCACGAGGGCGATTTCCTCGCGGCCGGAGCCCTGATCGAGGAGTCGCTCGCCGTCGCCGCGGTCAGCACCGGTCGGACGAATCGCCACGTGGAGGTGGTTCTCTCGGCCTGGCGGGGCGACGAGATCCGGACTCCGAAGCTCAGCGCCGAGGTGCGTCAGCAGGTCCTCGATGGCCGCGCGACGTTCGGCTTCTGCGCCGACTACGCGGACGCCGTGCTGTCCAATGCGCTCGGCCGGTTCGACGTGGCGCTCGAGGCGGGGAAGAGGGCCTTCGACTCCGATCAGCGGATCGTGGCGTCGATGGTGGTGTCCGAGATCATCGATGCGGCCTCGCGAACCGGTGACCTGAACGAGCTCCGCTCCATCCGGGACTGGCTGGCCGAGCGGGTCGCCGCCACCCCGCGGGCCTGGAACTTCGGCCTGCACGAGAGGTGCCTGGCGCTGCTCCGCGACGACGACCGGGCGGAGGACCACTACCTGGAATCCATCGCGCAGCTCAGCACCACCCGGGGGCAGCTCGAGATCGCGCGTTCCCAGCTGCTGTTCGGGGAGTGGCTGCGTCGGAAGGGCCGGCGGGGGGACGCCCGCCGATATCTGCGGAAAGCGCACCAGACGTTCCACGCACTCGGCTCCGTCGGGTTCGCGGGCCGGGCGGCGCGCGAGCTGCAGGCCACCGGGGACGTCACGACCCGGGCCGCCGAGAGACGCCATCCGTCGCTCACCGCACAGGAAGCCCAGATCGCGGCGCTGGCGAGCGCCGGACTGACCAACCCGGAGATCGGCGCGCGCCTGTTCATCAGCCGCCGAACGGTGCAGTACCACCTGCGCAAGGTGTTCATGAAGCTCGACATCACCTCGCGTGCCCAACTCACCCAAGCGTTACCACCCGAGGCCGCAGCGCTTCCCGTGTGAGCGCGGCCGCGGTCTGCTGCCGCTCACAAGTAGCCCTCACGGAGAACGTGGGCCACCGCGTGGGTGCGGTTCCGGAGCCCGTAGCGGGCGGTGACGCCGTAGAGGACGTTCTTGACGGTCCGTTCGGAGAAGGACAGGTGCGCGGCGACCTCGCGGGTCTCCATGCCCTCGGCGATCAGGCGCAATACGTCCAGCTCGCGCTGGGTCGGGGGCCGCTCGTCGTCGCGACCGGCGGGGTCGGCTCGCCGCAGCCGGACCACCACGTCGACGAGGTGGCCGACGGCGTCGGCCGGCAGGTCCCGGTCGTGGCGAGCCGACGCCCGGACGGCCCGCAGCAGGCGGTCCGGGGTCACGTCGTGGCGGAGCAGGATCGCGAAGACGTCGGCGTCCAGTGCCCGCAGCAACTCCGGCTCCCGGAGGTGGGCGACGATCAGTACCGCCTTCCACCCGCTGCTCAGCGCACGGAGGCGGCCCACCGCGGCCCGGTCGACCCGGTCGGTGGCCACCACCGCGACGCCGGGCCGATGATCCCCGTCCGGGGTCGCCGGCCGCAGGTCGATGTCCGGACCGGACTGTAGGTGGGCGATCAGGCCCGCACGGGTCAGCGGATCGTCGCCGATCACGGTGACCGGGATGCGCCGGGCTCCCGCGGCCGGCGCTCCGTGGTTGGACACCGAACGTGCTCCTGACTCCTCGACCGTCGTGGGCGCAGGATAGTGAGCGGCTACTGAACCGGGACTTACCGGCGGCCGAGCGGGGATTCAGAGCGCGGTAAGTGCGCTCCGGCCGGGACGGACTCCTACCGTGGAGCGGTCCACTGGACCCGCTCTCAGGCGTGACTGACGACCTGACGCTTCACCCAGCTCTCGACCTGGTCGGCGACGTCCGCCCAGCCGTGGTCGAACGGAGCCGAGTGTCCGCGCCCGGGCAGCTGGATCAGGTCGGCGACCGCCGGGGAGTCGCGGTACAGGCGGTGCGCCGCGCGGGTCACGACGTCCGGCACGGTGTGGTCGCGCTCGGCGGAGACGAACAGGAGCGGAGCCCGCTGCCCGGTCCGGGTGTCCACCGCGGCGGGTGAGCTGCTCCGGAAGTTCGACGTCGCCACCTCGAACAGCGGCCGGCCGGGGCCGGGAATCGCGAAACGTTCGTGGAGTTCGTCCGACTCATCGGCCGTCAGGGTGTTGCCGAAGCCGTAGCGGAACTGCTCGGCGCTCAACGCGATCACCCGCTTCTGGTTGCCGGGGCTGCGCAGCACCGGGAACGAGGACCGCAATTGGGCGAGCGGGAGCGCCCGGACGCCCTTGATCGGGGCCGGGTTGAGGACCACCGCGGCGCACAGGTCGCTCGTGAGGTTCAGCTTCTGGACGACGGTGCCGCCGACGGAGTGTCCGATGACGATCGGCGGCCGGTCGAGATCCTCGATGATGCCGCGGTAGTGCGTCGCGATGTCCTCCAGCCCGACGCCGGCGAGACGCCCGGGCCGTGCCCGGGTGTCGGCCACGGTCTCGCCGTCTCCCGGCCAGCCCGGGGCGATCGGCTGGTAGCCGGCGGCGTGAAACAGCTCTACCCACGGTGTCCACGACGACGAGTGGATCCACAGGCCGTGGATGAAGACGACGGGTATTCCTGGCGCAGTCATGTGCGCGAGTGGAGCCGAGAGCAGGAGATTTCCGGTGGACGTCGTCTCCACCGGTCGTTCAGTCGGTATCCAGCGCGTCGAGCATCTCCTGCGCGCGGCGCGCGAACAGGTACGCCTCGCGTTGGCCGGAGAGCACCCGCGCCCGCTCCGCCGCGGCTCGGACGTCGGCGAGAGGCGCACCGCGTGCCTGGAGCAACCGGGCGCGCAGCAGCAGAACGAGGCCCTCGGCGTACCGCTGGTCGTTGACGCCGAGGAAATGCTCGGCCCGCACGAGCGCGGCCTCGGCCCGGTCGGGGGCGTCGGCCGCGAGCCACATCTCGGCAATCAGCCCGTACCAGGTGGCGACGCCACTCAGCGGCGGGTCGACGAGGGTGGCGCTCAGGATCCGCTCGGCCTCGACCGCGGCGCCGGCGGGGTCGTCGCCGGTGACCGCGTGCGCCCAGTGCCGGGCCATCCGGAGGTAGGCGCCGAAGAAGACGAACGAGAACCCGGGGTCTTCGGCGATGCCGCGCTCCGCGGACCGCAGGGCCCAGGCGGGCTCGCCCGCCAGCGCCGCGCTGGTGGCGGCGAAGGTGGACCAGATCGTGACGACGTACGGATCGTCGCCCGCGGTGGCCTCCAGCCGCTCGATCACCGTGCGTGCCGAGTCGACGTCGCCGTGCAGGGTGGTGACCAGGGCGAGCATCACCGGCGACTTGAGCTGCAGGTCACGTCGGAGGCGGTTCTCGTCGCGCCAGGTGAGCTCGTCGAGCACGAGCGGGTCGGCCTTGCGAAGGTAGCGGAACGCCTCGCCGATGTTGCCCCGGTCCCACTCCTGGATGCCCCAGCTGACCAGACCGTACGCGCGCAGGACCGGGTCGGGGGAGGCTTGCCCCTCCTCCAGCAGACGCCGGGCCAGTGGGCCGCTGCGGTCGAGCTGCGCCGCTTCCGAGTAGGCGGCACGACGGGAGAACCGGAAGTCGGCGGCCTCGAGCTCGCGGCCCAGGTCGCGGGCCAGCTGCTCGGCCCGCTCGAGCAGGTCCAGCGCGGCGCCGACGTACCCGGCGCGCATGCCGACGACCGCGGTGAGGTGCGAGAGCGCGGAGAGTTCGAGCTCGCGCAGCCCGCTCGTTCTGGCCAGCCGGGCGGCCGAGCGGAGCTGCCGCTCGGCGTCCTGGAGTGCGAGCTTCGTGGCGGCGCTCCGGCCGGCGCGAATCAGCGCCGCGGTGGTGCGGGCGGGGTCGGCGAGTGGTCCGGCGGCCCAGAGATGGTGGGCGAGGCGTTCGGCGACGGACCGCCCCGGCGTCTGCTCGAGCGCGTCGGCGATACGCAGATGGAGCCGGGGCGCGCGCAGCGGCGGGGTCGTCTCCGAAATCGATTCGCGCACGAGGTCGTGGGCGAAACGGTAGGCGAAGGGATCGTCAGGAGCGGGCTCCAGCAAGCCCAGGGTTTCGACCGGCTCCAGAAGTCCCAGGCTGGTCTGGACGTCGACGCGGGCGGCGTGGGCGAGCAGCCGGAGATCGACACCCCGCCCGACGAGGGCGGCGATCTGGAGCAGGTCCGTGGCGCGATCGTCGAGCCCGGCCATCCGGTCGCGGACGACGTCACGCACCGTCGACGGCACGCCGGTGCTCACCGCGCTGCGCTCGGTGAGCACCCCGCCGTCGGCCGTGAGCAGCCGGGCCAGCTCGCGGACGAAGAACGGGTTGCCGGCCGTGCGGGCGGAGATGGTGCGGGTGACGGCTGCGTCCGGAACCTGGCCGGTCTCCCGCCGGACCAGCTCGGCCACCTCGTCCCGGTCGAGCACGTCGAGGCGCAGACGTCGATGACCAGGCACGCGGCTGGCCGCCGCGAGCATTCCGACCAGCTCCGTACCGGGCAGCGGGGCGCGGGTGCGTAGCGTCCCGATCAGCAGGACGCCACTCGGGAGCCGGGCCGCGAGGTGGCCGAACAGCTGCACCGAGGCGACGTCGGCCCAGTGCAGATCGTCGATGATCAGCAGAACCGGCCGCTGGCGGGCGGCCTGCCCGACGGCGTGCACGACGTGTTCGAACAGGCGGAACTGTGCGGTGTTGTCCGGCAGCACCGGGGTGTCGGAGACGCCGTCGTCGGGTTCGGCGAGCCGGCCCAGCCGACCGGCGAGCCACTCCTCCCGGCTCGGATCGGGGAGGGTGTCGAGGATCGCGCCGATCGCTTTCACCCAGGGCCACATCGAGGGCGAGCCGTCGCCCTCCAGGCAGTGACCCCAGACGACGAGTGCACCACGGCGGGTCGCCTCGCCGGCGGTCTCCTCCAGCAACCGGGTCTTGCCGATTCCGGGGTCGCCCTCCACGACGAGCAGACCGGTTCCGCTGGCGAGGACCGAAGCCACCGCCTGCCGGAGGACCGACAGCTCGGCGGCTCGGCCGACCAGCTTCGACGCGGGTTCCGCGGCCGCGGGGCGGGGCGTCGCCGGCCGGTCGCGGATCCGCCGCTTGGCGTCGCGCATGGCCGGCCCGGGGTCGATGCCGATCTCCTCGGCCAGGCGGGCGCGCACCCGCTCGTAGAGCGAACGAGCCTCGGCGTGCTGTCCGGCCGCGGCGAGCGCGGTGACGAGAGCGGCCTGCACCCGTTCGTGCAACGGGGCCATCGACGCGGCGAGGCGCAGGGGACGCAGGACGCGTTGCGGCCGGCCGAGCGAGACCGCCAGCTCGGCCGCGGCCGAGCACGCGGTGAAGAACTCCTCGTTGAGCGAGGCAAAGAGGGGTGCCGCCGCCCGCCCCGGGTTCAACCCGTCACCGGCCGGGCCCCGCCAGAGTGCCAGCGCGGCCGCGAAGTCGTCGAGCGCCGCCCGGGGCTCCCGCTGGGCGAGCCGGCGGTGGGCCGCGGCGACCAGGGCCCGGAACGCGGCGACGTCGGAGGCCTCCGTATCGGCGACGAACAGGTAGCCGTTGCTGTGTCGCCGCAGGTAGGCGCCGTTGCTCCGGGCCGGCAGCTCCGGCTCGAGCAACCGCCGGAGCGCACCGACGTACCGCTGAACCACGTTGAGGGCGCTGGGCGGGGCCTCGTCGTCCCAGATGAGCTCGATCAGATCGTCGACGCTGACCGGTTGGCCGGCTCGCGCCAGCAGGAGACCCAGTAGGTAGGCCTGCTGGCGCGGGCCCAGGTCCACCTCGACGCCGTTCCGCCGGATGCGTAACGAACCGAGGATGTCCGACCGCGCTGAGCCACCGGCGGCTGGTGTTCCCGGCGAGACGTCCACGCCGCCGATCACCCCCGAGCCGGTTTCTGACGGAGCGCCCTTGACCCGTCCGGAAATGTACCCGCAGTGCGTGGGTACGCCATCAGGGCGCGTCCTCGGAGGACGATGGCCGGAGAGGTCGGTCGAGCTCGGTGAGCAGTTGGTCGACGCGCTGAGCGAACAGGTGGGCCTCGCGCTCGACCGACAAGGCGCGTGCCCGTCGCGCGGCCTTTCGGACGGTAGCGGCGGATTCGCCGCGCGCCTGGAGGAGCCGGGCGCGTTGGAGGAGGACGAGCCCCTCCGCATATCGCTGACCGAAGGTCTCGAGGGCCTGGTCCGCCCGGTCGAGCGCGTCGGCGGCCTCGTCCGGAGCCCCGGCCGCCAGCCGCATCTCGGCGAGCAGCGCGTACCAGGTGGCGACGCACGAGACCGGCGGGTCCAGCAGACGGTCGGAGAGGAGCGCCCGGACCTCGGCCGCCGCGGCCTCCGGGTCGTTCCCTCGCATCGCCAGCGCCCACGCGCGGACCAGCCGCTGATAGGTGCCGAGAAACGCGAAGGAGAACTCGGGGTCGACCGCGATGCCCCGCTCCGCGGCTCGGAGAGCCCAGCCGTGGTCTCCCACGATCGACGCGGTTCGCGCGGAGATGGTCGCCCACACCGTGATCGCGTACCGATCCTCGCCGGCCGCGACCTCCAGTTCGTCCAGGAGCGCACGCGCCGCGTCGACGTCGCCGTGGAGTGCCGTCACCTCGCCGAGCATCGCGGCCGAGAGCAGCCGGAGGTCGTAGCGGAGCGGGTTCTCCGCGCGGGGGACGAGGTCGGCGGGCAGACTCCGGCCCAGACGGGCCAGGTGCCGGTAACCCTCGCCGACGTTGCCGGTCGACCACTGCTGGAGCCCCCAGGCGTGCAGACCGTAGGCCTGCACCACGGGGTCGCCGGAGGTCTCGCCCGCGACGAGCAGCCGGCGCGCCAGGCGCTCGCTCCGGTCGAAATCCATGCCTTGGACGTGCACGACCCAGCGGGTGAAGAGGAAGTCGGCGGCCTCCCGTTCCCGGCCCAGCCGGGCGGCCAGCTCCTCGGCTCTCGCCAGCCGGTCGAGCGCGGGGGCGCCGTACATGGATCGCATCCCGGCGACGGTGATCAACTGCCCCAGCGCGGCCAGCTCCCGTTCCGGCCGGTCCGCGGTGCGCGCCGTGCGAGCGGCCGACCAGAAGTGCTGCTCGGCCGCGTCGAACGCGGACTTGGCCGCGGCCCGGCTACCGGCGCGCAGCAGCGCGTCGGTGATCCGGGCCGGGTCGGCGAGCGGTGCGGCGGACCAGAGGTGATGGGCGAGACGTTCGTCGTCGGACGTGCCGGCGAGCGTGAGCGCGTCCGCGATGCGCAGATGCAGCGAGTGGGCCCTCATCGGCGTCACCGTTCCCGACACGGCTTCCCGGACCAGGTCGTGGGAGAAGCGGTAGGAGAGCGGAGCCTCGGGGGAGAGCCCGACGAGACCGAGTGACTCGGCGGGTCCGAGCCGACGGCGGCTGGTCTCGGTGTCGAGTCCCGCGGCGTCGGCGAGCAGTTCCAGGTCGATGTCGCGGCCGAGGAGCGCGGCGATCCGCAGGAGGTCCCGGCCGTCGTCGTCGAGCCCGGCCATGCGGTCCAGGACGACGGCTCGCACGGTGGACGGCACCTCGGTGCGCGCCGGGGCGTCCGTGCTCAGCGAGTCGCCGGCCGCGAGCAGCCGCGCCAGCTCGCGGACGAAGAACGGGTTGCCCGCCGTGCGCGCGTGAATGTCGCGCGCCACGCCGGGAGCGGGGGTCTGCCCGATCTCGCGGCGAACCAGCTCGATGACCTCGGCCGAATCGAAAGGCGCCAGCCGGAGGTGGCGATGCCCCGGCGTGCGGCCGGCGGCGGTCAGGACGCGGACCAGCTCCGCACCGGGCCGGGGGGCGTGGGTTCGCACCGCGCCGACGAGGACCGCGCCGCGGGGCGCGTGCGCGGCCAGATGCCCGAACAGCGTCAGCGACGCCGTGTCGGCCCACTGGAGGTCGTCGACGATCAGCATCGCCGGCCGCTGCGCGGAGATCGACGCCAGCAGGGCCACGACCGCGTCGAAGAGCCGGAGCTGGCCGCCGCCGTCCGGGAGCAGCAGGGAGCCGAGGGATTCGCCGCGTGGCTCGACCAGGCGACCGAGCTCCCCGGCGAGCCACTGTGCCCGCGGCGCGGCGGGGAGCCCGTCGAGAAGCGCGCCGACGGCCTCCACCCACGGCCACATCGACGGCGTGCCGTCGCCGTCGAGGCAGTGGCCCCAGACGACGAGGGCGCCGGACCGTTCGGCCGCCGTGCCCGCCTCCTCCAGGAGGCGGGTCTTCCCCGCGCCGGGCTCACCGTCCACGACGACCACGCGGCCCTCGGCCGACGCGGCCGAGTCCAGGACCTCTCGCAGCGTGGCCAGCTCCCCGGTCCGGCCGACGAGGCCGACGGCGTGAGCGGACCGGATGCGTCGGTCCGGGACCGGGGGCGGCCGGGTGCTCCTGGCGGCGGCCACGGTGGAGGCGAGCGCCGCTCGTGCGGGTTCGTGGAGCGGTGCCATCGACACGGCCAGCCGGAGCGGGGCCAGCACCTCCGCCGGCCGGACCAGGGACATCCCCAGCTCGGCCGCGGCCACGCAGGCGTCGACGAATTCGGCGTCGAGCGCGGTGAAGATCGCGCGTGCGGCCGGTCCGTGGGAGAAGTCGCCGCCGGCGGCGCCGTGCCAGAGCGCCAGGGCGTCCAGATAGGTCTCGAACGCGGCCTCGGGGCGCCCGTCGGCCTGCGCGGACTCGGCTTCCGAGACCAGGCGGCGGAAGTCGGCGAGGTCGAGAACGCCCGGACCGGCCACGAATCGGTACCCGGTGCCCTGGCGTTGCACGTACGTGCCGGCCTCGCGGGGCCGCAGTTCGGGTTCCAGCAGTCGCCGCACCGCGCTGACGTGCTTCTGGATCACGTTCGGCGCGGTGGCGGGAGCGTCGTCGCCCCAGACCAGGTCGACCAGCTCACCCATTCCGATCGGCCGGTTGGCGCGGGTGAGCATCAAGGCCAGGACGTACGCCTGCTGGCGCGGGCCGGCGTCCGTCTCGTGGCCGTCCCGGACGATCCGCAACGGACCCAGGACGTGCAGGCGTAGGCGAGTCGAGGCGGTCACGGGGCTGATCGCCTCTCCTCTGGCCGCGCGCAGATCTGCCCGAACGGGCACGTGGGATGTTATCGCGTGCAGCTGGAACGATCCGGTCCACGGGGTTCACCACCGACACCCGTGCCGATTCGCGGTGATTGCCCCTTCGGGCAGGTTCGACGGAGAAGATCCGGTCAGTTGGTCGGGGCGTGGACAGCGGGTACTTTGACGGCGTCGAGAATCCGTACGTGCCGGGGGTTCCACGGGGTGATGGCGGAGCTGCCTGTCCGGTCGGCCGCCGACGGTGCTCTCCGCCTGCACATCCTCGGCCCGCTGCGCGTCGGGCGCGCCGGCGTCGGCCTGGACGTCGGGCCGCCGCGACAGGCTCGCCTCCTCGCCCTGCTGCTCGCGCAGGCGGGCCGCCCGTTGAGCACGGCGATGCTCGTCGACCTGCTCTGGGGTGACGACGCGCCGGCCAGCGCACCCAACGTCGTCCAGCGATACGTCGGCGCGCTACGCCGGCTGCTGGAGCCGGAGCTGCCGGCCCGGGAGCCCGGCTCCTATCTCCGGCGGCAGGACTCCGGCTACCTCTTCGTGCCGGGGGAGGGGATGCTCGACCTCGTCGCCTTCCGGCAGCGGGTCGAGGCGGCGCGGGCGGCTCTCGCGGAGCAGCGCCCCGAGGCTGCGCTCAGCGACTACATCCGGGCCCTGGAGCTCTGGGAGGGTCCTGCGGCCGACGGCCTGCGACACGGGGCCGGGGCGACCGGGGTCTTCGCGGCGCTGGACGGCGAGTTCTTCGATGCGTGCGTCGCCGCTGCCGAACTGTCGATTCGGCTCGAGCGTCCCCAGCAGGTCCTGCGTCCCCTGCGCCTGGCGTCGGCGATGGACCCGTCGTGCGAGTCGGTGAATACCGCCCTCCACGCGGTGCTGACCGCCGCCGGCCCGCCCTCGGCGACCGCGGACGACGCCACGGTGACGCGCGAGTCCGTCGTCGGACGGGCCGCCGAGCGGGTGACGCTCCAGCGGGCCGTGAGCGCCTCACTAGACGGAGGCACCGGCCTGGTCTTCCTCGAGGGTGAGCCCGGTGTCGGGAAGACCCGGCTGCTGGAGGAGGCAGCCCTCGACGCGGACCGGCGCGGGGTGCTCGTTCTCTGGGGCCGCTGCCGGGAAGGCGACGGAGCGCCGGCGATGTGGCCGTGGATCCAGATCGTCGAGGGTGTTCTCGACGCGCGCGGGAGCGCCGACCGGGACCAGGGACCGACCGGCGAGCTCGTCCACCTCGTGCGGCAGCGCGAGGGCGACGTCGTCGAGGCGGCCCTACCGGTCGAGGGATCCCAGTTCCGCCTGTTCAGGCAGGTCGTCGACCTTCTCGCCCGGACGGCGGCGCCGCGCCCGGTGCTGGTGCTCCTCGACGACCTGCAGTGGGCCGACACCGCGTCGCTCCAGCTGCTCGGCTACCTGGCGGAGTGGCTGCCGGAGCGAACCGTCGTCGTCGGCGCTCTCCGGGAGCACGGCGTTCTCTCGGACCCGGAGCTGACGCGGATGCTCTCCACGGTGAGCCGCGTGTCCGGCCATCGCCGGATCCACCTCGGGCCGCTCGGTCCGGACGAGGTGACCGAGCTCGTCCGGCGCGAGATCGGCCGGGATCCGGCGCCGGAGGTCGCCCGGGGCATTTACACGCGGACGGCGGGAAACCCGTTCTTCGTCCGGGAACTGGCCCGGCTGCTCGCCGACGGCGGCGTCTTCACTCCGGAGGCCCTCACCCGGGGCGGAGTGCCCTCCACCGTGCGAGACGTCGTCCGCGACCGGATGGACGGACTCGGCGATCGCACGTCGGAGCTGCTGCGGACCGCATCGGTCGTCGGCCGGGACGTGGATCTCCGGCTTCTCGCGGGCATCACGCGGCTCGACGTGGCGTCCTGCCTCGCCGCCCTGGAGCCCGTGCACGCGCTCGGTCTGCTCGCGACCGTGCCGGGCGATCCGTTCTCGGTGCGCTTCACGCACGACCTCGTCCGGGAGTCGGTCGCCAGGGACATTCCGCAGGCACGGGCGGCTCGGCTCCACCTGGCGGTCGCGGACGGGCTGGAGAAGGTCGACCTGGGGGACGTGTTCACCGCGGAACGCCGTGCCCACCACCTGTGGGCCGCCGGCCCGCTCGCCGATCCGGCCCGGACCGCGGCGGCGCTCGTCGCGGCGGGCCGGCGCGCGGCGGCCCGGTCCGCGCTCGTCGCCGCCGAGCAGCAACTGCAGTCGGCGGCGCAACTGGCACGCGACGCGGACCTCCCGGAGTGGGAACTCGCCGCACTGTCCCAGCTCACCGCCGTGGTGGGCATGCGGACGGGGTACCGCGCGTCGGCGTTCGACGCGCTGGAACGCGCCGAGCAGCTCGCCCGGACGCTCGGCCGCGAGCGCGAGGCCGCCGACTTCCTGTTCTCCCGCCGGGCCGCGTACTCCCAGGCGGGCCGGCTCGATCGGAGCGGCCCACTGGCGCGTCGCCTGCTCGAGCAGGGCAGCGACTCGCCGGATCCGCTCGTGTGCGCGTACGGCCTGCTCGCGTGGGGCATCCACCAGTGGGACGTGGGCGATGTCGGAGAAGCGTTCCGCTAC
The DNA here is from genome assembly GCF_000585375.1 of Cryptosporangium arvum DSM 44712. Taxonomy (NCBI): domain Bacteria; kingdom Bacillati; phylum Actinomycetota; class Actinomycetes; order Cryptosporangiales; family Cryptosporangiaceae; genus Cryptosporangium; species Cryptosporangium arvum. Next base: position 3,783,786 of record NZ_KK073874.1, read on the forward strand.
CTCGGCCGGGCCAACCGCACGCTCGTCGAGGATCTGGCCGAGCGAGCGGAGCGGCCCCTCCGCTACGACCTGCAGCTCATGTCGCTCGGCATGCTCGCCGAGGTCACGGCACTGCACGGCGACGTCGACGCGGCACGCGCGTTGCTCGACGGGATGGAGATCGCCGCCGGGGAGGACTCCTACGCGATCACCGTCTGGACCAGCTTCGCGGCGCGGATCGCGGCGATGGCCGGAGACCCGGAGTGGGCGCTGCGCGTCGCGAGGGAGGGCATCGCCGAGGACCCCGAGTTCTCCTACCGGTTCTTCGGCCTGTACCTGCGGCTCGCCCGGCTCTGGGCGCTCGCCGTCACCGGCCGGGAGCCCGCGGTCGCGGCGGCGGAAGCCGAACGGCTCATCGAGGCGATGCTGCTGGATCCACCGCGCTCGAACGTGCCCACGTGGTGCGGACTGCTCGCGGAGGCATGGCTGGCGGCCGACCGCCCGGCGAAGGCCGCCGCGGCCCTCGACCGGGCCGAGCACTTCCTCGAGTCCACCGGGCAGCGCTACGCGGAGGCACTGCTCCTCCTGCTGCGGGCGCGCCTGCTGCGTGCCACCGGAGGCGAGGCGTCGTCGGTGGCCGAGCGGGCCGGAGCGCTCGCCCGCGAGCGGGAGGCCCACCTGTTCGCCCGCCGCGCCGCGGACTTCCTGGCCGGTCCGGATGCCGGAGACCGTCCGGCCTGACGAGTCACTTGAGCTCGTCGGCGCGCCGGGCGAACAGATGTGCTTCGCGTGCGACGCACAGGGCCCTCGCTCGCTCGGTTGCCGCCCGGACCACGGCTGCGGGCTCTCCTTCGGCGCGCAACAGCCGCGCCCGCACGAGGAGAAGGTGTCCCTCGGCGTCGCGCTGGCCACCGATCCGGAGGAAATGCTCCGCCCGGTCGAGGGCCGCGGCGGCCCGGGCGAGGTCCCCCGCGGCCAGCCACATCTCGGTCAACGCCCCGTACCAGCCGGCGACCGACCGCAGCGGAGGGTCGGCCAGCGTCGTCAGAATGAGCTCTTCGGCCTCGGCGGCGGCCCGGGCGGGGTCGCGGCCGGTAGCCGCGTGGGCCCAGTGCCGCGCCAGCCGCTGATGCGTGCGGAGGGTCGGGAAGACCAGGTCGGAGTCGGTGACGAGCCCCCGCTCCGCCGCGCGGAGCGCCCAGGCCGGGTCGTTCGCCTGGACCGCGGTGAGCGCCGAGAACGCCGACCAGACCGCGACGACGTACGGGTCGTCGCCCATCTCCTCCTCGACCGCGTCGAACAGTTCCCTCGCGCCCTCGACGTCGCCGTGGGCGGCGGTCACCTGAGCGAGCCACACCGGCACCTGCACGGCGAGCCGGAGCGGATCGCCGGCCGGCCCGGCGTCGCCGCGGGGGAGGCCGTGAGCGCACCGGCTCAGGAAGCGGTACCCCTCGCCGGCCTCGCCCAGGTGCCACTGGTGAATGCCCCAGGCGAACCACCCGATCGCGCGCACCGACGGTTCCGGTGATGCGTCGCCCCGATCGAGCAGCCGGCGAGCCAGCGGGGTGGCGTGCGTGAAGTCCAGAACCTGGAGATGGGCGGTCCAGCGAGTGAGCAGGAATCCGGCCGCTTCGACCTCCCGGCCGAGCGTCCACGCCAGGGTCTCGGCCCGCTCCAGCAGGTCGAGGTCGGCGCTGACGTAGCCCGACCGCATCCCGTGGGCGGCGTTGAGCTGGGTCAGCGCGACCAGCTCCAGTTGCGTGAGGTCGGCGGCCCGCGCCACCCGGACCGCTGAGCGCAGCTGCTGTTCGGCCGCCTCGAGCGCGCCCGCGGCGGTGGCGTTCCGGCCGGCGCGGAGCAGCGCGCCCGTGGTGCGGGCCGGATCAGCGAGCGACCCGGCCGCCAGCAGATGGTGGGCGAGGCGCTCGGCGGCGAACTCGCCGCCGGGCTCCCCGGGCGCTACGGCGTCGGCGATCCGGAGGTGCAGCCGACGGGCGAGGTGCGCGGGTACCGCCTCGACGAGCGAGTCACGGATCAGGTCGTGCGCGAACCGGGCCGTGAAGGGGTCTCCCGGCTTGGGCTCCAGAAGCCCCAGCCCTCTCACCGGCTCCAGGCGATCGAGGCACTGGAGCGTGTCCACGCCGGAGGCCGCGGCCAGCACGCGCAGATCGACGTCCCGGCCGACGAACGCGGCGATCTCGAGCAGGGTCCTGGTCTGGTCGCTGAGGCCCGACATGCGGTCGCGGACGACGTCACGCACCGTCGACGGCACGCCCGCGCGTTCGGTGGCGGCTTCGGTGACGACGCCGTCTTCGGCGAGCAGCAGCGAGAGCTCGCGGACGAAGAACGGGTTGCCCGCGGTCCGGGAGGAGAGACTCCTGACAATGCCCGCGGTCGGGTTCTGACCCGTCTCACGCCGGAAGAGCTCGGCGACCTCCGCGGTGCTCAGCGGACCGAGCGGGATACGGCGGTGGTCCGGCAGCCGGCTGACCGCGGCGAGCATGCGCGCCAGCTCCTCCCCGGGCGCGGGGACGGGGGCTCGATCGCGGAGCGCACCGACGAGCAGGACGCCCCGGGGGAGCACGCCGGCCAGATGGGCGAACAGCTGCAGCGAGGTGTCGTCGGCCCAGTGCAGGTCGTCGAGCACGATCAGAAGCGGACGCTCGGCGGACGCGTGGGCGACGACGGCGACGACCTGCTCGAACAAGCGGAACCGGGCACCGCGCGGCGGCCGCGCCGGTTCGTCGGAGGCGTTCGGGTTCAGGAGCGGACCGAGTTCGCCGGTGAGCCGACGTTCCCCCGCAGTGGTCGTCGGTCCGCCGAGGAGACCGTCGACCACGCGTGCCCAGGGCCACAACGGCGGCGCTCCGCTGCCTTCCAGCGAGTGCCCCCAGACGACTCGCAGGCCCCGCCCTCGCGCCTCCGCCGCCGCGTGCTCGAGCAGACGGGTCTTGCCGATGCCGGGTTCGCCCTCGACCAGCGCCACCACCGAGCCGTGGTCCACCACGGCGTCGGCGGCTCGGCGGAGCGCCGAGAGCTCCTCGGCCCGGCCGACCATCTCCGGGGGCGGTGCCGGCTGTCCGGCCTCCGGCTCCGGCGACGGTGCTCGTCGCGTCGGCGTGCGGGGGACGGGCTGTTCGAGCGTGCGGAGGTGGGCGGCGCGCAGCCGCGGACCCGGCTCGACTCCCAGCTCCCCGGTGAGCCGGGTGCGGACGGCCTGGAACGCCGCCAGCGCCTGCACCCGGTGTCCGGCGGCACCCAGCGCCGAGACGAGGCTCGCGTGCACGGGTTCGTTCAGCGGCCCGATCGCCGCGGCGACACGCAGGCACGGCAGCACGGACTCGGGTGTGCCGAGCGTGATCGCGATCTCGGCCGCGGTGACGCACGCCGCGAGGAACTCGTCGTCGAGCGCCGAGAACACCGGCATCGCAGCCGGGGGATGAGCGAAGCCGTCACCGGCCGGGCCGTGCCACAACGCGGTCGCGGCGACGTAGTGACGCAGGGCGTCCTCCGGCCGCTGCTCGGCCACGGCCGTCTCCGCCGCCTCGACGAGCGCGTGGAACGTGACGACGTCGAGCCGGACGCCGTCGGCGACGAACGCGTAGCCGTCCCCGTCACGCCGTAGGTAGGAGCCCGAGCCGCGCGCGGGCAGCGTGGGCTCGAACAGCCGTCGCAACGCGCCGACGTGCTTCTGGATGACGTTCAGGGCGGTGACCGGAGCGTCGTCCTCCCAGAGCATGTCGATCAGCTCGCCGACGCCGAGCGTCCGGCCCGGTTGGGCGAGCAGCAACGCCAGCAGGTAGGCCTGCTGACGGGGACCGGCGCTCAGCTCCACGTCGCCTCGCCAGATCCGCAGCGGGCCGAGAAGTTGCAGCCGAAGGGACTCCCGCGGCGGCGCGGGACTCTCCGCGTCGCCGCGGAGGTCGCCGACCGTCGGCGCCACGGTGCCACCTCCGGACCTAGGGTTCTCTGCGCACTGTAATCCCGCGCACCTCCGGCTGCCGCGCGGCGGCCCTGGTCACGACGCCGAACGCGCCGGGCGCGCGACACCGCCGCGGCGCTCAAGTCGCCGGTAGGAGCGTGTGTCAGCGTCCCCGGCGAACCTGGATCCCGGTGGGCCGCCCGGTACGACGACTGAAGTCGCGCGGCCCGGCGGAGCCGCGCTCTTCAGTGGTTGTCCACCGGCGTGCGGTGGGGTTCGCACGAGTCGCAACCCGCTGAAGGAGATCCAATGAGCGCCACACCAGTGCGCAACGTCGTCCTCGTCCACGGAGCGTGGGCGGACGGGTCGGGATGGCGTGCCGTCCACGACCTGCTGACCGGGGAGGGGTACGCGGTGAGCGTCGTCCAGCACCCCACCAGTTCGCTGGCCGACGACGCCGTGATCACCCGTCGTGTCCTCGACCAGCAGGACGGCCCGGCCATCCTGGTCGGACACTCCTACGGCGGTGCGGTGATCACCGAGGCCGGCACCCACGAGAACGTCGCCGCGCTGGTCTACGTCGCGGCGTTCGCGCCCGACCAGGGCGAATCGGTCAACACGCTGATCTCGGACCCGGTGCCGGGCGCGCCGACGCCGCCGATCCTGCCGCCGGTGGACGGCTACCTGCTTCTCGACCGGGACGCGTTCCCGGAGGCGTTCGCGGCCGACCTCCCGGCCGCCGACGCTCGTTTCCTGGCGGACTCCCAGCTGCCCTGGGGGCTGGAGGCCGTCGGAGGCCCGATCACCGAGGCCGCCTGGCGTGCCAAGCCGAGCTGGTACCTGATCGCCGCCGAAGACCGGATGATCCCGCCGGCCGCCCAGCGGGCGATGTCGGAGCGGATCGGCGCCTCGGTGACCGAAGTGACCTCCAGCCACGCCGTCTACATCTCGCACCCGGACAGCGTGGTCTCGCTGGTCCGCGCGGCGGCGGCCGGGGCCTGAGCAGCGGCCGCACCACGGCGCCGGGGCACGCCGGGCCCGGCGCCGTGGAGCCGCGACGGGCGGTCGCCGACCGGCGACGGACGGTCGGTCTCCGATCCGTCCGACGCCTTCGAGCGCGCGGCCTGCTGGCTCTTCGTGCTGGAGTCCGCCCTGCACGCACACGGCGCGCCGACGACGAGCGAACAGATCCTGATGCGCGACTATCCGAGCAGCGGTGCGAGCTCCGGCATGAGCGGGGCGTTGATACGGGGCGGCCTCGCCGTGAATCTGGAGCAGACGGCGGCGAGCCTCGGCGCGGGGCCGATCGACCGCGCCCAGCTGGCTCAGCACCACCGCTGGAGGACATTGCGGCCGACCTGCGCAAACACCGACCCCCGTCGGTGACCAGCACTCCGCGCAGCATCAACCCGTACGCCACGACCGACCCGCCCTCGCTCTCGGCGCGTCGCTCGATGCCGACACCGTCGTGACCTACGAGGACCCCAACTACGGCGAGGCGGAGATCGTCGTGTCGCTTCAGCAGTTCGCGCGCATGGCGGCCGGCGAAGACCTGGCCGCGGAGCGGGTACGCGTCACCTCGGTCGAGTCCGAGCGGCGTCGGCGCCGCCGGGAAGCCGCCGGGCTGACGAACGACCAGATGTGCGAAGAGGCCGCCCCCCGACTACCGGGCGGACGCCGTGATCTTCGGCAGCCCGACGCGATTCGGACCAGGCTCGCCGCGTGACGGCGGATCGGCCGGTCTCCTCAGCCTCGGAAGACGCCGTCTTCGTCGCAGCGGCGGAGGTACACGTCGAAGCTGATGTTCGAGAGCTCCAGCGCTTCCTGGACGGCGGCCACTCCGGGCGCGACGACGCGGAAAGCGCGTCCGGGCAGGTCCGCCAGGTCGACCACCAGCACCGGGTGCTCCGCCGTTGCCAGCGTGCTCGCATCGGCGACGAAGGCGAAGCTCCGCTCGGGATCCGCGCCGAGGTCGACGCCGAGCTGCTCCGGCGTGCGACCGTCGAATGCGCGCTCCTCGACGAACCGCAGCTCGGTGCCACTGTCCCGGGCGTGCCCTTCCAGAAGCCCGCGGACGGCGAGCCAGCCCGCGTCGTCGGTGAAGTCCGTGCGGATCAAGAGGGTTCGGTCGACCGGCAGCTCGATCACGGGTCTCCTTCGTCGGTAGGCACGAACGAGCGTAGGGGCGTGCTGTGGACGACCAGTGGACGCCGGTCAGCCGTCGGCGAGAAGCTGGAGACGGAGCCGGCCGAGGGTCTGGGTGAGCAGTCGCGAGACGTGCATCTGGGAGCAGCCGACGCGCGCGGCGATCTGGCTCTGCGTCAGGTCCTGGAAGAACCGCATGCCGACGATGCTGCGCTCTCGCTCCGGCAGCCGCGCCAGCGCCACCCGGAGCGCCTCGTGGTTCACGACCGTCGCCAATGCTGGATCGTCGACGCCCAGCAGCTCGCCCTCCGGTGCGCCACCGGGGTGAGCGTCCAGGGAGATCGGCCGGTAGGCGTGGGTGAGGGCCAGTGCCTCGGCGACGTCGCCGGGGGAGGCCCCGAGGTAGCCCGCGATCGCGGTGGCGTTGGGGGCGCGATTGTCGCGTGCGGTGAGATCGCTGATCGCGGTGTTGATCCGCAGGTGCAGGTCGTGCAGCCTCCGCGGAGGACGCACGTACCAGCCGGCGTCCCGGAAATGACGCCGTACTTCGCCCAGGACCGTCGGCACGGCGTAACTCAGGAAGGCGAAGCCGAGAGCCGGATCGAACCGATCGATGGCTCGCACGAGGCCCAGCCGTGCCACCTGGGTCAGGTCTTCGAGGGGTACGCCACGCCGGTCGTAGCGGCGGCTGATGTGGTCAGCGATCGGGAGATGGATCACGACCAGCCTCGTACGGAGCGCGCGGCGCTCGTCGGTGTCGGACGCGAGGCCGGCGTAACGCCGGAACAGCGGTTCGACGTCGGCGTAGACCGCGTAGTCGGCCGTTTCCTCAGCGGGGGTGGTGGTCATTCGTAGTCCCCTCGGGGTGAACCTGTTCCCCGCGACGGTAGGAATTCGTGGTGCACGAACAGTGAAGAGACTCCGGACGCGGCGGGCGTCCCGTGGCCCGGCGTGTGTTCCCCGTGTGCATTCAGGTTGGCGCGGATCGGTCGACGGCTCGATCGGTGCGGCGGCGGACGCGATGTTCACCTGCGGACACGTCCACTGCTCCGCCGGGCGGTGCGCGCCGGGCGCCCTCTCAGAAGTCGGTCGAGAGAGCCAACGCGCGCCAACGATCGCTCTCCTGGCGGACGAGATCCAGCTTGCCTTCGACCAGGCGCAGGCTGTCGCTGCCCAGCTGCAGCCGAAGCGGCGGGTTCGCGCCGGCGACGAGCCGACGGATCGCGGTCGCCGCGGCCGCCGGGTCGCCGGGCTGCTTGCCGTCGTTGGCCTCGATGGCGGCCAGGAGGCTCCCGACCGTGTCGGTGTAGTCGTCGATGCCGACCGCCACCTGTCGTGCGCTGTTGGCGCTCAAGAAGTCGGTCCGAAACGAGCCGGGCTCGACGATGGTGACGTGGATTCCGAGTGGCCGCAGTTCCTCCTGGAGCGCCTCCGAGACCGCTTCGACGGCGGCCTTCGACGCGCTGTACATCCCGCGCCCGGCGCTGGAGGCGAAGCCGGCGCTCGAACTCATGGTGATCACGTGCCCGCTGCGCTGCCGGCGCAGCACGGGCAGCACCGCTCGGGTGACGTTGAGCAGTCCGAAGACGTTCGTGTCGAACAGCTGCCGGACCTCCACGTCCGGGGTCTCCTCGACGCTGCCGAACAACCCATACCCGGCGTTGTTGACGAGCACGTCGATGCGTCCGAAGCGATCCTTCGCCGCGTCGACGGCCGCCGCCACCTGGCCGGCATCCGTGACGTCGAGGTCGACGGCCAACAGGTCGTTGCCTGCCTCCGGAAATGCCTTCGTGACCGTACGAGCGTCCCGGGCACCGGCTACGACCTTGTCGCCGCCGGTGAGCGCCGCACCGGTGAGAAGCCGCCCGAAGCCCCGCGAGGCTCCGGTGATGAGCCAGACTGTCATGTCTGATCCTCTCGACGTGAGTCACGCCTGATTGCTTGTCTTCCCCACGTTAGGAACGTGGAGGTCGTTCCGCCCAGCGCTCCACTCGCAGTTTCGTGCCGGATCCTCTCAAGGAGGTCATGTGTCGCTCGAAGCACTCACCGCCGGCATCGAACGCCACGCCCAGACCCGCGGCGTATCGACGGCGGTGCCGGGCCTGGTGCTGGCGCGTGAGGACCGCGAGGTTCAGGACATCGACCTCGCCTACCGGCCGATGCTGTGTTTCGTGGCGCAAGGAGCCAAGCGAACCGTCGCCGGGCGCCGGGCCACCCGTGTCGCACGCGGCGAGGTGTTCCTCAGCCTGCTCGACGTCCCGGTCGTGGCGACCTACGAAGTCCCGTTCCGCTCGGCGACCCTCGACATCGACGACGAAAAGCTCGCTCAAGTGATCTCCCAGCGTCACACGGTTTCGCCGGTTCCGGTGCAACGCCCGACCGAGGGGTTCGCGGTCGCCGCCATGGACCAGGGGCTGGTCGGGGCCGTCGATCGCTGGGTGGGTCTGCTCGACGAACCGCATCATCGAGACGTCCTGGCGCCCCTGCTCGAGTACGAAATCCTTCATCGCGCGTTGTCGAGCCCGCTCGGTCCAGCGCTACGTGCCGCGGTCAGCACCGGGCCGGTCCGGGCGATTCGCGAGGCCGCGGCGGAACTCCGTGACCATTACGCCAGGACGATCCCCATCCACGAGTTGGCCCGCGCGGCCGGCATGAGTCCGGCTACGTTCTACCGGCATTTCCGTGCCGTCACCGGCCTGTCCCCGAACCAGCTGCAGCGAATCACGCGGCTGCAGAACTCCCGACGCCTTCTGGCCGCGGGCAAGCCGGTCACCACGACGGCACAAGCGGTCGGCTACGCCAGTGCGTCACAGTTCAGCCGCGACTACCGGCTCCAGTACGGACGATCGCCCGCGGCGGACGCCCGAATCATGCGGGCTGACCCGCCGGACTGAGTCGGACCAGCCGCTCCACGAGTCACGTCGGCAGCCGGGCCATCGCCGGAATCACGACGCGAGCTGCTCGAGGTGCCGACGGCTCGCGGCCAGCATGTCGATCAGCCTGACGACCCCGCTCGCACCGATCGTCACGGCCTCCCAGCGGCGATGCGTCGATGGTGGCCGCCGTAGTCCGGATCCAAGGCCGACGTCACCGGTCATCCGGCGTGCTGGTTTTGTCGATGTGTTCCAGGTTCTGGCTCAAAGAGTGTGATTGAAGCGGTCGTGGCTCGTTGTCCAGCGGTGTGAAGCCGCTCAGGAGTTGCTGCCTCATTTGGCTGGGATCGAGATCGACGAGGTGGTCGGCGGCGAGTCCGGAGTGCTGTTGGCCGCCGGAGTTCGTGGACAGCGTGCCGAGTGTCCAGGATGCACCGCGTCCTCGACGCGGGTGCATTCCCGGTATCGGCGCAGGATCGCCGACGCGCCGACGGCCGGTCGGTCCACTCAGATCTGGCTGCGGGTGCGCCGGTTCTTCTGCGAGAACACCGCCTGCGAGAAGAAGACCTTCGTCGAGCAGGTCGCCGGGTTGACGCGCCGGTGGGCGCGCTGCACCGACAGTTTGCGGCGGATGCTGACCGCGGTCGGGCTGGCGCTGGCTGGTCGAGCCGGAGCTCGTCTGACCGCCGTGTTAGGGATGCCAGTCAGCCGTCATAGCCTGCTTCGGCTGGTCAGAGGCTTACCGGATCCGCCGGTGAGTCCGGTGAGTCCGGTGACGGTCCTGGGGGTCGATGACTACGCGGTCAAACGCGGCCATCACTACGGCACCGTGCTGGTCGACTGCCAGACCGGGAAAGCCATCGACCTGCTGCTCGGCAGGGACGCCGACCCACTCGCTGAGTGGCTGCAGGCGCACCCGAAACCGGTGGTGATCTGCCGGGACAGGGCCACCGCCTATGCCGAAGGCGCCGCCACCGGGGCACCCGAGGCGCAACAGGTCGCTGACCGTTTCCACCTGTGGCAGAACCTCGCCACGGCGGTCGAACGCACCGTCATCGGACACAAGAGGTGCCTGGAAGAGCCCGCTGTCCCGGCTGCCGAGACCTCCAGGTCACCCGCCACCGAGCCGACCGGAGCGATGGCCGATCGCCGCAAGGCCAACCACGCGCTTGTCCACGACCTCGTCGCCCAGGGCGCGAGTTTCCGGCAGATCGCGGAGCATCTGGGCTGGAGTCAACGAACAGTGGCCCGGTATGCGCACGCCAAAGCCTGGCAGGAGCTGATGGTCGGCCAGAAACCACGGCCCAGCCTCCTCGACCCCTTCATCCCCTACCTGCGTGAACGCATCGATCAGGGCTGTCTGCGCGCCACCCGACTGCACCGCGAAGTCACCACGCAGGGCTTCACCGGCGGCTACGGAATCGTCCGAGCCTTCGTCGAACAGCACCGCATGAAGCCCGACCTGGAGCGGGTGCGGCGGCCGGCGTCGGTGCGAGAGGTGACCGGCTGGATCTGCCGACACCCCGACAACCTGGTTGAACACGACAGCCAGCGTCTCCAGGCGATCCTCGAGCGATGCCCTGAACTGAACACCGCCGCCGAGCTGGTGCGATCCTTCGCGGACATGCTCACCCACCTGCACGGACACCGGCTCGGCACGTGGATCGCCTCGGCCCAGGCCTCCGCGCCGTCGCCGATCGCGCGCTTCGCCACCAGCTTGACCAACGATCTGGCCGCGGTCACGGCAGGCCTGAGCCAGCCGCACAACTCCGGGCCGGTCGAGGGCAACGTCAACCGGATCAAGATGATCAAACGACAGATGTATGGCCGCGCCCGCTTCGACCTCCTCCGCAAGCGGGTGCTGCTCGCCCGATGACGGCCGACCCCCAGCCGGCTCAGTCTCCGACGAACCACAAATACAGGTGCGATCCCTCTTCAACCGTTGCCGCGAACTCGCGGATCGCCGCACAGGCCGGTTCCGGAATCACACCGTCTGGCAGCCGCTGCAGGTCATTGAGGAGCATGGGGACTTGCCGCCAGTTGAACACGGTGTCCGAGAACGCACAGAGCCCTGCCAGCATCGGAAACTCTGCACGATCAAGATCGATCAGTTCCTGAGTCCACTCAAAGCCTCGCGCGCGTGCCAGGACCTGCCCGGACTCGCCCCGCACCTGCAGATCGATCACGCCGTCACGATAGCGCCGGGAGCACAGCAAGCCCGTCACACAATTCGAGCCAGAACCGTGTTCCAGCAGCGGGTGTCGATCAGACGCGACAGCGCGGTTTCTCGCGGCATGTCGATGTCGATCAGTCTTGACAGCGCCGACGGCCTCGACATCGGGCAGGTGGTCAGGCCTGGACCTTTCCGCTGGCTATGCCGCCTGCGGCGGCCCGGAGCAACTATGGACGGTCGGTGGTTGGTGGCCGGACTCCTGAACTACCGCGGATAGCCGACCGAAGCGGCGCGCAGACGTCCGCTCCTGCCGACGAGACTGTGTCTCGACGGACATCCGACCGATCGCCTCCATCCTCGCCTGCCTCCGGGCTTCCAGCGGTAGGCATGCTGGGAACCAACAAGCAGAACCCCTGCCTGGAAATCATCCAGTTCGGACGGAGGGTGGGACCCACGGCTAGAGCCTCCGTGCCCTGGCCGCGACGGAGCCAGGCATTCAACCCGGCACGCAGCCAACTAGAAAAGACTCGGCAGAAGGATCTCCGCACTCGTCGGGTTCTGGGCGTCCGTCAGGAATAGCGGTACCGGATAGAATCGTCAGCGGTCAATTCGAAAGCAGTTCACCCATTCACCGGAGGGGAAATGGGCTTATTGCCAGAGCGCATCGAAGATGTGTCAGGCGTCTGTGCGGTCGGTGGCGTCAACACCGCAGATGACCACGGCGGTCACAGGAGTATTGATGTATTGCTGGAGTGACGATGGTCCACGAGTCAATCCCAGCAATAGCATTTCTACCGTCACGGCGGCCTGGATAGCGCTCGGGCGTGCTGACGCGAAATGCTATTCCGCAGTCTATACGCGAGACGGGTTTTCGATGTCAATAGAGTCCGGCCGGTAGGCTGCTGGCTGGGATTCTTGAACGCATTCACACGCCGCAACCAGGAGAGGCGCGACCGCAGACGACTTCGACGCCGAACGAGTGACAGAGACGGAAGGAGATGACTGTGTAGGGAGGTATCGACGCCCGTCGCTCAGGACGGCGACGGCGACGGCGTTTCGTCCACCTCGACGATGTATCCGACGAATTGTTGGCCGTCCAGCTCAGGTTCGTGTCGGTCGGTGGACTGGATCGCGAACGGCTCACCGCAGCACTCCATCTGCCAGCCGTCCATCCATACCGTGATGGTCACAAACCGATTCTGCTCCCAACCCTGCCGAACCCACGGTTGGGGCTCGGCGCTCGCTGGCAGTCGGGCTAGCCGACGCTCGCTCGTGCCGCGGACGGCCCGTTGGCGGCGTCGCGTCAGAGCAACGGGCCGGCGTGGCCTGCCGGACACAGCCAGCGCCCGTCGTCGCGGACCTACACATCCGCTCATCAGCAGTGCGGTCAGTGGCCGGAGCGGGCCAATCGGAATCCGACGTCGTCAAGGCGGAGGGTGGGGTGGCTGCGCCGGCGGACGGAAGCGCGGCAGCTCCACTGTTCGTCGAACCAGCCGCCGCCGCGCAGCACGCGGTAGCTGCCGTAGACCTCGGCGTCGTAGATGTCCCAGCACCACTCCCAGGCGTTGCCGAGCATGTCGTGCAGGCCCCAGGCGTTCGGGTGCTTGCCGCCTACCGGGTGGGGTTGTTCCTGGGAGTTGCCGCGGTACCAGGCGATCTCGTCGAGCTCGCCGTAGCGTGGACCGGTCGTGCCGGCGCGGCAGGCATGTTCCCATTCGGCTTCTGTCGGGAGCCGGTAGCCCGTGGACGATGCGTCAGGTTCGACGCTGTCCTCGGTGCCGAACCGGTAAGCGGCAGACAGCCCTTCGCGCCGCGAGAGGGCGTTGCAGAACCGAACCGCGTCCCACCACGAGACGTCGATCGCCGGCAGGTGGCCTTCGTCGGCGGCAGGAGGCGGTTGACCGGTTGTGACGAGGTATTCGGCGCGGGTGACTGGGTAGACGCCAATCCGGTAGGACTCGAGCGCGATCGACCAGCGGCGCTGCGTGCGTCGGTCCGACAGTTGAGCTACTCCCGGGGCGACGTCGATCATTCGGGTCTGCTCGCGGGTATTCACCGGCAACAAGGATAGAGCATTCCATCCGCGCGAAGGCTTCGGGTTGAACGGGCACACTCTCGTGCCGCTACCAAGGCGTTCGGTGCTACAGCCTCTGGTCGGCGACGCGTCTTCGTTCTGATAGCCGCCCAGCGAGTAGAACGACAGGTCAGCACCGTTGGCAGCGCCGGTCTTCAGCGTCAGGCGCGACGGAGACCGCGACATTCCGCGCCAACTGCTCGGCTACTCGCAGGAGCAGCGTGCCCGACATAAGGATAGTTCGACTTCCAGCGAAGCACCCCCGTGCCGCCAAGCGCCTGTTCAGTCGGAGCCGACCGACCAGGCCAGACTGAGCGATGGCTCGGTCCGCAGCCGCAGAATGCCGACAGGAGTCGCGTCGGCGAGATCGATACCCATACGACCGATCGACGTGGTCGCCCGCGCAAAGGGGAAACGCGAACCGGCTGACGCTCTCGCTCCCGGGCGTTCGATGAATGACGGCAGCGAGTGCCGGGTGTCCTGTGCAACCTTTCTCGCCGGTCGGCTTCAGCCGGATAGGCCGCCGTCCGTGCTATTGGCACCGACTGAGACCCTCCTCTCCACTAGACCGGACTCGGACCGCAAAGAAAGTAGCCCGATGGCGCAGCCGATCGACCCCCGTCAGCTCCGTCCGCGACGCCTCTGGTACGGCATAGCCGTCTTCATCGCCGTCCTGTCGATCGCGCTCGGCATCGGCGGCCTGGCTGTCAGTGACCACTTGATGGACAACACATACCCGGATTTCCAGACCTATTCCGGCAAAGAGGTGTCATTGATAGAGGTCGATGCCAGCCGGGACTATGGCCTGTATGTGCCCAAAAATGCTAGGCAGTTCTGCACCGTCGGGTCGTTAACCGCCACGCCCCGCGACGAGGAACCCTGGGAGTTCACACGCTCCGGCCAGCGATGGGTCCACGTAGACACCGTGCGCCCCAACGAGTCGGGTCCTTACTCCGTGAAGTGCGACGCCCCGACCTACGGGTTCGGCGACCCGCCGCCCTTCGACCAGTACCGACTCCAAGCTGGGAGCGGCCTGGCGGCGCTGCTGGGCCTGCCTTGCCTCGGCCTCACCATCTGCTTCGCCATCGCTCTGGTGACCGGATTGCGCCGAGGCCGCCACAAAGTGCGGCTACAGGCGGCGCGGACGGCCACGACGCCCAATCCCGGCCCGCCCAATCTCGGTCCGCGATATCTCGGTCCGGTCGGATCCGGCCCAGCCCTCTCCGGCTCCGCCCTCTCAGTTCAGCCGAGCGCTCCACCAGCTCCGCCCATGACTCCCCCTCCACTTCCGACAGTGCGGCGCCGTCCGGCGTCGATCGCCGTCGCGGTCCTGATGATCGGGTTGTTGGTGGCCCACTCGGCGATCGCCGCCGTCCTGGCCGTACTGAATGACTCCGGGGGGAGCGGCGCGAACATCTTCACGGCCTTTCTCGCATTCGTGCTCGGCGTGGCTCTGTGGCAAGGCACCCGGGTGGGGTGGATTATCGCGCTGGCGATCGGCGTCATCCGGCTTCTGCTCACTGGGCTGGCGTTCCTCGTCGACGGCGACGACCCGAGCGGTGGGTGGATCTTCGCCGTCATCGGGATCGTGATCGGCGTGCTGCTCGTGGCGGCGCTGCTGCTACCGGCGAGCCGCGACTACTGCTGGGGGGAGAAGCCGGGCCTCTAGATGCTTGCTCCCTCACCTGGGTGGTTCACGACCCGACCGCGCCGCGCGGAGCGCTCTGAGAATCCTCGGGCCAGCCGGTCACTGCAGCACCGACTGCTGCGGAATCCCGCCAGGACGCGACGCCGATCCGCGGCCGAGGGGCGAGCAGAGGAACCGCGTTCCGATCCGACGGTAGATACCGGCGCACAACAACCTGACGGTCAGACATGACGACTTAGTCGCAACTGAGGTAACGGTTGATAATGCCTGACACAAAGATGGTTCGACTTACAGCCAAGCACTCACATGCCGCTGTTCGCGCCTGGCCGTCACCGAGACAAACGCGATGTCTGTTCCGTAGTGACGTGAGTCCGGTTGCGGCTGCACCACAGTCCGATCAGGAGGGCGCAACCCCAGATCGTGAACAGCGGGTCCCACAGCAAACCGTGCCCGATCATCGTCTCCCGGTCGTATCCACCGGTGGGTGTGATGACGCCCGTCAAGACCGCCCAGGCCGAGAGGGTCGACACACCTCCCCACGCCACGAGGACGACGCCGGCAGACCAGCCGAGGAAACGAATCCACCGGTAGTACCGGGTCTTCCGACGTTCATTCACCAGCGGGACGATCGCGACGGCGCCCTTCACCAGAGCAACGAGTGTCAGGCCGAGACCGGCTTCCACCGGATGGTCGTCAGCTAACTGGACGGCCCAGTCGCCCACCGATTCCAGTTGCCAACGGCCGCCCAGAGCCCAGAAAAGGCTCACCGCCGCGTGGAGCAGACCCGTGGCAGCCGCGATGCGCAGGGGCCACCAACCACTGCGGTGCCGGTTCCCGGAGCCTCGAACGTCCATGTGGCGACCCTAAGGCTGCGTCAGTTCGCGCGCATCCAAGAATATTTCCGGAATCGGAGCACGGACAGATCCCCGTGGCGTCGATCGCGAAGAACTGACTCCGTTCCATCCCGACAAGACATCCGCTCATGCCGCGAGGCGCTCAACAGCAATTTGATGGTCGCGAGTGTGATCGGGCTGCTAGGAATCCCACATGACGACCTTCATGCGCAGGTCCCAGTTGGCGTTGGGTGCCCTATGGCTCGTCGTGGGATTTGGCTGGCTGGTCCTGGCCGTCGTCTGGTTCGGACGGGGCGGCATGGGTGACCCCGGGTTCTACACCGGCCTTCCCGTCGGCCCCGTCATGTTCCTTGCCGCTTGGTGGAACTTCAGGCGAGCGCATAGAGGCTCGGGGCCAATTGGACGAGACGAGGCTGCCTGACAGGGAGGCTGACTTCGTCAGCGGCCTCGGAAGCGGACTTGGGGCGTCCGCGGCAGCGACGGCCGACCAACACACTCTCATGCCGCGTCCAGCGCGAAGCATTGCTCTGCCGCAGGTGGTGGCGCATCGGCCGCTGTCCTGATCGGGTCGAGGCCTGATCGGCGTTCGTGCGGACGCGCCAAGGGCCGGGAAGCGTGTGCTCCCCGGCCCTGGTGCTGCTGGTGTGGGTCAGCTGCAGGGGTTGTAGTCCCAGCAGTCGTTGTAGCGCTTCTTGTGGTGGCGGCGACGGCGCGGCTTGCACTCGTTGTAGTCCCAGTCGTTGCACTGGTTGTAGTCGTAGTCGTAGCAGCCGCTCATGTCGTCCAGCCTCCAGAAGTGTGGGTGTGTTCCTGCTGTGCCATGAGCTTCGCGCGGATCGGCGGCGGGCTCGATCGCCGGCGCGACGGGCGCAACGTTCGCTTCCGAACACTCGCTCATGCCGCGCTGCGGTCGCAGCTTGCTGGCTCCTGCGTATATCAGCTGGGCGTCAACTTGAGCCAGTTCGGCACCGGTCCGCCGCAGTCCATCGCTAGGAGATCGTCCAGCATCCGGTCGAAGTGGTCATCGGCGACGCCGAAAGCGCCACCCACGCACATGCCCTCGTGCGGCCTCGCCCAGCGGTACGCCGCGACGTCAACCACCGGACCCCGAAACAGCGCGATCTGCCCGTCCGAGCTTCCGCCCGTGAAACTCAGCAGCCACGTCGGATCCATCCCCGACGGCAACAGTGGACCGCGCAACTCGAGGGCCAGCTCGCGGCCGTGCCGATCGGCCCACCCGGCCAGAACCGCACTGAGTCCCACTTCGCCGACTCGTTGTTCGCCCGGCGTGCATCAACGCGCTGATCGGCCGCCTCTTCCACGACCGGCCCTCGCGATTTGCCCTCTCGCAAGCCGGCAGTTGTCGGCGAAAACATCAGCTGCCGGAGCCGCTCCGGAATTGAAAGAATCGACGTTGTCCGCGCGGTATCGCCGAACCTGACGACGCTTGACGCCTCACCGGACTCCAACCTACAGTGCAGCAATTGGAATGCCGTTTCGCATTTCCGGGCGCACGGATGCTCTACGTACGGATGCTTTAAGTAAGGCGTCGCAATCAGTGACGGCCGAGCCCTCCGGTTGATTCTTGACGAGCAGCTCCACCCTCCCCGCTCGACGGAAGGAGCGACCGTGAGCAATCAGGATGACGTAGGGCCCCTGTTCCGGCCGGCACCGCCGGCCGTACTCGCCCCGATCGCGACCGTCCGGCAGATTCCGAGCTGGTCGGAGCTGCGCGAGGTCGTACAGTTCCGCAGGCCGCGGCTAGGCCGCACCCGGCGGCGGCTGGAGCGTTCCCATTCGATCCGCGACCTGCGTGAGGCGGCCCGGCGCACCACCCCTCGTGCGGTCTTCGACTACGTGGACGGCGCGGCGGAGGAGGAGATCACCGCGGCGCGGAACGTCGCCGCCTACCGGCGGATCACCTTCCGACCGGACGCGCTGCGTTCGGTCGCTAGTCCCGACTCGAGCATCATTCTCCTGGGGCAGCGCATCGCGATGCCGCTGATGTTCGCGCCCACCGGCTACACGCGGATGATGCACCACCACGGTGAGGCGGCCGTCGCATCGGTGGCTCAGCACGTCGGAGTGCCGTACGCGCTGTCGACGATGGGCTCGACCTCGATCGAGGACGTCCGTGCCGCGGCGCCGGGCGGTGACCTCTGGTTCCAGTTGTATCTCACGGCGAACCGGCGTCTGAATGAGGAACTGCTCGCGCGGGCCGAGGCAGCAGGATACTCGACGGTCCTGCTGACCGTCGACACGACGGTGTCGGGCATGCGCCTGCGTGACGTCCTCAACGGCCTCACGATTCCGCCGACGCTGACGGCCCGCACCGCGCTGAACATGTCCCGGTTTCCGACGTGGTGGTTCAACAAACTGACGACCGGGGGGATGACGTTCGCTTCGCTCGACGGCATTCCGGGCAAACCGACCCCCGGCGAGGTTGCGAACATGTTGTTCGATCCTGGCCTGAACCTCGAGTCGCTCACCTGGCTACGTCGGCGGTGGCGGGGCAATCTTCTCGTCAAGGGCGTGACGACGCCCGCATCTGCGCGCGAGATCCTGGAGCACGGCGCCGACGGCGTCGTGGTGTCCAACCACGGCGGGCGGCAACTCGACCGATCGGCGGCGACCCTCGACGTGCTGCCGGCCATCCGGGCGGCGGTCGGGCTGGAGGCGACCGTACTCATCGACGGCGGTGTGCTGCACGGACAGGACATCGTGGCGGCTCGTGCGCTCGGAGCGGACGCGGTCATGATCGGCCGCGCCTACCTCTACGGCCTCATGGCCGGCGGTCAGGGCGGGGTGCTCCGCGCGTTCGAGATCCTCGCCGAGGGATACCAGCGGTCGATGCAACTGCTCGGCGTCCGGCGCAGCGAGGACCTGTCCGACCGGCACGTGGCGTTCGCGTCGCACGCGGCCGGCGATTACCCGCACGTCTCGGTCTGACCGCCGTCGCGGTACGCGTCAGGTCGCAGAACGCGGACTGACACCGCATCTGCGGCGACCCAACCAAAGGATGAAGGAGGCGCCATGGTCAGCATCCCTCACACCGGCGGAAGCCACTCCTCGGTGGTGGACCTGTTCCCGATCAAGCATCTGGCCGCTCCCGAGGTCCGGGAGCTGCCCGAGCCACCGGCGACCTTCCGACACGTCATCGGACCGGGAATCGTGGCCGCCGGCGTCGGCATGGCCAGTGGCGAATTCATCCTCTTCCCCTACATCGCTTCCCAGGTGGGGCTGGTGTTCGTCTGGGCCGCGTTCGTCGGCCTGGCCACCCAGTACTTCCTCAACATGGAGATCGAGCGCTACACGCTGGCCACCGGGGAGACCGCGCTGACCGGCTTCAGCCGGTACTGGCGGCACTGGGGTCTGCTCTTCGCGATCATGGCCTACTTCGCGAACCTCTGGCCCGGCTGGGCAACCAGTTCGGCGACCTTGATCACCTATCTCGTCGGCGGCAACCGGGTGCCGATCGCCGTCGGGATCCTGTTTCTGATCGGCATCGTCCTGACCATGACGCCGGTCGTTTACCAGGCCCTCGAGAAGATCGAGATGGTCAAGGTAGCGGCGATCCTGCTGCTGATCGTCGTCGGTGGCGTGGCCGCGATCGGCGCTACGGCCTGGGCCGACAGCCCGCGGATCATCACCGAGGCGGGGGTGCCGCACCAGGAACTCGGCTTCGCGCTGCTGCTCGGGGCGCTGGCGTTCGCCGGGGCCGGAGGCGGGCAGAACCTCTGCCAGAGCAACTGGATCCGCGACAAGGGCTTCGGCATGGGTGCGTACGTCCCCCGGATCGTCAGCCCGGTCACCGGCCAGCCGGAGGCCGCGCCGTCGACCGGTTTCGTCTTCGAGCCGACGCGGGAGAACCTCGACCGGTGGCGGCGGTGGTGGCGGTTCGCCAACCTGGAGCAGTTGAGCACCTTCGTGCTGATCAGCTTCCTGACCATCTTCTTCACCTCCCTGCTCGCCTACGCCACGGTCTTCGGCCGGGAAGGGCTGAGCAGCGACATCTCGTTCCTGAAGGTCGAGGGTGACGCGCTAAACGAGTCCGTCGGCGGCTGGTTCGGCACGTTCTTCTGGATCATCGGCGCGCTCTCGCTGTTCGCGGCGGCGCTCGGGATAGTGGACTACACCAGCCGGCTGGGAGCCGACGTCCTGAAGACCGCGTACCTGAAGTCGACGAACGAGAGCAAGATCTACTTCGGGCTGGTGTGGGGTCTAGTCGGCATCGGTGTCATCGTCCTGCTGTCCGGGCTCACCCAGCCGCTGATCCTGCTCGTCATCTCCGCGGTCACGGGCGGGCTGATGATGTTCTTCTACTCGGCGCTGCTGCTCCTGATCAACCGGCGGGTGCTACCGAGGGAGATCCGCCCGAGCGCCGTCCGGGTCGTGGCGCTGATCTGGGCTTTTGTCCTCTTCGGCTTCCTGTCCGCGCTGACT
The DNA here is from genome assembly GCF_000585375.1 of Cryptosporangium arvum DSM 44712. Classification (NCBI taxonomy): domain Bacteria; kingdom Bacillati; phylum Actinomycetota; class Actinomycetes; order Cryptosporangiales; family Cryptosporangiaceae; genus Cryptosporangium; species Cryptosporangium arvum. The sequence continues at coordinate 3,803,897 of NZ_KK073874.1, forward strand.
TTCAACGAGCAGATACGAAAGCTGTTCGAGGGCTGAGCCGGCCCTCCTGCACCGGCACACGGGCACGGCCGTCGACGCCTATGAGCGACCGTCCTCGAAGGCTGCCACCCGGGGACGGTCCAGATCCCGGCCGCTCCGGACACCTGATCCCGGAGATCAGCGCTCTCCCAGCCGTATGCCCCGGGCCTGGTCGGAGGCGTCGGTGACGATGGTTTCCTGCAGGGTGATCAGGTCGGCCGCGAGGTCGGCGAAGCCGTGCCGGAGGACGGCGCGGCCAGTCGCCGCGCATGCCCCATGTGTTCAGCGTCGGCACCCGCAGCGCGCGCTCGTCGACCGACGACGGGCGGCTCACCGGTCGCTCTCCGGGCAGAGGTGGCGCAGCGCCCAGGCGCCGAGGATGCGTGCCGCGCGGACGGCCTGCCCGGGGTCGTTCAACAAGTGCTTCGCCTCCAGCGAGACGAAGCTAAACGGATGGCGCGCCGTCCGGAAGATCTCGCCGGTGTTCTCGATGCCGACCGTGGCGTCCGTAGGCGAATGCAACACCACCAGGGGCAGCCCGAGCTCACGGCCAACCGCGAGGTGGACCTGATCGCCGCGACAGTCGATGACGATGCGCATCAATAGACGCAGCGACGCGCACAGGTGGCTCATCACTCGCTGATGGACCGTCGGTCCCCCTCGGCCCGAAGGGGCGCTCTACCGAGAAATGACACAGTCCGGCTACAGCGAGTATCGGATTTGACCTCGACGCTCGTGCCCGGATCACTAAGGACACTACGGGACGCGACAGGTTCGCCATGGAATTGCGACTTCTCTAGGCAGGGAAACCGAATTGCTACTTACTCTTATGCCGCGATGCGTCTCTCGCGAAGCGCCACTTGGGTAGCAGTTGGTTGCAGGCCCTGGGCACGGAGCGTGAAGCCGACAGCAAGCGGCTCCGCCCACTTCCCGTCTAGGCCGTGCTGCGTACGAGCGGCTGGCCTCGGCGTCCTGCCGGAACCTTTTTCGACGTCCGCATCACCTCGCTTTGGGGGCACACCACTCCGCTCGTCCACGCGTTACCGTGAGTCGCCTGTACTAGCAAACTGGGGGGAACGAGTTGTTAGGTACTAGCCGAACCACGAAGCGAATCCCAAATTTCGTTTCGTTGCTGCTGAGCCTTGCAGTAATGGCGGTGGCAATGGGCGCCGCGCCGTCCGTCGCGCGCGCCGATGACACGAATAACCGGAGTTTCGCGGGTTGCCCGCTGCTCATCGAACGGTTCAGCGGCGACTGTGTCGTCAAGCTCCAGCATTATCTGAACGTCGTCAATCCCGGCTACGCACTGGCCGAGGATGGAAAGTTCGGCCGTCTGACCCGGATCGCCGTCCTCGATTTCCAGGGCCGCAATCGCCTGGGCGCGGATGGCAACGTCGGTGGGATCACCGCGGACGCGCTGACTGCGCAGTACAACGCCAAGCAGCCGCCGCCGCCTCCGGCGAACTCGCCGATCAGCTGCCTGGCTCAAGGCAAAGTCAGCGACCATAAAGGAAACTGCGTGTCCGATGGTGTCGTTGGTGGGGGTAAGCCCCTCGGCGAATGCCTCAAGGAGGCCGCGATCGACGAGGCGACACAGAAAACGCTGGAGCGCGCCTTCACGCAGGGCAAATTCAGCAGCTGGAAAACCGCACTGAGCACGGTGAAGAAGATTTCGCCGTTCCTCACGGCTGCTGAGGCGTTCAAGTGCGGCTGGTGGGATCGTCCCGGCAGCTAATCGACGACCGGTCCTGCGCCCCTGCGCGGCGGGGGCGCAGGATCGACTGCTCCCAGGGCCCGGGACCGCGAGCGACGAGCCCGAGCGCTGGTGGCCCGTAGTGGCGTGTCGCGGGCGATCCAAGCCATCAGAGTCAGTGAACTCTTTTCAACCTGGTGTTGGCGCAGGTAGCGGCATAGTCCAAACCGGCCCGCGACAAGAGAGCCACGCTCCACGACCGCCTGACCTCGCCACGGCTGCCGCATGCGTCTCCTCATGTGGTTCGGCGAGGAGCCGACCTGCCGGTCCGAGCCAGGTTGAAATACGTTCAGTTGGCTAGCCAGGGATCGACGAGATCGACGCGAGCCTGGTGGAAGTCCTTGGGTTTGCGGTGCGGGTAGCGAGGAGTCACGTGCCGGCTTCTGGGGTCATCCGCCAAGGTTGCCAGCGACGTCGCGCGCTGCAGGAATCCGGCTCCAACAACATCCGCTTCTGCCGCGCAGTGCGCATCCAACTCGGGATCATCGGAGGTTGGTCCAGTGAGCCTTTGCCAACCTGATCATGCGCTGGCGATCATGAGGGTCTGAACTGCGGCGATGAGCCGGTGGGCGGTGTTCGGGCTGGAGCGGATCTTCCGCAGAACCCGCCAGTTCTTCAGCTCGGCGTTGGCCCGCTCACCGGGTCCACGGCGGCGGGCGTGGGCGGTGTTGACGTCCTTCTGGTTCCGGGACGGGCGCCGGTAGCGGCCGGTGCCTGGATCCTTCCGACGGCGCCGCTGCGGAACCGCGACCGTCGGCCCGGCGCCCTGAGAGGCGGTGTCGGCCGCCGCGGGGATCTCGTGGGTGGCCAGCGCGTCGATGATCCCGTGCTCGCGGGCAGCGCCCATGTCATGTCTCGCGCCGGGCAGCGGCGGCGAGATCCACACCAGCCGGCCGATCGGGTCGGCGACGACCTGCACGTTCAGCCCGTGGGCCTTGTGCGTGCCGGAGTAGAAGGCCCGGTCATAGCCCGATGTCATGCCTACCCGGTCGATGCGCAGCAGGGTGCCGTCGAGGATCACGAACGCCTTGCGGCGGGCGACCTCGATCGCCTGGGCCAGGGTGGGAGCCATCGCGGCGAGCAGTTCGAGCGCCTCACGGATGTGCCGGTACACCGTCGAGGTCCCGATGCGGAAGCCGCAGGCCAGGTCGGCGTGGGTCTCGCCCTTACGCACGTGCGCGACCACGAGCAGCGCCTGCCGGCCGGGCGAGAGCTTCCGCCACCGGGTTCGGCGCTGGTTGCGCTGCGCTCGCAGCGCATCGGAGAGCACGCCGAGGGCGCGGCTGGACACGGTCATCCCCGGACGGGTAGGACAGCACGTTGAAGCTCCTGGTGGGATGTGTTGATCTAGGCAATCGCCCGTCTACCAGGAGATTCACCCATTCGACGTCACGCCACGCTGCACACCGCTGACTGCCCGCCCAGGTCGGCAAATTCATTCGTTACTTCTGGCGTCATGGCGCGCCAGCAGGTATCCGGCGGGCGGCTTGCCGGGCGCCGGAGCAACGATTCGCAGGCGTCCGATCTCGGCGAAGTCGTGCTCGCGCAGTCGGTCGGCGAGCGCGTCGAGGGTCCACAGATACGCCGGTGAGGCTCTGTGGTCGTACGGGACCCAACCGTTGGTGTCTGCGGTGTCGGTGATCTGCACACCGATCAGCAGGGGTCCGCCCGGCTCTACCACTCGGGCGAACTCGGTCAGGACACGCGGAAGCAGGTCCGGCGGCGTGTGGATCAACGAGAAGTGCGCCAGGATGCCCGCGATCGACTCGTCCCCTGCGTCGAGACGGAGCATGGAACCGACCTCGTAGCGCAGGTCGGGACGATACCGGCGGGCGATCGCGATCATGGCCGGTGACAGATCGATCCCGTAAGCCCGGATACCGGCTCGATCCAGGTGATCGGTCCACTGTCCGGGACCGCAACCCGCATCGACCACAGCACCCACCGACCCACCGGCGCGGACGAGGTCGGCGAAGGCGTTGATCATCCCTGCTGACAGCGCATCGATGACTTGGTCACCCTGTCGCACCATGTCGTCGTACAACTCGGCGACCTCGTCGTAGTCTCGGCGGGTCCGATCCAACGCTTCGTTCTCACTCACCCGCCGGACTCTAGGGAACAGGTCGGACGTAGGAGTGTCGGACACTCCAACCGCGAAGGCGACGCGATCGGTCCGTCCGCTCAGGACGGTGGGCACCGCCTTCACCACCGCCCCCACCAAGCTGTCCACGACGGCCGCAGCGCTGGCACATCCACTCCCGGGCCGCACGCCACGCGCACAACCGCGGGCCAGCCCCCAAGACCGCGCCTGTCACCTAGGTTCCCCGCTCTCGCGGGATCGCCATCGATGCCAGGCGCCGTGCATCCGGGCAGGCGACCATCATGCGGGGAGTAGTCGCCAGGTAGCGGCCTGGGAAGGCATCCTGACGAATCGGCCAGGTAGATCTGGGGCAACCGACCTCACAGGATGGACTGATCGGTCGGATCCCGAACGCCGTCCGCAGGACTGCTGAAAATTGTCCGGCCGGGCGCCACACCTTGAGTTCCATGCCGATCGTCGCGGATTCGAGAGCCGCCCGCGGCCGTGCTACGACTGCAGGAGTTGATCTGGCGGGCTATCCGCTCTTGCCGCGCTCAGTTTGTTCGAGGCTTGCACCCGGTGACCGTCAGTATCCGCGACAAGCGATACGGAACGACCGTGACGACGCGGCCCGCACCGAGGCCGCACCAGTGACCGGCAAGGTGCTGTACGAGACCAAGGGCACCGTGCGTCGCGAGGTGGTGCGCATGGCGCTCGTCAGATTCCTTCCGCAGGCAGCAGCGACGGCGATCTTCCGCCAGCCCGGCACGCCACCGGAAAGCCCCGGCCCGAGCGCCGTTCAGCGCGTGTGCGCAGGTGCGACTTGATCCTCGCGGGCGGGGTGGTAGGTCAGCCTGAGGCGCGGACCAGCGAATCGATCTCCTCGGTGGTCGTGGCTTCGGCCGGCACGCGCTGGGCCGGCACTTCGGCGGTCACCCATGGGGCTGACGCGCTGAGACACGTACTACTGCGGAAAAGAGCGATCGACTACGGGCTGTGACGGTAGGTCGGCCGGATCGACCGGGGGAGCGGCCCCTTGTTGCGCTGACCGCTCCGACTTTCCTCCCACGCGTGGGCGAGGATGCCTACGCTCCGGCTCAGGACGAACAACCCGCGGGCGAGCGGCGCGGGGAATCCGAGCTCGGCGTAGATGACCGCGGTCGCGCCGTCGATGTTCATCGGGATCTGCCGGGTCCGGTCCCGGTTCAGCTCCGCTTCGACCGCCCGGGCGGCGGTGGCGTACTGCCCGGAGACGACGCCGTCCGCCGCCGCGGCGTCGACCAGCGCCAGCAGCGGGTCCCGCCGCGGGTCGACCGGATGGAACCGGTGGCCGAAGCCCGGCAGGTAACGGTCCCGCGCCCGCCATCGGGTGACGGTGGCGGCGGCATCGCCGGACGAAACCACTTCCGTCAGCAACTCGACGCACTGCTCGCCGGCGCCGCCGTGGACGTCGCCGAGCAGGTTGACGCCGGTCGCCATCGCGTTGTTCAGTCCGATGCCGCAGGTGGCCGCCATCCGCGCGGCCGCGATCGACGGGGCTTGCGGACCGTGGTCGACCGAGGCCACCAGAGCGGCCTCCAGCAACGCCGCCTGCTCCGGCGTCGGCATGTCACCGCGCACGAGGAACCAGATCATGGCGGGGAAACTCAGCGAGCCGATCAGCTCCTGCACCGGTCGGCCGCGCAGCTCGACGACACCCGGCTCGATGCGTGAGATCGACGTGGCCCACCAGTCGGCGACCTCGCGCCGGACGGCGTCCGCGCTCACGAGCGCACCTCGGCCGGCGTGCCCCAGCGGGCCAGTAGTTCGGGGATCCGCGCGGTGTCGCTGCCCAGTACCGGTGCCGGGCCGGGTGGCCGCAGCGGTTCGCCGTCGAACAGGACGCCACTGCCGGAGACCCGCGCCGTGCGCCCGTCGGCGCCGGGGAAGGGAACCTCGGTGAAGAAGCAGCGGTGGTCGAGCTGATCGAGCTCGACGGCTTGCGGCACGGTGAGGATGCGCGCCGCCGGGACTCCGGCTGCGGACAGGATCTCCTCCCACTCCCGGGCGGTGCGGACCCGCAGTGCGGTGTTGAGTTCCGCGTTCAGCGCCGTCCGATGGGCCTTGCGTGCTTCCCGCTCCGCGAAGCGGGCGTCGACGAGCAGGTCTTCGCGACCGACCAGGCGGCAGAGCGTCTGGAACTGCTCCTGGCGGTTGGCGGCGATGTTGAGCGGCCCGTCGGCGGTCTCGAACGTGCCGGACGGGGCGGCCGTCGCGTTCTGGTCGCCCATCGGTTCCGGTGCGACGCCGCTGATCAGGTAGTTGGACACCGCCCAGCCCATCGAGGACAGCGACGCTTCGAGCATCGACACGTCGAGGAAAGCGCCTTCGCCGGTGCGGGTCCGGGCGGCCAGCGCCGCGGTGATGCTCAGCGCGGCGGTCAGCCCGCCGACCGTGTCGGCGACGGGAAATCCGACGCGCATCGGCACCGTGTCCGGCGTGCCGGTGATGCTCATCATGCCGGCGAGGCCCTGGATGATCTGGTCGTACGCCGGTGCCTGGCTCATCGGCCCGGTCTGGCCGAAGCCGCTGATCGCGCAGTAGACCAGGCCGGGGTTGAGCGCGCGCAGCTGCTCCCACGGGAACCCCATGCGCGCCAGGACGCCCGCGCGGAAGTTCTCGAGCAGGACGTCCGCGCCGGACACCAGCCGCGTGAACGTCTCGCGATCGGCGGAGTCCTTGAGGTCCAGTTCGATGGACTTCTTTCCGGCGTTCTGGGCGAGGAACGACGCGCCGACGCCGGCCCGGTTGAGTTCGGCGTCCGGGCCCAGCTGTCGGGCCAGATCACCCCGGCCCGGGGCCTCGACTTTGACGACCTCCGCTCCGAGCAGTGACAGGTGGTAGCTGCAGTACGGCCCGGCCAGGACGTTGGTGAGGTCCAGGACGCGGATGCCCTCCAGCGGTCGTCCCTGCATCGGCGTGCTCCTTCCGCGGCTGCGATGGGTCCGGCCGCGTCCGAGGGTGGTGTTCTCAAGCGCCCAGCGGATGGTCGAAGCCGCGCTCCGACAACTGGCGGCCGACGTCCACGAGATCCCGCGCGAACGAGGCCACTTCGGACTCCCCGAATCGGACCGTCGGACCGCTGAGCGTGAGCGCGGCGACGATGCCGCCCGATCGTCCTTCGATGGGCACGGCGACCGCGGAGAGCCCGGCCTCGCGTTCGCCGTGGCTGACCGCGTACCCGCGGTCCGCGGCCTCCGCGATCCACGCCTGGAGCGTCGGCAGGTGCTCCGCGCCGTCCGGCGCGGTGCGCACGATGCGCCGCAGACGCTTCTCGTCGGCGTCCCGGAGCAGCACTTTCGCCGAGGCGCCACCCCAGAGGGGGAGCTCGTCCCCGATCCGGACGACGTGCCGCAACGGTTGCGGGCTCTCCTGCTGGGCGAGGCAGATCCGGGTCAGATCGCGTGCCCCGTAGAGGTTGACCGTCTCGCGGTGCCGTGCGGACAGGTCACGCATCGCCCGGGTCAGCTCGGGTGGCATCTCCCAGCTGCTCCGCGCGAGGTGGGCCCATCGCCAGAGGGCCGGGCCGGCGAGGTAGCCCCCGGTGGTCGCCCACAGCAACCCGGTCCGCTCCAGTGTCTGCACCAGCCGGATGACCGTCGTCTTGGCCAGCCCGGTTCCCTCCACGATGTCGCGGATGGTCACGACCGGCCGGTCCTCGGTCAGCAGCGACAGGATGTCCATCGCGCGCTGGACGCTTCGCACTCCCGAGGCTTCCGACTGTTCCACTGCAGCACTCACTCTTCGAACCTTTCCCGAGCGACGTCGAACGCTTCCGGCGGTGATTCTTCGCCAGGGTGGCCGCGTCCTCCATCGGCAACTTCTCCGCCCCCGCCTATTGCCAGCGGCGAGAGGGCACCCGTACGTTACACGGAGTCCGCTTAGCGGTCCATAAGGTCCACAGAGTGGTTCACACGGCAAAATCGGGACTTCTTCAGCGGGGTATCGATCCAGATCTATCTCGGCCGGAGTCTCGTCCCTAACGTGTACGTACTAGTTCGAACATTGCGCATCGCGGCGTTCCGAGGAGTGTGCAAGTGAGTCCGAATAGGGCAAACCAGCTCGGTGGGAGCTCAGTTCTGAGCGCGCTACTGTCCCCGGAGGAGAGTTCGGAGCCGACGCGCGCGCCCATGCTGCTGGCGGGGAGCTGGCTCATCGACGGACCGACGGCCGACCGGACCGGCCCGTACACCCGGACCGTGGTCAGCCGGGCCAGAGTCGCGCAGGCCGGAGACGCCGAGGCCGCGGGCCGGTACGCGCGCGCGGCGGCCCGGACGGTCGCCGCCCTCGCACCCGCCACGCGGGCGGACGTCCTCGACCGCGCGGCGAGCGCCGCCGCGACCCACCGCGACGCCGTGGCGCGGCTGATCGCACTGGAACTCGGCAAGCCGCTCAAGGACGGCCGCGGCGAGATGGACCGGGTGGTCGACACCTTCCGCGTCTGCGCGGCGGAAGCCCGTCAGATCGGGGGCGACGTCCTGCCGGTTGCCGGGTTCGGTCGCGGTGTCGGCACCACCGCGCTCACCTACCGCGCGCCGGCCGGGGTGGCCCTGGCGATCACGCCGTTCAACGCCCCGGCGAACCTGCTGGCCCACAAGCTCGGTGCGTCGCTCGCGGCCGGCAACACGACGATCGTCAAGGCGCCACCGCAGGCCCCGGCGACATCCGCGGCGATCGTCGCTCTTCTGCTCGAGGCCGGTGCGCCCCCCGAAGCGGTCCAGTTGCTCCACGGCGGCGGCGGGATCGGTGCCGAGCTCTGCGCGTTACCCGAGGTCAGCGTCGTCAGCTTCACCGGTGGCGCGGCGACCGGCGCCGCCGTGGCCCGCGCCGCGGGTGCCAAGCGTCTGGTGCTCGAGCTCGGCGGCAACGCCGCCACGATCGTCTGCGCGGACGCCGACGTGGCCCACGCCGCGGCCGTCTGCGCGAAGACCGGTTACACGAACTCCGGTCAGAGCTGCATCTCCGTGCAGCGCGTCTACGTGCACCGCTCCCGCTACGACGAATTCCTGGACGAGTTCACCAAGGGCGTCGCGGCGCTGAAGGTCGGCGACCCCTTGGACCCGGCGACCGACGTCGGCTCCATGGTGGACGAGGACGCGGCCGAACGGGTCGTCCGGTGGAGCCGGGACGCCGGCGGCACGGTGCTGGCCGGTGGTACCCGCGACGGGGCCACCGCCGCGCCGACGATCGTCGCCGACCCGTCGCGCACCGCGAACGTCGTCACCGAAGAGGTCTTCGGAGCGCTCGTCGCGGTGCTGCCGTTCGACGACTTCGACGCGGTGGTCGAGGAGTGCAACCGCAGCCGCTACGGCCTGCAGGCCGGCCTGTTCACCCGCGACGTCGGCACGATCTTCACCGCCTGGCGCGAGCTCGAGGTCGGCGGGCTGATCGTCAACGGATCCTCGAACTACCGCCTCGACCACGTGCCGTTCGGCGGTGTCAAGGACTCCGGCTTCGGCCGCGAGACACCGCGCTCGATGGTCGAGGACTACACGGTCGTCAAGACGCTGATGCTTCGGGGCGTCTCGCTCTGGGGCGACCGCTGATGCGGGCGGTCGTGCTCGCGGAGCCCGGCCGGGTCGAGGTCCGCGACGATCTGCCCGAGCCCACCCCCGGCCCGGACGACGTCGTCGTGCTCGTGCGCGCGGTCGGGCTCTGCGGCTCCGATCTCTCGGTCGTCGCCGGCCATCGAGCGGTACCGGAGTTTCCGTGGGTGCTGGGTCACGAGGCGCTCGGCGAGGTCGTCGCGATCGGCGCGGACGTCGTCGACCGCGCGATCGGGCAGCGCGTGGTGATCGAACCGAACTACCCGTGCGGAAGGTGCGAGCCGTGCCGGAACGGCACCACCGCCGGATGCGTCCGCCGCCGCATCGTCGGCATCACCGAACCCGGCGTGCTGGCCGAGCGGATCACGGTCCCGGCCGCCTTCGCGTGGCCGGTTCCGGACCGCACCGGGCCCGCAGGCGGTATCCGCGACGACGACGCGCTGTGCGCCGAACCTCTCGCGGTGGCGCTCACCGCGGTCGACCGTCTGGGGATCGCGCCAGGCACCCGCTGTCTGGTGATCGGCGCCGGCGCGCAGGGCCAGCTCGTCAGCCTCGCGCTCCGGGCCCGCGGCGCCGTTCCGGTCGTCACCGACGTCAACACCGAGCGCGCGAACCTCGCCGTCGAGCTCGGTGCCGAGCCGTTCCTCCGGAACGACGAACGCTTCGCCGCCGTCGTCGAGGCGTCGGGCGCACCGTCGGCCCTCCCCGAGGCGATCTCACGCACCGCCCACGACGGCAGCATCGCGCTGATCGGCCAGAGCGAGCAGACCAGCCCGATCCGGACGTTCGACCTCGTCCAGAAGCGGCTGACCATCCACGGCTGCCTCATCTACGACCACCCCGGCGGCTTCGCCGCGACGCTCGACCTGCTCCGGACGCACGACGTGCGGCCGGGTCGGATCCTGCGCCACCGCTTCTCCTTCGACGACGCCGCCACCGCGTTCCGCACCGCGGGCGCCGCGGCCGGCAAGTCGTGGATCTCCCTCGGAGGAAACGAGTCATGACGACGACAGCAGCAGCCGCGCTCACCGCGCAGCTCGAGTCCTACGGCGTCGAGTACGTCTTCGGGACGTGCGGCCACACGAACATCGCGCTGCTGGACGCGCTCGGGCGCAGCAGCATCGAGTTCGTCATCGCCCGGCACGAGCAGGCCGCCGCGCACGCCGCCGACGGATACGCCCGCGCGAGCGGGAAGCCCGGTGTCGTCCTGCTGCACGTCGGTCCCGGGATGATGAACGCCGTCACCGGCGTGGCCACCGCCGCGCTGGACTCCGTCCCGTTGATCGCGATCGCCGGTGACATCCCGTCCTACTACCACGGACGGCATCCGCACCAGGAGGTCAACCTCCACAACGACGCTGATCAGACCGCGATCTACCGCCCGTTCGTGAAGCGGGCCTGGCACGTCCAGCGGGTCGAGGACCTGCCGCGGTTCACCGAGCGGGCGTTCACCACCGCGGTCAGCGGCCGCCCCGGCGCGGTGCTGCTCGACGTCCCCATGGATCTGTTCAGCCGCCCGCAGACCGCCGAGAGCTACCCGATGCCGGGTGAGCTCACCCGGCCCGACCTCCCGGAAGGCACCGCCGAACGCATCGCCGACGCTCTCGTGGCCGCGGAGCGTCCGCTGATCTACGTCGGCGGCGGGCTGTCCGCGGGCCCGGGCCGCGAGGCGCTGACGGCTCTCGTCGAGCACTTGGACATCCCGGTCGCGCACTCGTTGATGGCGAAGGGCAGCCTGCCCGACGACCACCCGCTGGTCATGGGCATGCCCGGGTTCTGGGGCCTGGAGGAGACGAACCGCTACGCCCGCGAGGCCGACGTCGTGCTGGCGATCGCGACGCGCTTCGCCGAGACCGACGCCAGCTCCTGGAACGACCGTTACACCTGGAGCTTCCCGCCCACCCGGCTGATCCAGATCGACATCGACCCCGCGGAGCTCGGCCGCAACTTCCCGGTGGAGATCGGCGCGGTCGCGGACGCGGCGCTCGCGATGCGCCGGATCGCCGCCGCGGCCCTCCGCCGCCCGGAAGCGTCCCGGCCCGCGCTGCGCGAGAGCATCACCGCTGCGCGCGGTGCCCTGTTCGCGGGCAGCGCGGAGCGGGGGCGCAGCGACGACTTCCCGCTGCGCCCCGAGCGCATCCTGCTCGACCTCCGGGAGACGCTGCCCGCCGACACCGTGCTCGTCACGGACGTCGGCTGGAACAAGAACGGGGTGGCCCAGGCCTACCCGCTGCCGGTGGAAGGCCGGTTCATCACCCCGGGCGGGGCGTCGACGATGGGCTTCGGCCCGGCCGCGGCGCTCGGCGTCCAGATCGCCTGGCCGGACCGGCCGGTCGTCGCGCTGATCGGCGACGGCGGGATGAGCGCCCAGCTCCCCGCGCTGCCGATGGCGGTCGAACGTGGGCTGCCGGTGCTGTTCGTGGTGATGAACAACCAGGCGCACGGCACGATCGCCGACCTGCAGGCCGCGAACTTCGGCGCCGGCTACGGCTGCGAGTTCACCGACGCCGACGGGAACCCCTACAGCCCTGACTTCGCCGCGCTGGGCCAGGCCTGCGGTGCCGACGGCTACCGGATCGAAGAGCCCGGCGACCTGCGGAAAGCACTGCACGCGGCCTTGGCCAACCGGCGCCCCGCCGTGCTCGACGTGCCGATGGTCAACGAGCCGGTGCCCACTCCGGGCCACTGGAACATCAAAGACATTTACGCCGGAATCTTCGAGTAACCCAACCCCCCGAGGAGAATCCGTGTTGAAAACCCGCACTACCCGTCGCGCCATGGTTGCCGCGGCGGCGGTCCTCGCCCTCACGCTCGGCGCCTGCAGCGCGCCGGGTGAAAACTCCGAGGACGAGGGTGGCGGCGACGGTCCGATCAAGCTCGCCGTCGTCAACGCCCAGAGCGGCCAGCTCTCGTCCCTGGGCAAGTGGGAGCACAAAGGCGTCAAGCTCGCCGTCGACGAGTGGAACGCGAAGGGCGGCATCGACGGCCGCACGATCGAGCTCGGCCTCTTCGACGACCAGGGCGACCCGACGATCGGCACCAACCTCGCGCGCAAGATCGACAGCGAGGGCTACATCGCGATGCTCGGCACGGCGGAGAGCGCGGTGACGATCGCGATGGCGCCGATCCTGCGGCAGGCGGAGATCCCGAACATCACGTCCGGCCAGTCGCCGGGCCTCACCGCGGTGAAGAGCCCCTTCCTGTTCCTCAACGGGCCGACCAGTACGACCTACGACGAGAGCCTCGCGAAGCACATCGTCGATCAGAAGAAGATCACGAAGATCGCGATGATCACGAACAACGGCGGTTACGGCAAGGGCGAGCACGACGCGTTCACCAAGGCGCTGGCCGGCCGCGGCATCAAGCCTGTCGACGACCAGGTCGTCACCACCGAGCAGAAGGACTTCAGCGCCGCGCTGACCAGCGTGCGGCAGAAGAACCCCCAGTTGATCTTCCTCGGGGCCGAGGAGGTGGAGTCCGGCCTGATCGTCAAGCAGGCCCGATCCCTGGGCATCAGGGTTCCGTTCGCGGGCGCCGCGCCGCAGGGCACGCCCGTGTTCCTCGACACCGCGGGCGCGGCGAACGCCGAGGGCACGATCGTCTCCTCGCCGTACCTGAGCAACGACATCAGCGAGGCCTCGAAGACGTTCGCGGCCGACTACCAGAAGGCCTTCGGCGAGGAGGCCGAGCTGCACGGCGCCAAGGCCTACGACGGAGCGCAGATCATGCTGACCGCGCTGAAGAACACCAAGGGCGCGGGCGGCAAGGAGCTCGCGGACGCGATCCGCGCGGTCAAGCACCAGGGGCTGCTCGGCAACTTCGCGTTCGACGACACCGGCGTCGGCATCTTCGAGACCTCGATCGGCACCATCACCGGCGGGAAGCTCGTCGCCGCCAGTTGACCAGTCGTGGGGCCGCCGTCAGGTGGCCCCACGCTCGGCTTGGGAGAACGGAATGCAAGTCTTCGTCCAGACGCTCGTCGGGGGCATCAGCCTCGGAGCGATCTACGCGCTGGTCGCCCTGGGTTTCTCCCTGGTCTACCGCACGATGGGCCTGGTCAACTTCGCCCACGGCAACGTCGTGATGATCGGCGCCTACCTGGCCTCCACGTTCTACCTCTCGGTGAAGCTGCCCTTCGCGCTGGCGATGGTCGTCGCGATCGCCGTCACCGGGCTGATCGGCGTCATCATCGAGCGGGTTCTCCGACCGCTGGAGAACAAGGACTTCGACCTGATGCTGATCGGCACGATCGGCTTCGGCATCGTGCTCGACGCGTGCGCGATCCTCATCTGGGGCGCCACCGGGCGCGCCGTCCCGTCGCCGGTGCGGTCCGCGCCGCTCGACCTGTTCGGCATCCGCGTCCGCACCTACGACCTGGTCGTCCTGGCCGTCGTGGCGGTGGCCACCGTGCTGCTCGTGCTGTTCCTCCAGCGCACCAAGCGCGGCGCGGCGATGCAGGCGGTCGCGATGGACCACGAGGCCGCGACCGCGGTCGGCATCCACGTCGGCCGCAGCAACGCGATCGCGTTCGTCATCGGTGCCGGTCTCGCGGCCCTCGCCGGTGGCCTGGTCGGCCCACTGCTCTACGTCAGCCCGTCGATGGGCGGAGCGCTGGGAATCAAGGGGTTCGCCGGCGCGATCCTGGGCGGCTTCGGCAGCATCCCCGGCGCGATCGTCGGCGGCATCGCGATCGGCGTCCTGGACTCGTTCGCGGCCGGCCACTTCCAGGGCTACTCGGAACTTGTGACGTTCGTCGTCTTCGCGGTGCTCATCACGGTCCGGCCGACCGGAATCTTCGGGGAGAAGACGGTGAACCGCGCATGAGGTCGTTGTCGAAAGGCGGCATCCTCGCCGTGCTCGCGGTCGTCGCGGTGGTCCTGCCGTACACCGTCGGCCGCTACACGATCCACGTCATCGACGTGACGATCATCTTCGCGATCCTCGCCATCGGCATGGGACTGGCGATGGGCATCTCCGGCCAGATCAACCTGGCCCAGATCGCCTTCTTCGGCCTCGGTAGCTACGTGACCGCGATCCTCACCGTGCGCGAAGGCTGGGGATTCTGGACCGCCTCGGTGCTGGCCGTACTCGCCACCGTCGCCGTCGGGCTGCTGGTCGGCACACCCGCACTGCGCGTGCAGTCGCACTACCTCGGCATCGTCACGCTCGGTCTCGCGCTCGCGTTCACGAACTGGCTGACGAACACCGAACTGACCGGCGGGGCCGAGGGCATCTCCGGGATCCCGGTGCCGTCGCTGCCCGGGGTGGACCTCTCGAGCGAGTACCTCTACTACTACCTGGAGATCCTCGCGTTCGCGGTGCTGCTCACGTTCGGGCAGTTCGTCGTCCGCACTCCGCTGGGTCGCCGGTTGCGCGCGATGCGCGACGATCCGCTCGCCGCCGGGGCGATGGGCGCCGAGGTGCCGATGCTGCGGATGACCGCCTTCGCGCTCTCCAGCGTCTACGGAGGGTTGGCCGGCGTGCTCTACGCCGGGCTGATCCGGTACGTCGCCCCGGAGACGTTCAGCATCGCGAACATGTTCCTGCTGCTGGCGATGGTGATCATCGGTGGTCGTCAGTCGCTGGTCGGCTGCGTGGTCGGCGCGGTGGGGCTCTCGCTGGTGCGCGAGTGGCTGGTCGACTACCCGACCTACGCCCAGATCGCCTACGGCTCGGTCGTCGTCCTCACCGTGCTGTTCGCGCCGACCGGTCTGGCCGGGCTGCCCGAGCGCGTCCGCGGCGCCTACCGGCGCCGGCGTCCGGCGGCGGCTGATCGCGCGGTGCTGCGCCCCTTCCAGCCCTATGGCGACGCCGGGGAGCGCGCCGGGTCCGCCCTCGAGATCGCCGGGCTCAGCAAGAACTTCCGCGGGCTGAAGGCGCTCGACGACGTGTCGCTGTCGGTGCCCGCGGGCCAGATCCGCGGCATCGTCGGGCCGAACGGCTCGGGTAAGACGACGCTGTTCAACGTCGTCAGCGGCTTCTACAAGCCGAGCCGGGGTTCCGTGCGGGTCGGCGGGCGCACGCTGACCAACGCGAGCTCCCACCGCTTGGCGCAGGCGGGCGTCGCGCGGACGTTCCAGAACCTCCGCCTCTTCCCCGCGATGACCGTGCGCGAGAACGTGCTGGTTGCCCTCGACCAGACCCGCACCCGGAGCATCTGGCGGTACGCGGTCTGGCAGCTCGGGGTCTGGCGGCACGACCGCGCGTTGCGGTCGTCGGCGAACGCGGTCCTCGAACGGTACGGGCTCGTCGACTTCGCCGATTCGCTGCCCGGCGCCCTGCCGTACGGCATCCAGCGGAGAGTCGAGATCGCCCGCGCGATGGCCCGCTCGCCGCGGTTGCTGCTGCTCGACGAGCCGGCGGCCGGGCTCAACGGCGACGAGGTGCGCCAACTCGGCGAGATCGTGCGTTCGATCCGCGACAGCGGCGTCACGGTCGTGCTGATCGAGCACAACATGGGGCTGGTCATGTCGCTCTGCGAGCACGTCACCGTGCTGGCCGGCGGCCGCGTCATCGCCGACGGCACCCCGGACGAGGTCGCGACCGCGCCGCAGGTGATCGAGGCCTACCTCGGCGACTCGATGGACGACGTGCTTCCCGCCGAGGCTTCGTCCGGCCCGGCGCCCGAAGCCGCCACCGACCCGGCGCCCGAAGCCGCCACCGACCCGGCGCCCGAAGCCGCCACCGACCCGGCCGTGAAGGAGATCCAGCGGTGACCCAGACCGTCACGGCCACCGACGACCTCGTCGTCGAAGGCCTGAGCGTCCACTACGGCGGCGTCTCCGCCGTCCGGTCGGTCGATCTGACCGTGCCGGCCGGCACGGCCGTCGGCATCATCGGCGCCAACGGAGCGGGCAAGACCTCCACCCTCCGCGCGATCATGGGCCTGGTTCCGCGTACCGCGACCGCGATGCGCTGGGGTTCGGTCGACCTGACGAAGGTGCCGGCGCGCGACATGGTCCGTCGTGGCGTCGGGTACGTGCCGGAGGGGCGGCACGTGTTCTCCGGCTTGTCGGTGGAGAAGAACCTGCTTCTCGGCGCCTACTCCCGGCCGTGGAGAGCGGAGACCAAACAGGTGCTGGACGAGGTCTACGACCTGTTCCCGGTGCTCGGCGAGGCGCGTGGACGGCTGGCGGGCGCGCTCTCCGGCGGACAGCAGCAGATGCTCGCGGTGGGCCGGGCCCTGATGTGCCGGCCGCGCCTGCTGTTGCTCGACGAACCCTCGATGGGGCTGTCCCCGAAGCTGGTGGGGGAGATCCTCGGCGTTCTGCAGCGACTCTCCGCGGAAGGCCTGAGCCTGCTGCTGGTCGAGCAGAACGCGAAGCTGACGTTCGAGGCGACGAGCACCTGCCTGGTCGTGGAGAACGGTGAAGTGGCGATGGTCGGAACCTCCGAGGAGTTACGGCACGACCCGAATGTGCGCCGGATCTATCTCGGACTGTGAAGGGCCGGCCGGGCGCGGGACTCGTGCTCCGGACCCGCTCGTGACGGTGCGGTGCCGACCTGGAGGGTCGGCACCGCACCGTCGCTCACTGGCAGAACGGCTTCTCGCCCATCGCCGACTCGATGCCGCCGGACAACAGCGTCTGGAAGTTCTGCGCCTCGGCGCCGGTGCCGAAGATGTCGGCACCGTGTCCGAGGGTGGTCAGCCAGGCGCGTCCGCCGTCGTAGTACTGGCACCAGGCCACCGGGTGGTTCCGGCCGTGGCCCGGGTGGCCCTGACTCCCGCGGACACCCTGTTTCAGCGTCGGCTCGTCCACCGTGGCCAGGACCCGGACCTTTGTCGGCGCCGGCACGAGGTTGTACCACTCGTCGGTGAAGTTCCAGCGGGCCGGGAGGCCGGTGCTCCGGCCCACGGTCTGCACGACTCCGGGCTGAGCGGGGCCGTGGTCGTAGAAGTTCGCGTTCCCGAGCAGTCCCTCGTACCACGGCCAGTTGTACTCGGTGCCGAACGCGTTGTGGACTCCGACGAATCCGCCGCCGCCGCGGACGTACTGCCGGAGCGCGGTCTGGGCAGCGCCGTCGAGCGTGTCGCGCGAGGTGCTGAAGAAGATCACCGCGTTGTACTTGAACAGGGCGGACGGTGTGGCGAGCCGGGTGACGTCCTCGGTCCAGTCGACGGTGAAACCGTTCTTCTCGCCGAGCGCGACGACGCCGTTCTGCACCACGTTGGCCGCGGTCAACGTCGGGTTCAGGCCGGCGCCGAGCGCGGGGCCGAGGTTCGCGTGTCGTGGGCCGGCGGTGCGCGTGTAGAGCAGCACCCGGTAGCCCTTGGCCGGGTCGAAGTTCCCCCAGTCGTGGTAGCAGCGCGCATCGGTGCCGCGGCAGACGCCGTAGTCGGGGTCGCCGAGTTCCTTGGCGCCGCCGGCGCTCGGCGGTGCTTGCACCGTGCGGGCCGCGCCGGGCAGGCCGGTCGCGAGAACGGCGAGTGCGGCCGCGAGCACGGCGAACAGGGAGAGTCTGCGGAGATCCATGCGGTGGGACGCTCCTGTCGGTGGAGATCAGCAGGTCCGCTAGGTGGACCTATTGGACCGCTAGAGAGTTCGCTCACGATAGGGCTGGTCCAGTAGGGACGCAAGAGGTGCAGTTTGCGGATGCCCCTTGTGTGTGCGAGGGGCGAGGGCCTACCGTTCGGCCATTCAGTTTCCCGCCAAGCGGTACATCAGGTCCGCCTAGTGGCACTCCATGGTGGAGGCTTCATGGAATCGACCGACACAGCTGCCCACCGGCTCGGCCGGCGAGCATTCCTCGCGGGCGCCGCCGCCTCCGCGACCGCGGCCACCGTGCCGATCGCTGCTCCCGCCCGGGGGGCGGAGACCGATGCGGTGGCTGTTCCGCGTCAACCGGCCGGGCTGGGGGCGACCGGCAAGGACTCGCCGAAGGTCGGTGGCGATCTGGGCAACCAGAACCACTCGTCGCTGAAGCAGATCACCCGGCGCAACGTCTCCACGCTCGGTGGGGCGTGGCACGTCAACCTGGAGGCCGGCAGCACCGCCTCCGCCCAGCAGAGCACGGTCGTCGTCGAGAACGGCGTCCTCTATGTCCAGACCACGCAGCAGAACGTGTTCGCGATCGACGGCAGGTCCGGCAAGACCAAGTGGACGACGAACGTCGGTACCAAGACGACGAACATGCGAGGGGTGGCGCTCGGTGAGGGCCTCGTGTTCTCCACCTCCGGCGAGAACAACGTCTACGCGCTGGATCAGGCGACCGGTGCGGTGAAGTGGAAGCGCGCACTGATCACGGCGGACGAGGGTGGTGGCGACACCGGCGGCTGCGACCCGCAGAACGGACAGTGCGGCGGCGTGACCGGCACACTCGCCGGCGCGGTCGTCTACTGGGACGGGTTGATCTACGTCGGCATGCAGGGCAGCACCGGCGGCGCGCGCGGCCGGGCCTACGCGTTGAAGGCCGCCACCGGTGAGGTGGCCTGGACGTTCTGGGGCGCACCTGGCGAGGGGGAGTTCGGCAACGACAGCTGGGAGGGCGACTCCTGGAAGACCGGTGGCGCGGTGCCGTGGATCCATCCGGCGATCGACCCGGCCCTGGGGCTCGTGTACTGGACGTTCAGCGGTCCGTACCCGCGTACCGACGGGTCGAGCCGGGCCGGCGACAACCTGTTCGCCAACTCGATCGTCGCGATCGACGCCAAGACCGGGAAACGTCGCTGGCACTTCCAGTCCGTGCACCACGACATCTGGGACATGGACAACGTCATGGCCCCGGTGCTCGTCGACCTGACGATCGGCGGCCGGAAACGCTCGGTGGTCGTCTACGGCAGCAAGGTCGCGATGTACTACGTCCTCGACCGCGCGACCGGGAAGCCGATCCACGGCATGACCGAGCGCGAGGTCCCGCAGGACGCCCGACAGAAGACGTCGCCCACGCAGCCGTTCCCGGGCGGTAAGCCGTTCCTCACCCAGGCGCCGCGCGCGGACAAGCCGACGCGGCCGGTGCCGCACTACGACTGGGGCGGTCTCTACACCCCGCACTGGGACCGGCCCACGATCATCTTCCCGGGCGCCGGCGGCGGTGCCGACTGGTCGCACCTGTCGTTCAACCCGTACACGGGCTGGATCTACGTCGGCTACGGCCTCATCAACTCCGGCTTCTCCAACGCCCGCGACGGCCGGGTCAACACCTCGCGTCCGCTGGGGGAGTACTTCGGCGGGGGGATCGCCGCCGTCGACCCGCGCACGAACACCCCGGTGTGGACGAAGGACGGCGACTGGTCGCTCGCCCACGGCAACGGCATTCTCACCACGGCCGGCCGGGTGATGTTCCAGGGCGGCCCGGACGGCGTGCTGCACGCGATGAACGACGAGACCGGTGAGTCGCTCTGGAGCTTCCAGTGCGGCGCGGGTGTGCACACCAGCCCGGTCGCGTACGAGATCGACGGCGAGCAGTACCTCGCGGTCTTCGCCGGCGGCAACGGCCTGCCCTACCCGGACATCCCGAAGGGTGACCACCTCTGGGCGTTCAAGCTCGGCGGCACGGTGGCCCCCGCCGCCGCTCCCACGCCGCCGAGCAAGCGCAACCAGATCCGCGCCGCCGCGGTCGCCGGTTCCGCGGTGGACAACACGGTCACGCTCGGCCGGATCTGGGACCCCGCGACCGGCAAGCCCGGCACCACCGAGAACACCGTGGCGCAGAACGCCGTGTCGCCGCAGCACCTGCGCATCCCGGCCGGCACCACGGTGACGTTCGTGAACCCGGCGGACAACGCCAACCCGCACTCGGCCGACTCGTTTTTCGACAACGAGTTCAACACCGGGATCGTGATGCCCGGTCAGTCGAAGGCTCACAAGTTCGACAAGCCGGGCGAGTACTTCTACAACGATGCGTTCTTCGCCCAGAACACCGGAAAAGTCGTCGTCTACTGACGCGGAGGGGAAACCATGAAACCACGCCGTACCTGGAAGAAGTCCACCGTGCAGTGCCTGGACGCCCGGCCCGAGATCTCGGCGTACTCCGGGGACGACCAGCTGTGGCCGAAGCGCAACCGCTGACCCGGCCGGGGCTCGAGGCCGCCCTGCGCGGCCTCGAGCCCCGGTACTGGAGCCACCACCCGTTCCACGTGCGCCTGCACGCCGGGCGGTGTTCGGCCGACGAGGTGCGGTCGTGGGTCGCCAACCGCTGGTACTACCAGCAGATCCTGGCGCGGAAGAACGCGGCGGTGATCGCGGCCTGCCCGCTGCCGGACGTCCGCCGCGCCTGGCTGTCGCGGGTCTCGTTCCACGACGACGGGGGCACGGACGACTGGTTACTCCTCGCCGACGCGGTCGGGCTCTCCCTCGAGGAGGTCGTCGACGAGCGGTGGGTGCTCCGCGGCGTGCGGTTCGCCGTCGATGGCTACCTGCACTTCTGCCGCACCCGGCCGTGGATCGAGAGCGTGGCCGCGGCGCTGACCGAGATGTTCTCGCCGGAGCTCATGGCGGCCAGGGTGGTCGCCTGGCGGGCGCACTACGACTGGATCAAGCCCGACGGGTACGCCTACTTCGAGACCCGCATCCCGGCCGCGCGCGCGGACAGCGCGGACACCCTCGACCTCGTGCTCAGCCACTGCGTCACCCGTCCCCAGCAGGACGCGGCCGTGGCCGCGCTCGCCTTCAAGTGCGACGTCCTCGGCGCGATGCTCGACGCGATCGACCACGCGGGCGGCCCGCGATGAACATGTCCGACCGCCCGGGGTTCCGGCCCGGAACCTACCTGGTGCACGACCCGGTCCGGCACGAACCGGCGTTGCTCCACCCCGAGGGCGTGCTGATCCTCGGCGAGACCGCCGCCGCGGTGCTCCGCCGGACACGGGTACTGAGTGACGCCCGGCTGGGAGCAATGGTCGACGCCGGGCTGGACCACCTGCAGTTCTCGCTCCAGGACGCCGACGGGGTGAACGGCGACACGATCGCCGGCGTCCGGGTGCACGAGCGGAAACGGGCAGCGGCGGCGTTGGTCCGCGACGCGGGACTCCCGCTGACCGCCACGTCGTCCTGCACGCGGCCAACCTGGATCGCGTGGCTGCCGTCGCGGACCCGGCGGTGGAACTCGGCGCGGCCCGGCTCGAGCTGGCCCACGCGCAGTTCTACGGGTGGGCCCTGCGTAACCGGGACGCGTTGATGCCCACGGCTTCCCAGGTCAATGCGGCCGCCGATGCCGTCGAGCAGGCTCGGCTCCGCCACTCCGGCGCGCTGGAGATCATCCATGTCCGGCCGGCCACTTCGGTGATCGCCCGAAGCCCTGCTCGAACGGGTGGGGCCGCCGGCAGCTCGCGGTCGCTCCGAACGGCGACGTGCTGCCGTGCCTGGCTGCCGCGACGATCCCGGACCTCGGCGTCGAGAACATCCGGGGCGGCACGCTGGCCGAAGCCTGGTACAGCTCCGCGGCGTTCAGCCGGTTCCGCGGCACCGACTGGATGCAGGAGCCGTGCCGCAGCGGTGCGCTCCGCGACGTCGACCACGGCGGTTGCCGCTCGCGCGGCCGTCCCCGCGGACGGCGAGGAGCTGGACTGGTGGGACGAGTACCGTACCAAGCGGTACGTAACCGGCGGGGAAGAGGCGGCATGGCGAGCGGCGCGCAGGTGATACCGACGGAACGTACCCGGGACGCCGAGCGAACCCGCGCGGAGATCCTCGACGTCGCGACCCACGAATTCGCCGAGCACGGATACGCCAGCGCGCGCGTCGACGCGATCGCCGGTAAGACCAGCACGACCAAGCGGATGATCTACTACTACTTCGGCAGCAAGCAGGGGCTCTACGTCGCTGTACTGGAGCACGCCTACCGCCGGATCCGGGCGTTGGAGCAACGGCTCGACGTGGACGACCTCGAGCCCGTGGACGCACTGCGTCAGCTCGCCGAGCTGACCTTCGACCACCACGAGACGCATCAGGACTTCGTCCGGTTGGTCAGCATCGAGAACATCCACCATGCCGAGCACCTGCTCAGTTCGGAGGCGCGCGAGGGCCTGGCCGCGCCGGCGTTGGCGGTACTGACACGCATCATGCAGCGGGGCCGCGCAGCCGGCGTGTTCCGCTCGGATCTCGACGCGCTCGACGTGCACATGATCATCAGCTCGTACTGCATCTTCCGGGGCGCCAACCGGTACACGTTCCAGGCGATATTCGGGCGTGACCTGTTGGATCCGGACAGGCGTGCCCACCTGCGGCGGCTGCTCGGCGATTTGGTCGTCGATCACGTCACCGCCGTGCGGTAGGGCCGGTGTCTTGACAGTTCGAGTGTTTGCTCGCAGGCTCACGAGCGTACTAACCGTTTAGTACATTCGGCCGTCGTCGAGGAGGACGAGATGCCCGCCGCCGAGAACGAGCGTCCGCACGCGTCGAGAACTGCGGCTCGCGCCGCCTGGATCGGCAGTGCGTTGGAGTATTACGACTTCTTCCTCTACGGCACCGCCGCGGCGCTCGTGTTCGGCACCGTCTTCTTCCCGGACGAGGACCCGGCCGTCGGCACGCTGGTGTCGCTGGCGACGTTCGGTGTCGGCTACGCCGCCCGCCCGATCGGTGCGCTCGTCCTCGGGCACGTCGGCGACCGCTACGGCCGCCGACGCGTGCTGATGATGACCGTGATCGCGATGGGCGCGGCGACGTTCCTGATCGGGTGCCTGCCGACCTACGACGCGATCGGCGTCACCGCGCCGCTGCTGCTCGTGCTGCTCCGGCTCTTACAGGGCTTCTTCGCCGGTGGTGAGCAGGCCAGCGCGAACTCGATGACACTCGAACACGCACCCGATCATCGACGGGCGTACTACAGCAGCTTCACGCTCGGTGGCACGCAGGCCGGTCAGGCGATCGCGACCGCGATCTTCATCCCGATCGCGACGCTGCCCGACTCCGCGCTGAACAGCTGGGGCTGGCGGGTGCCGTTCTGGCTCAGCGCGGTCGTCGCGATCGTGGCGGTGGTGATCCGCCGGTCGCTGGAGGAGACCCCCGTGTTCGAACGCGAGGCGGCGGAGGGTGAGGTTCCGCGGATCCCGATGGCCGAGTTGTTCCGTAACCACTGGCGCGCGGTGCTCCGGGTCGTCTTCGCCGCGGTGATCGCGACACCGAGCACGATCTTCACCGTCTGGGCCCTGTCCTACGCGGTGAACACGGTCGGGTTGGAGCGGACGCCGATGCTCCTGGTCGGCGTGCTGGCCAACCTGCTCGCGCTGGTGACGATCCCGGCGTGGGGCAAGCTGTCGGATCGCATCGGTCGCAAGCCCCAGTTCATCGGCGGTTCGATCGGGTCGGCGGTGATGACGTTCGTCTACCTGTGGACGATCACCACCGAGAACTACGTGCTGATCTTCCTCGCCGGGATCCTGTTCTTCGGAGCCGTCTACACCGCCACCAGCGCGGTCTGGCCGGCGTTCTACGGCGAGATGTTCACCGCCCAGGTGCGGCTGTCCGGCACGGCGTTCGGTACGCAGATCGGGTTCGCGATCGCCGGCTTCGTGCCCTCGGTGATCACCGCGGTGGCCGGTGACGGGCGGGGCTCCTGGGTGGGCGCGTCGCTGATCACCGCGCTGCTGTGCGTCGTCAGCATCGTGGCCGTGGCGAGCGGACGCGAGACGTACCGGATGCCCACCGCTGACCTGGGAAAGCCGGCGAAACAGGGGGTGTCGGCATGAGGCCGGCCACCGGCTACGCCGTCTACGCGCTGCAGTACGGCCGCCGGGCGGGTGTGCGTGGGGAACACTTCCTCGGTTGGGACGCCACGTCGGGGGAGCGGCACGACACGGCGTACTACGCCTGGCTCGTGCTCTCGCGCGACCGGACGATCCTGGTGGACTCCGGGATCGACCCGGGTGCCGAGCCGCCCCTGTCCGGGTGGGAGTACCGGACGTCGGTGCCGGCGCTGCTGGACTCGCTGGGTATCGCCGACGTCGACACGCTGGTGCTGACCCATCTGCACTACGACCACGCCGGCGGTATGCGGTCGTTCCCGACCGCGCGCGTAGTCGTGACCGCCGCCGAACTCGACTACTGGAACAGCCCGGACGCCGCCCGGAACCGGCGGGAGGCGTGGCTGGTGGACAAAGCCGATCTGCTGTATCTCGCGGACCACCGGGGCATCACCGGCGACACCGAGATCGCCCCCGGTGTCTCGGTGCACCCGGTGGGCGGGCACACCGCCGGTATGCAGGTCGTGCGGGTGGACACCGGGTACACGACCGTGGTGCTGGCCTCGGACGCCAGCCACTTCGCCGAGAACCTCGACACCGACACGCCCGGCAACATCCTGCACAGCATGCCGGGGGTGTATCGCGCGTTCGACCGTGTGCGCGAACTGGCCGGTGAGGGGCTGATCGTCCCGGGCCACGATCCGGGGGTGATGGAGCGGTTCCCTTCGGTCGCCGAGCACGTCGTCCGGATCGCGTGAGGCGTGGACGTCGACCTGCTCGTCGTGGGATCCGGTGCGGGCGGCCTCGCGGCCGCGCTGGTCGGCGCGGACGACGGACTTTCCACGCTGGTCGTGGAGAAGACCGAGTGGCTGGGCGGGACCACCGCCTACTCCGCGGGCACGGCGTGGATCCCCGGCCACCGGTACACCGCCGACGCCGCGGCGGACGTGGCGGCGGCGCGGGGCTACCTCGACGCGCTCGTGGGCGATCGGGCGCCGGGGGAGCTCCGAGAGGCCTACCTGGCGCACGGACCGGAGACGATCGACCACCTGGCGCGACTGGGGATCTCGTTCCGGCACTCGGCATCGGTGGTCGACTACCACCCCGAGGTCAGCGGGTGGGGCGTCGGCCGGGCGCTGGAGCCGGTGCCGTTCGACGGGCGGCGGCTCGGTGTGGAGCGGTTCCGACGGGTCCGGCGCCCGGTTCCCGAGTTCGCGTTGTTCGGTGGCACGCTGATGATCCGTCGAGCCGAGGCCGACCAGTTGCTGCGGCTCTTCGACGGGTCACCGCGGGCGGCGGCACTGGCCGCGCGGCTCGGCGCGCGCTGGGCGCTCGACCGGCTGCGCTACCCGCGCGGGACCCGGCTGACGATGGGCAACGGGTTGGTGGCCGCTCTGTACCACCAGCTCGTGCGACGGTCGGGGGCGGTGTTGTTCGGTGCGCCCGCCACCGAGCTGATCACGAACGGGGGCCGGGTCGTCGGCGCGGTCGTGGAGCACGATGGCCGCACGCGACGAGTCGCCGTTCGCCGTGGGGTGGTGCTGGCCGGCGGCGGGTTCGCGGCGAGCCGGGAGCTGCGGGCCACGTATCTGCCCCGGCCGGTCGCGGCGCACACCCGGGCATCGGACGGCGCCACCGGCGATTCGTTGGCTCTGGCCCGCTCGGTCGGCGGTGCGGTGTCGTCCGGCGTCGACGACAACGCGTTCTGGTTCCCGGCGTCGATCGGACGGCGGCGGGACGGCTCGGAGGCGGTCTTCCCACACATCTGGGACCGGGCGAAGCCCGGCATCGTCGCGGTCGACTCAGCGGGGCGCCGGTTCGTCGACGAGTCGGTGTCGTACCACCGTTTCGTGCGGGCGATGTACGCGCGGTCGGCCATCCCCGCGTGGCTCGTGCTCGACGCGCGCACGCTGGCCCGGTACGGCCTCGGCATGGTACGTCCACATGCACCGGGTGCGTCGCGGCGTCACCATCTGCGAACCGGGTACCTGCGGGGTGGCGCCACGGTGCGGGACCTCGCCGCGGCGATCGACGTCGATCCGGCGGGGCTGGAGCGCACGGTCGCTGCGGCGAACGCGGCCGCGAGCCGGGGCGTCGACGACGAGTTCGGGAAGGGTACGAGCCCGTACGGCCGGCAGTACGGAGACGCGGTGCACCGGCCGAATCCCAATCTCGGTCCGATCGACGAGCCGCCGTTCTACGCCATCGCGGTCGTACCGACCCCGCTCGCGACCGCGCTGGGCCTGCGCATCGGTACCGAGGCGCAGGTGCTCGATCACACCGGCGAACCGATAAGGGGTCTGTACGCCTGCGGCAACGACGCCCAGTCGGTCACGGCGTCGGAGTACCCCGGAGCGGGGTGCCAGGTCGGCGCAGCGTTGACGTTCGGACATCTCGCCGCACGGCACGCGGCCGCGAATGCCCGCTGAGCGCGTGCCGCAGCGAAGTCGCCGAGAAGCGGGTGGATGAGCCACGGCGCCTTACGCAGCGCGGACGTCCCACGCGACTCACGTCGTAGCGGATGTCACCGCTGATCTGGCATTCACGGTCACCGAGGATCAAGCAGACCTCCCGCCGGGTCAGGGTGCGCCTCCGCAGGCAGTGGTGGAAGCCGTCGAAGAAGCGCGGCCGTACCTGATGCCACCAGTCGAAGGTTCCGCCGTCGTTACGGCGCTCGGGCAACATCCCCGCCGCGACGAACTGGTCGGACGACACGTGCAGGAAGGGCTCGGAACGGGCGTACGCCTTGGCCAGCGAGGACTTACCCGAACTCGAAGCGCCGTCGAGCAGGATCACCCGCCCGGCGGATCGGCATGTTCGACCACGAAGGTCAGCTCCCTCGGTGTCCTGTCCGGGACCGGCGGGCAAATTGGCTCGCGCGGGTCGCGACGCGCTCTCGTAGCCGCGGAGCGGGCGGCCGTCCGCGGGTGCGCGCTCATCCGGCCCATGCCTTCCGCGAACCAGTAGCGCAGGGCACGTGCCGTCGGGGCGCCCGTGCTGACACGCTGGTGCCGTGGCCAACATCGCGGACTCGACCGTCACGTTCTTCGCGCTCGACCCGGCGGTCCTGGTCGCGGTCCGGGACCAGGTCCGCCCGGCCGTCCCGTGGTCCCCGGCGCACGTCCTGAGCCTGGAGGCCGCTGTACCCACCGGCCTCGACCTGGACGACTGGGACCACGAGCGGGCATTCGCCGCCTGGGGCACCTCTCGACCGGAGGTGGACTCCGAGCTGCTGGAGGAGCACGCCGACCGCCTCGTGTACCGGGTGGGGACGGCGTGGTCCGGGCCGGAGACGGTGTGGGCGACGCTCAGTGCGCAGCACCCCGGCCTCGTCGTGCACAGCGTCTCGTCCGACGGCTCGGAGTTCTCGTCCTGCGGCTGGTACGTCGCCGGGCGGGCGGTCCGCTGGGAGGAGGGCGAGCCGGACGTCCAGGACGACGGGGATGAGGAGGTGAGGCACCCGGCGGAGTGGGCGTTCTCGGAGAGCGTCGCCCGCGAGGTGCTAGCGGACAGCGGGCCGGTCAGTTGACGATCTCCGCGTGGGAACGCGGCAGGATGCGGGCACGGGTGTTCATGTTGGCGAAGGTCATGTCACCGTCTTGTGCGTCGCCGGCTAGACGTCGCTCGGCGCGACCCTCGCCTCGATCGGCCAGGCCCGATGGCCGAGCGGTCGTCGCGGCCTTCTGGGACGCAGTCGACAGGGCCGAAAATTCCGCAACCTGAGCCTGTGGGGGTGCACGATCCACAGCACATTTCAGGGCTGCCAACCGCTGCGTTGAGCCCACCGAGCTGCCCGGTCCAGGGCAGCGTGGATCCAGGGCATCTTGTCGCGACTGTAGTCATCGACATGGGCCACCTGAGCCGCCAGGCCATGCTTGAGCGCGGCATACTCCACCCGCTCGGAAGGGGTCGCACGAAGCCAGTCCCGGAACAGCAGCGCCTGACGCCACACCGGCGCGTCCACCGCCCGGATGTTGATGTTGACCGGGCGCCCCGGGTCAGCGTCGACGACCACCTCCTCGGGGTGCTCGACGCCGTACCGGTCCAGGCCGGTCCAGCGTCCCGCCCGGACGAACCCGGCAACCCGCACGGCCTCCGCCACCTCAACGGCCTCATCGAGGTCAGCGACGACCATCTGGATGTCGATGAGGTCCTTGGCGGGTAGGCCGGCGACGGAGGTGGAGCCGATGTGGTCTGCACGCAGTATCCGGCCCTCCGAGGCGGCTACCAGCCGGGCGATCAGACGGCGGGCCTGCGCCGGCCAGGTGGGATCGGAACCGCACAGCACCGGCCGGCGACGCCTTGCCGTCCGTCGACCGTCCCGTAAGTTCGCCTCGAACGGCACCAGACGATCACTCCACAGCTGCGACACGGCGCGGCCCAGCTCGTCGGCCGTGACGCTGGCGTCGAAACGCACGTCAGCGGCCTCCTGCGCAGAGACGTCGAAGCCCGCCCCAGGCAGCAGCACCAGATGAAGCACCGCAGCCGATCCGGCGACCGCCGCCGGTGGGACCCGCTGGACGACGATGGCGTCGCTGCCCTCGACCTGTCGACGCGTCAGCCCCGCATCAGGCCCAGAGGCGTCGGCCCGGGCCGGACCGACAACCGTCGCGCCGAGCTCGGCCAGCAACCCGGCAACGCCGGGCCGCGCTTCATCGATCAGCCCGATCTTCAACACATTTTCGAGCCTATCCACCAGGGAAGAACCGGTCGGCAAGCTCTGCCCGGCCGGCGCGCCCGCCCGCCAGCACGACACTCGACGTCCGATCAGGCCGTGCCGCGCGGAGGGCGCCTCGAGTGCCGCGCTGCACCTTGCGTTGCGTCTGTCAGGCCGGCTAGTCCGGTGTGAACGGTGTCAGGCAGAACGGATGGCCGGCCGGATCGAGCAGGACGCGCCAGCGCGGGTCCGGTTGCACTGGCAGCGTGGCTCCCAACGCGACAGCCCGCTCCGCGGCGGCGCCGAGATCGTCAGCGGTGAGGTCAAGGTGCACGATCGAGCTTCCCGGCCAGGCCGGAGGGACGTATTCATCCACCTGCTGGGCTATCAGCACTGCGCCGGGCACCTCGATCCCGACGCTGGATTCCTTCGCCCACAACTGGCGGCCACCGAGCAATTCGAGGTAGAACTCGGCGAGCCGTTGCGAGTCGGGGCAGTCCAGGGAGATCCCCACCAGCCTCGCCGGGCCGTTCGCGGTCACATCGCCACCCTACGGCCGAAGGGTGCCGCGGCCGTTTGAACTCCGCGTCTGCCGCCGCCAGCTCGTGGCTGCGGCTCGGGCGTTCGCGACTGACCGTGAGGTATGGCTACCTCTGCTGAGTTTCGTTCTGACCCGGCTATCTTCGATCAGGCCGTCGTGGCTTACCTCGGTCGCTACCGGGGGACGTCCCGGCTGCACTCCGAGTCCGATCTGCGCGTCTACCTGCGCTGGTGCGCCAGCGATCCCTGGATCCGCTGGCGGCTGCGAGGAACACGGCCATCGCGTTCTACGCGTCCGCCGCAAAGGCGGCACGGTAGTCCTCGTCCCGCTACCGCCCGCCGTGGGCCGGGCACTCGACCGCACCGTCGACGAACGATCCGGCAGACCGATCCTGCAACATCCGCGGCGGGCGAATGGATCGGCACGCCGCGACCCGCCGGCTCAAGCGCCTCGCGGCGACCGCCGGGATCCGGATGCCCAGGATGCACCCGCACATGCTCAGACACACCTTTGTGACCACGATGCTCGACGCCGGCGTCAGCCTCCGCGACACCCAGATCGCCGCCACGCCGACCCACGCACCACGATGCGCTACGACCGCGCCCGCAAGAACTCCGGCCGTCACCCCAACTACATCCTCGCCGCCTACATGGCCTCCGGGACGTAACGCCGCCGCACGACCGTGCCGACGAGCGGTTGTTCTGATCAGTGCGTTCGACTTACCTTGTATTCGCGTCTAGATTGGAGGCGTTGGGTGTTGCCAATGGCAACTCGAGAATTCTGCGGGGGTCACGGGACGCGGCCACGAACTACGCTAAATGCCGATCGCGGCACCAGCAGTTCGGCGGTTGTCCAATCACATGGACGATTCTCTCTGACAGCTGGACATTCGAGACCTACGACGCCGTCGAGAAGGGCGCCCGACAGGCGCGCACCACCCACGGCCGCCCCAGTGAGGTCTGCGTCGCCCAGGTCGGCGCGGGTGAGGTCGGCGCCCAGATTAGCGGTATCGTTCTCACTGCTTACTCTCCCGGAGAGGTCAGCCTTCGCCAAGCGGGCTTTGAACAACTTCGCACCGGTCAACTGGGCCAGAGTCAGATCTGCGCCTTGGAGATTGGACCCCGTGAGATCCGCGAAGGCGAGCTTCGCCCTGGTCAGGTTTGCCCCCGTCAGATCGGTGTAGCTCAGGTTCAATGTCCGCCCAGCGGGATCCCATCGAGGGATCGGATATCCGTCTATCGCATAGTCGGTTGGGCGTCGGCCTAGAACGGTCAATGCGGCTTGGACATCACCGGGCACGATAGATGAATCGATAACCGACTGCAGGGGCCGGTGATTTCTGACAAAGGCGGCAAGAATGTCGACAATGATGTCCTGATCGGTAGAGGACTCACGCATGATGCGCTCCAAGGCGTAGATGCCGCCCGTGCGTGCGTCGATCCCCTGGGCACCCAGTTGGTCGATTGCCTGGCTGTAGCGCTGGCGAACCTGGCCTAGTCGGGTAAGGCGTAGCTGCTCACGGGTGGCTTCGACGGACTCCCTTGCAGCGCGGCTCTGTTGTCCAGTGAACACGAGCGCCGCAATCGCAGCGGCGGCGGTGACCGCCGCCGTCAACGAACTCGGGCTGTTCCAGCGGTCGTGGTGCCCACTCGGTGTAGCCGCCACAGGAGTGGCACTGGCCTCCGACGCCGGTCGGCCAGCATGTCGGGCTGCTACGAGAAGTAGAACGGTGCCACCAGAGAAAAGGAGAAGCGCCTCCCATCGTGCGCTCCGCAGCCACTCCCACGCAGAGGACCATCGGTAGAGACCGAGTTCAGCGCAGCCGGCAAGCGTCAAAACCGCCGCGCCCGCACCGAGATAGATCCGATTATCAATCTCCCAACTCTTCACATGCCGATGATGGGTTATATCGACTCGCCCATGGCTCAACGACACTAGTAGTGCTTGGTCACGTCGAAGGTTGCAGCGCGCGTCTTTTCCGGTGGCGGTGTCGTAGGAGGGTGTGACTCCGGATGAGGTCGCTGCGGCGCGGGGTGAGTGAGAGGCGTTCGCGCGGAATGATCAACGCCGGTGGCGGCAGATCTATCTGCGGGGAGTGTTAATCGATAGGAACCCTCGCTAGCAGGGAAAGCCCAGCTAGCGGGCCGTTCGCATTCCGTTCCGTTGCGCGTAGCGGAGCGCGTGGCGGCCGCTCGCCGTCAGAGGCCGTCAATGGTTCAGGACCGCTACCGGACGACGCACCAGCCGTCCGCAGGCTGTATGTGCGCCCCGACACGCCCGACGCTCGGCTCGAACGGCGCTCGCCAGGAGCGGGGTGGTGACCTGGTCGGCGGCGCGGCCCACGCCCCTGCCCGAGTCGCCTGCGCCGTCCCCGCGCGGAGAACAGGACCACCTCGGCCGCGCGCCGACAGCATTCCTGAGCTGGGTACCGCTCGGGAGAGACTGATGATCGATCGAGGAGCGCGGACGTTGAGTGAAGCCCGGATCGAGCTACGAGGCGGTCCCGCGAGCTACACCAACCTCACCGTCTACCGCGACAACAACCACCAGCTCCCAGCCCACCGTCGAAATGCTCGTCGCCGACAGCATCCTTGACTACAAACTCACCAGCGCGACCACCACGGCCGACGGCTACCCGATCTACCGCTGCCCCACGAACTGGCGACTTGCCGTACGACCGACCCAACCCACCCCACCCGGGCACGACCCGGCGGAGACGCCGGCAGCGCCGGCAGCCGAGATCGACCCCTTGGACGCGCTGCTCGCCGCGCTCGACCACCAGGACACCCACGACCGTCTCTGACCAGCCAGACGCGGGCAGCAACCCGCCGAACGGTGCCGCCAGGAGACGCACAAGCACCTCAGACGACGAGAGACATCCTCACGACAACCCGGGCCATCTCATCGACACACCATCGCGGGCGCGAACGCACCAATTTGCCGATGAGCGGATGTTCTGCCAGTGCCCTTGACTCGTCGGTTTCGGGACATCACCGAACTGTCGGTCGAATAGCGGTGTTTCTGTCCAGAGCAATCGCTGCACCAGAATCCGACGGTCGTTGAGTTGCTCTTGCGTCAATGAGAAGATGGTGCGGTCATCGCGCAGCTATCCCTAAAAAATCTTATTCGGAGGTCGGTAGCGGTCGTCACTCTTCTCACCGCTGTGTGGCTTGGCCAGCCTTGCTCATCGTCGCAGATGCGACGAGTGTCGAGGAGAGACTGCCCATTATATCTGCGCTCGCCACAATAATTCCTCTTCGATCTGACGTTGCCGCAGGCCGCAAATCAGGTCTATAGGTAAAGACGTGCACAGCAGGCCATCTATTTGTCCCGCGCCCACGATAACGATGTACGACTGATCTGGTGGAGGTCTGATGGCGGCGTCGGTGTTTCTGAGCTATAGCCGGAGCGATCGGGGCTACGCAGAACAGCTCGTACCGTTTCTCCGAGCCGCCGACCTCACCGTGTGGTGGGACTTCGAGCTATACGCCGGTGAGGTCTGGACTCGGGAAATCGCGCAACGCATCAACATGTGCGATGTCTTTCTGGTCATACTCACACCCGAGGCGGTGAAATCGCCGTGGGTGCTACGAGAACTTCATTATGCGTCTGAATCCGGCAAGAGGATCGTGCCGTTACTCCTTGATGCCTGCGAGCTGCCGTTGCTGCTAGCCGGGGTGCACCGAGAGGACGTTCGGGGCGGTGATTTACCGGGTACCCAGTTTCTGGTCGATTTAGGTGGCGTCGCGAGCCCGCGCCGGAAGCGATTCTCTCGGAGGGAGCGGTCCACCAATTCGGCGCTACCGCAATTTGCTGCCCAGCAGGCCCTACTCGTGGAAGAAGTTCGCTGGCTAATGGCACACGACAGAAAGAGCTCGGTATCGATCACGGTACCTGGAAGCTTTCTAACGGTGCAGCTATACCGTCTCGATTTGGGTATACGCGTCGACATCGGCTTCGGTTTTGGCCGAACCAGGATCGCCGATGCGCAGCATGATTCTTTGACACGCAACGGTTGGGCGGGTGTAGATGTCAGCTTCGGGCCCATTCAAAAGACCTTCGCGATCAGTTCAGTCGAGGACCACTACGCTGCGGCGCGGCAGATAGTCGATGCATTAATCAATGCGCATGGCCTCGAGTCAAGCGAGCCTCTCAAGGTTAAAAAGCGATTCGCGCGCTGAATCCCATAGTTCAGATCCGCATCACGCTCTCCTCGGCGACGAGACGTCCTCTTCGGCTCGCCTCTGTACCAGGACAGAGCAGGAGACGGCGTTCTAGGGTGTTTGATCGAGTATCCGGAAGGTGGCTTTCCCGAAGCGCGCGGTCGGGTATGGAGTGGGCCGCGCTGGAGTCAGATATAGCCTGAGCTAATTGCGGCTGTCCGGCTATAGGCAGGGCCGGTCATTCTGCTATCCTGACCATCCCTCGAGTCTGCGAGCGGCCAATGGTGGGTTCACTCACATGCCGCGATTAGGCAACCAACTGTGCGTGGAGACGATGGGAGGTCCTATTCGGTCAAATACTTTTCGAGCCCAAGTTCCATCCGCGCGGCGTCAAGGAAGACGCCACGAGCAATCCGTTTCGGAGATCGGTCTGTCACGCGTTTCCGAGCTTGGGCCTGAAGGGCGTCGCTGTAGGTGTTGGCGGCTCGGCCCAACTCTGGGCTGCACGAGATGATGACCTCCTTCACGGCCAGCCACATGGCGTGAAGCTCGTCGTCGGATGGCTGGGGACCCCCCTCGATGTCGTCCCGTGCCGTGTCCAGACTCTGCTCAACTCGCTGGGTTGTATCAAGAAACCGCATGATGACCGCTTTCAGCTCGTTCCTGGCATCACGGATTCGTTGCTCGGCATCTTTAGTCCGTGCGGACCGCGCGTTAATCCACTGCCCGGCGAGAGTGGCCGCAGCACCTGCAAGCA
This sequence comes from Cryptosporangium arvum DSM 44712, assembly GCF_000585375.1. Taxonomy (NCBI): domain Bacteria; kingdom Bacillati; phylum Actinomycetota; class Actinomycetes; order Cryptosporangiales; family Cryptosporangiaceae; genus Cryptosporangium; species Cryptosporangium arvum. The sequence goes on from NZ_KK073874.1 coordinate 3,838,071, forward strand.
CCCCACCGAGGGCGATGATCTGAGTTGCGAAGGCCGAAACATCGCTCGCCACTACCCACTCCTCACGACCCGGCGAGGTGGTCCGCCGGAAGCTTTGCCAAATGCTACGGGCGTTTCAGCTAGATGTGTCCAGACGACTACTTTGTGGTGTCGGCAACATCCGATCATGCCGCGCGGTGTGCATTCCGAGGCAGGTGCGGAGCGAGCTCATGCTGACGGCGGACGACTCCGCGATCGCATGCTCCCGCGGTGGGCGGACCGGAGACCACTGCAATGCTGATGCCGTGATCACCTGCGTCGTGCACTACATCATCGATTCAACTCAGATCGAGGCATTCGAACGCTTCGCCCACGAATGGATGCGGCTGGTGGCTAAGCACGGCGGCGTCCACCACGGCTACTTCTTGCCGGCGGAGGGCGCCAGCGACCGGGCCGAGGCGTTGTTCAGCTTCGAGAGCTTGGCCGCCTATGAGCGTTACCGCACCCGGTTCGGCGAGGACCCGGAGTTCATCGCAGCAGACAACATCCGCGAGGAGTCCGGCTGCGTCCTGCGATACGAGCGGACCTTCATGCGCCCCCTCCTGCCCAACGGCTGAACGCACTCTTCTGGCGCCGAGTGCTCGTTCGGCGCGGTGACCGGTGTGCGGACATGACACGGCCCGGAGCGCGGGTGCGTTCCGGGCCGTGTCGATGAGGAAGGTCAGCTGCAGGGGTTGTAGTCCCAGCAGTCGTTGTAGCGCTTCTTGTGGTGACGACGACGACGCGGCTTGCACTCCTCGTAGGAGTAGTCGTTGCACTCGTTGTACGAGTAGTCGTAGCAGCCGCTCATGTCGTCCAGCCTCCAGAAGATTTCGTTCGCGGGGTGTTTTCCCCGTCCTGACACCAGGTTCCCGCGAAACGACTCCCCGCTCGATCGCCGGCCTGACGCCACGAACGTTCGGTTCGCAACACTCGCTCATGCCGCATAGCGCGAGCGGCCCCTAATATCCGGCCAATGACGGCCAGCGCACGCAGAAGACGCGCGAGCGCTGGCCGCCGTTACGGCGCATGGCAGGAGTCCATACGTTCGGCCGGAGCGCTCAGAATTCCGGAATGGTGGCGTCCCATCACCGCCGACCCAGGCAAGCCGAACGGCTCGCAGACGGGGGCCTCCGTCGTCTGGGCATCACGTGTCCGATGGGCTGGCGCGTGGCAGCCCCGATAGCAGCGCGGACATCGCGGAGTGGGCAATGGCGACGGGATGAGCGAGGTCAGGACTGCTGGCCGAGGATCCGGCCAGGACGCGCGGTGCCGTCTAACTGCGTGGCCAGGTGAGTCTCGACAGCGGCGCGTGCGCGGTCTGAGTAGCCACCGCCAACACGGAGCAGGCCGTAGCTGGGACCGGGGCAAAGTAGCTCCGTGCCATCCCGGAGGTTCAGCGTGAGCTGGCCCCGATGTCCCCACCGCGAGTTGCGGGTTACGTTGTCGATGTCCTGCCACGCAATGCGGCGGCGCGGAGGCAGATAGTCGTAGAGGGCGATCTCGTCGTTGCCGAGCACGATGCGCGGTCGCCAGGCCAACCAGAGCAAGAGTGCTGCTATTGCGACGCCGTACAGCGGATCGAGGCTGGGTCCTGACGCCAACTCGCTCTGGACAGCGACTGTCAAAACGACACAGGCGCACAGCGTCGCGATCCATGCGGCCCGCCACGGTCTGTGGACCACGACCGACCTCCCGCGAGCGCTGCGCGGCAGGTGGCCGCTCTCGCATAGCCTGCCATGCTCCAGGTCGTTTCAGGGCTGTCCGTGCCGCGATGGGGCCTCCAAAGCGTGGAAATCCCGACTAGTTCTACCGTCGGCGCCCCACCTCCACCGCATTTTGGGGACCGGAGTCCAGCCCTCCGAAACAAATCGATAGCTCTTGAGTTGGATTGTCAAACGTACGCTCTTGCCGCGATGAGCTTATGTGCGTTGCTGGCCTCCCTTCTTGCAGGCGGAGGGTGTCACGCCGAGGTGCGCGGGGGCTCTGGACCCTCGGCGTGTAGGACCGAGATGCCGTACCGGTCGCGGCGCTGACCGTAGGGTCGTGGCAGGGTGTTGTGCTACCGGTCTCTTACCCGGGCCACGGTTGTCAGACGCGGCGCGCGCCCTACTTGACGGCGCGCTCATCGTTGATATCGAGGTCACAATACCAGTGGGTTGGAAACCCGAACTAACGCTCATGTCTCCGAGCGGCCGTACGCGCCGGGGAGCTTTAGTGGGCGTTTGCTGCACCGTCGACGCCGTAGCCTCGGGGCCGTTCGAGGTACATGTGGTCGGGTTTGGAGAAGCCGAGTCGCTCATAGAGGCCGTGGGCGTCGGCGGTGTGCAAACTCCAACGGAACGCCGCGCCCGGGCCGCCGTCGATCATCGCCGTGACGACGGCAACGCCCAATCCGCGTCCGCGCGCCTCGGGGAGGACGAACACATCGGCCAGGTAGGCGAATCGACAACCGTCGGAGATCGCTCGTGCGAATCCGACCATCCTCCCGGTCCGTGACTCGTAGGCTCCGACGACGCGCCAGGCAACGGCCACCTGGGTGTCGAATTCTGCTCGCACTCGGTCGGCGTTCCAGTACGCCTCGGTGCTCAGGAATGCCCAGGCCGCGTCGCGGTCGATCCGGGACGCGTCATCGTCTATCTGGTATTCGTCGAACGCGATGATCACGGCGGTGACGCTAACGCCTCGCCCGCTCTCAGCGAACGGATTTCTCGGCTGGCCCGATGTGCAGCGGACGCACACATCTGCCGCCGTCGGGGTGCTCGGCACCGCCGCAGTGTGCCGCCCGAATATGTTCTAGTGGATGGTTACCCGTGACGACCGCCCGCTGCTCTTCCTGGACGTGGATGGACCGTTGATCCCGTTATGTGCCCGACCTGCCGGGCACGTGCGCGCCTTGAACGCCGCCACCAACCCAGCGGAGGTTTCGGGTAATCCGCTGGTGGACCGCCTCGACCCAGCGGACGGGCGCCGACTGCTGGCATTGGGGTGCCAGTTGATCTGGCTACGACGTGGATGGCTGACGCGAACGAAATCGTCGCGCCCAGGCTCGGACTGCCGGAGCTACCTATCGTCGACTTCCCGGACGACGCAGGCCCCGCGAGAGGACTTCATTGGAAGACGAAGTTCCTCACCCAGGAAGCAGGCGGCCGCCCGTTCATCTGGCTCGACGACGAGATCACCGACGCCGACCGGCGATGGGTCCGCACCCACCATCATGAGCCGGCCTTACTGCACCGCGTCGACCCCCTCCTCGGTCTCACCGACACCGACTTCGCCGCGATCCGCCGGTGGCTAAACAGCTCGATAGCAGGGTTCAAGAGTTAACTCTCATGCCGCTGGGCGTTAGCCGACTGGAACGAGCTGGACGATGCCAACCCACGGAAAGTCCTCGGTTCGGTGAAGCGCTCGAACGCTCCAACGTCCGGCTGGAAGAGGAACGATCGCGCATTCGGGCCGACCTGTGCCGTCCAGGTACTCGACGTCGAGGTCGGCTCCGGCGTGGGCGGAGTCCATCAGGATCGCTGTTCCGTCGGTCTCCCAGACCCCGCAGTCCTCTCACTCGGCGGCGGCACCACAGACGATGGCCGTTGCGGCGTCGATCAGTTCAGCGGCCGAATCTGCGGTGAGCCAGCGAACGAAAGTGTTCGGTTCGGGCAGATAGCAGGTGAGAGCGGGTTGTCGGCGAGCACGAGCGCGAGGGCTTGCGGACCGTTGCTGATCACCCCAGCCCATCCCTCCACCTGGCACGCTCTGTCGTAGTCGTCGCGGATCGTGCCGTCGCCGATCATCGCGCCGCTCTCTGTGCAGCCGGCCCATTGGTCAACCGCCGACACCGGGATGGCTACTAACGGGCCGCCGCCCGACGATATCCACGCCAGGTCGGTACCTGTCGCGTCGTTGCCATCAGCAGCAGTCTCATCCACGTCAACCGCGTGCCATGTGCTCGGTGGAGCCCGCGAGACCGAACAGATCCGGCGCCGGTGGCGCGGCTGACAATGGTGACCTTGGTCGAAGCCGGTGACTGCGCCGTTGAGCTACCGCGACCGCTACTCCTCCATCCCGGCGAACATGTCTGGATCGTCGGTTCATCGCTTTTCGTTCGGCAATCAGACGGCGAGGTGGCGCGCCACGCGGGGGATGGCGTCTGGCTTTGCCGTTGAGTTCCGCTTCCGGGCTTGATCAGCGTTCGGCTAAACCGTCGGGCGGAACGGTCGATCGGCTCACTTCTCTTGGCCACCGAACGCGCGGAGCGCACACTCTGTTGCCGCGGAGCGTCGTTGTGATCCGGCCGCGCACCGCGGCACGAGCAGCGGTCACCGGACGGCCGCATCCGGGTCAGGTCTGGGCAGTGGCTTGCGGAGAATGTAGTTGAAGCCGAATTCGGTCTCGCTGGTCCGGACGTCGAGGTAGCCGAGCCGCTGGTAGAAGCCGTGGCCGGTGATGCTCGCGCCGGTCTCCATGAAGGCGTAGCCGTCGGCTGCGGCGAGAGCTTCGACGTGGACCATCAGGTGTCGGCCGATACCCTGGCCGATCGTTCGTGGGTGGACGAACATCGTGTAGACCTTGTTGCCGTCCCGGGACACGGTGCCCACGACGTCATCCTGGTCAACGGCGACGAACATCTGTCGCTCGGCGGCGAGGCGCTCGATCTGTCGTGGAGTGAAGTGTGCGCACATCAACTCGATCGTGTCGCTCGGATAGTCCCGGCTGTTGACTTCGCGCAGGCATCGCTCGATGACGTCGGCGACGGCGGCACTGTCGGCGGGGCGAAACCTCCGGATCTCCACCGTCACAGTATCTGGGGCCAGAGAGCCCTTCTCCGCCTTCAGCTTTCCGAACCGCACCGGCCTGGTGGGGAGACAGGCCGTCGGCCAGCGCAGCAGTCGGCCGCGCCAGCCTCGGGCGACGGAAGCATTTTCATGCCGCGCCAAGATCGCCACAACGCCAAGCGACAACCCGCGGCCTCCCGAGGTCGCGCACGAAGTCTTCCCAGGCAGCATGGACCATATGCGGCCTTCAGTCGCGCTCTGCGCTGTGGACGTCGGCCTCCACGGCCGAGCGTTCACTCGGCGGCATTCGGCGGCGCGCCTTACTCTGACCGGGGGCCACTGCTGGGAGGTCTGAATGTCGTCTGGCAATACGCGAGAGTGGGCACTCGGTGGCGGCGCACCCACTGCTTCGCTCGACGCCATCCAATCAACGTATCGGCCCAGTTGGGCGAGACCAGCGCCGATTGGCCAAGCCCTCAGCGTCACAGACGATCGTCCGCGTCGCGCGGATACAGAGCGCAGCTACCAGGTCCGGAGCCTTCGTACGGTGCCCGCCACCACGCACGAACGCCACCGCTGGACGTTCAAGCGGCCGGCCGTGATGGTGCGATTTGCGGACGGCCTCACCGTGACGTCAGGTCCGCTAGTAATGCTCAGTATCGCCGCGGACGTCACGGGACTGTGGTCGGCGGGATGGTGGGAAGCGGCTTTAGCGCTCGTTCTGGCTGCTGCCGCTCTTCTCGTACTCGGATCCCGCAGCCGTACCTGAACGTCCGTGGTGAGAGGTCCGTCATGGGCTCCCCGACCGGCCCCGTCACCCGATCGATTCAACGATCTTGTCGTCCGGAACGGGTACCGAAATCGCGCTGCGTACCCGTCAGTCATAGCGAGAGACCAGTGCGTGCCCTGCACGATGCACTCCCTTGCCGCTGGCCGGGAGTCGCCGTGCCGATCGGGATCGCCGGGGTTGCGTGAGGATGGTGACGGGATTCGCTCTCACTGAGCCGTACGGCCCGCTCCGCGCGCGAGCGGGACGCCCGCCGCCTTCTCGCCCAGGGAAAGACTCGCGGTAGCGCTCCCGGTCATGCCGCACTGCGAGAGTTCGCGATATCGGACCGGTGCGGTCACCGGCCGGCGCCGACCGCCTCGTGGGATCTGACCACTCCACGGTCGTCGACGGGTGCTTTACCGACGCGCGGAATTGAGTGCTGAGCAACGCGTCGACGCCGCTCGAAACCGGCCTAGTCCTCCCAGGCGAGCCAAGGGGCCAGGCGGCAGTCCGGGTCGTCGCAGCACTCGTGCAGGGTGGCGAACGCCTCCCAGAGCTCGTCGGCCTCATAGCCCCAGGTCCCGTCCGGGTCGATGAGCTCCAAGCGGTCGGCGTCGACGTCGGAGATGAACGGGCCGTCGACGACCCGGTTCAGGACCCCACCGCACGTGGCGCACTCCAGCCACGGCACGACGACCGGCGGTGTCTGCCGGTCCACCGCCGCCACGGGCGGGGCGAGCCGGACGCAGGTGCCGCCGGCCGGGTCGGGGCGAGCGCGCCGAAGGGCGTCCTCGACGCGGCCGCGGACACCCCACACCTCGGCCAGCACGGCGATCTCGGCCCGGACGTTGTCCGCGGCCGGGACTCCGTGCTCGAGCAGCCCCTCGACGAGCGTCTCGACGCCCGCTTCCTGCTCGCCGATCATGCGGAAGCCGACCACGTCCTCGGCCTGCGCCGGAGGTAGCAGCACCGCCAGGGCCGTCCACTGCTCGATGCTCGCATCCACCCGGCCACCCTAGGTGAGGCCGCGCCGCCGGGCGCTCCGCGGCGTCGTCGAGGAGCGCCCGGACGGATCAGTTCTTCCTGGTGAAGCGGTCGCCGTCCCAGTGGTACCGCTGTCGGACGCCGCCGGCGGGCGTGACGGTCACGGTCGTACCGGAGGCCTCGACCGACACCGCATCGGGGCCGGGGTCGATCCACGTCACGAGCTTCGTGGGCCCTCCCTCGGCGTGCGAGAAGTCCAGGAACAGCACCGCCCAGGCGGTCTGTGCGTCGGGCAGGCCGGCCGTGTGGACCCGGAGGAGCAGAACCGGTCCCTCGACCCGCCCGAGCAGGTTCGCGAACGCGACCGGCCGGCCGGAGACCATCTCGTAGCGGAGCGTGCGGCCCTCCGCGTCCCTCCGGGTGGCCACGCCGCCCTGGAACGCCAGCGTCGGCAGGCTGCTCGCGTCGGAGTTCGACGCCGTGCCGAAGTGCTCGTCCACCGGCACCACGAACGTCTCGTCGGCGTAGTCGAGGCCGCGGACGGTCCGGTCACCGGGCCGCTCCGGCGGCGTCGTGCCGACCGGTGCGCCCTCCGGCCGCTCGCCGATGCGGTCCACGACGGCGTAGCGCTCGTAGGCGGTTCCCCGCCGGCCCAGCAGCTCGCCCGTGTCCGGGTCGACGACCAGGTCGAAGCTCGAGCGGTCGATCCGCAGCGAGAGCACCGCGCCCCGGCGGCCCAGCAGGTCGGCGCCGTCCGGGTCGTACCGCACACCCGGAATCAGCGCGGCGACATGGTAGAGCAGCGCGCGGACGCGCGGGAACGCCAGGCCGCCGGTGTCGAGCATGGTCTGGACGCGGTCGAACGCCCGCTCGGCGGCGGGCGCGCCGGGCGCCGACAACCGGTTGATCGCTGCCAGCAGCGCGGCCGGTTCGACGTTCGTGAGACCGCTCAGACGCGACGGGTCGGGATAGAGGACCGCGGCGTCGAGCGCAGGCGTGCCCGCGGGCGGCTGTTCACCGCTCTCGTACACGTCGACCGACGTGGCCTTGCCGTCCAGCACTCCGTAGCGGGTGCCGTCAGCCGAGTGCCACTCCTGTTTGTTCTGCGGCGGATCACCCGGCTGGAAGTTGTTGTTGTCGAGCGACCGCACGTACAGGAACTGGGTCGCGCCGACCACCGTCGGCGGTTGACGATCGGCGGCCGCGTCGACGCGGCGGAGCAGGTCGGCGAGCGTGGCGGCGGACAGCGTCGTGCCGTCGCCCGTCCCGGGTGCGACGGATTCCTCGTTGTTCAGGCCGATCACGGTCGTGCCCGCGGCGGCCACGGCGAGCGTGGCGGCCAGCGCACCCGCGGCCAGCATCGGCGCGGGCACCCGCAGCCGTCCGACTGTCCAGCGACGGGCGCGGGCCGCCGATCGCGTCGCACGCATCTCGTCCATCAGCGCGATGCGCTGGCGGTCGGCCTGGGGCAGCGGACGGGGCGGGCGCGTGCGGAGCAGGGTGGCGAGGTCGTCGCGCTCATCCATGACGGTGCTTCCTTCCGGTCGGTGTCGGGCCGGCCGCGGGCTCGGCGAGGGGAGGGTGTCCGGCCGGGCGCAGGCCGGTCGGCGGCGTCGCGTCCGAACGCTCCAGTTGGGCCCGGAGCTTGGCGCGGGCCCGCGAGAGCCGTGACCGGACGGTGCCGACCGGGATGCCGAGCGCCTCGGCGGCCGACGCATAGTCCAGTTCCGCGTCGACGCAGAGCGCGACGACCTCGCGTTCCGCGCGGCGCAGCCCGTCGAGCGCCGCCTGGGCGGCCGGGAGCAGCGCGTCGTCGTCGATCCGGCTCGCCACCGCCTCGCTGAAGTCGGGCTCGGCGGTCGGCGGGGGTAATCGCGACAACGCGGCGCGGTACCGGCGCCGGGCCCGGGCGAAGTCCCGGGCGTGGTTGGTCGCGATCCCCAGCAGCCAGGGCAGCAGCGAGGCCCCGGTCGGCTCGATGCGATCTCGGCGCCGCCAGGCTTCGAGGAACGTCATCGAGACGACTTCTTCGGCGGCCGACCAGTCGCTGAGCAGCCGGTACGCGTAGTTGTATACGCGCTGTGCGAATTCGTTGAACAGGTCGCCGAAGGCGTCCGGTTCGCCTGCGCGGAGGCGGTCTCGCGAAATCGTCATCACGCACCTACCCTGGCCGCTCGCGGCGGGCGGTTCCCGATCTCCGCAGTCGAGGGTCATCGGCACCGCGGAGCGATCGTCGGGCGTCCCGTCGTGGGACGTCCTGGTCAGGCGAGGTCGACAGCGACCTCGTGGTGGTCGACCCGCTGATCCCAGCGGATCAGTGTTCGACGGGCGGCCGGCTCGACGACCGCTCGTTCGGGATCCTCGCCGGCGAACGCCCGAACCGCTGCCATGTCGGCGAAATAGACGATTGAGGTGAACAGGACGTCGGCTCCGTCGGTCCGGCGGAGTAGTCGCGCTCCGCGGAATCCGGGTACGTCGCGAAGGTGCTCGCTGACCTCGGTCTCGTAATGCCGTTGGTAGTCGTCGGCGGTGGCCCGCGGAGCCCAGCCCCGCCATGTTCGTGCGATCACGTCCGGACTCCGATCGGTAGGCGAGGTCTTGGTGTGGCCCTGCTCGTTTACGGCCGCGTCGCCCGAGCCGGCCTGCGTGTGAATACCGACTGCCCGCAGTAGCCGCCGCGTTCCCACCGAATCGCGGACCACTTCTGCTGGCAGTTTCCTCTGGCTCTCGCGTACTGCGATGGTGGCGTCAGCGCCGGAGGTATTGCGAGGCCTGCGCTCGTGCCAATCACCCCGGATCGCCATGGCTTGCCGGCTCGGTGCGGCCGAGGCCGCTCGTCGGCGCCCGCTTCGAGTAGCGGCTCACGGCTCCCGCGCCGCGCAACGGCACTGAGTCGTACGCCGCCACCGACGTCGAGCGGGAGTACTCGGCACGTACCGTCGTCCAGGAGCTCATGGCGTCGACAGCCGAGCCGTACAGAACGTGTAGAGATCGTGTAGATCCGCCCGCAGTACACCGTCAGAGCGGTTGACGGCACCTTTTGCCGATTCCACTATGGACACGTTCTGATCGCCGTTTCAGGGAGCGTTGATGAAACTTGTCGCCAAGCTCGCCGCCTGCGTCCTCGCGGCGGGTGCCGCCGTCTTACCCGCCTCACCCGCACAAGCCTTGCCCGGCAACTGCAGCCACGGATATGTGACGCCGTCCAAGACCACCAGCTGGGCGACGTGCACTACGGGCAACGGCAGGTTCGCGGCACTGGCCCATTGCACCGACGGCTACTACTACGGGGGTCCCTGGAAGTACGTCGGCACCGGCTACTCCTACGCGACGTGCCCTTCGGACACCGTGATCAACGGCCACAACATGTACACCGAGGACTGATCCGCTTCCCACTGACGATCGAACGGGCCGGGACGTCGACAACGGCGCCCGGTCCGTTCGACGCTCAGCTCCGTGCGCTGGTGTGCTGGCACTGGCCGGGAGAAGTCTCCATCGCGATCGCCACTTCACCGACCCGGCTCTGCGCCGCGATCGTCGACCGGCTCACCCTTCGGCGGCAACATCGGCGGAACCGGCACCGACTCCTCCGGTTCGCCCAAGCCCACACCCGCGCTGAGCAGCACTGACTTCACGGCCAGCACGAACCCGACCCTGCGGTACACCGCGTTCGACGCCGGGTCGTCCACCGCCGGGAAGGCGTGCAGCCACCGCGGCCGACCGGTTCCGGCGGCATGAGCCGTAGCTGCCGCTGCGGCCTGGCCCGCGATGCCCCTGCCCTGGAACTCCGGCAGCACGGTCCGGCCCATCTCGAAGACGCCACGTCCGCTCGGCGTATCCGACGCTGCCCACCGGGTCGCCGGACGCGCGCAGGCGCACGCGACGGCCGGGCGTCAGCGCGGATTTCCCGCCCGCAGCCAGGCGATGTAGTCCGCGGCCGCAGCGGCGGTGTCGTACCGGGGTTCGAACGTGGTGTCCTCGCGCAAGCGGGTGATGTCGAGCCAGCTCAGCGGGCGCTGGCCGTCCGAGGGGAGGTCGCATCGGAAACCGGGCTCGACGGAGCGGATCGCGGTGACGACGTCGGCGTTGCTCGTGGCCCGACCGGAGCCGACGTTGTACGTGGAGTGGTGCAACTCCTCCGCGAGCTGCAGCAGTGCGAGCGCGCGACCGGTGTCCTTGACGTAGAGCAGGTCGAGCGCGTCCTCTGCCTTCGGGGGTGCGAGGAGCCCCGACAGGTCGGGCTCGGCCCGCAGGGCTGCGGCGTGGGCCAGGGACGGAGCGGCGAAGAACGGGTCGGGCAGGTGTCCGCCGGGTCCCCAGGTCCCCGAGATGCGTGCGTTGACGACGTTCACATCGGTCACGTCCGAGAGGTGGCCGGCGAGGAGTTCGGTGATCTTCTTGAACGTCGGGATGGGGTGGATGTGCTCGAAGGAAATCGGCATGTCCTCGGTCAGCGCGCCGTGGTAGGCGAAGCCGTAGACGCCGATCGTGCTCGCGGTCACGACACGGCGCACGCCCCAGGCCTGGGCGGCGCGGACGATGTTGAGGAACGCCTCCAGGGCTGCTCCCGTGGCCTCGATCGGGTCGCCGTCGGTCACCGGCCACGGCAGGGCGACGGCGAGATGCACGATTCCGGTGATCGGGTACTTCCGGCCGACGTCGAGCAGGGCGTCGAGGTCGGCGACGTCGGCCTGGACGACGTGGATCGGTAAGTCGGCCAGGTGCGGGGGGACCTGGGGGGTGCGGCGCTGGAGCAGGACGCACTCCTCGCCGGCCTCGGTGAGGGCGCGGACGGTGTGCGAGCCGATGAAGCCCATCCCTCCGGTTACCAGGATCATGGTGGCGCCTTTCGCAGTAAGTCTGATGATCAGTAGTACTGACGATCAGCCTACGCCTAAGATGGGGGCCATGGCTACCCCGTCGAGCACCAGCGCTGACCCGCACGAAGTCCTGGGCTACCTCCTCAAGCACGCCACTCAGAAACTCATGGCGCTGACGGATGCGGCGCTCGAGCCGTTGGGGATCGACAGCAAGGACTACGGGGCGCTCCGGGTACTGGCCCACCGCGAACCGACGTCGCAACTGCAGGTGGCGCAGACGCTCGGCATCGACCGCACCACGATGGTGGCGTTGCTGGACGTGCTCGAACGCAAGGGCATCGTCACGCGCCGACCCGACCCCGCGGACCGACGCAAGAACGTCGTCGAGCTCACCGAACAGGGGTTGCAGACCTACGACGCGGCCCAGGTCGCGTACGAAAAGGCCGAGAGCGGGTTCCTGGCGGGGCTCAGTCCGAGCGCGTCGAGTCAGCTCCGCCGAACGCTGCGAACCCTCGTGGTGAACTGACCCGGCTGGGCCGACCGGATGGCGGGCGGCTCACACCAGCGCGCGGCTCGCTTCGCTGCGGTGATCACGGTGAGCGCCGACCAGGCCGGCCAGCGCCGCGCGGCAACGGTCCGGCCCCTCGACCTGCTGGGCACGGCGTCGCGCGAAGGCCTGAACGAGGGGTGAGTACCGATAGGTCTCGGCACCGACCGCCTGGAGCAGATCAGCGTCCACCAGGTCTTCCAGTGCGGCGTGCGCCTCGGCGCGCGGCAGTCCGGTCATCGCGGTCACGTCGTCCACGCCGCGCACCGGCGTGACGAGGAGGGCGCCCAGGCGGAAGACGGTGGCCACCACCGCATCGAGCCGACCCTCCGCCCGGCGCATCGGCTCGTCGACGATCTTGCAGTCCTCGTGCATGACGACCGGCTCGCGAAAATCCTCGTCCAGCTGCGCCACGATCCGCTCGACCGTCCACATCGGCCTGTCCAGGAGCCGGGCGGCGGCGACGCGCACCGACAGCGGGTGGCCCGAGCAGGCGGCCACCAGCTCGGAAGCCGGGTCCGGCTCGACGGCGATCCGGTGGTGCCCGGCGATCTCGCCCAGCAGGTTCAGCGACTCGTCGTCGCTGAGCGGCCCGAGCCGCAGCCAGGACACCGCGGACAACCGCAGCAGCCGGCGTGTCGCCGTGACGATCACGGCGCAGGCCGGCAACAGCGGCTCGACTTGAGCACTGCTGTCGGCATCGTCGAGAACCACCAGCATCCGGCGGCCGGACGCGATCGTGCGCCACAGGGCGGAGCGCTCGGCCACCGTGTCCGGCACGGAGACGCCCGGCCGCACGGTGCGGAGCAGTGATCCGAGCGCCTCGTGGACGCCCATCGGTCGTCCGGTGCGAGCACCCAGGTCCAGGTGCACCCGGCCGTCCGGGAAGTGCTCGGCGAACAGGTGAGCCACGTGTACGGCCAGGGTCGACTTGCCCGAGCCCCCGAGACCGGTGATGCCGGCCAGCGCTGCGCCGTCCCGGGTGAGGATGTGGCGCAGCCGGTCGACCTCGGCTCGACGGCCGGTGAAGTCCTGGATGTCGGGGGGCGTCTGGTCGGGCCGGACGGACCGCGGCTCGTCCGGCCCGGTCGGCGGAACGACCACCTCGTCACCCCGCAGCAACCGCTGGTGCAGCCGCTGGAGCTCCGGACCGGGCTCGATGCCGAGCTCCTGGTGCAGGCGGGTCCGCAACCGCCGGAACGCCTCGAGCGCCTCCACGGTCCGGCCGCTGCGATGCAGAGCGGTCATCCACAGCTCGGTGAGACGTGCATCCATCGGCCGTTCGGCGACCGCCGCACCCAGATCTGCGCAGATCGCCTCGTGTCGACCGAGCGCCAGCTCGGCGTCGAACCACTGCTCACGGGCCGTGCGGTAGGACTCTTCCAAGCGGGTGCGCTGGGCGGCGGCGAATTCAGCGTGCACGCCGCCGAGGGCCGGCCCGGCCCACAGGTCCAACGCTCGACGCAGGGCCGCCGCGGTCTCCGTCATGTCGCCGGATCGCCGGGCGACGCGCGCCCGGCGTACCAGAAGATCGAACTCGTCCGCGTCGACCTCGGCTCGGTGCCGCACGAGGGAGTAGCCACTCGCTGATCGCCGGAGCTCCGCTTCCGCAGCGGGAAGGACCTGCCGTAACCGGGCGGCGTAGGTGCGCACGGTGCTGTGCGCCGACGGCGGCGGCTCTGCACCCCACAGAGCGTCGACCACGTCCTCGATGGGCACGGGCGTGTTCCGCAGGAGCAGCAGGCTCAACAGTCCGCGCTGCTGAGGCGAACCGAGGGTGAGGTCGCCGGCGTCCGTGACCGCCCGAACCGGGCCGAGCAGAGTGAAACGCACCATTTGATAGTCCCGAACGACGGTGAATTCTCCAACTGCATGCGGCGTGACGTGCGTGACGCTTCGGGTATGCGCCGCGTCAACGTTTCGTCGGCGCCGGGGGAGGACGCTCGATTTCACGACCTTGATGAAGGAGCCGGCATGGATTCACTGATCGGGAAGGTTGCCGTCGTCACGGGTGCGACCAGCGGAATCGGGGTGGATGTGGCGCGCGCGTTCGTGGCCGAAGGGGCGAACGTCGTCCTGGCCGGACGCCGCCGGGAGTTGGGCGAGGCGCTGGCCGGGGAACTCGGACCGGCGGCGTCTTTCACGGCGACCGACGTGTCGGACGAAGGTGCCGTCGCCGCGCTCCTGGACCTCACCGTCGAACGGCACGGGCGTCTGGATGTTCTCGTCAACAACGCCGGGTCGCCGTCACAGTTGGGCAGCATCGAAGACGTGGACGCCGCGGCGTTCCGCGCCGCCCACGAGGTCAACCTCATGGGTGCGCTGTACGGGATCAAGCACGCCACCGGGCATCTGCGCAGGCAGGGGAGCGGCGGCAGCATCATCAACATGGCCAGCATCACGGGGACGCGGGCCGTCTACGCCGGTGTCGCCTACTCGACCTCGAAGGCCGCGCTCATCAGCCTCTCGCAATGGGCAGCCGCCGAGTTGGGCAGCTACGGGATCCGGGTCAACTGCATCTCGCCGGGCTTCGTCACGACGGGACGCTTCGGCAAGGCCGCCGGCGTCGCCGAGGAGACGGCGCAGGCCCGCCTCTCGGCGCTCGAGGCGTACGCACGTGAGCAGGCCCGCTCCCTGCAGGCCCTGCCTCGGCCCGGTTTCGGCCCGGACGTTGCCGGAGCGGCCGTCTATCTCGCCGGCGATGCGAGTGCCTACGTGACGGGTCACGACCTGGTGGTCGACGGCGGCCTGTCCCTCGGGCAGCCGCTCGAGGCCATGGTGCGGCTCCGCGACGCGATGGCCGCCATCTATCTCAGCTGACGCCGCAGAACGGAGACGTCTCGTGTCAGTCTTCACCACCCCTGACGACCAGCCGGTGTACCGGCTCCTGAACTCGGATGCCCGGATGCTGGCTACCGGCCGGCAGACCGGAGGCGACCTCACCGTCGTCGAGAGCACCGGCTTGCGTGGTCACTCGACGCCCCGGCACCGGCATCTGCTGGCGACCGAGACCTTCGTCCTGCTCGACGGCGAAATGCTCATCCAGGTCGGCGACGAGCGCAGGGAAGCCGCCGCCGGGCACGTGGCCGTCCTCCCTCGAGGAATACCGCACAGCTTCGTCGTGATCAGCCCATCGGTCCGATACCTCACGCTGCACTCGCCCGGCGGCTTCGACGAATTCGTGCGTGAACTGAGCGAGGCGTCGGCGGCGGGTGGACCGACGGATCCCGGTGCGCTGATGGCGGTCGCCGCCCGGCACCACATCGAGATGCTCGGCCCCGGTATTTCCCTGCCCTGACGAGTGCCGTCCGTCCCTCAGTCCCACGACGGAGCCGCGCGGACAACACCATTCGCTTCCTGTGCGCACCGGCGTCGCAGTTGAATCGCACACCGTGACCGACGGGGTCCATCTGCTCACCGTCGACGACGGCTCGGTGATCGAAGCCGAGTCGGTGATCGGGACGACCGGCGCATTCGGCACGCCATGGGTACCCCCGTTCGCCGCCGAGCTCGATCCGTCCGTCCGGCAGCTGCACTCGGCGGAGTACCGACGGCCGGACGACCCGCGGCCGGGGCCGGTCCTGGTCGTCGGCGCGGGTACGTCGGGCGCCGACGTCGCCATGGACCTCGTCGGCGAACACGAGGTATGGATGGCCGGTCGCAGCACCGGATCGGTTCCGGTCGCGTTGGCGCGCAGCCGGACAGTGCGGCGGCTGGGGTTCGGCCGCCGAGTTCCATCCGGACCGCTCGGACGGTTCCTGCGGGGCCGGCCGAATCGCGCGGCCCCGCTGGTCTGGCAGTCCCCGGCGACCCTGCGCGCCGCGGGCGTCCGACGGGTTCCCCGCGTCGCCGGTGTTCAGGACGGCCGGCCCCGCCTGACCGACGACCGTGTACTCGATGTGCCGAACGTCGTCTGGTGCACCGGCTACCGGCCGGGCTTCCAGTGGCTGGTTCCGCACGCCGTCGGTCCGGCCGGTTGGCCCTGGCACGAACGCGGTGTCTCCACGTCGATTCCCGGCCTCGGGTTCGTGGGCCTGCCGGGGCCCGCGAGGCATGGCCGCCGGCGTCCACGACCAGGTTCGCGTCGGCACTGGATCCGTCCACCGCGACCCCGGTAACGCGGCTGTCGTCCGCCGGGGTCAGCAGACCCGTCGCCGTGCTGCCGCCGAGGACCTCAACGTGTGCGGGTGGATCATCCGACCATCGTTTGACCAGTGCGGATCCGCCGCCACGTCGCCGAACGGCGCCCCGGCAATCCGGCTATCGATCCGCCCACGCTGATGCCGGTTGAGGTAGGCGCAAGGGCCATGTGCGCGACGTCAACGTTCTATCGGCACGCGACTGATCGGCTAGGGCCTGTTTGAAAAGCTGGTCACCGTAGCCATTCGTTGATCGCGGCGATGTGCAGCGTCGTGAGAAAGCGGACGGCGAGTTTGTCGTAGCGAGTCGCGACCGCCCGGTAGCGCTTGAGGCGGTTGATCCCGCACTCGACCGCGTGGCGCTGCTTGTAGGTCTCGGCGTTGAACGTCGGTGGGCGGCCGCCGGCGCTGCCGCGAGGTCGGCGGTGGGCCAACCGGTCGGCTGGTTCGGGGATGGTGGCGCGGATTCCGCGTCGGCGCAGGTAGACGCGGTTGGCGCGGGATCCGTAGGCCTTATCGGCTAGGACCCGCGCCGGCCGTGTCCTAGGCCTGCCGACTCGACCGGGGACACCGATCGCGTCGATCACCGGCTGGAACTGCGGCGCGTCTCCGGCCTGCCCGGCGGTGACCAGCAGCGACAGCGGACGCTGTCCGCCCTCGGCCGCGAGATGGATCTTGGTGCTCAACCCGCCGCGTGACCGTCCCAGACCATGGTCGTTGGGCTCTGCGGTGCACCCTCCCGGCGGTTGTTTCTGATCGACCCCCTTTTACGGGCGCCCGCGGCGTGCTGGTGAGCCCGGACCACGGTGGAGTCGACGGACACGTCCCAGGTGATCAGCCCCCGGGCCTGGGCGCGGGACTGCAGATCGGACACGATGCGCGCCCAGGTCCCGTCCCGCTGCCAGTCCCGGAACAGCGCATACGCGGTCTCCCACGGCCCATACCGTTCGGGCAGGTCCCGCCACGGCGCCCCGGTCCTCACCCGCCACCGGATCCCATCAATGACCTGCCGCCGCGAACGCGGCGGCCGACCACCCGGCTTAGCCGACGGCAACACCGCCGACAAGACTTCCCACTCCGCATTCGTCAGATCACCACGAGCCACGCATCACCCAACGAACGAAGCGCTTTTCAAACACGCCCTAGCACCATGGCCGAATCGATCGGTACCGATACCGCATTCTCGGCGCCGACGCGCTGAGGACGAATCGGTACGCCCCCAGGTGGGTCCAGGCGGCGCTCGGCTTCGCCGCAGCGCACGAACTCGCCGTGGCCGTGGGTGCCGAGACCGACGGCACCCGCCCGCGCTCGCCCCTGAGCATCCGCCCGCTCAGGGGCGA
Source organism: Cryptosporangium arvum DSM 44712 (assembly GCF_000585375.1). Taxonomy (NCBI): domain Bacteria; kingdom Bacillati; phylum Actinomycetota; class Actinomycetes; order Cryptosporangiales; family Cryptosporangiaceae; genus Cryptosporangium; species Cryptosporangium arvum. The sequence goes on from NZ_KK073874.1 coordinate 3,855,460, forward strand.
CGACCGCGTCGCCTCTGACGCAAAGGAGTGCACATGAGTGCTGTCCCCGCTGACACCACCGCCCTCGACCTCGGCGAGATCACGCTCACTTTCGTGCCGGACGGTGAGCTCCGCGCCGATCCGGCCGTGGCCTATCCGGCCGGGCACGAAGACATCTTCACCGACGGTCTCGACGTCGTCGACGAGGACGGCATGCTGCTGCTCAGCATCGGCGCCATCCTCGTCACCGCCGGCACTTCCCGGGTTCTCGTCGACGTCGGCATCGGTGACCGCAGGATCCCCCTCATCCGGCCCGGAGCCTCCCGGGACGGGTACATGGGCGGAGGAGCACTACTGCGCAACCTCAGCGCACTCGGCGTGGAACCGGAGCAGATCGACACGATCCTGCTCACCCACCTGCACGCCGATCACGTCGGCTGGATCGGCGACGGGGACGCCACGTTCCCGAACGCGGAGTACTGGGTCGGCGAAGGCGAGTGGCAGTACTGGATCCGGCCGGAGAACAGCGGCGGCCCCGTCGGGCCGCGCCCGAACGAGCTGGAGATCATCGGCTCCAGGCGCCGACGCCTCGTCGACGGAGCCGAGCCCGTCGACGGCATCACGGCCGTGGACACCGCCGGGCACACGCCCGGCCACTTCGGCTTCGCGGTGCGGGGAACCAACGCCTGCGCGTTCGTCGTCGGCGACGCCCTGCACTGTCCGGCGGAGGCGTTGCGGCCGGACCTGGCCTGGGTCGGCGACGTCGACGGGGGAGCCGCGATCCGGACCCGCCGCAACATCGCTGCGCACGTCAGGGACACCGGTGCGGTCCTCGTCGGTCCCCACTTCCCGAACGCGGTGTTCATGGAGTACTCGTCGTCCGGGCTCATCCCGTTCGCGACGACGTGACGCGACTCGTCATCGGGTCAGCACCCTGCGGCTCCGCTAGGACCCGCCCTCGAGTTGGTTCTTCACGTCCCGGGGCACGCGTACACCGCGGGTACGCAGGTCGGCGATGAAGCGGGCGGAGAGCGGGTCCGGCTCCGGCAGCGTGACCGCGAACAGCGGGCGAGTCCACCGGGGTGAGAAGGAGCGGACCACGCCGGGGAAGCCGGAGCTGACGGCGCTGACCGGGGTGATCGCGATCCCGAGTCCGGCCGCGGCGAGCTGTGGTGCCGCAGCGGTGACCGATGTTCTCAGCACCGGTTCGAGGCGAAGGCCGGCTGCGCTGAGCGACCAATCGAGCCAGCTGCTCAAGCCGTTGTCGGGCGCGAAGTGCACCAGTCCCTCACCCGCGAGCTCGGACAGGCCCACCGATCTCCGCTCCGCCAGCCGATGACCCTTCGGTGCCGTCAGCACGATCTCCTCGTCACCGAGAGCCGTGGACGTGTACGGGCCGTCCAGAGGGCCGGAGAGCACCAGCAGGTCGGCCTCCCCATCCTCGAGGAGTTTCGGTAGGCCGTCCGGCACGACCACCTCCCGGAGGCCGATCGCCACGTGCGGGTAGTGCCGGTGCCAGGCGCGGATCACCGGGGCGATCAACGGCACGGTCAGACTCTGGGCGCAGACCAGGCGCAGCGATCCGCCCTTCGCCTCACCCGTTGCCCTGGCCGAGCGGACCGCGGACGCCGCTGCGTCGATGGCTCGCCGGGCGTCCGCGACCGCCGCCCGGCCGGCGGGGGTGAGTGAGACGCCACGGGGTTCCCGCCGCAGCAGAGGCGTACGGGTCTCGCGCTCCAGCGCGGCGATCTGCTGGGACACCGCCGGCTGCGACGAGTGCAGCAACCGGGCCGCCTCGGTGATCGAGCCGGTGTCGGTGACCGCGACCAGACATTCCAGCGCACGGAGAGTAGCCATTCAAAGATCTTATGGGAGACCCTCGAAAGATAGATATTCCTGAGGGAAGTGGCGCCGGTCGCCGAGCGCTGGACACAGGTGGAGACCATTCCGATCGAGGAGAACGACATGGCACAGACCTTCGTCACGGGCGGTTCCGGCTTCATCGGCCGCAAGCTGGTCACGCGCCTGCTGGCCGACGGGCACGGGGTCAAGGTTCTGGTCCGCAGCGCGGCGTCCGCCGACGTCGTGGCCGCGCTGGGCGCCCAGCCGGTGCGCGGCGAGCTGACCGATCCCGATTCCTGGCGCGCCCAGGTCGAGGGCAGCGAGGTGCTGTTCCACCTGGCCGCGGAGACCGACATCACGGCTGACCGGGAACGGCAGGAGCTGGTTACGGTGGGCGGCACGCGGGCGGCCCTGCAAGCAGCCCGGCAGGCCGGGGTGGCCCGGTTCGTGCACTGTGGCAGCGAAGCCGCCCTGCTGGCCGGCGAGCCGCTCGTCGAGGTCGACGAGAGCGCGCCACTGCGACCGGACTCGGAAGCCGCGTACTGCGCGACGAAAGCGGACGCGGAGGCGTTGGTACTGGCCGCGAACGCGCCGGGCTTCGTCACCGTGTCGATCCGCCCGCGGTTCGTCTGGGGACCGGAGAGCTCACTGGTCGAAGGTCTGGTGCAGGCGGCCCGCAACGGCGAGTTCGCCTGGGTCGAGGGCGGCCGGCACACCACCGACGTCACGTTCGTCGACAACGCGGTCGAGGGCCTCGTTCTGGGATGGCTGCGCGGCCGGCCGGGCCAGGCGTACTTCGTGACCGATCAGCACCGCGTGATCCTTCGCGAGTTCCTCGAGGAGAACTTCGCGCTCTACGGAGTCGACGCCACGATCCCCGACCTGGACGCCGACACGGCTGCCCGCGTGATTCCCGTACCGGCGCGCTGGTTCCTGGAGCAGGCCTGCACCCTGCGCACCGACAAGGCCGTCGCCGAACTCGGATATCGAGCGATCCTCACGCAGGCCGAAGGCTTGGACGCCGTGCGGAACGCGGTCATCCGCAGCGCCGCCTGAGTCCGCGTCACCGCCTGAGTCCGCGTCACCGCCTGAGTCCGCGTCGCCGACGGCAGGATCGGCGGGGAACGGGCAGCCGACGACGTGGCGACGATCATGGCTCAGTGGACACGGCCGTCCTCGGAGTGCCCGCCCAGGAAGCCCTGCGTGGTGGCGGCACGTTCGCCCCGCCGCCGCTGCGGGCAACCAGGGTGGTCGTTCAGGAGGTGCTCGCCAACGGCTCGGCCCTGGTCGCCGCCGGGCATCGTCCGCTGACCGTCGGTCTACCGCGCTACCACCGCGGTGCCCCTCGGGGCGGAGCCGCCATCAGTACGAGGGGACGGCGGCTCCGCCCCGATCGCGACGGATCAGCAGGTCGGCGAGTCCATGATCCGAAGCCCGACGACGTCGCCGAGGCTGGCGCGCATCCGACCGAGGTCGATGAACTGGTTGGGCGGCAGACATTGGGTGATTCCGCTGGAGAAGCGGAGGAAAGCGCCGTCGTCGTTGCGGCTGTTGTAGGCGAAATCAGCGCCTCGGCTCCGGGAGCCGAGGGTCTGGAAGCCGCTCGTCAGGTCCTGGTACGACGCTGTCGGTGAGCTCGAGATCCAGTTCGCGGTGCTCAGGTAGAAACAGACCTTCGGCCAGGCGCACCCCCGGACGTCTGGTTCGGCGGTGGCCGGCGACGCGGTGAACAGTCCGCCGGCGAGCACGGTCGTCGCGACGACGGCCGTCGACAGCATGGCTTTCTTCAGGCTGTTCGACGTGCGGATTCCCTGGGCCCTCATTGGTAGGTCCCGCACGTGAGGAAAGCGCCGCCGCTGTAATAGTAATGAGCCCAGAGCATCGCATTGCGCGTCTGCGGGCCGTAGACCCCGTCCTGGGCGATATTGGCGCCGCGCTGCACGTTGCGGACCGCCGTGGCGGTGCGTGCGCCGTAAATGCCGTCAACGGTGAGCCCGGCGCCGTGGCAGCGGTTCAACGAGTCCTGGAGGGCCCGCACGGCGGAACTCTGATTTCCGTTTCCCAGAGTGCAATTGGTGTCGCGACCGATAGCGGGGATGAGCGCTCGGGTCTTCCCGTTGGTGTTGGGGCGGTCGGCCGTCCCGGTGCAACTGGCCGCCAGCGCGGGTTCCGCGGTCAAGCCGAGGCCCGCGGCGATTCCTGCGGTGACGAGTGCAGCGCTGAGTGCATTTCGAACACGGTTGGTTTTCATCGGCGCCTTTCCGGCAATCCGCGAAGAGAAACTCGCGGAGGAAGGGTGAATGGTCTTGCGTGGTGCGGCGTGGATCAACCGGAGCTCCGGACGTCATCCAACAGTCATTTGTTGACGATTCACCACTGCGCCCCCGCAGGGACCGCCCGGGCTCAGCACCGGCGGAATCCGGGAACGCGGCGCACGGTCACGGCGGCTGCCAGCTGCCATTCGGGCGGGACGCCGACGACCTTCCACTTTTCGCCTGCGCGCAAGGCGCGCTGCCAGGACGCGAGCAGGACCGCGCGGTCGGCCACGAAGACTTCAACGACGAAGTGGTCGCCGACGGCCGAGGCGTCGCCGAAGAACTGGTAGCCGTACCAGGTCCGCAACCGGTCGGGCTGCTGCCAGTTCTCGACCGGCTGCGCCCAGCGCGTCCGATCGTCGGCCGAAGCCGATCGCCGCGTGAGCACCATCGTCCGGTGCGGGGGAAGGTCGGACGTGCCGACAAAGGCCTGGCAGCCTTGGACGTCCTGGCCGGACCGCGGAGACGTGATCTGCACCTCCCGGCTGGCGTAGGCCGGAGCCGCCGCCGGCCGGGCCGGGAGCTCTCTGGCCGGCAACGCCACCGTCGCCACGGACAGCGTCAGCGCCAGGATCAGCGCGGTGACGGACGGCCTGCGCCGGGCGGGCGGGAGCGCTGCCAGCCGCCGGAGCCGTGCGGCCCAGACGACCGGGTCCGTCGGCCGGGCGGCCGGATCGGGATCCATCGCGGCGAGCACCTGGTCGATGAGCGCTTCGCTACCGGGGAGACGCAGCGCGCCGAGGCCGGCCGCGAGCGTCTTCCTGCTGACGTTCACGTAGCCGGGATCGGACGCTGCGGGCGGACCGACCCCGGTGAGGCAGTAGCAGGCGACCGCACCCAGCGCGTAGATGTCCGACGCCGTGCTCCGCGGCGCGCACGGGTCCCGGAGCACCTCGGGGGCCGCGTAGCCCGCGGTGTGCATCCCCCGCTCGTCGGCCGGCTCTTCCAGCAGGCGAAGACCGCCGAGATCGACCAGGATGAGACCGTCGGCCGGATCGATGACGCAGTTGCTCGGTTTGACGTCGCTGTGCAGCAGGGAGTTGCCGCTGGCGGCGGAGCGGGTGTGCAGGCCTCCCAGCGCGTGAGCGAGGTCCTCGACGAGCGCGAGCCGCTCGTCGAGGTTCCGATGGGTGATCGGCGCGTCGGCCACCTTCTCGGCCAGGGTCGGGCCGGAGATCCAGGGCATCACCACGTGCGGCACGCCCGGCCCGTCCCCCTCTCCCTGGTGGGCGAGGAAGAAGTCGAGCATCGGGACCAAGCGGGGAACGTCCAAGCTGGCCAGCAGGATCCGGTGGTCCTGCCAGCGCTGCCGGTCGGCCGCGGTGGGCCAGTCGGCCCCGACCCCGGGCGGGCGGTGGAGCTGTTTGACGGCGAACCACGGACCGTCGTCCCGGTCGCCTCGGAAGCGGGCCCGCCACGCGACGCCCTCTCCACCGTGTCGCGCGGATCCGACCAGCTCGAAGCGGTCCGGTTGGTCGGGTGGTCCGGCTCTCACAACGGCTCCACTGTGGTCACTGCGGCCGGGCTGCTTCGAATGTAGTCGGCGAGCGGCCCTGCGGGGGTGCAGTTACCGGACCGGTTTCGCGTGTATACGACTACCGCAGCCGAGTACCAACGACCACGGACCCGGTCGAGCATCGTCCACAATGGCGTCGACTGTCGACGTCAGACGTCCGGGAGGTACGCGCGATGGGACATCCGGTCACCGTCCATCACGAGCGGCGGCTCTACCCGGTCACGCACGGGGAAGAGCTGATCTTCGGGAGGGGGCGGAACTGCCAGATCCGGCTCGCCCATGAACCCGAAGACACCCGGGTTTCCCGGACCGCCGGGTCGTTCAGCCTGCTCCCGGACTCGGTACTGATCCGCAATCTCTCCACCAGCAGGGAGCTGTACCTGGTCGCCGCGCAGACGCCGGATCGTGTGCTCGAGCCGCACAGCGCGACGACCTCGCTACCCCACCTGACGTTCGATCTGGTGGTCGTCGGCAACCACGGCCGAACCTATCCGCTCCGGGTCGACGCGTCACGACTCACCGCTACGCCGGCGGTCCGGCGTCCGAGCCGCGCTCAGGCGGGGGAGAAGTTGACCGCTCCGGGAGCCGACGACCTCAACCTGACCCCGGCCAGACGACGACTACTGGCCGCGCTCTGCCGGCCGTTGCTCGACGGGAAGGACGATCCGGCCACGTATCGCGAGATCGCCGTCCGGCTCGGTCTGAACGCCGGGCACGTCCGGAACAGCCTCCGGGAGGTGCGCGAAATGCTCGCGGGCGCCGGTGTACCGGGGATGGTCGTCGCGGCCGCCGATGCCTCCCCGGATCTGCGCATCGCGCTGGCCCGCTGGGCGATCCGCAACGGAGTGGCCGCCGACTCCGAACTCGTCGTCCGCGAGGATCGCCATGGCGTCTGACTACGAGGATCCGCCGACCCGGACGGGCTCCGGCGAGCCGGCCTTTCCGAAGGCCGTTCGGCCGGAGCCGCCGATCGCCGGCGAGACGGTCTGGTTCGTCGGCCCACCGGAGGAGCCGGACCGCTTCGAGGTCAGCGGCCCACCGACAGCCGGTTCCGAGGGCGTGACCTGGCGGGCGCGGTACACCGGCAGGCTCAACAGCCCGCTGGCGATCGCCGTGAAGCAGCTGAACCGGCCACCCGGGGCAGGTCTCGACTGGCCGTCGCCGGCTGAGTTCAGCCGATGGCAGGACCATCGCATCCTGCTGCAGAGCATGCTGGCGCCGCATCTGGTCTCGGTGATCGACGTGTTCCTCGGCAGTCCGCCGCACCCGGCCGACGCCGAGGAGTCTCCCGGACTCATCCCGTACGTGGTGATGCCGTGGATCGAGGGTCCGTCGCTGGCCCGGTACGTGGAGGGCTCCCGGGCCACCGTGCGCTCGCTGTCCGAGCGGCTCGCGCTGGTCCGCGATCTGGCCGAGGCGCTGGGCTCCCTCCACGCGATCACCCGGGCCGGGGGCAACGTTCTGACCCACCGCGACATCAAGCCCGGCAACTGCATCGTCACCCCCGACCGGGGACTGGTGCTCGTCGACCTGGGCACACTGCGGCTCACCGAGGACGGCTTCGACGACCTCGGGATGCACACCCCGGAGTACGCGGCACCGGAGGTGCTCGCCGACCCCCGAGCATCCCGCGGGAAGCCCTCCGACGTGTATTCGCTCGGCGCCGTGGCGTATTTCGCGCTCGTCGGCGCCGATCCGCCGGCCGCCGACCGTGGCGACGTGACCGGGGTCCACCTGAGGTCGGTTGCCGCCTCGGCGCGGATCCCGGATCCGGAGGCGTTCGCGGACCACCTGCTCACCGCGATGCACTCCGATCCGGCCGTGCGGCCGACCGACCCGGTGAACTGGGCGAACGAACTCGTGCGGCGAGGCACGCCGTCCGGCGCGCCGGCCACGCGGATGCTTCCGGCAGCACTGGTCGCCGTCCTGGTGGCCGTGCTGTGCGCGGTGGCATTGGTGTGGGGGCAGTCGATCGGCGGCCGATCGAGCACGCCGGCCGTCGGTACACCGCCCACCGTCGGGTTCACCCCGCCGATCCCGACCCGCTACGGGGTACAGATCGTTGAGCCCGCGCCGGCCCAGCGCGTTCAGCGCTGCGCGGTCTTCCGTGGCCGATCGGCGCTGCCCGCAGGCAAGACGATGGTGCTGGCGATGCGCAACCGGACAAACGGCGAACCGGTCCGCTACCTCGTCGAGGTCGACGGCTGGGATCGTCCGTCGCGCCTGGCCACCTGGCGGGGGAAACAGTTCTTCGGTACCGCTGACAGCTCGGTCGGGCAGGAATACACCGTCGAGGTGCTGGTCGTCGATCTCGGTGCGGTCACCAGGAGCATGCGCGCAGCGCACGCGGCGGGTGAACTCTGGACCCTCGAAACGCTCCCGGCGACCTGGGAGGTCGCTGCCGCCGTCACGGTCCGCCGTATCGCCGGGCCCGGGAACTGCTGATCGGTCGATGCATCGGGCCGGACGTCAGCCGAGCGGCCGCCCCAGTGGTTCCGGACCGGTCGGTACGGAATGGGTAAGCTGGATCGCATGGACACCCAGCGCGCGCCGATCGGCCGACCTCGAGGCTTCGACGCCACTGAGGCCTTGGAACAGGCGATGAGGGTGTTCTGGGAGCACGGCTACGAGGGCGCGAGCCTGCCCGACCTGACCGGGGCGATGGGGATCAGCCGCACGAGCATGTACGCGGCGTTCGGCAACAAGGAAGAGCTGTTCCGCAAGGTCCTGGCGCGCTACACCGCGGGCCCGGCGTCCTACGGTGCGGAATCGCTGGCCGAGCCGACCGCCCGCCGGGTGGCGCGGGTGTTCCTCGACGGCGCGGTCCGGAGCAGTACCCTGCCGGATTACCCGACCGGCTGCCTGAGCCTGCGCGCGTCCCTGGTCGGGAGCGAGGACGGCCGGGTGATCCGGGAACTGCTGGCCGCGTGGCGCGACGAGACCAGAAGCCATCTGACCGAGCGCTTTCAGCGGGCTCTCGACGAAGGCGATCTGCCCGCGGGAACCGACCCGGCGTTCCTCGCGGTCTACCTCATGACGCTCGACAACGGCATCTCCGTGCAGGCTGCGGGCGGCGCCGACCGCGAGACCCTGCAGCGCATCGCCGACGCCGCCCTGCAGCACTGGCCACCCGTCTGACACCTCGGCGCTCCGGTCAGAGGTGCTCGGTGTAGAAGCCGACGAGACGCTCGGCGGCGGCGTCGACGTACTCGGGCACGTCGTACATCTCGTAGTGGCGGGCACCGGCGATCACCAGGCGGTCGACGGGGTTGGGTGCCATGGCCCAGAGCCGCTTGCCCGACTCGTCGAAGCCGGTCCCGGCGAGGTGCTCGGCGAGCACGAGCAGCAGCGGCTGGGTCAGGAGCTCGTCGACCAGGTGGTAGGCGTCGAAGCCCAGCAGCAGCGAGTCGCCCCGGCTCAGGCGGCGGTTGGTCGAACGCTCGTGGTGGCCGCGTCCGGTGCGGTAGTACCTGATCGCCTGGAGGAGGTCGACGTCGGTCACGCCGGCCGTCTCGGCGTCGGCCATGGTGTCGGGGAGCCAGTTCTCCCGGGTCAGCCGGCCGGTGCGCGTCTCCTCGAGGCGTGCGTCCGCCAGCGCCTCGAGCGCGGCCACCGGCCCGTCGGACTGGAAGCCGCGGAACGACGCGCCGATCTCGCCGGGATCGACCGTGCCGACTGCCCGGATGCGGTGGTCCGTGCGGGCCACGTGGACCGCGTACCCACCGCCCGCGCAGATGCCGAGGACGCCGACGCGGCGCGGGTCGACGCCGGGGACGGTGCTCAGCGCGTCGATCGCGTAGGAGATGTCTTCGCTGCGGCGGTACGGGTCCTCGAGATCGCGCGGCTCGCCGCCGCTCTCCCCCTGGTGCGCGGGGTCGAAGGTGAGCGCGGCGATCCCGCCGGCGGCGAGACGGGAGGCGTAGTTCGCGCCGATCTGCTCCTTCACGCTGCTGCCGGGCGTCGAGAGCACCACGGCGCGCAGCGGGGCCGACACGTCGGCGCCGCCGTCGGGCAGATGAAGGTCGCCGGCGAGCTCGATCGGCCCGCGGGGAATCGGGAGGTGCTGGATCATCGAAGACTCCTCAACGTCGGGGTTCCCACCGGAACAGCTTCAGCGCGAGCACGACGGCCACCACGACCCAGGCCAGAGCCGGGCCCAACAGTGGCAGCGACTCCGCGAGCGGCACGCCGCCGTTCCAGGAATTCACGATCAACTCGGCGGCCGAGCCGCCCGGCAGCAGGCGCTTGAGCACGGTCAGCTCGTCCGTGCCGGCGATGCCCACCCAGCTCGCGACGCCGATCGTCAGCAGGCTGACCGGCAGCGTCGTGACCTGAGCCTGCTCCGGCGAGCCGGTCAGGCCCGCGGTGGCCAGTGCCAGCGCGATCATCATCAGGAACGTCACCAGGATCGCCACGATCAGGAGCACGCCGTCGGCGGGCCCGTCGGTCACCGCGGCGAACACCGCGAGCACGACCACCGCCTGGACCGTGGCCAGCACGCTGACCGGCAGCGTCAGCCCGGAGAGGATCGCGGCGTCGCCCGCCGTGGTCGAGCGCAGCCGCTTGAGGAACAGATCCTGCCTGCGGGCCGCGAGGGTGGTCACCGCGGTGGCGTAGAGGCTGAAGGCACCGATCGTGATCACGAGGATCGCCGCCACGTACCCGTCGCTGCCGAGCTGGGCGAAGATGTCGCGGCGGTAGATGAAGAAGGCGCTGACCGCGAGCGGCATGAGCGTCGAGATCAGCACCGCCCGGTTGCGGAAGATCTGCACGAACTCGCTGGATGCGATGGGGAACACGGCGACGCCTCTATCGGGTCGGGGTGGGGGCCGGGTCGGCCTCGATGGCGCGGAAGACGTCGTCGAGCCGGGTCCGGGCGGCGGAGAGGTCCCGCAGCTCGACGCCGCGCGCGGCGGCCCAGTTCAGCAGTGCGGTGAGATCGGCCTGCAGCTCGAACGTCTCGATCGTGTAGGACAGCCCGTCGGCCGCCGGGGAGCCGATCGGTGGCGCCTGGGCCCCCGGGGCGAGCGAGAACCGGATCGAGGAGGGCAACGTCCGAGTCAGGTCGGCCACTGTTCCCTGATGGCGGAAGGTTCCCCGGTGCATGAGCCCGATCCGGTCGGCGTACTGCTGGGCTTCCTCCAGGTAGTGCGTGGTGAGCACCACAGTGGACCCGTGGTCGCGCAGGTCACGCACGGCCTCCCACAGGGCGTCCCGGGACTGGATGTCCAGCCCCGTGGTGGGCTCGTCGAGGAAGATCAGCTCCGGCCTCCCGTAGACCGCGGTGGCGAAGTCGAGCCGCCGCTTCTCACCGCCGGACAGCTGCCCCACCCGGACGTCGGCCTTGCGGTGGAGGTCGACGACGCCGAGGACCCGGTCGACCGAGTCTTCGCGGCCGGAGAGCCGGCCGACCAGCCGGACGGACTCGGCGACGGTGAGGTCGCCGGCGAAGCCGCTCTCCTGCAGCATGATTCCCATCCGGGGCCGGATCGCCCGCCGGTCCGCCGGGCTCGCGCCGAAGACCCGGACGGCGCCCGACGAGACCTTTCGATGACCCTCGACGGCCTCCAGTGTCGACGTCTTCCCTGCTCCGTTCGTGCCGAGGAGCGCGTAGAGCTCGCCCTGCTCGACCCGGAAGGTCAGGTCCTCGACGGCGCGGAAGTCTCCGTAGGAGATGGTCAGACGGTCGACTTCGATGACCGCGCTGGGCGACACGCTTACCTCCACTGACGGGTGTCCGTCGGTCCGCCTGACGACCGACGTGAACCAGTGGAAGCCATGTCCTGGGAACACAGTCAAGGCCTGGCGCGACTTCGGCACCGATCGATACACAACTCTCCGTGCCGCGCTACACTACTTCTGGACCGATCGGTCGGTACAGAAATACGCGAGCCTTGCGAGGAATGAGAGACATGAACGACTTAGCAGGAATGACCGCCTTGGTGACCGGCTCCACCACCGGAATCGGCCGCGCGACCGCGGTCGCGCTCGCCGCGCGAGGCGCCAGCGTCGTGGTGACCGGCCGCAACGCCCAGCGCGGCGCCGAGGTGGTCGAGAAGATCCGGGCCGACGGCGGCGCGGCCCGCTTCGTCGCCGCTGACCTGACCAGGCAGGAGGACATCGCCCGGCTGGCTCAGGACGCCGGCGCCGTGGACGTGCTCGTGAACAACGCCGCGGTGGCCAGCTTCGGCCCCAGCGCCAGCATCACGATCGAGCAGTACGACGCGATGCTCGAGGGCAACCTGCGCGCGGTCTACCTGCTGACCGCCGCGCTCGCTCCGCGGATGGCCGAGCGGGGGAGCGGAAGCGTGATCAACGTCAGCAGCGGATCCGCCCAGGTCGGGGACGACAACAACGCGGTCTACGCCGCCACCAAGGGCGCGGTGAACGCCTTGACCCGTGCCTGGGCGGCGGAGTACGGACCGGCCGGGGTGCGCGTCAACGCGGTCGCGCCGGGGCCGGTCTACACGGGCGTACCGGTCGAGTACCTCGACCGGTACATCCCGCTCATCCCGCTGCGCCGCGTCGCCCAGCCGGAGGACGTCGCGGAGGTGATCGCGTTCCTCGCCGGCCCCGGTGGCTCGTACGTGAACGGAGCCACGATTCCGGTGGACGGCGGTCTCACCGCGGTCGAGCCCCCGAAGCAGCCGGTGGCGGCGGCCTGACGGCAGGCCCGAGCCCGATCATCGAAGGAGCGCTGGTGGCCTGGAGTACCCGCGAGCTCGCCGAGCTGGCCGGCACCACCGTCAACGCCATCCGGCACTACCACCGGATCGGACTGCTCGAGGAGCCGCAGCGTCGGCAGAACGGCTACAAGCAGTACGGTGACGAGCAACTCGTCCGACTCCGACGTATCCGGCTGCTCGTGGAGCTGGGTGTCCCGCTGGCCCGGATCGCCGAGCTGGGGCTGGACGAGGCGCTCGCGCCGGCGGTCCTCCGAGAGATCGACGCCGACCACTCGGCCGAGGTCGAGCGTCTCCAACGCGCCCGCTGCGCCATCGCCGTCCTGCTGCGCGACGAGGCGCCGTCGGAGCGATCGTCCGTATGAGCCTGCTGGAAAGGACCGCTGTGACACCCGATGCACCGGAGCTGCGCGCCTGGACCGCAGCCGAGCGGGAACTGCTCGACCGTGCTCCGCTGATCCGTGTCGCGGGTGTGCGGGACGACGCGACGCTGCGGCCGTTCGTACTCATCGGACATGTCCGCGTCGGGCCGGACGAGCTCGTGCGCTCACTCAACGGTATCGGTGGCACCTGGTACCGCGGAGCGGTCCGCACCGGCCGCGGCGAGATCGACGTCGACGGTCGGCGCATCCGGGTCGCGTTCCTCCCCGATGCCGGCCGCGAGGACGAGGTCGACCGTGCTCTGCACGCGCGCTACGGCAACGACTCCGGCGTCCGCCGGATGACGTCGCCCCGGGCGCGGGAGGCGACGCTGCGGGTGGTTCCGCTCGTCTGACGACACTGTGACGTGGGTCACCAGGTCCGAGCATTGAGTATGTTCCCACACCCGGGTTTCTCCTGGGGCGGCGACGACGGAGCACTCTCCGCCGTCGTCACCCCGGGAGAAGGAGAGGGACGAGCATGCCGTTGCTCGGTTCGAGCCCCGCGTCGCGGTTCGGTACCGCGCTCGTCACCGCCGCCCTGCTGCTGACCGGGTGCACCGCAACGTCGCCGGCGGAGCGGAAAACCACGCCGATCACCTGGAGCCCGTGCGGAACCGCACTCGAATGCGGCACGGTTCCGGTGCCGCTCGAGTACACCGAGTCCGACGACAAGCAGATCGCGCTGACCGTGATGCGCCACCCGGCCACCGACCCGGCGCAGCGCATCGGCACCCTGTTCTTCAATCCCGGCGGCCCGGGATACCCCGCCACCGAGCTGATGAAGACGCTGGACTCGCCCACCGGGATGTTCTCGCCCGACGTGCTGGCCCGCTTCGACATCATCGGCGTCGACCCCCGCGGCGTCGGGCGCTCCTCCGGCGTCCGCTGCCTCACCGACGACCAGCGGGCCGACGCCGTGGCCGCCGACTTCGACCCCGCGATCCCCGGCGGCAAACCACTGCCCCGACTGCTCGCCGACGCCACCGCGTTCACCCGGGGTTGCGCCGACCACCAGAGCCGAGCGTTCCTCGCCAGCCTCTCCACCGACAACGTCGCCCGCGATCTGGACCAGGTCCGTGCCGCGATCGGCGAGGAGCAGATCAGCTTCTACGGAACCTCGTACGGCACCGTGGTCGGTCGGATGTACGCCACGTTGTTCCCGGATCGCGTGCGCCAGGTGGTGCTCGACGCCCCCGTCGACACCGGACGCTGGTTCGGTGATCCGCTCGCGTTCCTCAACGAGGTGGCCGTAGCCAGCGAGCGGACCCTCGACGCCTGGTTGGCGACCTGCCGCGCCGAGGGCGTGCGGGTGTGCCCGTTCGGCGACGGGAACCCCGGAGCCGCGCTCGACACGCTCCTCACCCGGCTGGAGGCGAAGCCGCTGCCGGTGAAACCCGTGGCGGGCCTGACTCCGGGCGGCACGCTCGACGGCGCCAGGGCACTCGAGGCCGTCCGGGCCGCGGCGGGCGCCGCGGTCACCTGGCCCGTTCTCACCGCGGCGCTGCTCGGCGCGCAGCGGGGCGACGGGGCGCTGCTGCACTTCCTGTGGACGGCGGTCACCCTCTCGCCCTTCCCGGTACCGACCGCCCTGAACGAGGTGCACACCGCGGTGCGCTGCGCCGACTGGAACACCCCGGCCGACGTCGCCGCGCACACCGCCGCCGCCCGCGACGTCGTCGAGCAGGCGAAGCGAGTGGGCACCCGGGCCGCCTACAGCGCACTGAACTGCGCCCGCTGGCCGGCGCCGAACACCGACCGCTTCACCGCGCCGCTCACCGGCGCCGGCGCACCGCCCACGCTGGTGATCGGTGGCCGCCTCGACCCGGCGACGCCGTACCACTGGGCCGTGGCCACGACCGCGACCCTCGAGTCGGCGGTGCTGCTCACGCGCGAGGGCGTCGGCCACGGCTCCTACCGGACGAGCAACTCGCCGTGCGTCGACAGCGCGGTCGACGCCGCGCTGATCAGCCGGGCGCTGCCCGCGGACGGGACCGTCTGCACCCCGGACGCGCCCGCCACCACGAAGCCGCTCGCCACCCCGCCCCGCTGACCCGTGACGGCTCGGGGGCCGGTGATGTCGCCGTCGGTGGTGAACGCGTAGCCGAAGTCGAGGTGACAGTGCGCTGGGGGAGCGACGGTACCGAGGTCGATACCGGCTTCCTCGGTCAGCTCACTCAACGCGGCATCCATGGGGGTCGAGTCGGCCGGCGATGTCCGTGTCGCTGATCGTCATCGGGCCCGGGTAGTCGAGCACCAGTCCCTCCGCGTCGACAGGTAGGTCGGCCGTGAGGCCCCCGTCGAGGCTCGTGAACCGGTAGACGTCCGCCCCGTCCCGGTCCAACCGCGTGTAGCGCTGCGGCTCCGGCCAGGGCTGCAGATCCATCCCATCGACATAGGCGACGGTGATGTCGGCGGCAGCGCCGCGCACCAGTCCGAGCCGGCGGACCGGCAACGTGTTCGTGAACGGCGTGTCGGCGATGTCGACGTATTTGCAGCCGTCGAGGTTCCCAGAAGACGTCATCCACCGGAGCCTCCGATCTCGCCGACGTGTCAGAGCGACAGCGCCGGACACCATACGTGCTTCCTCCCGCCGCCGGAGCCGAACGGTGGTGGCAGGCGACCATCAGTGCGATGGCCGAGCACGTGTGGGGTCGCGGAGAATGCCGAGGACGACGGCGGCCGGCGCCAACGTCGAGCCGGGCTCTGGAGGACGCCGTGGTGATGCCGCTCATCGACTCGACCCAGGTGCGCCCGCGCCGGCGATGGTATGCGCTGGCGGGCGTGCTTCCGGTCCTCGGCATCATCGTGGGCGTCATCGCGTTCGTCTTCGGCCTGTGGGCCAGCGTCGGTGTGCGGCCCGACGTGGCCGTCGAGTCCCGTGGCGGCGCCGAGTCGTCGGCGTCGATCGTCAGCAGCAGCACGTACTGGATGGTGTACGTGCCTCGAGGCACCGCCCCCGTTCCTCCCTGCACCGCCTCGCCGGCCACCTCCGTCGAGGTCACCCCGCTCAGGGGCGACCTTTTCTCCTACCGCTCGGGCGGCACGCGTTGGGAGGCTCAGTACCGGCTGGTCGTCACCAGCCCCGGCTATTACACGATCAACTGCGGCGGGACGCCGTTCGTGGTCGCCGACGCGACCAGGACCGCCAACGCCGCTGCCTTCGGCACCCTGGGCGCGCTCGGTGGGCTGCTGGGCCTGCCGTGCGTGGGTCTCGTCGCCGGATTCGTCGCCTGGCTCGTCGTATTTCTGCGGCGGAGAGGCAGCCGCAAGCGGCTCGAACTCGCCGTTGCCCATCAACCGTACGGGTGGCCTTCCACCCGGTGGTGAGTTGACCGGGGCGGTGGGCGCCGGCGGAAATCAGCCGCCCAGTAGCCGATTCCGCGCGGCGGCCGCGATCGCGGTCACGACGTCGGCGGGAAGCGCCTGCGGATCCTCCACAACGGTTCGCCACGAGCCGTTGCGCAGGGCCAGGCAGACGATCGGCAGCAGGCCCTCGTGATCGGAGCGTTCTCCGGCCGCCGCGACCAGTGCCCGCGACGACTGGGGCTGCGGCATCAGCAGCGCCAGCTGGCGGCACCGCTGGTAGTCACCGATGATCGCCATCGTCTTGACCAGCTCGACGAGCACCTCGGTCTGCCTGGCCACTCGAACCGCCTTCGCGCGCTCGGTCAGCTCACGGGCCGAGACGCGGTCTCCGGTCCGCGCGACGGTCCGGGCCAGCGCGGCCAGCGCGCGGGCTTTGAGCTTCGAGTCCTCGATCCGGTCGGCCCAGCGCGCGGCCTCCTCGCCGAAGCGGCGGGTCTCCGAGGGACGCTCGCCGGCCGCCTCGACCAGCGTCGTGAAGGCGACGCACCGGCTCCTGGGGTCGGTCAGCGTGGCAGCCCACTGCTCGGCCGCGGCCAGGCCGTCCTCGGCCACCAGCCGCCGGGCCTCCGCGACGGCCGCGAGCGCCGGATTCTCGGCAGCCGTGCCGGTGCTGCTCCGCTCGCCGGGGACGGCCGTCCGGGTCGGCGCCCGGCCGCCGGCGGCGAAGTCGTCGTCGTCGGCCAGCGCCTCGGCGAGCGTCAGCTGCAGCCTCGTCCGTTCGGCACCGTCGCGCATGGCCCAGATCACGGCGTGGGCCAGGTCGTGGTCACCGATCGTCAGGGCGATCCGGGCCAGGCCGGTCTGGACGCCCATCGACCACTCGGTGCCGATGCTGGGCGGGATCAGTGCGGCGGCCCGCTCGGCCAGCGCCTGGGCGCGTTTCTCGTCACCGGCCCCGGCCGCGGCGCAGGCCAGGTCGCGGAGGGCGGCTGAACGTTCGCCCGGATCGAGCAGGAGATCGGCTTCCGCCTCCGTCGTCGTGCGATCCGTCCGCCGGGGGGCATTCGGGGCGGTCGCGGCGGCCAGCCGTGCCCGCGCCGCGGCTCGCTGCCCGGGGTGCGAGATCGTCCCGATGACGCCCTCGGCCCGACGCGTCAGGCTCCACGCCTGCTGCCGGCGTCCGGCCGCCTTCGCCACCGCGACCAGCGTCCCCAGCGCCTCGACCCGATCGGCCAGGTCGTCGACCCGGTCGGCCGCCCGCCGCGCCTTGTCCAGCACTGTGCCGCAGTGCGCGTCCTGGCCGGCGCTGGCCGCCGCCCCGGCGACGGCGGCCAGCGCGTCCGCCTGCTGCCGGGCCGGCCGGACCGCGAGCGCATGCTGTTCGGCCAGGTCCAGGCAGCCCGCGTCGGCCAGCGCGACCGCCAGGTCCGCCACGCACTGACCAGGCCGGTAGGGCGCGGCGACCGCACGCGCGGCTCGCCAGGCGACGTCCTGGTCACCGACGTCCTGTGCCGTCTTGGCGACCTCGAGGGCTGCGACCAGCCATCGCTCCCGGTCACCGATCAGGTCCAGACGCCGCTGGGCCTCGGCCAGCAGCAACCCGGCCGGGCCGTCGGGCTCCTGGTAGGCGCGCGCGGCCGCGCAGGCGTCGAGGACCGCTTCGGCCTCGTCGTCGTGGCGGACCACCTCCTCGGCCCGCCCGGCCAGCTCACGAGCGACGTCCATCAGGCCTCTGTCGAGCGCGGCGCCGGCCACCAGGACGAGCGTCGCCGACCGTCGCTCGCGGCTCCCGATCGACGCGCAACAGCGGACGGCGCGCTCGGCCAGCGTCCGCATCCGCGTCTCGTCGGTCTCGTCGGCCAGGCGCAGCATCGCCGCGTATCCGCTGGCCCGGCCCTCCGCGGTCGGAATCTCGGCAACGACGGCGTCCGCCGCACCGAGGTCACCGTTGGCCAGGTGCACCTGAGCCAGCGACACCAGCGCCTCGACGCGCCGCTCGGGCGGCCGGATCGAGCCGGCCAGCTCGCGGGCGAGCGTGGCATCCCGCCGGGCCAGCAGCGCGACGACCTCGGTGGTCGCTCTCACCCTGGCCTTCGCGTAGCCGGGAGAGCTGCCGTAGAGCCGTAGTACGGAGATCGCCCCGGCGGGCTGTTGGGACTCCGCAACCAGCTTCGAGACCCTGGGCAGCGCGTTGATCCGCACCCTCGGGGTACTGATCCGGCCGAGGAGCTTGCAGGCCCCCACCGCGTCGCCCTGTCGGGCCAGCGCGCTGGCCCGCCGGAACCGGATGTTGTCCTGCGAGGTGGCGTCGTCGGGCGGGATCTGCCGCTCGGACCGCCCGGCCCGGCGCATGAGTTTGTCCATCGTGCTCCGGTCGCCCTTGTCCCTGGCGATCTCCGCGATGTCCAGCCAGGCCGCAGTCTCCCAGTAGGGGTGACCTATCCGGTGCGCGACCTGCTCGGCGCGGTGCAGCTCACCGGACTCGGCCAGCGCCGCCGCCAGTGCCGCGAGCACCCTCCCTCGCTGCGGGCCGTCCTCGAGCGACACGCCCACCGACTCCGCGCCGGAGTACACGCCCAGATCGATCAGGGCCAGCCCCAGCGCGAGGAGCACGCGGCCTTGTTCGCGTTGGTCGGTGACGGTCCGCGCCAGCGTCACGGCGCGCGCGACCTGGCCGGCCTGGGCCACCGCCCGCGCCAGCGCGGTGATCGCCTGGACGTGCTTGGACTCCACGAGCTGCGCCGCCCGGGCCGCCGCCTCCTCGATGACCGGCTCGGCCAGCGTGGCCCGGTCGGCCTCGGCCAGCGACTTGACGACCATCGTCAGCGCGTCGGCACATTGGTAGGGGTCGGTGATCCGCCCGGCCATCCGGAGGACCTCGGCGACCAGCCGCGCGGGGTCCACCGCCGACCCGATCGCCCGCGCCACCGCCTGGATCCACTGGTACTCATTCAGTGGCGTCGCACTCGGCTCCGGGGACGGGTCGGCGCGACTCAACGCCCGCTGGGCCTCCTTGCTCCGGTCGAGGTCGGTGATCGACCTGAACAGCGCAGCGGCGCGGGGCCGGTCACCCAGCGCCAGCCACAGCGCGGGCAGCGTCACGGGCAGGTACCTGTTGCGGTGCAGCAACCGATCGCGGGCGGCCGAGACCCCGGCCAGCACGGTCAGGTCGGCGACGGCGGGCCGGCCCGTGGCGCAGATCAGGTCGTGCGCCTCCCTGGTCTCGGCGAGTGCCGCGGCGTCGCTGGAGGTCTCCGCGTAGAGGCGGTCGTGGCGGAAGGCGTCGGTGGCCAGCCGCGTCAGTGCGTCCTGCTCGCCCGCCGCGCGCAGCATGCCGGGGTAGTCGAACAGCAGATAGGGAGGCGTCGTCCCGGCCGGCCATCTCCGCGCCGCGTAGGCATCCGCCCAGGCGATGATCTCGCGGCGGTGGCCCGGGAGACGGTCGGCGAGCCTGGCCTCGGCTGTCGCCTGCAATGCGGCATGGGCGAACGTCAGGGTCGACCCGCCGCCGTCCGCGGCACCTCCCTTTTCCGCGGCCACGCGCACGATGGTGCGGCCGAAAAAACTTCCGAGCATCCGCTCGACGTCCCGGAGCGTGAGCCCGGCCAGTTCGGCCAGGTCCTCGGGTCGGAGGCCACCCCCCGCCGCCGTGATCAATCCGAGCAGTCCGCCGTGCACCTGTTCGGTGTCGAGCAGCACATCCAGTTCCTGGCCGGCGCGTCGCTCGTCGTCGGCGGCGTACCCCAGCTGGGCCAGCCGGCGGGGCGTGCACGCGCGCAGCGGATGGTCGTCGCGGACGTCGGCGGGCAGGCCCGGCTCGGGACGGCTGGTCACCAGGATCCGCACGCCGTCCGGGAGCCGGATCGGCAGCAACGTCGCAATGCTCGGAACCCCGGCCGACCGGCGATCCTCGTCGAGGCCGTCCACCAGCACCAGCAACCGGCGGCCCGACCGGCGGACCCGCTCGGCCGCCTGTTCCAGCAGCATCAGCCAGCTCTCGCCGAACGAGCCGATCGCCGCATCCGCCTGACCGGCGGTGACCAGATCCGACAGCTGCGCCCCGATCGACTCCACGAACTCCGCGCCGGTCGCCTCGGCCAGCCGTCTCGAGTCGACGAAGAACGACACGACCTCGAGGTCGTCCGGCGGCTTGAGGGCGAACTCCGACATCAGCGCCGACTTCCCGGCCCAGGCCTCGCCGACCCACCACGCGTAGGGGGCCTCGCCACGGCAGAAGGCGCTCAGTTCCGCCAGTTCGGACTCGCGGCCGAGCAACCCGCCTGCCGGTGGGTACTGCCGGATCCGGACCCGCTGCCGGTCCAGATGATCGCGCCGCCGGGCGGGCGCGGCCGCCGCGACCACCGGCCCGCCCGCAACGGCGGTCAGTAATCGATCGCGCCCGACCGGCGTCCTGCCCACATCGAACAGATCGCTGTAGACGACCTGAGGTAACACACCCTGGAGCGCGCAGTCCTCGATGCGAACCGGGATCAGCCGCCGAGTGTCGCCGACCGGATCACGGGCCCACGCGGCCGTCCATTCCGCCCGGCACACCGCCGAGTCCAGGTAGGCCGCCGAGACGACGGCCACCGTGTGATCGGCCTCCACCGCCTCGTCGACCTTCGACGGCCACTGCGTACCCGGCGTCATCGACCAGGGTTGAAAGATCACGTCGTAGCCCGCGTCGCGGAGCGCCAGCGCGATCCATTCCGCCCATGAGGCGTCGTCAGCAGTGAACGACACGAATACCTTCAGTGTCCCGCTGCTCGCTCGTTGTATTCCCCCCACGCGTGCAGCATCCCACGAGCCGTCAGGCGTCACTCAAACGCGAGACCGTCAGGTCTTCTTCTTTGCGCTCCGACATCAGAGACTTGCCGATCACGACTCGACAGTGGTTCCGACCGCCCTCAGCCAGCAAGCTCCTCCCGACCGGGGACCTGGCTGCGCATCGGGCGGCGCCCACCGCGGCGCGCACGAGGGGCAGCCGGCGTCGGCAGCCACCGGTTCCGGTGACCAACCGACGGGGGCTCGACAGCGGACTCGGAAAGGACGGGCGGCAGGCCGAACGTCCTCAACTGGCTCCCCTCTGTGTCAACCCGCGGCAGCGGCTGCCGTTCTAGGGTGGTGATCGGCGGGTCCGGGAAGTGACTTTTCCGAAGTGCCGGCGTCGGGGTGTGAGCCGGTCGCGATGGAGTCAAGAGTCGTCCCCGGTTGTCCTCCCGGGCCGGTCCGGGAGCCCGTGGCCGCTCTCATGGTGTCGTTGAGCATGGTGCGATAGACGAACGTCGGACAGGCGGCGTTTGAGCGCGCGCATCGCTTCCATCGAGGTTTTGCCTTCGCTCTTGCGGCGGTCGTAGTAAGCCCGTCCGATGGTCGCGTTGCGTAACTGGACCACGGCCATGATGTGGAGCACGCGGTTGATCTGCCGGTTGCCGCCGCGGGAGAGCCGGTGCCGGACATGGGCGAGCCCTTCGATCGAGGTATGGGGGCAGGAGAATCGCACTGTTCGGTGCAGAGCGACCCGGGCTCGCACGATCAGAGTCCGTCCGTCCCAACTGCCGCCCGGGCATGGTTGTGGCAGCTGACCGCGAAGCATGATCGCCTCTGCTGAAATCGCCCCGATCTCGTCCGTTCGATGCCGTTGCGGTAGCCCACCTCGGCCGCCACGGCGAATCGTTCCGCCTGTTTCCGAGTCCGGCCTGCAGAACTGCGCTGGTGTCTAGTCCCTTGCCTGACCCGCCCTCACACAATCGGGCTCGTTCTAGCCATCCACAGCGCCCCATGCCGCGGTGGCCACGCATCTGGGCACCCGACAGGACGCCGCCCTGCGGACGATCGAGCAGGTCGGCCGCAGCGCATTGGACGACGTTCGGTCGGTGCTCACCGAGTACCGGGGCAGCCGGACGGCGGATTCGCCGTCCGTGCAGTGATTCCGCTGGGCCGATGATCGGTCGACTGACTCGCGTCGTGCTCGCGGACGACGAAGCCTCGTACCGCGGCGCCGTCCGGGAACTCATCGACGCGACACCTGACCTCACGGTTGTCGGCGTGGCCGAAACCGGTCGCGAGGCGATCGCCGTCGCTGGAGCCTCGCGGCCCGACGTGGTTCTGATGGACGTGCGGATGCCGGACGGCGACGGAATAGCCGCCACCGCACGCCTCACGGCCGGAATGGCCCCGCTACGGATACTCGTGCTGACCACCTTCGATGTGGACGACCATGTCTTCCGCGCGCTCCGCGCAGGGGCGAGCGGATTCCTGCTCAGAGACGTCCCGCCCCCGCGATAGCTCGACGCGATTCGAACGATTGCCGCGGGCGAGTCGCTGCTCGCTCCCCGGGTGACTCGGCGGCTGATCGCTGCCTGGATGGACCGGACGCCGCCGCGCCGCGTGCTCGATGGTGTGACGCCCAGGGAGCGCGACGTCCTCGCGCTGACCACTCGAGGGTTGTCGAACACGCAGATCGAGGCGGCGTCGCGGGTGAGCCGGGGAACTCTCAAACCCATATCGGGAACTTGCTCGCCAAGTTGGCGGCACGTGATCGGGCGCAGCTGGTGATCGCCGGCTACGAGGCCGGACTTGATACCTGAGAACCGGAGCAACGGCTCGGACGCACGCCATGCGTTACTGTGCGCACCCAGATCGACGTGCGGGCTACCAGAAGTGAGGTGACGTGCGTGTCGACAGCGGGCACGGTCGACGAGGCGATGGTCCGGCACTTGTTTCGTGCGCTGGCGGACACGAGTTGGTCTTGGACGGAGACAGCGCTCGCGGATGTCGTCTCGCGGCTGGGTTGGACCCTCTCCCGGCGCACCGAGCGGATTGTGTCGGCGGACACGGGTCTTGCCCTGGAGGATCCTTTCGCGCGATTCCAGGTCGACGGGGTGGGAGGCATCGACGTGGCGCGGTTGATGCTGACGCCTCTCCGTGTGGACGACCCCATTGTCCGGGCTGCGGTCGACGACGTCTTCGCCGCGGTGACGGCCACGGCGACCGTGGTGCTGGGAACGCCCACGCGCCGGCTGCCCGGAGCCTTTCCCGAGGTCCGCTGGCGCGGTACGGGCGCTTCGATCGTGCTCAGGGCATCACCGAGTGCCGTGGAAGTGGAGTGGGCGGGCACCTCCTATCTGGAACAGATGGACAAGTTGAGAGAGCTGGAAGATGCCGGTTGACCGATGGGCGGCGTTGAGCGAGGCGTTGGCGCTGGGGCTGACCCGGCTGGCGATCGACGATTTCTTGGTACTCGATGCGGCGGCCGGGTACGTGCAGTGCTACCAGCACGATGACCGGCTGCTGACCGAAGCGTTGGATACCGGGGATCCGCGGTTGCGTGAACTTGGCTGGGGAGACCCGGACGAGGTGGATCAGAATCTCTCGGTGGTGGTGGCCTGGCCGTTCTCGCATGGCGCTGCGTGCGAACTGGCCGAGCGATGGGTCCGCACGTTGCGTGACGTCTATGACGCCGATCCGAATACTCTGCGGTACCTGGCGGCGAACGCGTCCTCGAATGACGACTGGGACGCGGGATATTTGGGGATCGCACAGCGGCTCGACGAATGAGCGCAGCTGCTGGGCCGGGATGGCGTCGGCTCGGCTCGGAGCGTCGATCTCTCGCGCGCATGCAACCTTTCTTCGCGGAACCTCCGTCCTTCTGGCGTGACATCGTGCGGCGAGGAGGCCTGATTTGCGGAGAGCCGATGAGGAACAATTCCGTGTCTTCGTGAGTGAGCGCATGGAGCGCTGGCGACGCGGCGCGTTCCTGCTGTGCCGCGATTGGCACGCCGCCGACGACGTGGTCTCGGTGACGGTGGGCAGGATCTTCGAGAAGTGGCGGAAGGTCGCCGCCGCGGACAACCCCGACGCCTATGCGCGGCGCATGCTGGCCCGAGCCTGGGCCGACGAGTGCCGCCGCTCGTGGCGTCGGGAGTTACCCAGCGACGACCTGCCCGACGGCGCACTGCCCGCGGATCACCGGATCGAGGACCAGCAGTCGCTGGCCGAACTCCTCGACTCGCTGGGCCCGCGGCAGCGCGCGGTGGTCGTGCTGCGGTTCTACTTCAGCCTGTCGGTCGAGGAGACGGCAGAGGCATTGGCCATCTCATCCGGAACTGTGAAGAGCCAGTCGGCGCGTGCACTGACCACGCTGCGCTCGCTCGCCAACTCTCCCCAAGCCTGACAGGAGGCGACAGAATGACGCAGCAGATGTTCGAGGACCTGGTCGGCCAGCCTCCGCCGTCGACGGTCGACGTGGACGCGATCATCCGGGACAGGACGCGGCGACGGCGAATCCGTCAGGCCCCGATGGTGATGGCGGCGGTAGCAGTGGTCGCGGTCGGCGCGACCATCGCCGGCTTCGGCCACCTCGGCACCGGAACGACCTCCAGGGATGACGTCGTCGTCGGCAAGGCACCGGCCGGCGGCACCAAGATCCGGCTGGTCGTGGACACCGCTGAGGGTAAGGCCAAGAGCGCGGAAGAGCTGACCAAGGCCTACGACGAAGCGGTGAAAAAGGCGGTGCGCGGCGCCGAATGGAAGGACGGAAAGCCTCCTCGGGTGACCGATGAGGAAGCCGCGCCCCCGGCCGAATTCATTTTCGGCGCGACCCTGATCGTCGACGGCAAGCCCGGAGCGCTGGTCATCCAGATCGAGAACGCCGGCGAAGGGCCCGATGACCTCGCCACGTTCCCCCTGAACTGCGACAACCCGGATGGACACTGCAAGATGACCGAAGGCCCCAACGGGGAGAAGCTCGTTGTCCGCCGATGGGACTACCGGGACGGCAACTGGCAAAAGGGTGACGTCTATACCAACGTCACCGTCGGTCTGGGCGAAAACCGGACGCTGAACCTGGAGTCGCACCAGGATCTGCTGACCGAGAAGCAGATCAGCGCGATCGTCTCCGACCTCGCCAGCCGCATCGAGTAACGCCGGAGCGCCGGGGTCCGCGTTCCGGGGTGCTGCCCGGCCTCGTCACCGGCTCGCGGGCGCGGTCAGGCCGGCTGCGGCGCGGACGGTCAGGTCGAATTCGCGGTCGGCGAAGCCGGCGAACGCGCGGTAGGTCGGGCTGGCGGCCCAGTGCGCGTACGCCGCGTCGAGGGTGGCGGTGCCGGCCAGTCCGGCCAGCTCCGCCGTCCGGGTGGCGACGTCCCGAGCCTCCAGCGCCTCGGTCATCGTCCGGGCGAGCACGGCGCGCTTGAGCACGGCGCGCTCGTGCAAGGTCGCCGAAGAGGCGATCAGGCGTTGACGGGTTGCGGCACGGCGATGTCGGTCGGCGTCGAAAACGGGGTCGGCGGCGAGGACCGCCGCACGCACGAGCTGGAGCGGCGAAGCATCCGCCGCGCCGTCGGCGATGGCGTGCCGGAAGGTGGCCGCGAGCAGGTCCTGGCCCCAGAACAGCACCTCGGGCTTGTCGGGGAAGTGGCGGAAGAACGTCGCCTTGGTCAGCCCGGCGCGGGCGGCGATCTCGGCGGTGGACACCGCGTCGAACCCGCGCTCGGCGAAGAGCTCGAGGGCGGCGTCCTCGAGCCGCGCGTGCGCGTCCGGTTGCCAGCGGGCCATGTCCCCACCCTAGCGTCGCGATGTGACTCGGTCTCGTCGAGGTGTACGCTTTTTGATGAGACCAAGACTCATCACTGGGTCACGTCCGAGGAGAGAACATCATGAGACGTCTGACCGTTCGCCGCGTCGTCACCGGGCACGACAGCGAGGGCAGGTCGCGTGTGGTCGACGACCGGGACGTGGAGGCGATCACCTCCGCGCTGATGCCCGGCTTCGCCGCGTACCGGCTGTGGGGTGGCGACGAGCCGCCCGCCTTCCCGAACGACGGGTCGCCCAGCGGCGTCGCGACGTGGTTCCCGCCGCCGGAGGGATCGCGTTTCATCGTCATCACGCATCCCCCGGAGGGACAGACCCCACCGGTGGGCGTGGACGCAGCCGCAGCCACCGCCGAGCTGGAGCGGCAGATGCCCGGCATGTTGACCTCGATGGAGCCCGACGGCTCCGGGATGCACACCAGCGACACGATGGACTACCTGATGGTCGTGCACGGTGAGGCCACGCTCGAACTCGACGACGGCGAGCGAGCCGTGGTGCGGGTAGGCGATGTGGTCGTCCAGAACGGCACCCGGCACGTGTGGCGCAACTATGGCACCGAGCCCTGCACGCTCGTCGCTGTCTCGGTCGGCGGGAGCCGGCCGTGACGGAGGGCCTGGCGGTCCCACGCCGCAGCAGCGAACGGAGAACTTCGATGGCGGCCGGAGACCATGGTCTGGGCGGGCGTCTCCCGCTCGTCGACCCCGCCGCGTTGACCCCGGCCCAACAGCCCTTCTACGACGCCGCGATGGAGGAGCAGTACCCGTGGTCGCAGCGGGCGGGCTTTCAGTTCGTCACCGAGGATCGACGTCTGATCGGGCCGTACAACGCGTTCCTCCGCCGTCCCGAGGTCTCCGAGAAATTCCAGGAGTTCGCCAAGGCCGCGTCTCGCCACTCGTCGCTGTCGCCGCAGCTGTGTGAGGTCGTGATCCTCGCGGTCGGGTCAGCCTGGGGCTCGGACTACGAGGTTTACGCCCATCGGATCCTGGCGCAGGTCGCAGGAGTCACCGCCGACGACGCGGCGGCGATGGCGGCGGGGCGTTCCCCCGGGAAGCTCGGTCGCGAGGCGGAGCTCGTCTTCGCTCTCGTGCGTCAGCTGACCGTCGAGCATCACGTCGACCGGACGCTCTACGACGAGGCCCGGTCGGTCTTCGGTGAACAGGGCCTCGTTGACATCGCCGCGTTGACGGGCGTGTACCTCACCGTCAGTAGCGTGCTCAATCTCTTCGCCGTGCCCGCGCCCGAGTAACTGCTCCTCGTCGGTCCACCGGGTCGAGCTCAGCGAAACCCGGTGCATCACTCGCTTCCTCCGCGGCATTGCACCGCGTTCGCTACCGCGGTGAACCATCACGTCCCGGGCTGCTACTCAGAACCTGATGGACGATCCCGATCTGCCTCTGCTCACCGCCGTCGCCCGTGGCGACCAGCGCGCACTCGAGGTGCTCTACGAGCGGCACGGTCAGGCACTGCTGGCGTACGCCGTCTCGATGCTCGGTGACCTCGCAGCCGCGCAGGAGGCAGTCCAGGACACCATGCTGGCCTGCTGGCGGCAGGCGTCCGGATTCGCCTCCCGCTCGACCGTTCGAACGTGGCTGTTCGGCATCGTCCGACGCCAGGGCCTGAGCCGTTTACGCCGACGGACCGAGCCATCGATGGATACCCGCGACCTGTCCGTGGCTGACTCGTCACCCGGACCGGAGCAGACGGCGCTGGCCCGCGCCGAGGTAGCGGAGGTCCGGGCTGCGCTGAAGCACCTGTCCGATGAGCACCGTGAAGTCTTGTGGCTGACGTTCGGCGCCGAACTTCCCCAGGCCGGAATAGCCGAGATGCTCGGAATCCCGGTGGGAACCGTCAAGAGCCGTCTGCATCTCGCGCGCGCCGCATTGGGCGCTGCTCTGCCCGAGGAGGCACACCGATGACGCAACCCTCCGATCGTGACGCCGCGGCCTGGCGCGTCACCGCAGCCGCCATACGCGCCGAGGCCGCGGCCGTCCCCGCGCCGGGGCCGGAACTCTTCGCCCGAGTGGCCGCGCAGTTGTCGTCGCCTCACCCGGCCACCACGCCGAACCCGGTTGTTCGCCCGATCGCGGGCTACGGCGCCGCCACGCATCGGCTCACGGCACGACCGGCCGTGGCGGTACGACTGATGCTCGCGCAACTGCGGATCCTGCACCGCGCGGTCTGGCCCGCGACCGCGCTGGTGCTCGCGCTCGGCGTCACGCTCGCCGCGATCGGCCCCGACCACCGCGCAGCCGACCTGCTCGGGCTGATCGCACCCCTGGTCGGAACGCTCGCGCTGGCCGCGCTACCGGCCCCCGGCGCCGAGCCCGAGTTCGCCGTCGCCTCCGGCACCTCCCCGCGAACCGTGTTGCTCGCCCGGCTCGCCGTGCTGTCGACCTGGACCGCCGGGCTGGCCTTCGTCGCGTCGCTCGTGCTGACCGGCGACAACACGCTGACCACTCTGGTGGAAAGCTGGCTCGGCCCGTTCGCGCTGCTCACCGCGGTGAGCGTCGTCGGGGCGGTGCTGTCGCGCCCGAGCGTGGGAGTGGCGGCTGCCGTGGCGCTCTGGGGTCTGCGCTGCGTCACGCGCACCCCGGGCGCGTGGGAACCGCTGGCCCGCGTCGTCGACCGCTGGTGGACCACCAACCTCACCGTCCTCGCGGTCGCGGTCACGGTGACAGCGGTGGCCGTGGGGCTCGCGCCGGTGAACCCCCACCGCCTGCGGAACTACTCAGAAGCATGAGACCCCTTGCCCTCTGGCGTCACGAGTTCGGCCGCGCCGGGTGGATCACGCTGGTCGCTCCTCCGCTGGCGCTGCTCGCTCCGCTGGCCCTCACCGCGCTCGGTGGCGCCGAGCGGCAGCGGCTGCTGCTGGCCGGCCCGGAGGCGGTTCTGCCGCTCGCGGTCGCGCTGGCCGCGGTGAGCATCGTCGCCCGTGATCCGGTCACCGAGCTGCATCTGACCCTGCCCACCCGCCTCCGCGCGACGCTCCTGCGCCGACTGGCGCTGCTGCTCCTCGTCGCGGGCATCGTGGCCGGGCTGTATTGCGCGTTGCTGATCGTGTTCGACGCCTGGGCCGGACCGCGGAGCACGCCGCTGCCCCAGAGCCTGCTCCTGTGGTCCGCCCCGACCCTCGCCCTGACCGCGGTCACGGTCGCCGTCGGCGGACTCACTCGCAGCCTGACGCTGGCCACCACCACCGCGGGCGGCCTCTGGCTGGTCGAGCAGCTGTTCGCGGGCGTGTTCACCGAGCACGTGCCCTGGCTGTACCTGTTTCCCACGTTGAGGCTCGGCGTCGGCCCGGACTGGACCGCGAGTCGCCTCACGCTGCTCGCCGTCGCGCTGGTCGTCGCAGTCGGCGCCGCGTGGACGCTCGGTCGTCCCGAGCGGCTGCTCACCGAGGAGGACCGATGACCGCGCTGCTCGCTTCCGCGCGCTACGAGTTCGCGATGCAGATCCACAAGATCTCGCTCTGGATCGCGCCCCTCGTTCTCGCCGGCGCGCTGGTCGTCCTCCAGGGCGAACGCGGTCCCCTCCGCGCCGGGGACACGATGGACGGGCGCCAGGTCATGGCCAGCTGGGCCCTGCTCTTCGGCTTCCTGGTTCCGATCGCCGCGGGAATGGTGCTCGCCGACCGCGGTGTCCGCGACCACCGGCTGCACGTCGAGCCGATCCTGGCGAGCCTCCCGGCCTCCTTCGGGACGCGGTTGACCGGCAAGTACCTCGGGTCGGTGGCGGCTACCGCGGCCCCGCCGCTGCTCGCGCTGCTGGCCGCGGGCTGCTACGAAGCCGTCAGCCGTGGCGAACCGCTCGTCGTCGGGTGGGCGCTCGTCGCTTTCGTACTCGTAACGCTGCCGGGCTTGCTGTTCGTCGGCGGATTCGCGCTGGTCTGCCCGCCGCTGATCTCCGCACCGCTGTTCCGGGTGCTGTTCCTCGGCTACTGGTTCTGGGGCAACCTGACCTTTCCGAAACTCATGCCGACGCTCTCCGGGACCCCGCTCGCACCCATCGGTGACTACGCCGCCAGCTGGCTGATGGGCACCCCCGCGCTCTACACCGCCGCCGGCGGCGTCCTGCGGCCGGACGTCAGCGCCGCCACCGCCGCGCTCAGCGTCGCTCTCCTCGTCGTCGGCGGCCTGCTACCGCTGTTCATCGGTGCCGGCCTGCGGGCCCGGGCCGCCACCCGCTGAAGGGAACCCTCGTGGACGCCATCCAGATCGCCGGACTCACCCGGCGCTTCCGCCGCGTCGACGCGCTCCGCGGCGTCGATCTCACCGTGCCGGGCGGGATGTTCGGTCTGCTCGGCAGCAACGGCGCCGGCAAGACGACGCTCATGCGCACGCTGGCGGGGGTGCTCCGGCCGACGTCCGGCACCGTGATCGTCAACGGGCACGACCTCACGAGCCGCGACGGGCGGCTCGCCGTCCAGCGTCGGCTGGGCTACCTACCGCAGGACGTCGGCGTCTATCCGGACCTGACCGCGGCCCAGTTCCTCGACTACGTCGCCCTGCTCAAGGGCCTCGACGACAGCACCGCCCGGCGTCGCCAGATCGAGGCGCTGCTGGACACCGTCGGGCTGTCCGACGTGGCCGGACGTCGGCTCAAAGGTTTCTCCGGAGGCATGCGTCGCCGCGTCGGCATCGCCCAGGCCCTGCTCGGGGATCCGACGCTGATCATCGTTGACGAGCCGACCGCCGGGCTCGATCCAGAGGAACGGATCCGGTTCCGCACACTGTTGAGCACGATCGCCACCGGGCGCACCGTGCTGCTCTCGACGCACATCGTCGAGGATGTCGCCCAGACGTGCGGAACGACTGCGGTGATGGCCGCCGGCCGGGTCATCTACACGGGCCCGGTTTCGGACGTGGTCGCCGCGGGGAACGACCGGACCTGGGAGATCAGCCGCCCCGGCTCGGCCGGCCCACTCCCTCCGGGTGCGGGCACCGTGGTGTCCGCGGTCGCGGTCGGCGCCGCGGTCACCTACCGGGTCATCGCCGAAGGACAGCCCGCTGCCGACGCCACCCCGGTCGCGCCGACACTCGAAGACGGCTACGTGGCCTTGATGCACCGGGCCCGGACCGCGGAGGCCGGTAGCGGGGTGGGGAGCGGTCAGCTCCGGGGCTGACGATCCGGCTCACGCGGCCACCGTTTCGTGGTCGCGTGTGTCTCACGTCCGGCGTGGAACGGACGGCTGGACCCGGCGTTGGCGGAGACCACCTACCCGGCCGGTCGACGAGTGAGGGAGCGACCGAGGATGGCCAGAGTCGTCATGCAGGCTGTGGTTTCGGCCGACGGCTACATCGCCTATCCCGATGACACCGTCGGATCGCTCTTCGAGTGGTATGGCAACGGAGACTGCGCTGTCAAGGCCCACGAGAAGTGGGCGTTCGACGTCAGCCGCGCCTCGGCCGAAGAGGGCCTTCTGGGACGCCATCAAGGTCACGGTGATCGGCCGTCACCTGTTCGACACCACCGATGGCTGGGCGGGCATACCCGCTGCCGGTGATGAGCTCGTCGTCGTCACACATCGGCCGCTTCCCGACGAATGGCTCGCCAGGTTCCCCGAGGCACCGTTCCGCACCGCTGACTCGGCCGGGGCCGGAATGCCCTTGCCGAGCAGATCGCTGGTAACGGACTGGTCTGCGTGACCGCAGGCGACATCGGAGGACAAGCGTTCTCGATGGGTCTGGTCGACGAGGTGGCGATGGATGTCGTCCCGGTAGTCATATGGGCACAAGGATCCGGTTCTTCGGCAGCCACAGGCAGCGCACTGCCAGCGGCATGAGAGTCAGCAGTTCCCCCTCGACGTCGATGTCGACGATCTCGCTGCCGCGCTCGGGCTGGACGTGACCCGTCTGGTGCTGGGCCGGCAGGTCGCCCGGCCTCGCTACGCGCCGTCTGATCGGATGGTGTTGGTGTGGCCGGGCCACCACCTTCCGCGGGAATGCCGGCCGGTTTTCGTCGTGACGCCTGAGACGGTGTTGCGGTGGCACCGGGAGTTGGTTGCCCGCCGCTGGACCTACCCGCTGACCGGCGGCAACCGGCGTTGCCGACCCGAGCCGACCGTGGACCTGGTGCTGCGGCTCGCCCGGGAGAACCGCCGCTGGAGTGCGCGCCGATCGTCGGGGGAGCCCGCAAACTCGGCATCACGAGGGCCGGTGTCCCAGAGCGGCACGATCGAACGCCGCGACCTGCGCTACGGCCTCATCCACGAGAGGCCGTAGCGCAGGTACAGCGAACCGCTGGGACGATCACTTCCGGTTCAAACCGGAACCCGGCGAACGCAGACGCAGCTATCGGAAGCGACGGCGCACGCTCCATCGTTCCTGATCACAACGGTGATCGGCCGACGCATCAGTCCCGGTCCGACGGGGAGCCCGATCGGACCGGCTGCCGGCGCTCCAGCATGCGGCCCCGAAGAACCAGCAGGTCGATGCCCTCGTACCGGCCGAAGTATTCGACATATCGGCTGATGAGACCGTCCCGGAACGTCAGGACGATGCAGTTCTCCATCTCCACGCGCTCGCCGGCCGGCGCCAGCCCCGGTCCGCCCTTGCTGACGCCGTGCCACAGCATCTCGATGACGACCGCGTCACCGGAGGCGGTGATCCGCTGAACGTCGATGGTTCGGTCGTCGACGAGGTTCGCCGCGTTCGATCCCGACGTGGTTTCCCATCCTGCTCCGTGAGAAATGTTCAGGGCGGGGAATTCGACCCGGCCGTCTTCGGTCATCAGCGCGGCCTTGCGCTCGGCGTCGTGCGCGTTGTAGGCGGCGATGAATTCACGTGCGATCTCTGTGTTGCCCATGACCACTCTTTTCTCGGATGATGCCGGTCTCATTGATCCGGTCGACAATTGCGCCGCCTCCCTCGGCGGTGCTTCAGGCTCGAGTCATCGCATCGCGGCTCGCTCGGGCTCCGGCGACGACGAGTCGCCGCGGCGGCGAGTGGTTCGGCCGAGCATGATCACCAGCACCGTCGCGACGGCGAACGCGCCGGAAGCGAACGCGATGTAGCTGTACACGCCGGTGGCTGAGTTCGAGGTTTCGCCATCGACGGCCACGGCGGTGAACTTGAGCATCGCCGCGCCGACGAAGTCGAGCACCACCGACCCGATCGAGACCGAGACCATGATCAGGCCTGAGACGACGCCCTGCCGTTCCGGGGACGCCAACGTTCCCGCTGTGTTGAAGCCGGAGGTCAGGAGTGCTCCCGCCACCACGCCGAGGGCGAGCGCGCAGCAGAGCGCGAACGCGAAGTGGGAAGCCCCGACGAACATCCCGACGCTCACTACCGTTCCGAGCGTGACCACGCCGGCCAACGCCGGAATCGGGCCGAGGCGCGCGGCGAGCCACCCCGCCAACGGACCTCCGACCATGATTCCGATTCCCGCGCTGCCGAGCAGAATCGCCACGGATCCCGTGCCGGCCAGCCCGTACCCGAGGTCTTCGTCCGGAGAGACGTCGCTGATGAGCGAGATGAGCTGGAGCATGCTCTGGAACGCACCGGCGCCCAGGGCGACGATGAAGAGTGTGAGCCCCAGGGGCTTTCCGAGGTTCCGGATGTCGATCAGGGGATCGGGTTTCCGCGTCGAGACGAGGAACCACCACGCCAGTGCCGCGGCGCCACCTACGAGCAGAGCCAGCGGACCGGCGGAAAGCCAGCCGAGGCCCGAGCCCAGACTGATGTAACTCAGCACGCCGGCCAGGCCGCCGCCGAGCAGAAGGGCACCGCTGAAGTCGATCGTGCCCGGTGTCGTGATCGACGACTCGGGGATGAGGGCGCGTACGGCGAGCGCCATCGCGAAGGCGACGCCGGCCGCCAGGACGAACAGGATCTGGAAGCCGTAGTCCTCGGCCAGTTTCTCGATGAGGAACCGGGACGCGATGTTGAGCACTGCGGAGCCGGAGGTCACGATGCCCACGACGATCAGCCCGATACGGGGCGCACAAAGGCTTCGCACGATCGCGACGGCCAGGAACACCGCCGCCAACGCCGATCCCTGCAGCATCCGCCCCGGCACGAACAACCAGATACTCGGAGCCACCGCGCACAACACCGCGCCCGCGCCACTGATCAGCAACGTCAACACGAGTATCTTGCGCCGACCATGAATATCGGCACTCTTACCCAGCAGGGGAGCCCACGCCACTCCCGCCAACGTCGCGCTGGCGTTGAGCCACCCCACCTGATCGGTGTCGAAATGGTCCAGCATCTCCGGAAGGACGAGCAACGGCGCAGAGACGGCCGAGTCGGCGACGAAGCTGACCAGGGCCAGTACGGCCACCAGGCCGATCAGCCGCGCGTTCCACTTCGTGTGCAGCCCCGCGTCTGCGGTTTCGATCGTGCGTTGCCGCATCGACGACTCCTTGGTCCAGGCGGCGGTGGCCGCACGAATGATGTGTTCAACAAGGGATCCAGGCCACGAGGCGTCAGATCGGGACGCGCACGGGTGCCGATCGGACCCGTTGGGGGGCGCCGTCCAGTCGGGAGCGCAGCTTCTCGCCCTCGACGTCCACATCGGGCAGTAGCCGGTCGAGCCAGCGCGGAAGCCACCAGGCCGACTTGCCCAGCAGGATCATGGCGGCCGGAACGATCGTCATGCGGACGATCAGCGCGTCGAAGAGCACGGCGGTGCCGAGGGCGAACCCGATCGACTTGATGAACGCGGCCGGTGCGAGGACGAACCCGGAGAAGACGCTGATCATGATGATCGCGGCGGCGGTGACGACCCGGGCGCCGTGCTCGAATCCGCCGATTACCGCGGAACGGGCCGGGGCGCCGTGAACGTACTCCTCGCGCATGCGGGTCACCAGGAAGACCTGGTAGTCCATGGCCAAGCCGAAGACGATGCCGATCAGGATGATCGGGAGGAAGCTGGTGATCGGCCCGACCTGGTCGACGCCGAGCGCACCCGCGAACCAGCCCTTCTGGAACACCGCGACCACGGCGCCGAAGGTGGCCGCGACGCTGAGCAGGAACCCGGCGGTGGCCTTCAGGGGCACCAGCACCGACCGGAACACCAGTGTGAGCAGGATGAACGCGAGGCCCACCACGACCGCGAGGTACGGGATCAAGGCGTCGCCGAGTTTGGTCGAGATGTCGATGTTGAGGGCGGTCAGACCGGTGACGGCGATAGTCGCGCCGGGTACGAGGCCGTCCTGCTGCCGGATCGCCCGGACCAGATTCTTGGTCGCGTCGGTGCTGGGACCGCTGTCCGGGATGACCGTGAGGATGGCGGTGTCGCCGGCTTCGTTGACCGCCGGGTCGGCGACCGCTCCGACGTCGTCGATGTCGTGGATCCGCGTCGCCACCTGCTCGGCCGCCTGCGACGCCGTTCCGCTCCGTGCGTCGACGACGACGATCAGCGGACCGTTGAAGCCGGGCCCGAAGCCCTCGGAGAGCAGGTCGTACGCCTTGCCTTGAGTGGTCTCCTCGGACGCGGTGCTGTCGTCGCCCAATCCCAGCCGCATGTCCAGCGTGGGCAGCGCGACCACGCCGAGCCCGATGACGGCGAGCAGCAGCACCGCTAGGGGCCGTCGGGCGATCATCCGCACCCACCGGGCGCCGAGGGTGGGACGGCTGTAGGTCTGCGAGAAGTGGGTGTGCTGCCCGGATTTCCGATCGCCGCGGATTCGCCGGCCGGCGAATCCCAGCAGCGCCGGTAGCAGGGTCAAGGCGATCACGACGGACACGGCGACGGTGAACGCCGCGGCGAGGCCCATCTGGGTCAGGAACGGGATACCGACGACGGCCAGTGCGGCCAGGGCGATGATCACGGTGAGACCGGCGAACACGACCGCGGAGCCGGCGGTGCCGACCGCCCGGCCGACGGCGTCCTCCCGCTCCCGGCCGGCAGACAGTTCGTGCCGGTAGCGGGAGACGATGAACAACGCGTAGTCGATCGCGACGGCCAGGCCGAGCATCAGCGCGAGGGTCGGCGTCTCCGACGACAGGTCGACGAATCCGGACGCGGCGGTGATCACGCCGATGCCGATCGCGATGCCGAGGATCGCGGTGAGCAGCGGCAACCCGGCGGCGATCAGCGACCCGAACGTGATGGCGAGCACGACGGCCGCGACCACCACACCGATGATCTCGGTGAAGCCACCCTCGTCCTCGCCGGCCACGGCGTCACCGCCGGCCTCGACCCTCAGGCCGCCGGCCCGTGCGCGCTCGAGGACGCTCGTGAGGGCATCGTGTGCGCCGTCGGACACCTCGTCCCCTGGCACTTCATAGGTGGCCTCGGCGAATCCGATCGTGCCGTCTTCGTTGACCGCGTCGGCGCTGAACGGGTCGGCGACCGCGGCCACCTGCGGCGACTGCTTCAGCTCGGCGACCGCGGTGTCGATCGCACGCCGGTACGCCGGGTCGCGCAGCGTCTCGCCGTCGGGCGCGGCGAACACGACCCGGGCGGTGGCACCGCCGGCCGATGCCTCCGGGAATCGCTCGGCGAGCAGGTCCATCGCCTGCTGCGACTGGGTGCCCGGGATGGTGAACGAGTCCTTTGTCGGCTCTTCCAGCGCGGACGCGCCGAACAGCGTCGCGGCCAGGACCGCTAGCCAGGCGGCGGCGATCCACCGTCGGCGGCGGAAGGCCAACCGGCCAATCCGGTAAAGGAGCGTGGCCATGGAACATTTCTCCTATCGAGGACGTACGGGATCGTTGTTCGCGGACAGCTGCGAACGCGACGCCGCTGGTTGCCGCGGCGCGGGTCGACCAGACCGGTCGTCGGCCGCGCCGTCCGGCGTCGAAATGCGACACATGGATCGTTCGCCAGGACGGCCGCTCCCGTCATCGGCCCGTCGCGGTGACTCCACCCGCCGCGATCGCGGTGGCCCCGGGTGGCCCGCTACCGCGATCGCAGGTGCTGTTCCGGCCGGGCGCGGCGTCGCCTACTGCGCTCGCAGTAGAACGTTTGTAGCCGCGCGCACGACCTGGTTACTGTCGTTTCGTGAATGCTGACGAGCCGGTCGGCGGCCGTCTCGTGGCCGCGAAACATCGTGCGATCGCCGACCCGGAGCGGGTGGCCGACCGCCTGCGCCGGTTCGCGGTCACGCATCCCACCGCCACTCGCCTGATCGGGGTCGGCGTCCTCCTTCTGCTCACCGTGATCGTCACCGCGGTGCCTGACCCGTCCGCGTTCACGCCGACCGCGATCGTCACCGCCGTCGTGGTGGCGGCGAGCTTCGTCGTCATTCCGGCACTGCACTGGCCGGATTGGTTCATCCCGGCGATCGCGACCGCGGGCGTGATCGCCGCGACGCCGTCCGGGGCGACCGACTCGCCCGCCCGGTCCGCCCTGATTCTGGCGATCTTTCTGTTCTCGTGGCGCTCCGAGAACGTCCTTGCGGTCGTCGTCACCACCGCCGCGAGCGTCGCCGCGGTGCTGGCCGGCGGCGCGGTGGCCACCGTCTACGACCACATCGGGTGGGACGCCTTCGAGGTCCTGCCGTGGGTCGTGGCGGCCGCCGCGCTCGGGCAAGCTTTCCGGGCCCACCAGGCGCGGCGAGCCATGCTCGTGGAGCGGGCCCGCCGCGCGGAGCTGGGCCGTGAGATCGAGGCACGTAACCGCGTCCAAGCAGAACGGCTACGCATCGCGCGCGAGTTGCACGACGCGGTCGGCCACCAGGTCGCGCTCATCAACGTCCAGGCCGGCGCCATGACCCTCCTGCTGGACCGATACGACCTCGACCGGGCCCGCCAATCACTGGAACACATCCAGGACGCCAGCGAAGCCGCGCTCTCCGAGCTCAAGCTCACCGTCGGCCTGCTGCGCCAGCCCGGCGAGCACGAGCCCGTCGAACCGGCCGGACGGCTCAGCCGGCTCGACGAGCTGATCGCCTCCTTCACGGCCACCGGGCTACGGGTCGCCTGCAACGTCATCGGTCCGGCCAGGCCACTACCCGACGCCGTCGACCTCACGGCCTACCGGCTGATCCAGGAATCGCTGACCAACACCGCGAAACACGCTGCGGGCACCTCCGCATCGGTCCGGCTCGACTTCCGTCCGGGAGTCCTCACGCTGACGGTCGAGGACGACGGTCCGGCGGCCCGGACCGGGCCACGGGTGGCAGCCGAGGGCACGATAGGGCACGGCATCATCGGCATGCGCGAGCGAGCCGCCGCACTCGGCGGCCGGCTCTCCGCCGGTCCTCGCCCCGAAGGTGGCTTCCGGGTCACCGCCGAGCTACCTACTCTCGTCGGCGCGACGGCGTGACGGGGGTACGCGTCCTGCTCGCCGACGACCAGGACATCGTCCGCGCGGGCCTGCGCCTCATGGTCGACAACGCCCCCGATCTGACGGTCGTCGGTGAAGCCGCAACCGGCACCCATGCCGTGCGAATGGCCCGCCAGACGCGCGCCGACGTCATCCTCATGGACATCCGCATGCCCGAGCTCGACGGCCTCGCCGCCACCCGTCGGATCTGCGCCGATCCCGACCTCGCCGGCGCGAAGGTACTGATCCTGACCACCTTCGAGGTCGACGAGTACATCTTCGAAGCGCTCCGTGCCGGTGCGAGCGGATTCCTCGGCAAGGGCGCACGGCCGGAAGCTCTGATCGACGCGATCCGCACCGTCGCCCGCGGCGAGTCCCTGCTCTCACCCGCAGCTACCCGCGGGCTCATCGCCCGCTACCTCGCCCTGGAAGACCAGCCCCCGGCCCCGGCCTCCGGAGTTCTCGACGGGCTCACCGAACGGGAACACGAAATCGTCGCCCTGGTGGCCACCGGCATGTCGAACAACGAGATCGCCGATCGCCTCACGCTGAGCCCTCTCACCGTCAAGACGCACGTCAACCACGCCATGACCAAGCTCGACGCCCGCGACCGCGCTCAACTGGTCGTCATCGCCTACCAAGCCGGTCTCCGCGGACCGCGGAGTGGATGACGCTCCTGGGCACCCCCGCGGGTCACCCCCGCGTCTGGACGCCACCTCGCCGGACCACGTCGTGGGTCCATCGAACGAGTAGCCGCGGAATAAGCGCAGCGGCACGCACCATGCCGCTGCGTCAGGTGCCGGGCCGCACCGGGACGAGGATCCAGCGAGCAAGCAGTTCGGTGTACGACGAAGCGTCGACTCGGTACTGCGCGGTGCGAGCTCTCAGCCGGAGCGAGCGGACGCCGGCCGCGACATGCGTCTGGCGAGCCTTAACGGCCGACTGCCCGCCCTGGAAAACCGTGCCTGGCGCGGTTCGTGGATTCTGGCTCAAACAGTGTGATTGATCGGGTCGTGGCTCGTTGTCCAGTTGCTGCCTCATCTGGCTGGGATCGAGATCGACGAGGTGATCGGTGGCGAGTCCGGCGTGCTGCTGGCCGCCGGAGTCCATGGTCAGCGTTCCGAATGTCCGGAGTGCACCGCGTCCTCGACGCGGGGCATTCGTGGTATCGGCGCAGGACCGCCGCCGCGCCCACCGCTGGTCGGTCCACCCAGATCTGGCTTCGAGTGCGCCGATTCTTCTGCGAGAACACAGGCCGGTGACGGTGCGCGGGGTCGATGACTTCGCTCTGAAACGTGGCCATCACTACGGCACCGTGCTGGTCGATTTCCTGACCGGGAAAGCCATCGACCTGTTGCTCGGCCGGGACGCCGATCCGCTGGCTGACTGGCTGCGGGCGCATCCGAAGCCGCTGGTGATCTGCCGCGACCGTGCCACCGCCTATGCTGAAGGCGCGGCCACCGGGGCCCCGAGGCGGAGCAGGTCGCTGACCGTTCCCACCGGTGGCAGAACCTCGCCGCGGCGGTCGAACGCACCGTCGTCGGACACAAGAAGTGCCTGGAAGAGCCCACCGCGCCAGCCACCGAGACACCGGCCCCGCCACTCGATGCGGAGCCGACCGGGGCGATGGCCGAGCGCCGCAAGGCCAACCATGCGCTGGTCCACGACCTCGTCGCCCAAGGGGCGAGTTTCCGGCAGATCGCGAAGCATTTGGGCTGGAGCCAGCGCACGGTCGCCCAGTATGCGCACGCGAAGACATGGCAGGAACTGATGGTCGGCCATAAGCCGCGGCCCACCCTCCTGGACCCATTCGTCCCCTACCCGCGTGAACGCATCGGTCAGAGTTGTCGGCATGCGACCCGGCTTCACGGCGAGGTCACCGCGAAGGGCTTCACCGGCGGCTACGGGATCGTCCGAGCCTTCGTCGAGCAGCACCGCACGAAACCCGACCTCGCGCAGGTGCGGCGGCCGCCCTCGGTGCGGGAAGTGACCGGCTGGATCTGCCGGCATCCCGACAACCTGGTCGAACACGACGGTCAGGCGTCTCCAGGCGATCCTCGATCGGTGCCCTGAACTGAACACGGCCGTCGAACTGGTGCGCTCCTCCGCGCACATTCTCACCCACCTGCACGGCCACCGTCTCGGCGAGTGGATCACCTCGGCTCAGGACTCCACGCCGTCGCCGATCGCGCGGTTCGCCACCGGCTTGACCAACGACCTGGCCGCGGTCACCGCCGGGCTGAGCCAGCCGCACAGTTCAGGACCGGTTGAGGGCAACGTCAATCGGATCAAAATGGCCGCACCGGGTTCGACCTTCTCCGCAAACGCGTGCTCCTGGCGCGCTAACCAGCCGCAGGGCTGACGCGACGCTCTCACCGGCGCAGGACTGTCCTGATGAAGTCGGACTTCGCGCGGGTATACGCCTCCCGATCCGATCCATAGACCTCGCTCAGGCGCCGCTTGAGGATCTCGTACTCCTGGGCCAGCCTCTCGTTCCGCCGCAGCGCATCCCGGAACGCCAGCTGCTCCGCCCAGCGGGCATGACCGGCCGTGATCACATGCAGGTGCGCGACTCGGCGTTTCCCGGCGGCGTCGGGCTTGACGAAGAAGCGCCGCCACGGTCGGCGATCCAGCTCGGGCGGCACATAGCTCCAGCCAGCGGCAAGAAGGTCCCTCGAACAGTGGCCGACCACGCCGTCCATGTCGCGGACTGACGCCATGAGATCGACGATCGGTTTCGCGGCGAGGCCGGGAACGGCGGTCGAGCCCACGTGCTCCACTCCGTCGACCAGCCACGGAGCCAGCAGATCGCTCAGGCGGCCACTCTCCGCCCTCGCCAGCCCCACCCACTCGGTGTTATAGGAGTGAAGCTTTGCTTTCTCATGCGCCCACGCAGGAACGGCGCCGCTCATGACCCGAATACTACGACCGCGAACTCCAAGCGATCTTCACACTTATTGAGCCGGAACCGGTTCGTGATCGCGTTTGTTCATGAGTTCTGACCGCATCTCCGGCCCGGGAATATCGGTGCTTGCGAGTTTTGACCGCGGTCGAGAGCTTGCGTGACGACCTTGGGCGTGCCTCGGCAGACGCTGGAACGCTCGAGCTGTCCCGTACGGCCGGTGCCCGGCTCGCCGCACGTCGTTTACTGAAGGAGCACCCGTGTCCGCGTACGGCCCAGCGGTTTTCCTGTCCCGTCGCGACGGTGTCGAGCCGACCGACAACGAGCGGCAACGCGTGCTCAGCCTGGTGATGGAGGCGGCGGCCCGGCTTCGGCTCACGGACGAGAACGGCGAGCCGGCCCGCCCCCGCCCGTACGGTGATCCGTTGGGTGTTCTGCTCTACTCCGGCTACATCCACGGGCAGATGCCCACGCCGATCCAGCGGGACCAGGGCGAGATCCGGACCACCCAAGGCCAGCGCGTCGCCGCCGAGGTCGAGAAGGCCGCACCAGGCGTCTACACGTTCGAGGCGGGCCGCGGCCTACCCGCGGGGGCGCTGTTGCGTAGAGCGAGGGTAGACGCGCGAAGGTTCGGTCTCGTCGCGAGTTCGGAGCCAGAATGCCGTCGGCGACGAGCATGTCGACGGTGGGCGGTGGGCGGTGTTGTCGCGGTAGACGGTGAGGGCGGTGTAGTTGGCTGGACCGCCGCGTGAACGGTACCCACGTGAGGCTTGCCGTCAGCAGACGGCTGCTCGCCTCTGTGTCGACCGGTTGCGCGGTGGACATCGCCTCGATCGTGGCGTGTGACCAGCGCGCTGAGCAGCGGCGGACCGTCTCGCTCTCCGGGCCCGGCCGCGCTGTCGGGGTCACCGGGGCTTACGGTAGGCGCTCGGATCGCAGGTGTGGACGGCCGTCGGGTCCGTGACGAGTCGGTACGTGTAGGACGCGCAGTCGACGAACGTCGCGATGCTGATGGCTTTGGCGGACCGTTCGAGGACACCCTTCGACGGGCCGTCCGAGCCGATTCCCGCGCGGTGGACGATCCACTCGATGTCCATCGCCTCGTCGGCGAGGTATCGCATGACCGCTTCGTTGTCCTCGTGCTGGCCGATGTAGCCGCGGGCGATGCTGTTCCGGACGGCCCGGAGGTAGAGCGGCAGTCGTCGGCCGGGCGGGGCGCTGAGGCCGCCGGCCTGGTAGACGAATCGGGCGACGCCGGCGCGTCGCAGGGCGGGAACGAGGTTGCGCACGAACGGCGTGTTGATTTTCTGCGACTTCTGCAGCTCTTTGTCGCCCAGCAGGCAGATGACGGCGTCGACGCCGTCGGCGAGCCGGTCGAGGTCGAGGTCGTCGGTGATGGATCCCTGGTGGATCTCGAGGTTCGGGCTGTCGGTCGCGAGCTTGCGGGGGTTGCGCACCAGCGCCCTGACCCGGTGCCCGTCGTCCAGCGCGATAGAGGTGAAGTGTTTGCCGGTCTGTCCGGTCGCGCCGAACACGAGGAACGTCTTCTGGGGGCTCATGTGCTTCTTCCTAGGTAGCGATGACACGTCGTGTCATCACCTCACTATGACACGTCGTGTCATCGCTTACCATCGGTCCATGCGATGGGCTCCCGATACGCGCAGCAGGCTCGAACGAGCGGCGTTGGAGCTGTTCTCCGAGCAGGGGTACACGGCGACGACCGTGCCGCAGATCACGGCGCGCGCCGGCCTGACCACGCGGACGTTCTTCCGGTACTTCGCCGACAAACGCGAAGTGCTCTTCGGTGGGAGTGAGGTCCCCGACATGGCCGCGGCCCTCATCCGCGAAGCGCCGCCCGAGTTGCGGCCGATGGACGTCATCAGGCAC
This sequence comes from Cryptosporangium arvum DSM 44712, assembly GCF_000585375.1. Classification (NCBI taxonomy): domain Bacteria; kingdom Bacillati; phylum Actinomycetota; class Actinomycetes; order Cryptosporangiales; family Cryptosporangiaceae; genus Cryptosporangium; species Cryptosporangium arvum. Next base: position 3,898,122 of record NZ_KK073874.1, read on the forward strand.
GTTCTCCATCAGGTGGCGGCGGCGCGGTTCGACGGTCAGAGGGAGCGGACGGCCGCGTGGAGGCGAATCATCAACGCGAACGACTCACTCCGTGACCGCGACGCCCGCAAGCGCGCCGACCTCGTCCTCAGCGCCCGCACGGCGTTCGTCGAGCGTGGCGAGTCGCCACTCAGCGCCACGCTTCACGCCGAGGTGGGAGCGCTCGTGTTCCACGTCGCGCTTGAGGAATGGCTGACCGAGCCGGAACCACGACCGATGGCGGAGACCGTCGACGACGTCCTCACCCGAATCGACGTGACGATCGCGGCCGACGAATCGCGTGACGTGCCGCCCGGTGATCCGGTCACCGCGTCCGATCGTCCGTGATCGGCGTTCGAGGGTGCGGCCGGCCGTTCTGCTTCACCGCCCGCGGTTGACCCAGACCTGATTCACCCGGACGTACAGCACCTCGAACCCGGCCCTGATCATGTTGTTCAGCGACGGGTTCGTGCCCTCGACCGGCGGGACGTACGTCTCCGCGACCAGCACCTCGCAACCGGCCGTCTCGGCCACGGCCGCCCGGGCGGCGAGCAGTGCGGACTGTGCGCCGTGGCCCCGGTGCCCGGGTAGCGTCGCCGCGCCGTACATCGATGCGGTCGGTGGCGCGAGCCGGGTCGCGGCGGCCGCCACCATCTCGTCGTCGTCCCACGCCGCGAAGCCCAGGAACTCGCCCGACCGCCAGGCGGGCGCGTACAGGCCGGCGACCAGCGTCGGGTCCATGCCGAAGCCCGCGGCGATCACCGCTGCGGCCCGGTCGGCGTCCGCGTCGGTGACCGGGCGCACCCGTAATCCGGTTTCTCCGGGTCGGAACGCGGCCATCGGGCAGGCCAGTTTCACCCACGACGAGCCGGCGTTGATCCCGTGCCGGGCGGCGATGTCGTCCCAGTCGTCCGGCAGCCGGTCCGGGGCGATCTGGAAGGTGGCCCGGGTGCTTCCGTGAGCGGTGAGGAAGTCCACGGCGGCGTCCACCACGCCGGCGGTCACCGGTTCGGTGACGCCCAGTCCGAGGACCTTCGTCCAGAAGCCGGTCGGGTCCTCCGGCGTCGATACCACGACGCCGCCGCCGAGCCGGGTCGCGGCGATCCCGAACGTCTCCCGGTCGGCCGGGCTCGTGCCCGAGGCCAGCGCGTAGAGCGACTCGGCTTCGGCCGTTTCGGCGATCGCACCCCAGTGCCGCATGGTTTCTCCGCTTCCCGCCGGACAATTCAGGTGCGACGGTAATGGCCCGGACAAACTTGTCACGCGGCTCCCCGAGATCACGAGCGACGCCCCAACCCGAGCGGGTGACCAGCGTCCGACAGGGCCTGCTCGTGGTGCGGACCGCGAAGGCGCACCGCCGCTCGGTGTGACCTAGGGCACAGAGGCCTAGGAAACCCGACGCTCGGCGCCGGACGATCAGTCGGATGTGAAACCGACCGTCGTCACCGAGGAGCAGCTGCTCCGGCGCATCGCGCGGGGGGACCGGGACGCCTTCGACGAGCTCTACCGGCGTACGTCGCCCTATCTCGCGATGCGTCTCCGCCGGCGCTGCGCCGACGAAGGCCTGGTGGCCGAGGTCCTGCAGGACACCTTTCTGAGCGTGTGGCGTACGGCCGGATCCTTCGGGTCGGTGCGCGGGGCCGGGGGAGCGGGCTGGCTCTGGACCATCGCGGCGCGTCGGCTCGTCGACGCGTTACGGGCGCGGCAGCGTGTCCGGGAGGTGCCGACCGACGAGCTGCCGGCCCGCAGCGCGCCCCCGGCCGAGGACGAGGCGCTGGCCGGCGCGGTGGGGGACGAGCTCGGCGCGGCGCTCGCCGCCCTCGCCCCGGACCTGCGCGAGGTCCTGCGCGCCATGGTGCTGGACGGCCTCACCGTCCGGGAGACCGCGGTGCTGCTCGGGGTGCCGGAAGGAACCGTCAAGACGCGCGCGCGGCGGGCGAAGATCGCATTGCGGGGGGCTCTGTCGTGACCAGTCATGTTCCGGGGAAATCGCTCGCCGCCTACGCCCGTGGCGAGCTCGACGACGCGTCGTCGTGGACGGTCGAGGCGCATGTGGACAGCTGCCCGGTGTGCGTGATGCGGCTCGGAGACATGGCCGGGCCGGACGTCGAGGCGATGGTCGACGCCGGACGGGCGGGCATCGCGGCGCACTGGCCGGTGACCGCTCCGGTGCGCCGGCGCGCCTGGCAGCCCGCGTGGCGACGATGGACGAGCTGGTCGTTGGTGGCTCCGGCGGTCGTCACGGTGCTGGCGCTCCTCGCCGCTTTCGTGTTGGACCGGGAGTATCCCGACCGGCCGTCGCTGGTGCTGCTCCTCGCGCCGGTCGCGCCGCTGGCCGGCCTGGCGCTCGCCTGGTCGCACCACGGCGACCCGGGCTGGGAGGCGGTGGCCGGAACCGCACGGGCCGGCCTGGACCTGCTGCTGCGCCGCTCTCTGGTGGTGCTGGCCGCGGTGGTTCCCCCGCTGGCGGTCGTCGGCTGGGCCCTCGGCCGGGCCCCGGCCCTGTGGCTGTTGCCCTGTCTCACCTTCACCTCGGCGACGCTCCTGCTGGGCAGCCTCGTCGGCGTGTCTCGGGCCGCGGCCGTGCTGGGCGGCGGCTGGGTCCTCGCGATCGCGACGCCGGCCGTCGTCGCCGGTGTGTCACCGGTGCTGATCCAGCCGGCGAGCGTGCCCGTCTGGGCCGTCGCCGGTGTCCTCATGCCCGTTCTGACTTTGCTGCGTTCAGGCGCCATGCGGCGCCTGAACAGCTGGAGATAGGAGTTCCGATGATCCGCGCAGTCAGCGATCACGAGATTCAGCCGCCCGGGTACGCCTGGTCGATCGACGCCGCGGGGCTGCGGGTGAAGGCCGGTAAGCACCGCGCGGTGAACGACCTGAACCTGTCGCTGAGCACCGGCGTGCACGGTCTGCTCGGCCCGAACGGCGCCGGCAAGACCACTCTCATGCGTGCCCTGTCCACGGTGATCAAGCCGGAGGACGGTGTCCTGCGCCTGCTCGGCACGGACGCGCGGCGTAGCGACGGTCTGCGGCAACTGCGTACCAAGCTCGGCTACCTGCCTCAGCACTTCGGCTTCTACCCCAAGTTCACCGTGCGCGACTACGTCGAGTACATGGCCTGGTTACGGGAGATGCCGAAGCGGGCGGTGCCGGCGGCGACCCAACGCGCGATCGACCGGGTCGGCCTGACCGACCGCGCCGACTCCCGGCTGAAGTCGCTGTCCGGCGGCATGCTGCGCCGTGCGGGGATCGCGCAGGCGATCGTCAACGATCCCGCGGTGCTGCTGCTCGACGAGCCGACGGTCGGACTCGATCCGGAGCAGCGGGTCGAGTTCCGCGGCCTGCTCCGCGACCTCGGCGCCGACAGCTGTGTCGTGGTCTCCACGCACCTGGTCGAAGACGTCGTGGCGGCCTGCACCGACGTGGTCGTGATGGCGGCCGGCTCGAGTGTCTTCCAGGGTGTGCCGGCCGACCTGATCCGCCTCGGTGACGACGGCGGGATCGGCGACAGCCCGGCCGAGCGCGGCTACTCCCTCCTGCTCCAGCGCCATCGGGACGGTGTCTGATGGCCGGTCCGACGCGCATCGAGCTGCGCCGCTCGAACGCGCGCGCCCTCGGGCTCGTCGTCGGTGTCGTCGCCGCGGCCTGGTTCGCCGGCGAGACCGGCCACTGGTGGCGCCAATGGAACTCGTTGGCCATCGTGGCGACGTCCGCGATGTTCGTCCTGGCGCCGCTGGCACTGGCCGGGGGCGCGATGTTCGGCCGCCGGGACGGGCTGACCCGCGCCGACGAGCTCATCAGCAGCACCGGGCGACCGCGTTGGCACCGGGTCACGCCCGGGATCGCCGCCCTCACGATCGCGACGACCGTCGGGTATCTGCTCGTCGTGACCGTGGACGCCGTGGTGGTCGCGGTCAACGGCAGCTATCTCGGTGTCGCCGGTCTGCTGTCGATGCTGGTGGACGTCACCGTCCTCGCCGGTGCCGTCTGGGTCGGGATCGGCGTCGGCCGGGCCTGGCCGTCCCCGATGGTCCCGCCGGCCTTGGCCGTCATCGGTCTGGTGGTCCAGCTGGCCGGTGACACGATCACCGGGCCCGACGGTTCGGCCACCCCGCTGGCTGCCCTGTCGATGCTGGTCCAGCCGCTGGGTGCCGACTGGGAGACGGCCAGCCGGGCGGCGGTCCTCGGCCGGCTGGCCCTCGGTCTCGGCCTGCTGGCCGGGGGCGCTCTGCTGACGGTCGGCGCCTCCCGGCTCATCCGCGCCGGTGGCCCGGTCGCGGTGGCGGCCGGTGTGGCGGTGATGATGGTGGTGTCGCCGACCGCCGCGTCGCGACCCACCAACCAGATCGACGCCGCGGCTCAGCGTCTGGTCTGCGCGAACAATGGTCCGCAGGTGTGTGTCACCGCGGTGCACGCCTACCTGCTGCCGTCGGTGGTTCCCCAGGCGCGCGCCGCGCTGACGAAGCTGGCCAAACTCCCGGACGCGCCGACGCGGATCGTCGAATGGCACGCCGACACCGTCGGCACCGGCGACGACTTCGACTATCTGAGCGACACCCCGAAGACCGAGCCCGGCACCGTGTTCTTCCGGCTCGACCTGGCCGATCAGGACCGGGACACCGACATCGAGGCCAGCATCCTCAACGGCGCGGGCACGACCGCCAACGGCTGCCGGCTCAACGACCCGGACGCGTTGTGGGCGGCCGGTGCCTGGCTCGCCGGCGGCGACACCCTCGACGTGAAGGATTTCGTCTTCGGTCTGAAGCTGTTCCCCGACGACTACCAGCCGGTGCTGCGAAAACTACGAGAGGCTCCCGAGAAGGAGCAGATCCGCCGCGTGACGGCGTTGCGTGACGCCGCCAACGCCTGTCGGACGACCAACCTGACCGCCATCCTCACCGGGACGAGCGCCGCATGATCCGCTGGACGGTGCTGTACGTGCGTTCCCGACGTCTCCCGGCGGCCGTCGCCTTCTCAGCGGTCGCGGTCGCGGTGGTGGCCGGCGTCTGGCGGCTGTTCTCGGACAGCCCGGCGACACCCGCGAACCTTGCCGTCGGCGTGGGCCTCCTGGCGTTGGCCCCGCTGATCCCGACGCTGAGCGGCGACGACGACGCCCTCGAGTCGACCGCCGCCCTGCCGTGGCCGCCCCGCCGGGCCGCGCACCTGGTCGCGCTGTTCGGCGGAGGGGTCGCGCTACTGACCGTCGCCGCGGCCCTGGGCATCGAATTCGGAACCGGATGGCAGATCGTTCGCAACGGCGCCGGTCTGACCGGACTGATCGGTCTGGGCGCCGCGCTCACCGGCGCCCAGCTCGCCTGGCTCGTCCCGGTCGTCTGGACCGGTATCCAGGTGATGGGCGCGGCCGCCGCCGCGGGCGGGGTCGAACGGCAGCTTCTGTTCTGGCAGCTGCAGCCGGACAGCAGCCGCGCCGCCGCGGTCGTGGCCGTGGTGCTGGCGGCGGCCGGTCTCCTCACGTACGCGATCCGCGGGTGCCCCCGGCGTTCGCCCGGTGAGGTCACCGTGGGCCAATGAGCCCGGACCGACACGTTCGGACCGGTCGAGCCCGCCCCACCGGAACCCGTGGATACCGCGTGGTCGCGGGCATCCGACCGACCGGAGACGGGTCGACCCAGATCGAACTCGGTCCGCCGGACCTGCGGCCGGCGTAGTTCGACCCTGCCGAGGGGGGTGCGTCGGCGCCGCCGGGCCCACCCCAGTCCGACGATTCGCGGCGTGCCTGTGCGCTGGACCCGCGGCGGTCGGACGGACCGGCACGCGGCCACCCGGCGGCTCGAGCACCGCCTGGGCGATCGGGGCGAAGGCCGGGGCGGCTGATCGACGTCGATCAGCCGCCGACACGGCCCGATGCCGATCAGAACAGGCTGTTCCCGTGGGGCAGGGTGGCCGGGATCTCGGGGGTGACGTCCCAGTGCTCGACGATCCTCCCGGCGTCGACGCGGAAGAGGTCGTAGAACGCGGTCGGGGTCGGCCCGAACCTGCCCTCGGACACCGTGAGCACGAAGTTGCCCTCGGCGATCACCTGGTGGACGGTGTCGTAGACCATCGCGATGCCCTGGTCGGCCAGCGCTTGGAGCGCGGATCCGAGCCCGTCGAGGTTGTCGCCGATGGCGACGTTGTGCTGGGCGTAGCTCTCGGTGCTGAGGTACTCGGTGAGCAGGTCGACCTTGCCGCCCTTGAGCACGTTCTCGACGAAGCCGGCCACCAGTTCCCGGTTGGCGTCGGTCTGGTCCAGGTCGGTGACCTCGGTGGGGCCGTCGGTCTGCGAGCGGCCGGACACCGTCTCGGCGACGACCGGAGTGAGCGCGTCCCAGTGCTCGGCGAGCACGCCGTCGGCCACACGGAAGATGTCGAAGGCGACGAGCGGGTCGGGCCCGAAGCCGTGGTAGGTGCCGTGCAGGGCGACCAGGTCACCGTCGGCGACGACCCGGTGCAGGTCGTAGCGGAAGCCGTCGGGCAGGTTCTCGACGAGCCCGCGGATGCCCTCGGGGCCGTCGGCGGCGAGGCTGCTGTGCTGGACGTAGTCGGGGGAGACCCAGCGGTCGACGGCGGTCGCGTCCTTGTCGCCGAACAGCTGGCCGGTGGCGGTCAGAACGACGTTCTTGGTGGTGGTCATGATTTCACTCTCCTGTTCCGTTGGTCCCAACGTAGGAGAGGGACGGTGATGTGACCGGGTACGGTAGTGACCTGTGATGGTCAAAAACCGCCAAGCGATCCGGGAGATCGGCTTCGCTGCGCCGGCCGGGGTCTCGCGTGGCGTCGAGGTCCTGAGCCTGGCGCAGTTCCGGTCCCGGGTCGTGTCCGGTCCGCCGCGGCGGCCGACCTTCCATCACCTGCTGACGATCGAGCGCGGTTCGTTGCGGCACACGGTCGACTTCACCGGCTACACCGTGTCGTCGGGCGACTGGCTGTGGGTGCGGCCGGGGCAGGTGCAGCAGTGGGGCGAGCTCGGTGACGTCGGCGGCACGCTCATCCTGTTCGAACCCGATTTTCTCGATTCCGCCACGGTGGCCGCCGCGCGGCTCGGGGACACCTACGCTCCGGTCGTCTACCAGCCGGCCGAGGACGAGCGGCAGCGGTTGACCGACGCGGCCGTGCATCTCTCCCGGGCGTTCGAGGCGCCAGGAGGTCTGCCGCTCGACATCCGTCAGACCGTGCTGCGGCACCTGCTCGCGGTACTGCTGCTGCGGCTGGCGTTCGTCCCGGGCGACAGCACGTCGGAACCGGGCGACACGTTCCGGCGCTTCCGCGACGCGGTCGAGCACGCGTTCGTGCGCACCCGGCGGCTGGAGGACTACGCGCGCACGCTCGGCTACTCCAGCCGCACGCTGTCCCGGGCCACCCGGGCGGCGGTGGGGATCAACGCGAAGGATTTCATCGACCAGCGCGCGGTCCTGGAGGCCAAGCGTCTTCTCGCGCACAGCGATCAGACCGCCGCGCAGGTCGCGGTCCGGCTCGGCTTCAGCAGTGCCACGAACTTCACCAAGTACTTCCACCAGCGCACGGGCACCACACCGATCGCGTTCCGCGCCGCGATGCGCGGCGCCCCCCACGCCTCTCCAGGGCCGACGCCCGCTCACCTCGCGAGCGCGCGGCAGAGCTCGCCGCCCCGTGGCGAGCCCAGCTGAGGCGCTGTCGTACAAGGTGCTTGTTGCTGATCGGGGGCGGCGGGCGTCTTCTCCCGCCCGCGGTGGTCAGCGTCGTGGCGCGCCGGTGGTCGACCGCCGTTCCGGGTCCGCGACCGGTTGACGTACTGACTGCTCTGCCAGTCGGGGGAGGATCCAACCTCCGAATCGACGAAAGGCCCAAATAGGTATTATCGCTCGTAGAGACGCTCTGGCGCGCATATTTCGGGGGGATCATGCCGGTCGAAATCGCGCTGTGGCGCGCTGATACCGACCCGCCATCTCGTCTGGCGCCCACGGGTGTGCCGCTGGAGTCCCAGCTCGAGCAGCTCATCGAGACCGACCCGGCAATCCTCGGCGAACCCTTGCTGCTGATCGGCCGACAGGTGCCGACCGGCTACGGCACGTTCATCGACCTGCTCGCGGTCGATGCCGAGGGTGGTCTGCACGTCCTGGAGCTCAAACGCGCCCGGACGCCGCGGGAAGTCGTAGCGCAGACCCTGGACTACGGATCCTGGGTGGTCGGGCTCAGCCACTCCGACGTCCATGAAGTGTTCGCCGGCTACCGGCCCGGCCTCCCGTTCGAGGCGGCCTTCGCCGAGCGGTTCGGAGCAGCCCCGCCCGACGAACTCAACACCCGCCAGCATCTGACGATCGTCGCCAGTGACATCGACCCAGCGACCGAACGCATCGTGTCCTACCTCAACACCGGCTTCGCTGTACCGGTCAATGTCTTGTTCTTCCGCTACTTCACCGACGCAGATCGCTCCTACCTAGCCCGTACCTGGCTTCTCGACGACGCGCCCAGCATCGGCGGCCGCCCGACGGGCACACGCCGCGGCACTCGCGAGGAGTGGAACGGACAGGACTGGTACGTCGCGTTCGGCGAAGAGGCCGGCTCACGGAATTGGGACGACGCGCGCAGCTACGGCTTCGTCTCGGCCGGCGGCGGGACATGGTTCACCAAGACGCTACGAGCGCTTCCGGTCGGCGCCCGCATCTTCGTCCATATTCCCAAGAACGGGTACGTCGGCGTCGGAATCGTCGCCGGCCCCGCTCAGACATCCACCGACGCGGTCCTGACGATCAACCTCGACCGGCAGCAGTTCACCGACCTCGCCCTGCAGGGGTCCTACCGGCTCGGCGAACCGATCGACCCGGACCACGCCGAGTACATCGTCCCCGTGGAGTGGATCCATACCCGCGACCGCGATCAGGCGATCTGGCAGCGCGGAATGTTCGCCAACCAGAACAGCGCGTGCAAACTGCGTAACCAATTCACTCTCGACGCGCTCAGCCGCGCCTTCGGCCTCGAGAACGGCTGACGAGTGACGCGCTCAACTGCCGGGCGCCACGCGTCGGTCGTACCGCACGGATCGTCTGCGCTTCGGGAGTTCGGACGTCACTCGAGGAGACCGATGCTGGCGAGCACCGCCGAGCGGTAGAGCACCAGCGGGTCAGCCGACCCGTCCAGGCGCACGAGGACGATCTGGTCCCGCGCGCCGAGCGACGCCCGGCCGCCGGCGCCATCGCGGAGCGACACGACGACGTGTCTTCCGTCCGGGGTCGCGACGATCTCGCCGAGCCGTTGATCGTCGCCGACGTCGAGGAGCTCGGTGCGTCGGCCGTAGATGTCCGCCACGAGGAGGGCGTCGTTCCGCTCGTACAGCATGCGGCCACGGGTCAGCGCGAGCCTCGGCTGCGCGTGCGACGGTGCCCTGGTGACGTCACCACCCGCAGTGAGTGTGAGAACTTCACCCCCGGGTGAGAACCGCAGTCCGGCCGGGGAATCCGCGTCCATCCCGGCGACACCGGTAGCCGCCGGCGTCGCCTTCACCGCACGGAGCTGAGCGATGGCCAGATCCGACGACCAGACGCGGGTGGGCGACGGCGTCCCGAGGTCGGGATCCTCGTCCACCTCCGCGATCAGCGCGTAGTCCCCCGCGAACGTCGCGGTGACTCTCCCGAGGTCCGCCGGCCCGCCGATGATGGGGCGGACCTTCCCGCTCGGAAGGTCGACGACGAGCAGGCGGGCGTCCGCCGTCGCCACGGCGTAGCGCCCGTCCCGGGCCAACGACACGTCACCGACCGGGCGCACCAGCGTCCGGACCGTACCCGCCGGGCTGATCAGGCTGAGCGCCCGGAGCCCTCGCACCAGATGCACGGCGACGAACGCCCCCTCGGCGAACACACCCCGCGTGAACGCCGGGACGGTCGTGCGCACGGCGCCCGTCGCCGTGTCGGCGATCACGAGCGAGCCCGACCGTTTCGCCGCCAGGTACCGGCCGTCCGACGACACCGCGGTCGGATACTCCGGCAGCCCCACCGCCTTCGACGGCGCGCCGGACGCCAGATCGATGCCGCCGAAGCGCGCGCTCGCCCCCTCGGCCCAGTACGCCCCACCGTCACGAGCGAGTTCGCAGGTACCCGCGGGCCGGTTGGTTCGCCGATCCGGTCCGATGGTGAGGCAGCCGGTGCCGGTGGCGGTGACCGTGGCCGAGAGGGGGAACACGCGATCGGGGTGGACGGAGTCCGGCAGCGTCACATCGAATACCCGCCCTCCGCTCAACAAGGCCGATCGCCGTTCGTCGCCCGGCCACCGGGCAACGGTCGGCAGCGTGGGGTTCCCCTGCGCGAGCCGCACGTGCTGCCGGACGGGCGCGACACCGGCGATCTCGTCGCCGAAACGCGCGACCGCCCGCAGCCCGGGGAGGTCGGTGCGCGACCCGTCCGGCGTCAAGAACACGGCCGGGCCCAGCCCGGTCACCCCCGCCGGGAGTGCGTTGACCCGCTCCGGCAGCGATTCGTCGGCGCGGGACCCGACACAGCCGCCGGCCGCCAGCACCAGGACCACCACTGCCGCCACCACCCGCTTCACGCCGTGACCCACACCCGGTGGGCCGACGGGGGCACGCCGCACTGCCGCCCCGAACGTCCGGGCGAACGCACTGACGTCGGTGGACCCCACTCTCACCGCGATCTCCCCTGGACGGCGCCGGCAACGTCAACAGGGTCATCGCACACATCAGCCGTGTCCGCAGCAGATCCGTGCAGACTGCCGCCGCTGTGCCCGCGGACGCACGACGGCGCCGAGGAGGTTGCCGCCGGCGAAGTAGCCGAACTGACGCGAGTCCGTCCCCGCCGGATTGTCGCCGAGGACGACCAGGCAGTCGTCGGGCACCACGTCCTCGGCGACCGCACCCAACGCCGGTACCCGCGTTCGGGGGACGGGATCGCCCGGCGCGGCCGCGACCCGTTTGATGACCCAGAACGGGTCGTCGATGGGCGGCGGCCCGCCCAGTCGCTTACCCGCGAGGATCACGATCACCTGCCCGGCCCGGACCGCGGAGACGTGGCAGCGACGCACCAGGACCCGGTCACCGGAACGGTACGTGGGCTCCATGCTGAAGCCGGTGACCCGGACCACCACCAGGTTCCGCCGGACCCACACCGCGGCGGCGAGCACGCCACCGATCGGTGCCAGCGCCGCGACGATGTTCACGGTGCCGCCTCGACCGTCGCTTGATCTTCGAGGTAGCCGGTGGCCTGCAGCAGGAACAGGTGAGCGTAGATCCCGCCGGTGTTCATCAGGTCGGCGTGCGTGCCCTCCTCCACGACGACGCCGTCGTCCATCACCGCGATGGCGTCGGCGTTCCGGATCGAGCCGAGACGGTGGGAGATGAGCACGCTGGTGCGCCCGGCGCGGTGCCGCTGCAGTCCGGCATGGATGCGGTACTCCGCCTCGGCGTCCATGCCGGACGACGGCTCGTCCAGGATCATCAGGTCGCGGCCGTCGCGCATGAAGGCGCGGGCGACCGCGAGCCGCTGCCACTGGCCGCCGGAGAGGACCACCCCGGTGGTGGGATCCTCGCGGTCGGTCTCGGTCATGAAGATCCGCGACAGCAGCGTCTGATAGCCGGCCGGGAGACCGGCGAGTTCGTCGTCGACACCGGCCCGCTGCGCCGCGGTGCGGATGCGGTCCTCGTCGTCGATCGCGGTGACGTCGCCGACGCCGATGTTCTCCGCCGCGGTCAGGTCGTACTCGACGAAGTCCTGGAAGACGGCGGTCACCCGCTCCCGCAGCGACGCCGGGTCGAGGTCGCGCAGGTCGACGCCGTCCCAGTACACCGCGCCCCGCTCCGGGTCGTAGAACCGGCACAGCAGCTTGATCAGCGTGCTCTTCCCGGAACCATTCCGCCCGACGAGCGCGGTCGCCCGGCCGACGGGGATCGTCAGGTTGACGCCGCGCAGCGCCCAGGGCGCGTCCGGTGTGTACCGGAACCACACGTCGCGCAGCTCGATGCCCTCGCGCAGCGGTGGCGCCTGCCGGGGGTGCGCGACGGCCGGTAGGTCGGACGGGCCGGTGACCACGGCACGGTAGTGGTCGAAGATCAGGAACTTCTGATGAAGCAGCGTGAACTGCCCGATCGCGTTCGACAGCGCGCTCTGCACTCCGGCGGTCGCACCGATGAACAGCGCGATGTCGCCGATCGACAGGTCACCCTGCCGGGCGGCCCGGACCGCCCACACCAGGCCGCCGCCGGCGACCGCGGCGCCGAGCAGCGCGAGCCCGCCCTGCACGGCGAGCTCCCGGCGGTCGACGGCGCGGCGCGCGGCGTCGGCCTTGCGGCGTTCGGTGAGCATCCGCCTCTGCAGGAAGCCCGCGATCCCGAAGAGCCGGGTCTCCTTCGCGGCGTTGGCCCGCAGCAGCAGCTCGCGGTAGAACAGCTCACGGCGCTCGTTCGGACTGATCGTGAACGTCATGTCGGCGCGTCGGCGGGACAGCGCGAGTTCGGCGAAGAGCACCGGGATCGCGGCGACCACGACGACGACCGCCATCACCGGGCTGATCACCACGAGCGACACCAGGAAACCGACCAGCGCGAGCACGGACCGGGCGGCGCCGAGACCACCGGCGACGACGTCGGCGGGTCCGCGTTCGGACATCACCGCCATCTGGAGCCGGTCGAGGAACGCGGGCTGCTCGAACCGGACCAGCCCGATCAGCCGCCCGACCGACCCGTGCAGCCGTTCGATCGCGGTCAGGCTCGCCGTCCGGTTCAACTCGGCCTGCAGGTACTGGTCCAGTTGCGGCAGCGTCGCGGTCACGACGCCGGCGAGCGCCACGCCGGTGGCGAGTCCGACGAGGAGACCGGCCGGTCCGCCGGCGACGATCTGGTCGATCACGGCCCGGGTCAACCAGGTGACGGCGACCGGAGCCGCGGCACCGACCAGCGCCGAGACGGCCAGCAGCACCACGGCGCGGGGCGAGGCCAGCCAGGCGATGCGGACGGCCATCAGCGCGGCCGCCCGTGGCGACACGTCCGGCGCCGTCGGTCCGGCGGCGGGTGGCATCCCGCCGGGTGGCGGCGTGGTCACGGGATCGGGACCGGCGTCAGCTCACCCAGCACGGCGGCAGCCGCCTCGCGGGTGCCCATGACGACGGCGATGACCCGGGACGCACCGCTGGGGAAGAAGTCCGTAGCCGTGCTTCCGACCGGCAGCACGGCGTCGTGCGGGCCCGGGACGGCGCTGACCTGGCGGAGCGTGCGGACGACCCCGAGGGTCAGCAGGAGGTTGAGCAGACCGAGCACACCCACGGCGAGGACGGCGGCGACGAGGTAGGGCACGTCAGATCCTCTCCGTCGCGGGACCCGTCCCGACCGGCGTCGACCGGTCGGAGAGGAGGTCCGCGACGTCGTCGAAGGAGATCGTGAGAACAGCGAGGACGAGGGGGCAGAAGATGGCGACGCCGACGCGCGCACCCGAGCACGAGATGGGCGCACGAACATCCGCCTCCACGGTGCGGCCGCTGCCGGCGCGCCGCCGGACCGGAACGGACCCGGTCCGGCGGCGACGGCGAACTCAGCAGGTGCCGCAGCCGCGGCACTGCTTCACGTAGCCGCCGCTGGACTGCCAGACCCAGTAGCACATCCTTCCGATGTAGGAGGACTGGCAGGAGTACTCGCAGAACGACGACGCCGCCGCCGCGGAGGTGGTCGGAACGAACAGGGACAACAGACGGTCCGCAAGCCGGGTCATGTACTGCTCCTTCGCTCGGACTGGTCGGTGAAGCCTCGCCACGATAAGCAGGCCGGCTCACCGTCAGCAATGCACAAAAGCGCAGCTCAGAGGCGTCTTCTACGCCGGTTCCACCGGAACTAAACGGGGCGCCGGCCGACCGCAGCCGTGCCGACGACCGGAGGACGGAGGAACGCCGGCCGTGCGCGGGGGGCGGTCCGTCTGGGGGGTGTGCACAGCACGGGCGTCGCGTGTTCCTTCGCGAACAGCCGGGTCAGCGTGTGGACGCGGTACCAGGGTCGCCCGTACCGGTCCACCCCGGCGGTCGCGAGCAATCGTTGATCGACCAGCGCGCGCAACGCCTCCTCCGCGCTGGCCTCGTCGAAGCCGGAGACCACGTCGGCGACCCAGCCGGGGAAACTGACGACCTCGAGCATCGCGAGCCGCTGCAGCATCAACCGGGCCCGGTCGTCGAGCAGGACCCAGCCTTTCCGGATCGCCGCCCGGACGTCGAGGTCGCGCAGGTGCAGCTCGTCCAGCCGACGGCGTTCCTCGCCCATCTTGGCGAGGAGCCAGGTGAGCGACGTCTCGGGGGTGGCCGCGGCGCGGGCCGCGACGATGCGTACGGCGAGGGGAAGCCGACCGCACAGCTCGATCAGCCGCCGCGCCGCGTGCCGCTCCGCCTCCAGACGAGCGGTGCCGACCGCCCGCTCCAGCAGGCGCCACGCCTCGTCGAACGTGAACACGTCCAGGTCGACGAGCCGGCAGCCGGCCAGGCCGGACAGGCACGTGCGACTGGTCACGACCACCGCGCATCCGGCACCACCGGGGATCAGTGTCCGCACGTCCTGCTCCCGGTGGGCGTTCTGCACCAGGAGCAGGACGCGCCGGTCGGCGACTCGGCTGCGGAGCAGCGCAGCGCATTCGTCCGCACCGTTCGGAATGACGGAATCGGGTACTCCCGACGCTCGCAGGAACCCGGCGAGCACACCGCGGAGATCCGCGATCCGTCCGGGACCCCCGTCGAGATCCGCGTAGAGCTGGCCGTCCGGATAGGCCCGGCGCAGATCGTGGGCGAGCCGGACCGCGAGCGCGCTCTTCCCGACCCCGGGCGGCCCGGAGATCGCCAACACGCGGACGGTCGTCGGATCCGCCGCATCCAGCGCCTGCCGGCCGAACCGCAGCTCCGCCTCCCGCCCGACGAAGTCCGCCAGGTCGGCGGGTGTCTGCGCGGGCGCCGTCCAGCGGTCGGCACCGTCCGGCCGGCGAGCACGGGGTGCGGGACTCATCGTCTGATCGACGTGCTCCGCCGCCAGTACATCGCGGTGCACGGCGCGCAGTTGCGGTCCGGGAACGATGCCGAACCGGTCGACGAGCCGGTCGTAGGTGACCCGGTAGGCGTCCAGTGCCTCGGCCCGCCGCCCGGTGGCGGCCAGGGCGCGCATCCACTGCCCGGCCAGCCGTTCCCGGGTCGGATGCTCGGCCACCAGCGCGCGGAGCTCCCCGAGGACCGCGCTCTGACGGTGGGCGCGCAGATCCGCTTCGATCCGCGCCTCCAGCGCCACCAGCCGCCGCTCCTCCAGGGCCGCGGCGTACGCCGCTCCGGTGCGGGTCGGCGGTACGTCCACGAGCGCCGGTCCCCGGTACAGGGCGAGCGCATCGGTCAACAGCAGCGAGGCGTCCTCCGCGTCGCCTCGCTGCAGCGCCTGGTGTCCCGCCACGCAGATCGCGTCGAAGCGGTGGACGTCGACGGCTTCCGGCGGCAGGTCGAGTCGGTAGCCACGGCCGTGCCCGACGACGCAACTCGCGCCGTCCGCCCCGAACGTCCGTCGTAGCGTCAGCACGTACCCCCGCACGAGGCTGTCGGCCGACGCCGGCGGTCCGTCGCCCCAGATCTCGGCGACGAGCCGATCGAGTGGCACGAGCTGACCGAGTTGTACGACGAGCACGGCGAGCAGCGCGCGAACCTTCGCGCCGGCGACCAGCCGCCACTCGTCACCGTTGTGGATCTCCATCGAACCAAGACAGCGACAGCGCAGAGTTGTCATTGTCGGCAATCACCCCTCCGGGGGAGTCGATGCGCAGCGTGGGGACTTGATCTGTCCTTTCCTGACGGTGAGTCGTCCGATGCCAACGCGGCGCAGTATTACTCCCCGAGTGGTCGGCGTGGGCGAGAGCAGCCGATACTGTGCCCGGAGTTGAGGGTTCCCACAGCAGTGACAACCCGGTCGGCCTTCAGCCCACGTGTGGACCGCTCACGATGCGGAGCTCAGCGGGGCGCCGGCCGGGCGACGTCACCGCGGATACCGCGTCCGTGCCCCGGGTCGTGGTGGGCGGTGCCGCGGTCACCCACGCCGTGAGCCGGTCGAGGCCGACTGCGGCCCGGTGCCCGATGACGCGGTCGTCGTGGCCCTCGGCGTGCACGAGGTCCACGGTGAGCCCTTCCGGCCGGCGGTGGGCGGGTGGACCCGGGGATCTCACTCCCGAAATCTCCGGAGGCCGGGATGCGCCGTCAGCGCGGAGCCCGGTCGGCCTCCGGGTGAACCGGCAGCGGCCGGCTCGCGATCAGGCCACGGCGGTCGGACCAGCGGAACACCCGCCGAATCGGGTTCGAGCGCGCTCCCTTGACCGACTGCCGGACATCGACGGCGCCGGAGCGGGCGTCGATGCCTTGCACGACCCACTTCGCGTTCGCCTTGAACTCCGTGGACGTCACGTAGTCGCGGACGTAGGGCCGGTAGTTGATCTTGCCGTGGTAGCCGTACACCTTCTTGAAGCTGTAGACGTAGTACCAGGTGTAGCCGACGGTGGTTTTGGTCGTCAGGCAGTTGAACTGGATCAGCTGGTCCGGCTGACCGTCCCGGGTCACATCGGCGGTGTCGACCTTGCGGACGTAGATCGAGTGGCGGCCGAGCTGGACCTTCCCGAAGTCGCTCTCGGCCGGCGTCTGCCGCTGGAACGACAGCCGCCCACCGGGGCACCTGCTGCCGTCCGGCAGGCGCGGGGTCGTCCACGGCACGTCCAGCGTCGCCTTCCGCCAGTCGAACTTCTCCGGCGAACTCGCGATCGTGAGCGACCGCTGGCCCGGCGGGGGCGCGCTCGCTGCCGTGGTCGGCGTCCCGGCCGCGGCCGCCGGGGCGCTGATCGCCGCACCTCCGGTCGCCGCGGCCACGACCGCGATCGCGGCCGCAGCAGCCCACCGGCTACGTATTGTCCTGCTGGTCATCTCGGTTCTCCCCGTTCCCACCGGATCGTCCGGTGACATCGGAGAGCATGCGCACGGCGTCGGGCGCCTCGCCATTCGTCGTCGGCTGTCTGACAGGCACGCAACGGAACGACACCCGCTCGGTGGCGGAGCGGACGGTGCGTGCTGGGCCTGTCGGCCTCGTAAGAGGGACCCCTGGGCCTGGTGCGTGCCGTCGCTACGATCCTGATCGGACGGCCGACGGCCGAACGTTCGACTCCACGGGGAGTTGTGAAGACAAGGAGACGTCCGTGAAGCGATGGATCGCACGACTAGCCGTTCCGGTGATGATCGGCGGCGCGACGCTGGGGATCGCGGCCCCGGCCTCGGCGGGACAGTGGGTGTCAGGCGGGCACTACGAGTACCTCAGCGGGTGTCTCAACGTCGGAGCCGCTCGGTACGCGCACGGGCTCTACGAGAGGTACGCCTGCGAGCGTGACTCGCCGGGATATCTGCTTCGGGGCTACATCGCCTGAGTCATCCCCGGGCGCCGCGGTCTTACCGGCCGCGGCGCCCACGCCTTCACTTCGACCCACAGCTCGTTGAGCCCACGCAGCCAGTAACGGTGCATCCGAGCGTTCTCCGTGGTTCGCCGAGCCGGTGCGTCGGTGGTCCGGGGATGCCGTGGACCGGCGACTCGTAGCGCCGCGCTACAGGATGGTTCGTCCACCGTCGACGGCCAGCGTCGCCCCGGTGATGTAGCTGGCCCTGGGCGAGGCCAGGAACGCCACCGCCTCCGCGATCTCGTGGGGTTGAGCGGCGCGGCCGAGGACGCTGTTCTTCGTTCCGATGGCCTCGACGGTTTCCCGCCCGCTGGCGTTCACGACGCCATCCGAGAGGAAGGTTCCGGGTGCGACGGTGTTGAAGCGGACACCCGACGCCGCGAACTCCTTCGCCCAGGTACGGGTGAAGGATTCCATCGCGGCCTTGGTGCCGCTGTACACCCCGAGGCCGGGTTCGGCCTGCCGGACCGCGTGGGTGGAGATGTTCACGACGCTGCCGCCTCCCCGCTCGATCATCGTCGGCAGCAGCGCCTTGGTCAGGAAGTACGGCGCTCGTACGTTCACCGCGAACAGCAGGTCGAAGGGCTCGGTCTCCTGCTCGAGGGTGTGCGCTGCGGGAAAGATGCCGGCGTTGTTGACGAGAACGTCGACGGGGCCCGCGGCCTCGGCCAGGCCCTGGACCGAGGCGGAATCGGCCAGGTCGGCCCGGACGAAGCGCGCGGTGCCTCCGGCTGCCTCGATCTCGCGCACGACGGTGCTCCCGCGTTCGCTGTCGCGCCCGGAGACGATCACCGATGCGCCTCGTTCGGCGAGCAGCCGCGCCGTCGCGCGCCCGGCGCCGTTGGTGGTGGAGCCGGTCACCAGCGCGACGAGATTCTCGAAATCCATAGGATTTTCCCCCTGTAGTAATGGACGTTTCTCCCGGTGGCGCCGGCCGGTGGGAGGAGAGCTCCGCAACCGCGAGCCACGCTATGAGGGGACAGCCATAGAATCAAATAATCGAATACGATGATCTATATAAGTGTTCTCTATGTCAGTTCGGAGCAGTGGGCACGTGAACCTGCGGCAGTACGAATACGCCCTGACCGTCGCCGAAGAAGGCTCCATGACGGCGGCAGCGGAGCGCCTGCGCGTATCGCAACCGTCCTTGTCGCAGCAGATCGGCGCTCTGGAGAAGCACCTGGGCGTTCGGCTGTTCACCCGCACCCCGAGCGGAATGGCGGTGACGGTCGCCGGGCGGGCTTTCCTCGCGGAGGCGAGGATCGCGACCACCGCATCCCGCCGGGCACTCGCGGCAGCCCGCGCGGCCGACGGAGATCTGGCCGGCGAACTCATCATCGCGGTGCACATGGGTCTGGGTGCGCGCCAGCTGCCCCGGGCGCTGGGGCGACTGCGTCAGCGCTACCCGAAGCTCCGGGTGACCCTCCACGAGGAGCCCGATCCCACGGAGATGGAGCGACTGGCCCGGGAGGGCACCCTGGACGCCATTCTCGTGCACCGGATCCCCGCCGGGTGCACGTTCGACACCCATGTGCTGGGCGAGGAGTCCTACGTCGCCGTGCTGCCGGACGGGCATCCGAAGCTGGCCGGCGGGACGGCCCTGAGCCTCGACGATCTGGTGACGGAGGGATGGGTGCGATTCCGCCGAACGAGCAAGCTCGACGACTATCTCGCCCGACTGCTCGACGACACGGGAACCAGCCCGACCATCGTGGCCAGCGCCTCGCAGATCACCACCGCGGTGCGACTCGCGGCGCAAGGCCTCGGCGTCACCGTGGTCCCGGCCTCGGCCGTCCCCGAAGGCCTCGAAAGGCTGGCCCGTCCTCTTCTGCCGCCGCTCACCGAGCCGGTTCTGCTCGGGTTGCGGCGCCACCCGGGGCCGGCGGAGAAGGTGCTGCTCGACCACCTCCGCCAGGAGGACTGGCGCGGCGTGGACGTCCCTGCCCCACCGGCGTCGACCTGACCTGCGCGGGCGAGGTCGCGATCGCCGAGGCCGGCACCCGCCTGGTCATCGCGGTCGGCGACGCGCAGCCGGGCCGGACGCCACCGGGAGTCGCTCCGCACGGACGTTCTCGGGGCCACTGTCGGTTTGCGTTACGGTGGTGCCCCGTGAAGCGACAGCGGGTGGGCTCCTCGCTCGTGGAGGACGTGCAGGCCGAGCCGCGGGAAGAGGTTCTGCCGGGGTTGCACTCCCTGCCCGATGCCGTCCGGGACTCCGTGGTCGCCGCCTACCAGCGCGCCCTCACCCCGGTGTTCCTCTACCTGGTACCGCTGTTCGCCGTCGGTGTCGTGCTGGCCCTTCCTTTGCCGGAGAAGGAGCTCGCGGACACCTGATGTGCCGACCACCCGCATGCGTCGAAGGG
Source organism: Cryptosporangium arvum DSM 44712 (assembly GCF_000585375.1). Lineage (NCBI taxonomy): Bacteria > Bacillati > Actinomycetota > Actinomycetes > Cryptosporangiales > Cryptosporangiaceae > Cryptosporangium > Cryptosporangium arvum. The sequence continues at coordinate 3,917,911 of NZ_KK073874.1, forward strand.
GTGATCGCGCCCTGACCTGACCCGGGTTCCCCGGTCGTGTGGCGGCGGGACGCCGGTAGTGTTCCCGGATCGTGGAGTCGACCTGGTGGACGTGCTCGGCCGCGTTCGGGGCAGATCTGCTGATCGCGGTGGTGACCTCGCCGGCGGGGGTGTCGGGGCGGTCTTCCTGCTGCCGGTGCGGCTGAGCGTGTTGCCGGTGCGGTGACTCCGACGAATTCGTTGTTCAACGTGGTGGCCGGGCCGGGTGCGCTGTGGCGGTATGCCCGTACCGGGCAGCTGCGCGGCCGGTTGACCCGGCAGTTGCCCTGGTCTCTGGCGGTGTTTCCGGACGGTGCGACGCCGACCGGCGACTCCGAGGCGGGAGTGGCCCGGTGCGGTGATCACCGGGCTGGCGCCCCGTACTGGGAGCTCGGGCTGCTCGCCGGCGCCGGCGGACTGGTCGGCGGGTACGCCGGGTCCGGCTGCAGCCGAGGCTCCCGAGACGCTGCTGCGGGTCCTGCTGGGCGTCGTCGCGACTGGTACCGGTCTGCTGTACCTGGTCCGGTGAGCCGCCGGATGTCAGCGGCGAGTCAGGTCGGTGAGCAGGGTCTCGACGTGGCCGCGGATCTCGTCGCGGATTTTCCGGACGACGCCGACGTCCTGGCCGGCGGGGTCGGTGAGGTTCCAGTCTTCGTAGCGTTTGCCGGGGAACACGGGGCAGGCGTCGCCGCAGCCCATGGTGATGACGACGTCGGAGGCTCGGACGTCGTCGACGGTGAGGATCGTGGGTTTCTGGTCGGTGAGGTCGATGCCGACCTCGCGCATCGCCTCGACCGCGGCGGGGTTGATCGTCTCGGCGGGCGCCGACCCGGCTGACCGGACCTCGACGGTGTCACCGGCCAGGTGGGTGAGCCATCCGGCGGCCATCTGGGAGCGCCCGGCATTGTGGACGCAGACGAACAGAACGCTGGGCTTGCCGCCCAGTGCGGTCTCCGCGCCGGTCGACGGCATTTCGGTCATCGTCAGTTCCTCTCGGGGAGCACGGTGCGGTTTTCCGTGATGTCGTCGTGGTGCGTGACGAAAGGGTCGTCGTCCACGATGTTCCTGCCGGTGGGGTAGAGCGCGGCGACGAGGCCGACGGCCAGGACGAGGCCGAGGAGTTGGGCGGCGACGAAGGCCGGGACCGAGGCGGGCGCGATGCCGGCGACGGTGTCGCTGAACGCGCGGCCGATCGTGACGGCGGGGTTCGCGAAGCTGGTGGAGGAGGTGAACCAGTAGGCGCCGCCGATCCACGCCGCGACCGCGGCCGGGGCGAGGGCGGTGCGGTGCGAGTAGGTCAGTGCGGCGATGAGCAGGAGCAGCCCGGTGGTGGCGACGATCTCGCCGAGCCAGAGCGGCCCGCCGGTCCGGTCGTGCGAGGCCGCGGTGACCGCCGGGAGGCCGAACATGGTGTTGGCCAGGATCGCGCCGCCGATCGCGCCGAGGACCTGCGCGGCGGTATAGACGGCCAGCTCGGACGGGCGCAGGCCGGTCCCGGTCCGGCGGCCCAGCCACCAGTCCGCCGCGGAGACCACCGGATTGAAGTGCGCGCCGGACACCGGCCCGAACATCAGGATCAGCGCCGCCAGCGCGAACACCGTCGCCAGCGAGTTGGCCAGCAACTGCAACCCCGGCTGCCCCGGGGCCAGCCGGACGGCCATGATCCCCGACCCGATCACGGCGGTGACCAGCAGACCGGTGCCGAGGAACTCCGCGAGTAGCCGACGGCTCAGTTCCACCCCGGCGGTGGGCGCGGGGCGGATCTGCGGGGCGGGATCAGCTGCCACTAGCAGCAGCCGCCGGACGACCGGTCCGTCGTCCGACCGGTCGCGGTGAGTTCGGTCGCGGTGAGTTCGGTCGCGGTGAGATCGGCCGCTGGGGCGGTGGGTTTGGTGGCGCGGATGATCGCGCCGTGCAGCCCGTCCCCGGCTTCGTGGGTGAACGCCACGCTGGCGTCGGTGAAACCGGCCGCGGCCAGGCCGTCGAGGTACTCGGTGCGGGAGAGCGCCCCGGCGATGCAGCCGACGTAGCTGCCGCGTTCGGCCCGGTCGGCCGCGCTGAGGTGGTCCTCGGCGACGACGTCGCTGATCCCGATCCGCCCGCCCGGGGCGAGCACCCGGAACATCTCGGCCAGCACCGCGCTCTTGTCGGTGGACAGGTTGATCACGCAGTTGGAGATCACCACGTCGATCGAGCCGGCCGGCAGCGGGATCGCCTCGATCTGGCCCTTGAGGAACTCGACGTTCGTCGCTCCGGCTTTCGCCGCGTTCGCGCGGGCCAGCGCGAGCATCTCGTCGGTCATGTCCAGACCGAACGCCCGGCCGGTCGGCCCGACCCGGCGGGCGGAGAGCAGCACGTCGATGCCGCCACCGGACCCGAGGTCCAGGACGCGTTCGCCGGGTTCGAGGTCAGCGACCGCGAGCGGGTTGCCGCAGCCCAGCGACGCCGCGACGGCCTCGGCGGGCAGACCGTCGGTGTCGTCGCCGTAGAGGCCGGCACCGAACCGCTCGTCGATCTCCAACGCCTCCGGCGGCCCGCTCCGGTCGCTCGGGCCGCAACACGACGCGTCGTCGGTCGCCCCGTCGAGAACCGTCAGCGCCGCCTGGGCGTAGCGGTCGCGGACCTGCTCGCGCAGGGCGTTCTGCGTGTCGTCGCTCATGACACCATCCATCCGTAGATATTGATGACCGTCGATGTGTGCCACTGTTGCTGATCCATCGACACTCGTCAATGCCTGAGGCAGACTGGGGTCATGGCGACCTCTCCGGTGACCGCGCCGACCCGCCCGGACGCGACCTCCGACGCGGCGTTGTGCTGCGCCCCGATCACCGGGACGCCGCTGTCCGCGTCGGAAGCGGACCAGCTCGCGGCGCTGCTCAAAGCCATCGCCGAGCCCACCCGGTTGCGGCTGTTGTCGCTGGTGGCCGCGCACGAGGGCGGCGAAGCGTGCGTCTGCGACCTGACCGACCCGGTCGGGCTCTCGCAGCCAACGGTGTCCCATCACCTCAAGGTCCTGGTCGATGCCGGTCTGCTGACCCGGGAGAAGCGCGGCGTCTGGGCGTACTACCGCCTCGTGCCCGGTCGGCTGTCCCAGATCAGCCAGGCACTGTCGGTGGCCTGCTGCTAGGCCGCGTCCTGCGGCTCCGCCCATCGAGATTCGCAGGACACCACCTAGCCAGGGGCTGGTGCTCGCGGGAACGGTGATCGCAACGCGGTCGATGGCGGCGCCGTCAGCGCGCGGCGATTCCGGCCGGGCCCGAGGCGGCGACGGAACACAGCGGAGGGCCGGGCCCGCTGCCGGGATCTCGGCAAGCGACGGCCGAGGTCGGGGCGGCGCTCCGCGCGAGGCGGAGTCGGAGGCCGCGCGCGCCGCACCCTGGGCTCACCCGGGATTTTAACGGTCGTCTCAGATTCGCTCGGTGCGAGATGTAGCTCGTACCTCGGAGGCTCGCGATGGCCGTCGACGCCGCGCCGTCACGCGAGCGTCACCGTTTCTCATAAGTGGTTGAGGGCGTCGCGCAGGCCGGCCCGGGAGGTCACGCCCAGTTTGGGGAAGACGCGGTAGAGATGAGCGCCGACCGTGCGGTGGGACAGGTAGAGGCGCTGAGCGATCTGTTTATTGGTCAGGCCGGCGGCGGCCAGGTTGGCGATCTCCATTTCCTGGGTGGTCAGGGCGGCCGGCGGTCGGTCGGCGGCCGTCGGCCGGTGTCCGGCGGCGCGCAGTTCCCCGACGGTCCGGTCCAGCCACGGTTCGGCGCCTATCGCGGCGAAACCGGTTCGGGCCGCCAGCAGATGCGTGCCGGCGCGGCTGTACTCCTTGCGCCGGCGCAGCTTTTCGGCGAACACGAGCCGGATGCGTGACGAATCGAAGAGCCAGCGCTCGGTGGCGGGGTCGGCCAACGCCTGCTCGAGCCGGTCGCCGGCCTCGTCGTCGAGGACGAGCGCGTCGACGCCGTGCTGGATCAGCCGCATGCGGGTGGACAGCGCGGCGACGTCCGCGGTGCGCATGGCCTCGGCGTGGGCCCGCGCCTCGGCCGTCCGGCCGGTGCGCTGAGCGGCCTCGACCACGTCGAGCATCACCCACATGGCGGTCGGCGCGTACGGCGCCAGCACGCCGGCCGGGCTGATGGTTGTCGCGTGCCGGTAGGCGGCCTCGAAGTCGCCCGCGGCCGCGGCGGCCAGCGTGCGGGGGAGATGTGCGACGGCCAGCATCGCCGCGACGCCGCGCGGCGCCGCCCAGTGAGTGATCTCGTCGGCCAGGTCGTACGCCTCGCCGAACCGCCCCCGGCCGGCGGCGACGACGGCCCGGTTCAGCAGGAAGTACCACCGCAGGAAGGGAAGCCCGCTCTCGTCCGCGACGCGCTCACCTTCGGCGGCGAGTTCTTCGACCTCGTCCCAGCGCCCGGTGTAGTAGTCGTCCTCGCAGAGGTGCATCAGCCCGCTCACCTGCCACTGGGGCGCGCCGCCTTCGCGGCCCTGACGCACGAGCCGCCACGAATGCTCGCGAAGGTCGCCCAGCCGGCTGAGGTGAGCCGAGGCGGTACCCGTGCGAACGATCCGGGTCAGGTCCGTCTCGCCGGGCAGGGCCGCGATCAGTGCCTCGAGATCGGGCAGGGCCGCCGCAGCGGTGCGAACGGGGTCGGTGAAGGTCCGGCTCAGCACCGACAGGAGGTCGCCCGGTTCCGGCTGGAGCCTGGCCAGCAGGCGGTGGAAGGTGGCCCAGTGATCGGGACTGCTCGCGAACGAGGAGAGCAGCAGCAGGGTGTGCATGGCTTCGTCGAGGGCCTGGTCGTCGGCCCGCCAGCCGTGTTCGCCGGTCTCGATGGCCCCGGCGAGCAGGCGGTGCGCGGTGCGGACGTCGCCGTCACCGTTGATCATCAACAGGGCGGTCGCGTTGGCGGCGTGCAGCGCACCGGCGGGGCCCTGGCTCATCGACCGCGCGTCGGCCAGCAACGTCGTGGCGTCGCCGGCGACGCCGGCTTCCGCGCCGGTGTACGCGGCCTCGGCCAGCCGTCGGGCCGCGTCCTCGGGCGTGCTGCTCATTTCGGCAGCGCGTACGAGCGCGGCGACGGCACCGAAGGCGTCGCCGCGACGCAACACCACGTGCGCGGCCTCTTCGAGCTCCGCGGCGACCACCTCGTCCGGGCCGACTGTGGCCGCGGCGAGATGCCAGGCGCGGCGCTCCGGGTCGCCCGGCAGCGCGGCGGCGATGGCTTGGTGGGCCTGTTGACGCTCCTCGGAGGTCGACATCGCGACGATTGCCGACTGGATCAGCGGGTGGCCGAAGACGATGCGCCCGCCGGCGTCGTTGACGCGCACGAGCTGGGCCCGATCGGCGGCGGCGAGGGGGGCCAGGTCGGCCAGGCCGCGCAGGGTGCGCAGGTCACCGCTTCCTTCGAACGTGGCGAGCAGGAGCAGCAGGCGAGTGGACTCGGGCAGACCCGCGATGCGGGTGGCGAAGATGGTCTGCAGCCGGTCGCTGAGCGGCACCACGTCGGCCGGCGGGGTGGAGTCGGTGAGGCTACCCGGCAGTTCCAGCAAGGCCAGCGGGTTGCCTTGGGCGAGGTCGAGCAGGCGCTGCCGCACGCGGTCGGTCAGGGCCGGGAAACGTGTATCGACCAGCCGGGCGGAAGCCTCGTCGCTCAGGGGGTCGACGGTGACCTCGGTCAGGCCGCGCGAGTCGAGGAAGCTTTCCGTCCCGGTGCGCGAGGCGGCGATGACGCCGACGGGCGTTCCCCGTACGCGTCGGGCGACGAACCCGAGCACGACGGCACTGGGCCGGTCGACCCATTGGACGTCGTCGACGATGAGGAGCGCGGGCTTCTTCTTGGCGACGGTCGTGAGCAGCATCAGGGCGGCGTTGCACACGAGCAGGGCGGCGGGCGCCGGGCCGGAACCGAAGCCGAGAGCGACGGTGAGGGCGTCGCGCAGCGCCGGCGGCAGCTTCTGCATGTCGGTGTACAGCGGCAGCAGCAGTTGGTTCAGCAGTGAGTAGCTGATCTCCGCCTCGAACTCGGAGCCGTTCGCCGGCAGCACCCGCATGCCTTCGGCGTCAGCAAGATCCGCGGCCGCGGCCAACAGCGCCGATTTGCCGACGCCGGGCTCGCCTCGGACCATGCGCATGTCACCGCCGTGGCGGATCGACTGCAGAAAGCGGCGGATGTTGGCCAGCTCGACCTCGCGGCCGAACAACGTCTCCAGCTCGGCGTGCGGCATGCAATATATTGCACTCGGCGGAGCGGGCCGGTGTCAATGCTCGGCGCGGCCGGTGCCTTCGTGGCATGCACGAATTTGCCGGAAACGGGCTCCGTCCGGCGTTGGCGGCGCAGCACGGCCGCTGCTCTTGGTGGAAGGAGCGGACCGGGCGGGCCGCGAACGCCGCGCCGCGCCCCGGACCGCTGTCCGCCGGTAGCGTCAGCCGCCATGAACTGCGGTTTCCCCCATGCGGCCGATCGAGCGCCTGATCGTTCACCGGTCCCGGCCGGGCCGGGCGACGGTCGCGGGACGACTCCGCCACGGCCACGGCGACCGGTCCGACCGCGCCGCGAGGCGCAGCTACCGGGCCGACGCCGTGCACGAGAAGCCGACGGGATCGGGCCGATCGGGCACGGCCGCCTGGGCTCGAGGCCCGGGCGAACGGGCGCTACCGGCCAGACCCTCGGCCCGGCCGGTGCGGGCCGCGACGCGGCTGGCCGCGGCGATGGTCGTCAGGCGAGACCTCGTCGCCGCGCTCGACGGCGGGCGACTGAACTCGGAGCCGCCCCGCCCGTCTGTGGGGGCGAACCGGAGCACCACAACGAGAGCGGTGATCTGCATGAACCCGCAAGTACCGATTCCCGGGCCCGACGACCCCATCTGGACCGCCGCCCGGGGGTTCGTCGTTCGTCGGAAGGAGGGACCGCTGAAACTCCTCAACGGCGGACAGGAACAGGGCCGCGTCAAAGTCACCGGAGATCGCACGGACGGCCGACTTGGCCTGCTCGAGCTGTACGTCGCACCGGGATTCGGCAACATCGCCCATGCCCACGGCGACGAGGACGAGGCGTTCTACGTCGAGTCGGGTGAGTTCCGCTTCGTCAACGGCTCGACCCAGGTCGACGCCGGTCCCGGAGACTTCGTCTACATACCCCGTGGCACCCGGCACGCGTTCAAGAACATGACCGACGACACCGGCACGCTGCTGGTGTTCTACACGCCGGCCGGTCCCGAACAGTTCTTCCTGGACTACGGCGACGATCCCGACCCGACGGGTGCGATGCCGCCGGCCTGGACGCCCGAGCGGATCGCCGCGATCGTCGCCGAGCAGGATCCCCACAAGGTGATCCCGCTCCCCGGCCCGGACTGGGACTGAGAACCGCGCCCCCGGGCCGTGCGCCGCCGATCGATCGGCACGGCGCGTGAGCTCGGGGGCGATGTCACCGTCATCCTCTCCGGAGGGTCGGTACCGAGCCGGTCCCCGGAGCCCCGGCGGCGTTGGCGGAGCTGCGAACCGGGGGGCCGATCCGGCGGGTGCGGCTGGGAAGTAGGAAGAATCCCGAGCCCGCCCTGGCGGCTCTGAAAGCGGCCGGTTTCACCTCGCACAAGGTGGGTGAGGGCTTCGGAGGCTCCATGCTGTTCTCCGATCCGCCGGACCACACCCGCCTGCGTCGACTCGTGACCCCGGTGTTCAGCGGCCGCCGCATCGCCCTGCTGGCCGGCCGGATCGAAGCGATCGCGGACGAGCTTCTCGACGCGATGGCGTCGCGGGACGAGGTGGATCTGGTGGAGGCGCACTGCGCGCCGTTGCCGATGACCGTCATCTGCGAGTTGCTCGGCGTGCCGGTTCGCCGCCGAGGACCTCGAGCTCGGCGGCGTACGCATCCGCCAAGGCGACGTGGTGGTCGTCTACCTGGGTGCGGCCAGCCGGGACGCACCTCCCTCCTGCGACGTTTTCCCGGGCTGCGCCCGGCGGTCCCGCTTTCCGACGTGCCGTGGATCCCGGCCGGAATGATGCGCGGACCCCTGCGTCTGCCCGTTCGCCGGTGAGGGTGGGCCGCCGCACCGTCAGCGGGGGAGGTGATCCTTGGTGCGGGGGCGAGCTCGTCGACGGGTGGGCGCCGGACGTGCGATGAGGTCGCCGAGCGCCACACCCGCCGCGACGGCCAGCCCGATGGAGAGGGCTAGCACGAGGGTCACCAAGCCGCTCACCACGTCGTCGCCGGCCAGTTGGTAGAAGCCCCGGTAGGCGGTCAGGCCCGGGAGGAGGGGAATGATCCCGGACAGCACGATCACCTGCGTGCGCCGGCCGGAACCCCGCCGGGACAGACCCGTCGCGAGGCCGACGACCGTGGCCGCCACACCACTGGCGGCCACGGGGCCGACGTCAGTGAGCATGATGACGGCGGCATAGGCCGCCCACGCCGTTCCTCCGACGACGAAGGCGGCCGGTAGGGAACGCAGCGGTGCATAGCCGGCCAGCGCGAACAGGGCCGCGGACAGCGCCGCGGCGACGGTGGTGAGGACGAAGCCGGCCATGTCGGCCCGGAGCGGCTCGGCCGGGTCGAGGTCGAGGTCGAACACGAGGCCCAGCTTGAGGCCGAGGATGACGCCGACCAGCAGCCCGGCCGACAGCAGCGTGATCTCCGCCGCGCGGCCGGCCGCCGTCACGTAGAAGCCGGAGATGGCGTCCTGAACCGTTCCCACCAACGTCAAGCCCGACAGCAGGGCGGTGAGGCCGGCCGCGATGACCAGTGACGGCTGGGTGTCGCCGGGCAGAGCGCCGGCCGCGAGCAGGCCGAGCGTCGCGACGGTCGACATCAGGGCGCCGGTGACCTGCAGGAAGAACGGCGCGACGTCCCGGCGCTGGAGGACGACCCCGAGGCGGTCGATGAGTGCGGTCACCGCGAAGGCCGTCGCCGCGATGACCGCCGAGCCGCCGAGCAGCACCGCCACCGCGGCGGCCAGCCCGGCCAGCCCCGCGGTGGCGACCCAGCGTGGGTACGGATGCCGGGCGTTCACCGCCTCGCTCACGGCGGCCACGGCGGCCGGGACGGTCATCCGCGATCGTGTCACCTGGTCGACGATGCCGGTGATCAGGGCGATGCGCGTCAGGTCGGTGGTGCCGTAGGTGGCGAGCCGCATCGTGGTCACCGGCGCGGCCACGTTGCCCCGGTGAAAGCACATCGTGATCGCGTTGAACGTGATGTCGACGTCGACCGTCGGCAAACCGCACGCGGCCGCCAGCCCGGTCATCGTGGCCGAGGTCTCACCGACTGGTTCGCCGGTGGACAGCAACACCTCGCCGACCTGTATGCAGAGGTCGAGGACCTCGAGCACCTGGGCGTCCGTCGGCACGTCCGGCCCGAGGTGGCGCAGCAGCTCGACGGTGGGCTCGCCGCCGCGCAGCAGGACCTGCGCTTCACGCGCGACGGCGCCGCGGGCCCACCGGACGAGGGATCCGGGTCGCATGTGTCGTCCTCTCCTCGTCCCGGCCGGCCGGCCGGATCCGCGCCGCCAGGTCTACCTGGCTCAGGCGCGGCCCGTCTTCCGACACGGTGACCTCCGCCGTCCACCGGCGCCCGGGCGTCCCGATCCGGGCGCCGACCCGCTCCGCAAGCGGCAGCCGGAGGCGATCGCAGGCCGGGAAGCGGCGGGGGTACGGCTGCGGGCGGCCGTGCGCGAGACGTCACTCATGCGGCCTCGCCGGCCCTCAACTGCCGAGCAGCGCCGCGCGCAGCGACCGCACGGCGTAGTGGGCGCGGGACTTGACGGTGCCCACGGGGACGCCGAGGTGGGTGGCGGTCTCGTCGAGGGAGCGGCCTCGGACGTAGATCTCGTCGAGAACCGTGCGGTGGGCGGGGCTGAGGCCGTCGACGGCCTGGCGCAGGGTGAGCCGAGCGACGACGGTCTCGGCCGCTCCGTTGCCGGTCGCCGTGGGCTCGCTGTCGCGCATGCTCACCTCGGCGGGACGTGACTGGCGCTTGCGGTGGACGTCGATGGCGAGCCGGCGGGCGACAGTGAACAGCCAGCGTCGCTGGGATGCGGGTTCGGTGGGGACCGCGTCGAGGCTGCGCCAAGCGCGAAGCATGGTCTCCTGAACGAGATCCTCGGCGGTGTAGGCCGTGCCGGGGGAGACGAGACCACGCAAGAAGTGCAGCAGCGCGTTGCCGTTGTTGCGGTGGATCTCGCGCATGTGTTCCGCGCGAACGGCCGGTGGGACGACGCTGCCGCGATTCAGCGTGGTGGTGGTCATGGTCGGGCCCCGTAGTGTTCTTCGACTGGTCGCGCCGAACGCTACGAGGGGTGCCGTGAACTGCTACTTCAACGGTAGTGACACGGAAGTGCCACCGGTCCCGACGACGTCGGGCGCCACGACGCGCGGATTTGGTCAGCGCCGCTGACCGTGCCTACCGCACCGTCCCGCGGCCCGGCTTCGACGGCGCGGCGCCCCCGACCGCGAACGGGTGGCGGTCGGGGGCACTGCGCTGCATGAAGCGGGTACCCGCTCCGACGTTGGTCCCGTACTCCGATCGGTCAGTAGTCGGGGTTGTAGTTGAAGTACCACAGGTTGTTCCCCGAAGGGCCGATGTTCCAGCACTGACGAGTAATGCGGTAGTAGCGCGCGTAGTTGCTCTGCTCCTGAATGCAGGCGCTCCGCGACGTGTAGGGCCCCTTGACTTCGACCGCCGCTTGGGCTGGTGCCGCACCTCCGACAAGCAGGCCGCCCAGCATGAGTGTGCCCAACGTTGCCCCGAACAACTTCCGCATGATCTCTCTCCGATCGACGAGAAGTCTTACCTGGCGCTCCGGACTCCATCACTGGGCACTACACGCTGACTACACATTGGACACAAGCTCCTGTAGACGCTGTCCCGCGCGCAGAGGTCCGCCCACGCGTGAGGACGTGATCGAGACCTCTGGGCCAGGTGGGGCGCGGATTGAACGACGCTGCGTTGCCGACGTCGGACAGGTGAGACGGGTGTGGTCCCGTCCTCGAACCGGCTGCCCTGACCTTGGAGGCATCACCATGGCCCGCCCGATCGTCGCCGACCTTCCGCTGACGACGCTGCGATTGTCCCAGGACGGCCCGGTGCTGACCGTCCGGATCGATGCCCCGCCGCACGACTACATGACCGCCGCGATGCAGCAGGACTTCCTGGACCTGGTCCGCGCCGTCGACGCCGATGGCACGGTCCGGGCCGTCGTCGTGACCGGAGCCGGACCGGGCCGGTACCTCGCCCACTACGACATCGGTGACCTCCTCGTCGCGGCGGAGGCCGCGCCGCTGCTGCCGCGGCCGGCGGCTCGGCTGCTGCTGGGCGCGGTCCGCGCCGTCACCGCGGCCGGTGGCGAGCGCCTGATCGACCGGTCCCGGCTGTCCGGAATCCTGGCGATCACCCGGTTCCACGAGCTGGTCACGCGGCTGCTTCGATCCCGGGTGATCTGGATCGCCGCCATCGACGGTCCGTGCGGAGGGGGCGGCCTGGAGATGTCGGTCTGCTTCGACATCCGGGTCGCTGCCGACACCGCGTCATTTCTGCTGCCGGAGCTGTCGATCGGGCTCACCACCACCGTCGGCGCCCAACGCCTGGTCCACCTCATGGGGCCGGCCCGGGCGCTGCGGATGATGCTCGAGGCCCGGGCCTGGTCGGCCGCGGAGGCGCAGGACGCGGGGTTGGTCGAACGGGTGCTCCCGGCCGGGGACGTCGTCGTCGAGGCCCAGGCGATGGCGGCCCGGTACGCGCGCCGCTCGCCGACCGCGGTGGCGGCGCAGAAGCGCATCATCAACACGGCCTACGACGTCGGTCTGCGGGCCGGCCTCACGGAGGAGGGTGTCGCGCAGATGACCAACGTGCCGACCGCGCGCACCCGCGCGTCCCTGCGGACCTGGTTGTCGATGCAGAGCGCGGACGGCGCTTCGGTGTTCCGCACCGACCCGGAACCGTGGGCGGACGGCACCGCGGTGGCGGAGACCTCTTTGACTACTGCTCGCGACGCGGTGTGAAATATATTGCATGCCGATTCCAGAGGATGTGGGCGTCATCGCGCGACCGCTGTTGCGTGAGAACGCCTACCGGTCGATCCGGGACGCGATCGTCGACGGCACCCTGGCCCCGGGGGAGCGGCTGAACGACGCGGAACTGGCGCAGTGGCTGGGGGTGAGCCGGACGCCGATCCGTGAGGCGCTGACCCGGCTCGAGGAGAGCGGACTCGTCCAGACCAAGCCCGGTCGCTACACGATCGTCAGCCCTCTCGACACGCGCGCCGCCCGGGCGGCGCAGACGGTGACCGCCGCGATGCACGAACTGGCCGTGCGGGAGGCGGTGCCCCACCTGTCGTCCGCCGAGATCGAGGCGATGCGGCAGGCGAACGTCCGCTTCGCCGGTGCTCTGCGAGCCGACGAGGTGGACGCGGCGATCGCGGCCGACGACGAGTTCCACAACGTCGCGGTGACGGCCTGCGCCAACCCGGCCGTGCGCACGGTGCTCGAGCAGTTCACCCCGGTGCTGCGCCGGCTGGAGCGACTGCGCTTCTCGTCGTTGATCGGACGCGGCTCGGTGGCCACCCACGATCGCATCATCGCGCTCTGCGAGGCGGGCGACGCCGAGGGTGCGGCGGCTGCGGCCCGCGACAACTGGCTGAGCCTGAGCGAAGTGTTCGACGTCGACGACTCGGACGCTCCGCGCGCGCAGTGACGACGTCGCGGCACCGCGCCGAGGCGGACCGCGCGGATACCGGAACACCATCGGTCGAATGACTTAACGACACCGGGGCGACGCGGCCGCCGGACCGCCCCGGAATCGCCGTCGGCCGTCGGCCGGAGCCCGCCCGTCCACGCCGTCGGCCGGCGCGGCGGGGATCCGGGCCGCTCCACGGACAGGCGAATGACTGATTCGGCCGCCGGGCCGGCCGCCCAGTCTGTATCTCAGCAGCGGCCGCCCGCCGGGCGCTCCGCCACCGCTCGTCGTCAGGGAGCCCACATGAAGCCCACCATCGTCCTGGTCCACGGGGCCTTCGCCGAGTCCGCCAGCTGGAACGGCGTCATCAGCCGGCTGCAGGCGGCCGGTCACCCCACCATCGCGGCCGGGAACCCGCTGCGCAGCCTGTCCGGTGACGCCGCCTCCGTCGCCAGTCTGCTCGCCACCATCGACGGCCCGATCGTGCTGGTCGGCCACTCTTACGGGGGCGCCGTGGCGTCCAACGCCGCGGTCGGCAACGACAACGTCAAGGCTCTGGTCTACGTGGCCGCGCTGGCCCCCGACAAGGGTGAGAACGTGCCCGACCTGACCGGCAAGTTCCCCGGCGCCACGCTGGGCGACCATCTCCGCGAGGTGCCGCTGGGTGACGGCACCGCCGACGCCTTCGTGGTGCCGGAGCACTATCACGAGCACTTCGCCGCCGATCTGACGGCTGAGGAGGCCGCTCTCGCCGCCGCCACGCAGCGGCCGTTCAACAGCAACGCGGTGACCGAGGCCTCGGCCGAGCCGGCCTGGAAGACGATCCCGTCCTGGTTCATCTCGCCCGAGCTCGACCGGGCCATTCCGCTCGAGGTGTTCCGTTTCATGGCCGCGCGCGCCAACGCCCGCGAGGCGGTCGAGGTCCCCGGCGCGTCCCACGCTCTGCCGGTGTCCCAGCCGCAGCGGGTGGCCGACTTCATTCTCCAGGCCGCGGCCTCGGCCTGACTCCGACGGGGCGACTCAGGTAAGTCCGGACGACCGCCGGTACGGCCGTCGTCGCGGGCGTGGTGGCCGCCGTGATCGACCAGGCTGCTCGCGCCACCACACGCTGACCATCGGTTGCCGCCCGGCCGCCAGGCCGGCCCGGCGGCAACCGTCCCGGCGGAGAAGGGAGGTGGATTTCGTGCCGGTGATCGACGACGGCGGAACAGCGTTGTGGTTCGGCGTGCTCGGGCCGGTGCAGGTCCGGCGGCAGGGTGCGGAGATCGATCTCGGCCCCCGTCAGCAGCGGCTCATCCTCGCGCTGTTGCTGGCGAACGCGGGACAGCCGGTGGGCATCAACGACATCGTCGACGTGCTCTGGGATCAGCGGCCGCCACCGAGCGCCGTCAACGTCGTGCACCGTTACGTGGGGGCGATCCGGCGATCGTTCGAACCGGGGCTCGCTCCCCGGTCCGCCGGGCGCTGGCTGCTGGGCGACGCCGCCGGATACCGAATGCGCGTCGACGCCGAGAATCTGGATCTGCTGCACGTCCGGCGGCTCGCCGAGCAGGCCCGGTCCGACGAGGAAGCCGGTCGGCTCACCGAGGCGATGTCGGCCTACGAGACCGCGCTGGGCCGCTGGCGGGGGCCCTGCGCCGGAATTTCGGAGCTGGCGACCTTCGACCACCTGGCCTTCGGCGTCGTGGATCACGAATGCGCCGATCTGGTGCGCGCGGCCGCCACGCTGGCCGTGCGTCTCGACCGGGCCCGATCCGTGCTCTCCGTCCTCCGGCGCATGGCCGAGCAACGGCCGTGGGACGAGGCGTTGCAAGCCCAGCTGCTGCTGGCACTGTCCGCCGACGGCAAGCGGGCAGAAGCCATCACGCTGTACCAGAACGTGCGGGGACGCCTCGCCGACGAGCTGGGTGTGGACCCCGGTGAGGAACTCCGCGAGGCGTTTCAGCGGGTCCTGCGACAGGACTCCGCCGAGCCGGGCCCGTCGCCGGTGCCGGGCCGGTTGCGGATCGCCGGCGTCCGGGCGACCCACCGCGTGCTTCCGGCGCAGCTACCGGCCGATCTACCGCACTTCACCGGCCGGGACGAGGCCCGGCACCGGACGCTGAGCGTGGTCAACGGCCAGGTCCTGGCCAGGGTGTCCATGCCGGTGCTGGCCATCGACGGCATCCCCGGCATCGGGAAGACCTCACTCGCCATCCATCTGTCCCACCAACTCGCCGACGCCCACCCCGACGGGCAGCTCTACGTCGACCTCCGGGGGTTCGACCCCGGCCGGGTCGCGTTACCGCCGGCGGAGGCACTTCACCTGTTCCTCAACGCGCTCGGCGTGCCCGACGCGGAGATTCCGGCGAACCTGGACGCCCGCTCCGGCCTCTACCGCAGCGTACTGGCCGGTCGCCGGATCCTGATCCTGCTCGACAACGCCCACGACGTCGAGCAGGTACGCCCGCTGTTGCCGGGCGCCCCTGGCTGCCTGGTGCTGGTCACGAGCCGTCGGCGCCTCACCGGGCTGGCCACCGCGCACGGCGCCCGCCTGATGACGCTCGACGTGCTGTCGGCCGACGAGGCGCGTGCCTTCCTCATCGCGCGTGTCGGCGCGGCCCGTACGGCGGACGACCCGCGGGCACTGGACGAGATCGTCGAGCGCTGCGGCCGTCTCCCGCTCGCGCTGGCCGTGGTCGCCGCCCGGGCGCTGACCCACCCGGATCTCCGGCTGACCGACGTCGCCCGGGAACTGCGCGAGACCCGGGGAAGCCTGGACGGCTTCTCGGGCGACGACGTGAGCAGCGACATCCGGACCGTTTTCTCCTGGTCCTATCAGCGGCTGGGTGTTCGCGCGGCCCGGACGTTCCGCCTGTTGTCGCTGCACCCCGGCGCCGACGTCACCCTGTCGGCGATGGCCGGGCTCGCTGGTGAGCCGCCGGCGGAGATGCGGGCCCTGGCCGGGGAGCTCGTGCGTACCGGGCTGATCACCGAGTACCGGCCGGGACGGTTCAGCACGCACGACCTGATCCGCGCCTACGCGCAGGAACTGATGCGTTCGCACGACGACGAGCCGGACCGGGACCGGGCGACGCGCCGGCTCGTCCAGCACCACCAGCTGGCGGCCGACCGGCTGCTCGACCCGACGACTCCGCGGGAACCGCCACCGACAGTCGTCGCCCCGGCTCGGAACGCTGCCGACGAGGCCGTCGCCTGGCTGACCGCCGACCGCGAGGTGCTCACGGCGACGGTCCATCGGGAGATCGACGAGGGCCGCCCGGCCACGACGGCTCGGGCCTGTCCGCGGGCGGCCTCCGCGGCCAGGGATCACCCGGGTCGCGCTCACGGGTCTCGCAGTACCCTCGGTCCGGTCACGTTCGCTCAGGGGAACCATCCCGACTCGGTGGCCCGGCTGCGCGTCCCGCGCCGGTACGGGCCGCAGCCACCCCGGTAGGGGGCGCGGTCCACCGGGCGGGAGCGAGGGTCGTGGATCCGGCGCACGACGGCGAGGCGACGGGGTGTGCTTTCCGGCCCTCGGGGTGTGGCTGCGACCTCGACGGCGTCCCGACCGGCGGCTCCTCACCGGCGTCGCGGACGCCGACGCCGTCCGCTCGCTGGGAACCCGGCACCTCGCCCGGGATCTGACCGGCGCTGTCGGGTCAGTGGAGTGTTCCGTAGTCGATGCGCAGGGCTGATGCCATGGCTCGCACGTTCGACCGGGCGAGGTTGTCGAACGGTACCCAGCCGGGGAAGACGACGTCGATCAGATCAACGTCCGCTGGTGGGGCGCGTAGATGAACAGGTTCCCGGGAGAGTGGTTGGGCCCTCGGTAGTCGAGTCGCAGCTCCTGGTCTCCCACGGTCAGAACGTGGCTGTCGTCGACGATCCCGGTGGGCTGCGGCCGGTGCTCGTCGTTCAGCCGGGAGAGCAGCGCGGCGGTGTCACGGTGGGCCCATCACTGGGCGTCCCGCGGATAGATCGACGCTGCGCCGATGTGATCGAAGTGGTGGTGACTGTGGACGACGTGGGTCACCGGCCTGCTGGTGACTTCAGCGACGGCGGGCAGGATGGAGCGCCCGAGAGCCGGCGGGGCGTCGACCGCGATCACGCCGTCGTCGGTCACCAGGAACATCATCTGGTAGACGCCGTCGGTCACGAGGTGTAACCCGTCGCCGATTTCCTGGCGCAGGTACCCGTGCTCGGGGATGGCCGGACCTTCGGCCCCCGAAGGCACCGGCGCGAACGAAGGAAGATTCGAGGTCATCTCAGCTCTCCTTGACAGTGGTGTGATCGGTCTTGCGGATGGGGTCGGGTACGCCGGAGCCCGGAGACCACTGACCGGACAGGTTCATGCTCCAGCTCGTCGAGGGCACGATTTTCAGGACTTCCTGACCGTGGCGGCGGACGAACTCGGCGGTGCCGTGGACGCGGAGGTACCGAGGGGTCCAGGGCCGATGGGACTTCAGATCGTCGATGGTCAAGGCGACCCTGGTGTTGCCGTCGCGTACGTTGCGGGCGCGGCGCGTATTGGCCGGTCGGAAGCCGCTGCGCGCACAGGTCGAAGACGTCTGGTCGGACCTCGAAGCCGCTGTCACCCGCAACCTCGATGCGGGGCAGGAAGCCCAACTGCTCCAGCTGCTCGAACAAAGCCGAAGCGGCTCTGATACCCGTCGCTGCCCATGCGGAGCCCGACGGGATGGCTCAGCTCTGATCGAACTGGCGTCGGGCCGGCCGGCCCCTCTCCGCGAATCCTTCACCACACCGCCCTTCCCCTCAAGCGTGCGAGTCCGGACGCGCAGCCGCGGACGGATCGCATCGGTCCCACCCGGCGGTCAGGATGCTGACGGCTCCGCACCGACCGGCCCGGCCGACCGGGACCGCACGGCCGCGGCGACCCGTCTCCTGGTGAGCGGGAACGGCGATCGTGGAGGGCGGATGGATCTCCGTAGCGTCGTGGCGGACATCACGTCTTGTGAAGGTCCGTGTCATCGAGGCGGTCGCTCCGCCGACCCGGTTCGCGCGTGGCCGGCACTGCCTGGGGCTGGCTGACTCCTTTCGCGACGGCGAGGTCGGTGTAGGTGAGTCGGAGCATCGTCCGTGCGGTGAACATCGCCGACTCCTTGAGCAATTGCTTGTTCGGTAAGCTCGTCAGCGGGCAGGACCGGGGGAAGGGAGCAGTCCATGGTCTCGACGGAGTCGGTGCCGCGCTCGAAGCGCCGCGCCACGTCCCAGAAGTCGCTCGGACGCCGGAGCGAGTTGCTCGCGATCGCCGCGGAGATGTTCGCGACCCGCGGCTACGCGCAGACGACCGTGCGGGACATCGGCGACGCCGCGGGCATCCTGTCCGGCAGCCTCTATCACCACTTCGACTCCAAAGAGGCGATGCTCGACGAGATCCTCCGGGACTTCATGGGCAGCCTCCACAGTGCGTTCGCCGCGATCGCCGCCGAGGAAGAGGGGCCGCGGCAGGTACTCGAGGGACTCATCCGCTACTCCATCGCCACGATCCACGACCGCCCGCACGCCGTCGCGCTCTATCAGAACGAGTCGTCGCTGCTCGCTCACCTGCCGGATTTCTCCTACGTGGCCCAGATCAGCGCCGACATCGCGAAGATCTGGCTGGACGTGCTCGCGGCCGGCCGGGAGGCGGGCACCTTCCGGCGCGACCTGGAGCCGGGTATCGCCTATCGGTTCATCCGGGACTCGGTGTGGGGGTCGGTCCGCTGGTACTCCCCGGACGGCGCGCTCGACCACGAGACGGTAGCCGAGCAGTACCAGAAGATGTTGTTCGGCGGCCTGCTCGCCGAGTGAGCGTCAGCCCCGCACCTCCCGATCACGCAGGCCCTCCGGGTCGATCACGGCCCGGATCAGCCGCAGTTCGTCCGGGGTGGGCTGCCGGGTCGGCGGTGCGTCGGAGCAGTCGATCGGGAATCCGGTGTTGGCCTTCACCTCCTCGGCGGTGACGTCGGGGTGCAGCGAACGGACCTCCAGGCGACCGTCGGCGTCGTAGCCGAGCACCGCCAGGTTCGTGACGACCACGCCGAGGTCGTGATACTTCAACGAGCCGCTCGGATGCGCCCGTGCCCGGTCGTTGCCGACCCCGCAGACGACGTCGACGTGCTCCACGAACACCTTCGCCGAGTGCCGGGACACCCAGTAGTCGGTGCGGTGGTTGACGGTGTTGCCCGGCGCGCCCCGGGCTCCGATCAGCTGGCGCTTCGGGCGATCCCAGTCGCCGATCAGCGAGATGTTCTGATTGCCGTACCGGTCGATCTGGCTGGCGCCCATCATGCTCTGGCGACGTCCGGAGTTCAGGATGTCGAAGATCGCGCGGAACGGCGCCCAGCCCTCGATCTGGCCGCCGGTGGCGGCGGTGCCGCCCAGCGGCGGCGGCTCGCTCATCAGGAACGCTTCGCCGTCGGTGAGCACCAGGTCGGGGGAGTGGGTGAGACGGGCCAGGCGGGCGCTGATCGTGGGAACGGTGCCGACGGCGTGTGCGAGTACCTCGCCGGCGCCGCGCCAGGCGTCGGCGCAGGCGATCACGCAGATCTCGGCCCGGGTGACGTCGTCGCTCATGCCGGTGCTCCTTCCAGCGCGTGGTTGCGCACGGCGGCCTGGTACTGGTCTTCGTCACCGGCGAGGTAGGCGGCCGCGAACGCCCGCCAGGCGTCGGGATCACCGGCGCTCGCGACGTAGTGCCGCTGGAACGCCTCGTCGCGGTCGTAGTCCGGGACGCACGAGGTGAAGTGGGCGCCGTTCGGCGCTTCCACGACCGCACGGGTGAACAGGCGGCTGACCAGCAGCGACTGCGGCGGGGCGGTGGCCGTCAGATCGGCCGTCGACACGATCTTCTCCACCGAGAGGATGGTCCGGTCGGCGGCCATCGCGAGCACGTCGTCGAAGTACGGGTCGGGGCCCAGGTACTGGCCGTTGCCGGCGGCGTCGCCGCGGTTGAGGTGGATCAGTGCGACGTCGAGCCGGATGCCCGGCACCGCCACGTACACCTCGTCGTCGTACGGGGACGCGACCGTGCGTAGTTCGGGGTTGCGGCGCATGACGTCGCTCTCCAACCCGGCCCGGGTCGGCAGGAACGACAAGCGGCTCGCCCCGGCCCGCAGCGCGGCGACGAACATGCCCTCGTCGTACTCGGTGACCGGCAGGCCGTGCTGCTCCCGCGCGGCCCGGAAGTGCGGGTCGAGCGGGATGCTGTCCAGCGAGACGAACCCGTAGACGACCCGGCGCACCTTCCCGGCGGCGCAGAGCAGCCCGACGTCCGGACCGCCGAAGCTGACCACGGTCAGGTCCGTGACGTCGCTGCGCAGCAACTGCCGCACGAGGGCCATCGGTTTGCGCCGGGAGCCCCAGCCGCCGATGCCGATCGTCATGCCCGACTCGACGTGGCCCGCCACGTCGGCCAGCGCCAGGGTCTTGTCGCCCATCCGGTCTCCCTACTCGTTCGCTGAGGGGTCGGCCGCCGACTCGTGCGGCGGCTCGACCAGCTCGACGCGGATCCGGTCCGGGTCGAGGACGTAGACGCAGCGGTGCCCGGCCAGCGGAGCACTCGCCACGATCGGTTCGGAGAGCGCCCGCACGCTGCGTTCGAACGGCCCGAGCCGGTCGCCGCCGAGGAGGTCGGCGTAGAAGTCGGTCGAGCGCTCCAGGTCGCTCACGGTGAGTCCGACGTGATGGATCGCGCTCACACGTACTCCAGCAGCCGTCGACGGTGTTCGCGCGCGGAGCCGAACAGCTGAGCGGTGGCGTGCGCGCGTTTGAAGTACAGGTGGGCGTCGTGCTCCCAGGTGATCGCGATGCCGCCGTGCAGCTGAACCATCTCGGCGGTCACCGCGCTGAACGCGTCGGAGCACCATGCCTTCGCGCACGCGGCCCGGTAGGGCAGGTCGTCCGGGTCGTGCGCGGCGGCCCGTGCGGCGGCGAGGAACATCGAGCGGGCGGTCTCGACCTGGACGTACAGGTCCGCGACCCGATGCTTGAGCGCTTGGAACGACCCCAGCGGCCGGCCGAACTGGACCCGCGTCGTCAAGTGTTCGACGGTGCGGTCGAGGGCGGTCTGGGCCGCGCCCACCTGCAGGGCGGTGATCGCGACCGCCGCGACGTCGCGCAGCCGGGACAGCGCGGGCCCGGCGTCGGTGGCGAGTGGGGTCGCGGGTGCGCCGTCGACGTGGACGGTCGCGAATCGGAGGGTCGGATCCAGGGCGGGTGTCGGATCGCGCCGGACGCCGCTTCCGGCTTCGAAGAGGCCGACGCCGTCCGGGGTCGTCGCGACCACGAGGAGCACGTCCGCGTCGGTGCCGTCGAGCACGAGCGGGGAGGTGCCGGAGAGGCGCCAGCCGTCGTCGGTCCGCTCGGCCCGTACGTCGCTGCCGTCGGTCCGCCACCGGCCGCGGGTGTCGGCCCAGGCGAGCGCGCCGGTGGTGCGCCCCTCGGCGAGACCGGGGAGGAGACGGGCGCGATCCTCGGGGCCGGCGGCGGCGAGGATCGCCTGTGCCGCGAGCACGCCCGAGCCCAACAGCGGCGACGGCGTCAGCTCTGCGCCGAGCCTTTCGAGCACCACGAACGTCTCCACCAGCGTGAAACCGGCCCCACCGTCGTCCTCGGGGATCGCCAGCGCGGCGGCACCGATCTGCTCGCAGAGCGTCGTCCACAAGGTCGTGTCGTAGCCGAGCGGGGACGCGACGGCCGCGCGCAGGTCGACGACCTCGGACCGGCGCCGGACCAGGCGGGTCACCGCGTCGGCGAGCGCCTTTTGATCGTCGTCGAGTTCGGAGCGCATCAGGCCCCCCGCAGGGCCGTCGCGACCCGGGCCCGGTGGAACGCCGGGGTGCCCCAGGCGCCGACCAGCGCGCGGACCCGGAGTAGCCAGAGGCTCAGGTCGAACTCGCGGGTGTAGCCGATCGCGCCGTGCAACTGCAGCGCGGTTCGGGCGGCGCGGTGGGCCGCGTCGGACGCGAGAACCTTCGCGCCGGAGGCCTCCGCCGAGCCGTGTCCGGCGGCCAGTGCGCGGGCGGCCCCGTGCACGAGTGGGCGCGCGAAGTCCAGACCGACGAGGACGTCCGCGAGCGCGTGTTTGACGGCCTGGTACTCGCCGACGACCCGGCCGAACTGGCGACGAGTACCCACGTAGGTGACCGTGTCGTCGAGCAGCCGCTGGCCGGCGCCGACCAGCCACGCGGCTGCGCCCAGCGTCACCGCGTCGACCGCGCGACCGTCGACCCGGCCGAGGTTCTCCACCGGGGTGAGGGCCGAGAGCCGCCGCGCCGGGTCGACCGACCGCAGCGGGTCGCCCGCGCGGGCACGCGCGAGCGTCTCGTCGGTGAGCAGATAGACGTGGGTCGCGGTGTCGGTGTCCAGTGCGTACGGGGCCCAGGGCGGCGCGGCGCAGGTGATGCGGGCGGTGCCCTTCGCCAGTTCGGGCAGGACCGTCGGGTCGGCGTCGGCGAGCAGGGCGGGGGCGAGCGCGACGGTCTCGATCCACGGCCCCGGTACGCCGTGGTAGCCGAGCCGCTCGAGCGCCACCGCGACGTCGAGCGGCGTGCCGCCGAGACCGCCGTGCTCCTCGGGGATGCCCAGCCCGGTGACGCCGAGCTCGGCCAGGCGCGCCCAGAGTCGCAGGCCTCCGGCCGGGTCCCCGTCGGCCCACCTGCGGGTCACCCGGGGGACGTCCGCGGCCGTGAGCAGCGCATCGAGCGCATCGCCGAAAGCGCGTTGTTCCTCGGAGAGTGCGAACCTCATGCCGTGGCCCTCCGGTCGCTGCCGCGGGGAAGCCCCAGGAGTCGTTCGGCGTCGGTGAGGCCGATGCCGATACCGATGCCGGGATCGCGGCGGTCCGGGTCGCCCATCGCGTCCGGATCGCCGAGGAACACCGGCCCGCTGGGAGCGGTCACGCGGGGCTCCCGGCGCGCTGTGCGGCCTCCGCGGCGGCCTGCTTGTCGGTCGCGGCCTTGCGCTGGAACGGTTCGTCGATGTCGCGGCCGGGGGTGCCGATGTCGTGACCGCCGCTGAAGTGTCTGCCGTTCCCGGCGAGCACGATGACCTTGACCGTGTCGTCGTCGACGGCGCGGACGAACGCCGCGTCGAGAGCGTAGGTGACCTTGGAGTTCTGGGCGTTCGTGTACTTCGGACGGTTGACCGTGACGACCGCGACCGGGCCCCGCACCTCGTAGGTGACGACCGGTTCGCCGTCCTCGACGTGGGGCTCGAATGTCGTCATGAACGTTCCTCCTGGATCAGCTGCTTCGACGCACGCTACCAAACAAGTGCTTGGTGAAGTAGGGTCCGATGGTGGCAGTGACAAGGAGGAGCCCGTGGGACTGACTCGCTCGTCCGAGGACGCCTTCCCGGAGGAGAGAGCATTCCGCGAAGAGGTCCGGACCTGGCTCGCCGACAACCTGACCGGTGAGTTCGCCGCGCTGCGCGGGCTCGGCGGATCCGGGCGGGAGCACGAGGCCTACGACGAGCGGATCGGGTGGAACCGGCATCTCGCCACGCACGGCTGGACGTGCCTGGGGTGGCCGACGGAGTACGGCGGCCGGGGGCTGAGCCTGCTCCAGCAGGTGGTCTTCCACGAGGAGTACGCCCGGGCCGACGCGCCCGCACGCGTCAATCACCTCGGTGAGGAACTGCTCGGCCCGACGCTGATCGCGCTGGGCAGCGAGGCCCAGAAGGCACGCTTCCTGCCCCGGATCGTCGACGTGACCGAGCTGTGGTGCCAGGGTTACTCCGAGCCCGAGGCCGGGTCCGACCTGTCGAACGTCCGCACGCGGGCGCGTCGGGACGGCGAGGAGTGGGTGATCGACGGGCAGAAGATCTGGACGTCGCTGGCCCACCACGCCGACTGGTGTTTCGCGGTGGTTCGTACCGAGCCGGGCTCGCGTCGGCACGCCGGGCTGTCCTACCTGCTGGTCCCGCTGGATCAGCCGGGCGTCGAGATCCGGCCGATCCAACAGCTGACCGGCACGTCGGAGTTCAACGAGGTGTTCTTCTCCGGGGCGCGCACGCGTGCCGACCTCGTCGTGGGTGAGCCCGGCGACGGGTGGCGGGTCGCGATGGCCACGCTCGGCTTCGAGCGCGGTGTCTCGACGATCGGACAGCAGGTCGGCTTCGCGCGCGAGCTGGCGGTGATCGTCGCCGAGGCCCGGGCCAACGGCTCGTTCGACGATCCGTTGATCGCCGACCGGATCGCCCGCGCCAAACTGGGCCTCGAGGTGCTGCGTACGCACGCGTTGCGGACGTTGTCCGGCGATCCGGGACCCGGTGCGGGCCCGGTGCAGAAGCTGCTCTGGGCCCGCTGGCACCGGGACCTCGGCGAGCTGGCGATGGGCGTGCGTGGCGCCGCCGGGCTCACCGTCGGGCCGCCGTACGACCTCGACGACGCCCAGACGCTCTATTTGTTCTCCCGCGCCGACACGCTCTACGGCGGTTCGGACGAGGTGCAGCGCACCATCCTCGCCGAGCGGGTGCTCGGCCTACCGAAGGAGCCCCGCCCGTGATTCCTCAGTACGTGCCGGGTCACTCGCTGCTGGCCGACCGCACGGTGGTGGTGACCGCCGCGGCCGGCGCCGGTATCGGGGCAGCGGTCGCCCGCAAGTGCTTGGAGGAGGACGCGCGCGCGGTGGTGCTCGGCGACGTCCACAAGCGCCGGCTCGACGAGGCGGTCGAGACGCTCCGGGCCGAGTTCGGCGCTTCCCGGGTGGACGCGGTCCTCTGCGACGTCACGAACGAGGAGGACGTGACGACGCTCCTGGACGCCGCGGAGCCGTTCGGCGGCGTCGACGTGCTGGTCAACAACGCCGGGCTCGGTGGCACCGCGTCGATCCTCGAAATGACCGACGAACAGTGGTCCAGGGTGCTGGACATCACGCTCACCGGCACCATGCGCTGCACCCGGGCGGTCGGCCGCCGGCTGGTGGCCGCCGGACGCGCGGGCGTGATCGTCAACAACGCGTCGGTCGTCGGCTGGCGGGCCCAGGCCGGGCAGGCGCACTACGCCGCCGCGAAGGCGGGGGTGATGGCGTTGACCCGGTGCTCGGCGATCGATCTGGCTCCGCACGGCATCCGCGTCAACGCCGTTTCGCCGAGCCTGGCGATGCACCCGTTCCTCGCCAAGGTCACCACCGACGAAGCACTCGCCGAGCTCACCGCCCGGGAGGCGTTCGGGCGGGCCGCGGAGCCGTGGGAGGTCGCCAACGTGATCGTGTTCCTCGCCAGTGCCTACTCGTCGTACCTGACCGGCGAGGTCGTCTCCGTCAGCAGCCAGCACCCCTGAGGAGTTCCCGTGCCAGAGGCCTACATCGTCGAGGCGGTCCGCACCCCGGTGGGGAGGCGGGGCGGCTCGCTGGCGGGCATGCACTCCGCCGATCTCGGCGGCCACGCGCTGGCCGCGTTGATGCGCCGCAGTGGCGTCGACCCGGCCGCGGTCGACGACGTCATCCTCGGTTGCTGCGACACGATCGGCTCCCAGGCCGGTGACGTCGCGCGGACCGCGTGGCTGGTCGCCGGGCTACCCGACCACGTCCCCGGGGTGACGATCGACCGGCAGTGCGGTTCGTCGCAGCAGGCGGTGCACTTCGCCGCGCAGGCGGTGATGTCCGGGACCGCGGACCTGGTCGTCGCCGGGGGCGTGCAGAACATGTCCGCGATCCCGATCTCCTCGGCGATGGTCGTCGGGCAGCAGTTCGGGTTCGCGACGCCGTTCGCCGAATCGCCGGGGTGGCGGGCCCGCTACGGCGATCAGGAGGTCTCCCAGTTCCGGTCCGCGGAGATGATCGCGGAGAAGTGGGGGATCTCCCGGCAGCGGATGGAGGAGTTCGCGCTGGCGTCGCACACCCGGGCGCTGGCCGCGATCGACGCCGGGCACTTCGCGCGGGAGATCGAGCCGGTCGGGGACTTCACGACCGACGAGGGGCCGCGCCGGGGGACGTCGCCGGAGAAGATGGCGGGGCTGGCGCCGCTCCGGGCGGGCGGGCGGCTCACCGCGGCGCTCGCGTCCCAGATCAGCGATGCGGCCAGCGCGATGCTGATCGCGTCGGAGGCCGCCGTGAGGACCCACGGGCTCGCGCCCAGGGCGCGGGTGCACCACCTCGGCGTGCTGGCCGACGATCCGGTGTGGATGCTCACCGGCCCGATCCCGGCCACCCGGCGAGCGCTGGAGAAAACCGGGATGAAGATCGACGACATCGACCTGTTCGAGGTGAACGAGGCGTTCGCGTCGGTCGTGCTGGCCTGGGCGCAGGAACTCGGCGCCGATCTGGACAAGACCAACGTCAACGGCGGCGCGATCGCGCTCGGCCATCCGATCGGCGCGACCGGCACCCGGCTGATGACCAGCCTGCTGCACGAGCTC
Organism: Cryptosporangium arvum DSM 44712; assembly: GCF_000585375.1. NCBI lineage: Bacteria > Bacillati > Actinomycetota > Actinomycetes > Cryptosporangiales > Cryptosporangiaceae > Cryptosporangium > Cryptosporangium arvum. Next base: position 3,943,927 of record NZ_KK073874.1, read on the forward strand.
GAGCGCACCGGCGGCCGCTACGGCCTCCAGGTCATGTGCGAGGGCGGCGGCCAGGCCAACGTCACGATCCTCGAGCGGCTCTGACCCACCGGCGCGGCGCCGGTGACCCGGCGTCGCGGTACGTCGACGGGGGGTCCACGTACCGCGTGGCCCCCCGCACGCGTCAGCGTTTCGGCGGCGGGCCCGGCTCCGCGCCCGGCTCCGCGCCCGCCGGGGTGGGCGGGACGAGGGCCGCGTGGGCGGCGGTGAGGTGGGTCACCGCGTCGGCGACGATCCGGGCCACGAGCTCCTCGCACGAGGGGAGGTCGTCGATCACGCCGACGGCCTGTCCGGACGCGAGCATCCCGGCCGAGGTGTCGCCGTCGACGAGGCCGGCCTTGAGCAGCATCGGGGTGTTCGCGGCCTGCATCGTCTGCGTCCACGACCGGTCGCTGCCGCGCGTCATCGACCAGCCGTCGGAGACCAGCGAGCGCCAGGACGCGCCGCTCATCCGCTTGTAGGCCAGCGCGCGACGGACCGTGGACGCGGCCCGGCGCACGCGGTTCCCGGACTCCAGGGCCTCGATGAACGGCGTGCGCAGCAGGCGGTGCGGCATGCCGTCGGCCTTCGTGGTCACGACCGTGCCGGTGAGGCCGAACTCCAGGTACTTCTGTTTGATCGCGTCCGGTACCGCGCTGTCGCTGGTGAGCAGGAAGCGGGTGCCCATACCGATGCCGGCGGCGCCGTAGGAGAGTGCGGCGGCCAGCCCGCGCCCGTCGAAGAACCCGCCCGCCGCGATGACCGGGATGTCGACCGCGTCGAGCACCGAGGGCAGGAGCAGCGTCGTGGGGACCGGGCCGGTGTGGCCGCCGCCCTCACCGCCCTGCACCAGCACGAGGTCCGCGCCCCAGGAGGCGACCTTGCGGGCGTGCTTGGCCGCACCGACTGACGGCATGACGACGACGTCGTGCTCCTTCAGCCTCGCGATGAGCTCGGGTTTGGGTGCGAGCGCGAACGACGCCACCTTGACGCCGTACCGGATGAGCAGGTCCACCCGGGCGCCGGCGTCGCTCGCGTCCGCGCGGAGGTTGACGCCGAACGGGCGGTCGGTGCGCTCCTGAACCTCCAGGATCGCCTTCTCCAGCTGATCGATGCTCATCGTCGCCGAGGCGAGCAGGCCGAGGGCGCCGGCCTCGGCCGTGGCCGAGACCAGCCGCGGCCCGGCGACCCACCCCATTCCGGTCTGGACGATCGGGTGCTCGACCCCGGTCAGCTCGGTGAGCGGCGTCGAGAAACGGGTGGCGGTCACGGTTTGCCGTCGCGCACGAACGCGTCGCGGTGCTCGTCGGCGACCCCGGCGAGGTTGAGCTCGAACGTGAAGCCCTGCTCGAACCGGTAGCTGCGGTTGACGTCCACCGGCTCGATGCCGTTGAGCGCTTCCTTCGCGGCGCGGATCACCCGGGTGTCCTTGGCCGCGATCTCCCGCGCCACCTCGAGCGTCGCGTCCTGCAGCTTGTCCCGCGGTACGACGTCGAGCACCGACCCGTGGCGCTGCAGTTCGGCCGCGGGGATCGTGCGGCCGGTGAAATACATCGTGCGCATGAGCTGCTGCGGTACCAGCCGGGAGAGGTGCGTCGCGGCTCCGAGTGCGCCCCGGTCGACCTCGGGCACGCCGAAGTACGCGTCCTCGCTCGCGACCAGCGTGTCGCAGGTGCCGACCAGGCCGACGCCGCCGCCGAGGCAGAAACCGTGCACGGACGCGATGACCGGCACCGGGCATTCGTAGATCGCCTTGAACGCGGCGTAACACCCTTTGTTCGCGCCGATCAGCGCGTCGAAGCCGGTCGTACGCTGCATTTCTTTGATGTCGACGCCGGCGTTGAACCCGCGCCCCTCGGCCCGGAGCACGACCACGTGCACGGTGGGGTCGTCCCCGAGTGATCGCATGGCGTCGGCGATAGCGGACCAGCCGGCGACGGGCACTGCGTTGACCGGCGGATAGTCCATCGTGACGACGCCGATCGTGCCGTCCACGAGCTGGATCGAAAGAGTCATGGCTCGTTTCCTAACCTAGCGATTGCTTGGTAGCGTAGCAGTCGCTTGGTCAGCGGAAGCCTGGCTTGTGAAGGAGCGTGGATGACCGGCATCCTCGAAGGCCGCGTTGCCATCGTCACCGGCGCGGGCCGCGGGCTGGGTCGCGCGCACGCGTTGGAGCTCGCCCGGCAGGGGGCCGCGGTGGTGGTCAACGACCTCGGCACGTCAGGTTCGGGCGAGGGGGCGTCGAGGACGCCGGCCGAGCAGGTCGCGGCGGCGATCAGGGCCGCCGGGGGCGAGGCGGTGACGAACGGCGCCGACGTCGCCGATTTCGCGGCCGCGGAGGCGTTGGTCGCGCAGGCCGTCGAGACGTTCGGCGGGCTGGACGTCCTGGTCAACAACGCCGGCTTCGTCCGGGACCGGATGCTCGTCAACACGTCCGAAGAGGAGTGGGACGCGGTGGTCCGCGTCCACCTCAAAGGACATTTCGCGATGCTGCGGCACGCGGCGGCGTACTGGCGACGCGAGGCGAAGGCCGGGCGGCCCCGGGCGGCCCGGGTGATCAACACGTCCTCCGGCGCGGGCCTGCAGGGCAGCGTGGGCCAGGGCACGTACTCGGCGGCCAAGGCGGGCATCGCCGGGCTCACGCTGGTCGCGGCCGAAGAGCTCGCGCCGTACGGGGTCACGGTCAACGCGATCGCCCCGTCCGCGCGGACCCGGATGACCGACGGGCCGTTCGCGACGAAGATGGCCAAGCCCGCCGACGGTTTCGACGCGATGGACCCGGCGAACGTGTCCCCGGTCGTCGCGTGGCTCGCGAGCGCCGAAGCCGGTGACGTCACCGGACGCGTGATCGAGATCGAAGGCGGGCAGATCTGCGTCGAGGACGCCTGGCGGCACGGGCCGGCCCACGATCTGGGTGCCCGCTGGGACGCCGCTGACGTCGGCCCGGCCCTGCGGGAGCTGCTGGGCCGCGCCGCCGCTCCCGAGCCGGTCTACGGCGCCCGCCCGGCCCCGGCGGCTCAGCCCGACGGGGCGCGGGCGTGAGCCCGGCGACGGCCGGGGACTGGGCCGGCCGCCCGCTCGGCGACCGCACCGTGCGCTGGACCGAGCGGGACGCGATCCTCTACGCGCTGGCGGTCGGCGCCCGCCCGGATCAGCTCGACCTGGTCTACGAGAAGCACCTGAGGGTCCTGCCGCCGTTCGCGCTCACGCTCGCCCAGTGGGCACCCGATGCGCTCGGCTCCGCCGGTGCGTTCGACGTCGGCACCACCCTGCACGGCGCCCAGCGGCTCACCGTCCTCGAGCCCCTGCCGCCGGCCGGGGAACTGACGCTCGCCGCGCGAGTCGGCGACGTCTGGGACAAAGGCAGCGCGGCGATCTTCGACGTCGTCGTCGAGAGCCGCTGTTTCGTCGCCACCTGGACCCTGTTCGCCCCGGGCCGCGGCGGCTTCGGCGGCGAGCGCGGGCCCGGCCGTCCCGCGCCGCCGGACACCCCGCCGACCAGCACCGCCGCGGTGTCGATCGCACCGAACGTCGCGGTGCTCTACCGGCTGCTCGGCGACACGCACGCCATCCACGTCGATCCGGAGGCAGCAGCCGGTATCGGCCAGCCGCGCCCGATCCTGCACGGCCTGGCCACGCTGGCGATCGCGTCCGTCGCCCTGGCCGAGGAGGTGGGCGCCCACCCCGCCGACCTGAGCGAACTCTCCGGCCGCTTCGCCGCGCCGGTGTTTCCCGGCGAGACCGTGACCGTCCGCGGTTACGCCGGGGGAGCGTTCGACGTGCTCTCCGAGCGGGGCGCCGCGGTCGACGGCGGCACGGTCCGCTTCGCCTGAGCGGGCTCCCGGTGAGCGGGAACGAGTCTGGTTCGGCGCCACGCTCGCTCCCGACGATGAACACATGTCATCCGCACCCCTGCTACGGCTTTGGCGCTGCGGACCGGCAGCCGCCGGGGGCGTTCGGGCGAGCGCGTTCCGGATTCCGGTGTCGCCGGTCGGAACCCCCGACGGTCATGGAGAACCCGCACTTCGCCCCCCGTGGGGTGTTCGTGCCGAACTCCGCCGGGACTCTTCGGCTGCGTCGCCGGGCGAGCCGCAGGCGCCCCGGAACCGGTCGAGGCTGTAGGTCCCCGCGCACCTCCGCGCGGTGATCCGATCACCGACTCGGCCGGAGTGCGACCGGATCCGGCACGTGATGTCCAGAGTCTCGGTGGTACGCCCGGCCAGTGGACTACGGATGAGGCCCCGAATCGCGAAGGCCGATGGCATTAGCCTTCAGTCCGCGCTTCGACGCCGTCGAAGGCTGGGGCCCCCGTCAGGGCTGAGCGCCTGCACCGACCGGCCGGTTGCGGACCCGCCGGGACGTCAGGAGAGCGGTACGGCCGCGCTGCTCAGGATGCCTGCCCGTCAGAACCGGCCGGGAGCTGAACGGATGCGAGTGCGCGAACCACGAGGTCCTCGATGAGTTCCGGGGTCGCGACCAGTCCTTCGAAGGCGATGCGCACGAAGATCCCGCCGGCGAGGAGAGCCAGAACCGGGTCGACGTCCCGGGCGTCGAGGTGGGTTTCCAGAACCGTCCGAAGCATTCGTGTGCCCGTGTCGTAGAGCAAACGACGCAGCTCTTCGACGACCGGATCGGTTCCCGAACGCTCGATGACACCACCGAGGACGCGGGCGAGGCGTCCGGTCAGATCCTGGGCGAAGTCGGTCAACCCCGTGACGAGGTCGGTTCGGAGGTCGCCGCCGGGCTCGGGGTGCCGAGCCTCGTCGCAGATCTGTGTCACGGCGTCCCGGATCAGGTCGAGACGCGTCGGCCAGTGCGCGTACAGCGTCGCCTTCGAGTAGCCGGCGCGCCGGGCCACCTCCGCATGGGTGACCGTGTCCCACCCGCCCGACATCAGCAGGTCCGCAGCCGTGCGGACCACGTCGCGGTGCGTTCGCGCGACGCGGGGATCGACTGAGGCGTCCGGGTCCGTGCCCATGAACCAAGTGTATTCAATCAACCTGCGATCGCATATACTGAACAATGTGTTCAGTAGTTATCTCCTCGTCTAGGGAGTTTCCCGGTGCCAGCGCTCACCCCTCTGCCCGCGGCCACGCCGCCGGTGACCATGACCATCCATCAACTGCCCACCGGCTCGTACTCGACGAAGGCGAACATGGCGCTTCGCGGCGGCTCACGCCGCGAGACGGTCCAGTTCGCGGCCACGGCCGTTCTCGTCCAGCACCCGTCCGGCGACGTCCTGATCGACGCGGGGCTCGGCCGGGACGTGGAGAAGCACCAGCAGATGCTGCCCGGGTACCGCCGCGTGGAGCACCGGGTCGGCTCTCCGGTGGTCGATCAACTGGCGGCCGCCGGGTACGACCCGCACCGGCTGTCGGGAATTCTCATCACCCATTCGCACTGGGACCACGTCAGCGGTGTCCCCGACCTGGCCGCGCCCGTCCTGATCACCGCCGCGGAGGTGACCTATGCCAAGAAGCAAGGCGCCGACAAGATCTTCACGTCGTTCTCGCCCGGCCACCCGTTACGCGAGTACACGTTCGACGGCGGCCCTTACCTCGGCTTCGCGCAGAGCCACGACCTCTACGGGGACGGGTCCATCGTCATCGTCCCGGCGGCCGGGCACACCACGGGATCGGTGATCGTTTTCGTCGCCCTCCCGTCCGGTGAGCGCTATGCCTTCATCGGCGATCTCACCTGGCGACTCGAGGGCATCGAAAAGAACATCGAGCGCCTCTTCCTGATGCGGCTGTTCGCCGACAGCGACCGCAAGCAGGTGACCGTGGACCGGGAACGCATCATCGCGATCGCCGACCTCGTCCGGGTGGTGCCGGCCCACGACGAGCGAGGCTTCGCCGGCATTCCTCTGCTCGTCCAGGAGGCTGGTCGCGGACCGGTGTGACGGCCGAGGCCGCCGCGGCCGTCGGGGCGCCGCGACGACCCGCGGTCGCCCGCCGCCGCCGCTGATCGGCTCGTCCGCGTGCTCGCAGCCGTGGACGACCTGCCGCGCGCTCAGCGTGAGGCGGTCCAGCTGTTCCTGTTGGGCGAGACCTCGGTCCAGGACGCCGCTCAGATCCTGGGGATCTCCGTGCACAGCGTGCAATCGCGGCTGGCCAGGGCACGCGGGCGACTCAACCGGATGACGGCCCAGGAGCGAGATGACTGACTCAGGCGACTTCCCCCGCCTCCCGCAGCGGTTCGCGCTGCGGCGCGCCGCCGTGTGCACGAGGCGCTGATGCAACCTCCACGCCGTCGGTCCGGCCTGACGGTCGCGGCCGGAGTCGGTGCGGCGGCCGCGGTCTTCGCGGTGAAGATGCTGGCCGGCGCGCTGCAGCCGAACACCGCACCCGACGGCGTGGACCTGGCGCAAGCAACGGCAGCGCCCGCCGGCCCGGATGTTCCGGCGAACCTGAAAGCGCCACCCGTGGAGCAGAGGTACCACGTCCGCACGGGCGCCTCCGCCGATGACGTGAACCGGTGTCGCCAGGCCGCCGCGCCCACCACTGTCGGCACCCCGTTGTTCACCGCAGCGGCGCGGGGGGCGACCATGGTGGTGTTCGGAGCCGGAACGTGCCTCGGTTCTGTGAGCTGACACCCGAGACGGTGTCCCTCTCACCCGCTGCCGGCGGGAGCGCCGTACTGACCTACGCCTCCCGATTCGGAACGGTGGCGGGAACGGTCGACCCGGACGTGCCGACCCTCGACGTCCTGGACCGTGCGCTGCGCTACCCGACGACTGATCACGGCGAGCCTGCGGTAGTGCGTGACGGGGTCTTCGTCCTGCCCAACGGCGTGACGGCACAGCCGGGCACGCTCACTCTGCGCGTCGGAGCGACACCGGCCCGACGAGCGGCCGGCGTGACCGTCGACGCCACGCGCGTGCCGAGCGGCGTCTCGACGCGAACGGACCGGCCGCAACCCTCGGTATCGCCGGGTGACTTCGCTCGGTGCGGTGACCGACCCGGGGTTCCTCCGCTGGTCGATGCCCACGCGTGGCGGCCAACGGTCACGGTCGACCTCGGCTCCGGCGAACTCCTGCGGCTGGCGCGCACGGTCTTCTACGACTTCTCCGCGGAGAAGCACGGCAGCGACACGGCTGCCGTCACCGGGCTCGTCACCGACGAGCGGTCCACGAAGGTTTCCCTCGGTGGCCGGGGTCACCGGACGATTTCCGTTCCGGTGGTCGGCGGCACGCTCGTCCTACCGGGAGTGAACCTCGGCCGCCTCCCCACTCACCGTGGTGACGCGTGTGCGAAACGCCGACACGAGATGTTGTGTGTGACTTCTGTGGCGTACCTAGATATGGTGGCGAGCGCAGCTGGTTCGGCCGTCCCGCCAGGACGGTCGTGGCAACAGGGAACCCGGTGGGAATCCGGGACTGCCCCGCAGCGGTGAGTGGGAACGACCGCCGTCAATCAAGCACTGGGCCGGCCACGGCCTGGGAAGCGACGGCCAGTAGGAACGCCCGTCCGGCTCCGGCCGGCCGGAAACAGCCCACGAGTCCGAAGACCTGCCAGCGCGCCGGACCGGTATCGGTCCGGCGGTCGGAGGCCGCGCGGGACGGCTGATGCCAGCTCCGCACGCCGTTGTGCGCCGATGGTGTCTGTTCTCGCGTGTCCTCAGGAGGACTTACTCGCGAGGAGAGAGTTGTGACAACCGCCGAGGTCGCGCCGGAGACACCGGTCCAGCGCAGGCCCCAGATGCACGTCACCAAGCGCAACGGCGACGCCGAGCCGGTGGACGTCAACAAGATCGTCAAAGCCGTGGAGCGCTGGGCCGACGACCTCACCGACGTCGATCCGCTGCGGGTCGCGACGAAGACGATCAGCGGTCTCTACGACGGTGCGACCACGGCCGAGCTCGACCAGCTCAGCATCCAGACCGCGGCCGAGATGATCGGCGAGGAGCCGCAGTACTCCCGTCTCGCCGCCCGCCTCCTCGCCGGCTACCTCGACAAAGAGGTCCGCGGGCAGGGCATCGCGTCCTTCAGCCAGTCGATCGCGCTGGGCCACGAACAGGGCCTGATCGGCGACGAGACCGCCGCGTTCGTCAAGAAGAACGCCCGTAAGCTCGACGACGCGATCGACGAGTCCAACGACCTGCGCTTCGAGTACTTCGGCCTGCGGACGGTGGCCGACCGGTACCTGCTGCGCCACCCCCACGCCCGGCTGGTCGTCGAGACTCCGCAGTACTGGCTGTTGCGGGTCGCCTGCGGCCTGAGCACCACCGCCAAGGAAGCCATCGGCTTCTACCGGCTGCTCGCGAGCCTCGCGTACCTGCCGAGCTCGCCGACCCTGTTCAACTCCGGCACCCGTCACACCCAGATGTCGAGCTGCTACCTGGTCGACTCGCCGAAGGACGAACTGGACTCGATCTACCAGCGGTACGCGCAGGTGGCGAACCTGAGCAAGTTCGCCGGGGGCATCGGTATCGGGTTCTCCCGCGTCCGCGGCCGCGGTGCGCTGATCCGCGGGACGAACGGCCAGTCCAACGGCATCGTCCCGTTCCTGCGCACGCTCGACGCCTCGGTGGCGGCGGTCAACCAGGGCGGCCGACGCAAGGGCGCGGCCTGCGTCTACCTCGAGCCGTGGCACCCCGACATCGAGGAGTTCCTCGAGCTGCGCGACAACACCGGCGAGGACGCCCGCCGGACCCACAACCTCAACCTCGCGAACTGGATCCCGGACCTGTTCATGCGCCGGGTCGAGGAAGACGGCCTGTGGTCGCTGTTCGACCCCGACGAGTTCCCGGACTTCCCCGATCTGTGGGGCGAGGACTTCGAGCGGGCCTACGAGGCCGCCGAGCAGGCCGGCCGCGAAGTCCGGAAAATCAAGGCCCGCGACCTGTACGGCAAGATGATGCGCACGCTCGCCCAGACCGGCAACGGCTGGATGACGTTCAAAGACGCCTCCAACCGCCTCGCGAACCAGACCGCCGACAAGAAAAACGTCGTCCACCTCTCCAACCTCTGCACCGAGATCATCGAGGTCTCCAGCGACGACGAGACCGCCGTCTGCAACCTCGGTTCGGTCAACCTCGCCGCGCACGTCGCGGGCACGGACCTGGACTGGGAGAAGCTGCGCGCGACGGTGCGCACCGCGGTGGTCTTCCTGGACCGCGTGATCGACATCAACTTCTATCCGACCCCGCAGGCCGCGGCGAGCAACCCGCGCTGGCGCCCGGTCGGCCTCGGCGTGATGGGGCTGCAGGACGTGTTCTTCGCCCTGCGGCTCCCGTTCGACGGAGCGGACGCCAAAGCGCTGTCCACGAAGATCGCCGAGGAGATCTACCTCACCGCACTCGAGGCCTCCGCGGACCTGGCCGAGCAGTTCGGCGCGCACCCGGCGTTCGCCGACACCCGGGCGGCCCGCGGCGACCTGCAGCCCGACCTCTGGAACGTCGAGACCAGCGGCGAACGCTGGGACGCCCTCCGGACGCGGGTCGGCACCACCGGTCTGCGCAACTCGCTGCTGATCGCGATCGCCCCCACCGCCACGATCGCGTCCATCGCCGGCTGCTACGAGTGCATCGAGCCGCAGGTCTCCAACCTGTTCAAGCGCGAGACGCTCTCCGGCGAGTTCCTCCAGATCAACTCCGCGCTGGTCCGCGAGCTGAAGGACCGTGGCCTGTGGACGGCCGAGGTACGCAACGCGATCAAGCAGGCCGACGGCTCGGTCCAGGGCATCACCGCGCTGCCGGCCGAGGTCCGTGAGCTGTACCGCACGGCCTGGGAACTGCCTCAGCGCGCGCTGATCGACCTCGCCGCCGCCCGGGCGCCGTTCATCGACCAGTCGCAGTCGCTGAACCTGTTCCTGGCCTCGCCGACGATCGGCAAGCTCTCCTCGATGTACTCCTACGCCTGGAAGACCGGGCTCAAGAGCACCTACTACCTGCGGTCACGCCCGGCGACTCGCATCCAGCAGGCGACGGTTGCCGTCGCCGCGCCCAGCACACCCGAGCCCGAAATCAGCGAAGCCATCGCCTGTTCGCTGGAGAACCCCGAGTCCTGCGAGGCCTGCCAGTAATGCTTCTCGACCCCGGCATGGACCTCACGTTGCGTCCCATGCGTTACCCGCACTTCTTCGACCGTTTCAAGGACGCGATCAAGAACACCTGGACCGTCGAGGAGGTCGACCTCCACACCGACCTGCGCGACCTCGCGAAGCTGTCGCCGGCCGAGCGGCACCTGGTGTCCCGGCTCGTGGCGTTCTTCGCCACCGGCGACACGATCGTCGCCAACAACCTCGTGCTCAACCTGTACCAGCACGTGAACTCGCCCGAAGGGCGGCTCTACCTCTCCCGGCAACTGTTCGAGGAGGCCGTGCACGTCCAGTTCTACCTGAATCTCTTGGACACCTACGTCCCCGACGAGAACGAGCGCTTCGAGGCGTTCGCCGCCGTCGAGAACATCCCGTCGATCGCGCGGAAGGCCGAGTTCTGCTTCCGCTGGATCGACTCGCTCGGCGACCTGCACCGCCTCGAAACCCGGGCCGACCGCAGGAAGTTCCTGCTCAACCTGATCTGTTTCGCCGCGTGCATCGAAGGGCTGTTCTTCTACGGCGCCTTCGCCTACGTCTACTTCCTGCGTTCGCGCGGCCTGCTCCACGGCCTGGCCTCCGGCACGAACTGGGTGTTCCGCGACGAGTCGATGCACATGGCGTTCGCGTTCGACGTCGTCGAAACCGCTCGCCGCGAAGAGCCCGATCTCTTCGACGACGAGATGGCCCAGCAGGTCCGGGACATGCTCGCCGAAGCCGTCGAGTGCGAGACCCAGTTCGCCGAGGACCTCGTCGGGCCGGGCGTGCCGGGCCTGTCGCTCATCGACATGCGCGAGTACCTGCAGCACGTCGCGGACCGGCGGCTGCTGCAGCTCGGGCTCGACCCGATGTACGGGTCGTCGAACCCGTTCGGCTTCATGGACCTGCAGGACGTCCAGGAGTTGTCGAACTTCTTCGAACGCCGCGTCTCCGCGTACCAGGTCGCGGTCCCGGGTTCCGTCGCGTTCGACGAAGACTTCTAGCTCTACGCCTGCCGGGCTGGGGCCGGTCGCTCCCGCGACCGGCCCCAGTGGTTCCGGCCGAGTCGTCCCGCTCGTCAGCGGTGGCCGATCACCCACCCTCGCGTGCTGGGGGTGTGCAACTAACTGTCCCGGCGGACCTCGGCGGCCGCGGCCACCAGGTGCGCGAGCGAGGCCTCCACCTCCGCGTAGCCGCGGGTCTTGAGCCCGCAGTCGGGGTTGACCCACAACCGCTGCGCGGGCACGACCGCGACCGCCCGGCGCAGGGCGTCGGTCACCTCGTCCCGGGCGGGTACGCGGGGGGAGTGGATGTCCCAGACACCCGGGCCGACGCCCCGGCTGTACCCGGCCGCGGCGAGGTCGTCGAGGATCTCCATCTTCGACCGGGACGCCTCGATGCTCGTCACGTCCGCGTCGAGCGCGTCGATGGCGGGCAGCACCTCACCGAACTCGGAGTAGCAGAGGTGGGTGTGGATCTGGGTGGAGTCCGCGACCCCGCTGGTCGCCAGCCGGAACGACCCGACCGACCAGTCGAGGTAGGCCTTCTGGTCGGCCCGGCGCAGCGGCAGGGTCTCCCGCAGCGCCGGCTCGTCGACCTGGATGATCCGGATCCCGGCCGCCTCCAGGTCGTGGCACTCGTCGCGCAGAGCGAGTGCGACCTGGTTCGCGGTGTCGGCCAGGGGCTGGTCGATCCGGACGAACGACCACGCGAGGATCGTCACCGGACCGGTCAGCATGCCTTTGACCGGCTTCGAGGTCAGCGACTGCGCGTACGCCGACCACGCCACGGTCATCGGCGCTCGGCGCGTGACGTCGCCGTGGATGATCGGAGGACGGACGCAGCGGGAGCCGTAGGACTGGACCCAGCCGCCGACGGTGGCCGCGAACCCGCCGAGCTGCTCCCCGAAGTACTGCACCATGTCGTTGCGCTCGGGCTCGCCGTGCACGAGTACGTCCAGGCCGAGACGTTCCTGCCGCGCGACGACGTCGGCGATCTCGGCGCGCATCCGCTCCTCGTACCCGGCCGCGTCGAGCCGCCCGGCGCGGACCTCGGCGCGGGCGTGGCGCAGCGCGTCGGTCTGCGGGAACGACCCGATCGTGGTCGTGGCCAGCGGCGGCAGGTTCAGCCGCTGCTGCTGGGCGGCGGCCCGGTCGGCGTAGGCACCCCGGCGCGAGTGCTCCGGGCGCAGCGCGTCCAGGCGGGCGCGGACGGTCTGGTCCCGCCATGCCTCGGGTGCCTCGCCGGGAGAGGCGGGGAGGCCGCCGACGCCGTCGTCCAGGACCTTGCTGAGAGCGACGATCTCGTCGACCTTCTGCCGGGCGAACGCGAGACGCTCCACCAGCGCCGGGTCGAGGTCGGTCTCGGCGGCCAGGTCGACCGGCACGTGGAGCAGCGAGCACGAGGTGGAGACCGCGACGTCCTCGGCCAGGCCGCTCAGCGTGGCGTAGCGCGCGGCCGCCGCGCCGAGGTCGGCGCGCCAGACGTTGTGGCCGTCGACGAGCCCGGCGACGATCGTCGTGCCGCTGACCGTGCCGGTGCCGGCGAGCCGGTCCAGATCCCGGGCCCCGTTGACCAGGTCGAGGCCCAGCGCGTCGACCCGGGTCTCCAGCAGCGCCGGCAGGGCGTCGTCGAGCGCGCCGAAGTACGTGGCGACGAAGATCTTCGGCCGGTGCTCGAGCGCGACGAGCCGGGCGTAGGCGGCGCGGAGCGCGTCGATCTCCGCGGGGGTGCGGTCGGCGTCGTAGGCGGGCTCGTCGAGCTGTACCCACTCGGCGCCGGCGTCGGCCAGCGCGCCCAGGATCTGCGCATGGACCTCGACCAGGTCGTCGAGACGGTCGAACGGCCGGAAGCCCTCCGGCGCACCGTCGGCGGCCTTGGCCAGCAGGAGGAACGTCGCCGGGCCGATGAGCACCGGCCGGGTCCCGGGTGCTTCCGCCAGCTCGGCCAGGGCTTTCGCGGGGTCGGCCGCGAAGACGGTGTCCGGGCCGATCTCCGGCACGAGGTAGTGGTAGTTCGTGGCGAACCACTTGGTCAGCTCGAGCGCGGGCTCGGCGTCCACACCGCGGGCCATCGCGAAGTAGGTGTCCAGGTCGGACAGCCCGAGACGGCGGAACCGCTCCGGAACCGCTCCGACGGCGACCGCGGTGTCGAGCACGTGGTCGTAGTAGGAGAACGTGTTGGACGGGATCGCCTCCAGCCCCGCCTCGCGAAGGGTGCGCCACACGTCGGCGCGCAGCTCAGCCGCGAGGGCGTGCAGGTCGGCTTCGGTGATCCGGCCCGCCCAGTAGCCCTCGACCGCTTTCTTCAGCTCGCGGTGGGGGCCGATGCGGGGATAGCCGAGGACGGTGCTTCGTCCGAAATTACTCATGAGGTCCTTCCCTCGAAGATCCGATGGACCGAAGGAAGGCAGGGGAGGGCACAGCGCAGCCGCCGACCCCGCCCTGACCCTCCCTCGGGGTCGTCGGCGGCGCACACGGGTCGCGTGCGCGGTGCGGGCAGGTCTTCGGACTCGTGGGCTGTTTCCGACCGGCCGGAGCCGGACGGGCGTTCCTACTGGCCGTCGCTTCCCAGGCCGTGGCCGGCCCAGTGCTTGATTGACGGCGGTCGTTCCCACTCACCGCTGCGGGGCAGTCCCGGATTCCCACCGGGTTCCCTCTTACGACGCCCCGTCTGGCTGACGGGGCGAACCAGCACTGCGCTCCATCGTAGACGCCGCACGGGCCCGGAGACCGTCGCAGGGGCGTTGCTCACGGCCGGGCGCCGGGCACCGCCGGGGAAGCGATCGACTTCCGGGACCAACGACTCACGCGTCACGGCGGGCGATGGGCGCCTGTGGTCGCCGGCCGTGGCTCGCCTGGGCGGGTGGCGCTCACCGACGCGCCGATCGCGGTCGCGGTGTGCGGCGGAGTCGCTCAGCGGCTGGCGCGAGCCAGCGGGGTGCCGTCGAGGGCCTGGCGGAAGGCGACCAGCGAGTCGAAGACCTGGAGGACACCGGCCTCCTGCAGTTCCCCGACCGAGAAACCGCCGGTACGGACCCCGAGAGTGGGGATCTGGAGCTTGGCGGCCGCTTGCGCGTCGAAGATCGAGTCCCCGACCATGACCGCGCTGGCTCCCTCGACCTTGGCCAGGGCCGTCGCTATGAGGTCGGGCTCGGGCTTGCTCTTCGCCACGTCGTCGGAGGTGGTCCAGGCGTCGGCCAGGGACTTCCCGTCGATGAGGTCGAGAAACCGGTCGACGTGGTCGGTCCGGCCGGAGCTGGCCAGGACCAGTCGGAAGCCGCGTTCCTTGACCTCGGCCAGCAGATCGTGGGCACCCTCGAACGGCTGGATCTCGTCGATGAGCCGGTCGAACTCCTCCGCCCACGCTTTGCGCAGGTCGTCGCCGTGCGCTTCCTCGATGTCCCGGCCCCCGACCTCGGGCACGAACATGTCTCCGCCCATCCCGATCCCGCGGTGGATGCGCCACAGCGGATGGGTGATGCCGAAACGGCGGAAGGCACGGAACCACGCCAGAGCGTGCTGGTAGTTGGTGTCCACCAGGGTTCCGTCGACGTCGAAGATCGCGGTGTCGGCCATACAGTGTCTCTACCCGGTCCGACGGTCGTCACGCGTCCCACCAGCAGCATCGCACCCGCGAATCCGGCGACGGGCCGGATGTCGGCCAACGACTACGAGCGACTGGAGCAGGGGCACTCGCGGTCCGTGCGGTGGGCCCGTCCGACGACGAGACCACCCATCTCTGCTGCTGGCCGGCACCTGGACGCACTCGGCTGGATGGGCGTGGGGTTCCCGCTGCCGTCCGAGCTCACCGGCTGGGACCGCCGGACCCGCTCCGGCCCGGAACTGCCTGCCTACGTCCGCTGAGCCGTCAACTCAGATCCACCCCGCGTCCTTGGCGATACGGATGGCGTCGATGCGATTGCGCGCGTTGAGCTTCATGACGACCTTCGTGAGGTAGTTCCGCACGGTGCCGAGGGACACGTGAATCGTCGCGGCGATCTCCTGCGGCTCCGCTCCACCGGCGGCCAGACGCAGAACCTGGATCTCCCGGGCGGAGAGGGGATTTTCCCCGATGTCCCAGGCGGTGAGGGCCAGTTGGGGGTCGACGACCCGCCGGCCGGAGGCGACCTCACGAACCGCCTGGACCAGGCGCTCGTACGGGGAGTCCTTGAGCAGGAAACCCGACACGGACAGGGACAGTGCCCGGCGCAGCGTTCCGGGGCGGTCCAGGCCGGTGAGGATCAACGTTCGGCAACTGGGCAGTCGCGCGTGCATCTCCCGCGCGGCCGACAACCCGTCGAGTACCGGCA